>LFRZ01000049.1 GCA_001513025.1 Gammaproteobacteria bacterium DTU037
AGCGCCTGCGCTTGGATCTGGCCGCCGGAAAAAACCCTCAAGTATGTACGCGAAGTGGAAGGTTTGGAGGTACTGGAAGCAGCATTGGCCAGTGGCAAAGGCGTGGTGGGTATTACCAGTCATTTGGGCAATTGGGAGGTGCTTAATCACTTCTATTGCGCGCAATGTAAGCCAATTATTTTTTACCGCCCACCAAAACTAAAAGCCTTAGATGACCTACTGAAAACCCAGCGTGTGCAGCAAGGCAACCGTGTTGCCCCCTCCACCCGTGAAGGCATTATCAGTGTGATTAAGGAAGTACGTAATGGTGGTTCAGTGGGGATTCCGGCTGATCCAGAACCGAGTCGCAGTTCAGGTCTCTTTGTCCCCTTTCTTGGTACTACGGCTTTAACCAGTAAGTTTGTTGCAGGGATGCTGGGCGGTAAACAAGATAAAGTGGCCGCCGTTTTTCTACATGCGATCCGTTTGGACGATTGCAGCGGTTTTAAAGTGATTTTAGAGGCTGCGCCAGACGCCATGTACAGCACTGATAGCTAC
>LFRZ01000001.1 GCA_001513025.1 Gammaproteobacteria bacterium DTU037
CATGCTGCCGGTAATAATCGTCAGTAAGGTCTTGATTGATTGCTCAGTGATTGCAGGGACTAACTGACCGATAGCTGCGGCATCAACCATCTTAATCAAAAAAACTATGACCGCAGATAACACTGAAAACACCAGCGGCTTAACCCATAGGCGCTCACGGATGCGATTGATAAAAAACCTTAAGCGATCGCCCATGATTTATTCCTCAGTTATTTATGCTGGCAGCCAGCAAAGACTGGCTTACCGGTGCTCTAGCGGTGTAATTTCATAAATCAAAAAACTGTTAACCTTGCGCAGTTTTGCATGCTACGATTTGCACAACCGCACTTTCTCCTTGATGATATTTTCCTTCTGAAATATTGCGTTCTACTTCGGCAGCAACAAGAAAATCCAGCCCAATAAATAACGCTCCACTAATGTGTACCGTCTACGGCGTCATCATTGAGCGGCTTGTTAGCAGCTTCTGCTTGAAGACGCTCAACCAGCCAGACTTTGATTATTGATTGGCGGGTAACGCCAATGCGCGCAGCCTCACGATCCAACGATTCTACGACCCAAGCGGGAAAGTCCACGTTGATTCGTTTTTGTTTGAGATTAGTGCGACGGGCGGTGGACAAATCAAGGTCTTCAATAATATCTTCTTGACCTTCGTCGAATTTTTTATCGAAGTCTTTAGCTTTCATAGAACTCAACCTCCTTCTTACGAGAACGCCTGACTGAAATCAGACGAATACGACCTTCCCTATACGTGACGACAGCCGACCAGTGCTTTTCACCAACCTTGCCTATCGGTGCAAACCTTGGCTCATCCTCTGATTTTGCTCTAATTTCCAGCAAATGCGGATCTTTCCATAGCTCTTGAGCCGCGACGAAATCAATACCGTGCTCATCCAGA
The DNA here is from genome assembly GCA_001513025.1 of Gammaproteobacteria bacterium DTU037. Classification (GTDB taxonomy): domain Bacteria; phylum Pseudomonadota; class Gammaproteobacteria; order Pseudomonadales; family Pseudomonadaceae; genus Denitrificimonas. The sequence goes on from LFRZ01000001.1 coordinate 896, forward strand.
TTTGCCTGACTTTTAGCTTCGTCAAATTCAAATTCCTCCATGAGTAAAAATTACCTCTTTTTTACTCAGCCTGCAAGATACGGAAGGAGTAGTGCAGCTGCTAACGCCGCCAACACAGGCGAGCGTAGCGAGTCCAGCCAGCTTGCTGGCGTTTGTGATTGGCCTTGTTATGAGTTATTGGTACCACTACAAAACTTTACCCGCCCACCCGGAAGAGTCGATATGAAAAAACTCCGCCTCGCGGGCTGCCTTGTTACACTTCACTGATTCAAGGTTTTCGCCACAATACGGACAATGTGAGATACCGACAATAGTTTGCCATATCGAATCGCCGACCTCATCAAGGTAATGATTTTCTTCAAGGTCAGACTCACTTGCACTTCTCTGGATGACTAAACACCACTCCCACACTTCACTGTCTAAGAATTCATCTGAACAATAAACGTAAATACCGTTACTAGGAATGAATTGGCACCTATGTTCGTACCCCAAAGACTCCATTATATACCTCTACGTTGCTGTGGCTCATAACGCTAAGCTAATGGGTAGCGGCATCTGTCCCAGCGAACCAAGTGTGCGATTTGAGCGCCTTGTTAGCAGCTCTTAAGCGCGGGCAACATTCTGAACTAAGTAGCGCCGTATAACACCTTTTGCAGAAACAACTCGTTTTACATCTAAGCTAATTTTTCCTTGACCAGGCTCTTGAGCATGATGAAGTGACCATGTGATCCGGCGGCACTGGGAAGAGCTTGCACTTTCTTCAAGCTTGAATGAAACCGTTTTTCCAAGGTTTTCGTCATAGAACCTGCCGATACCGGAAAGAATATTGTAACGGGTTACATTTCCTGAAATATTGCGAATAACTGCTTGCTCAGTTTGAATGGAAACGCTTTTGAGTGTTTCAGCATCAAGCCTTACAACTTCACCAATGCGATTTCGTTTTATAACAATGACCATGTCATTGCATTTTTTAATGGGACGATGTGCTTGCTCTAGAGGAGTCTCTAAGGCTTCTTCCATTTCGCTAATGAACGGCTCGATACGTTCTTCAAGTTTTCTAATCTGAGATGTTTCTGGCGTGTAATCTTGATCTAGTGTTTTTGACCAGGTCCATTTTATAAGGTCATAGAAAACGTTAGCGACAACGCTTGTGCCTATTGCTACTGCAAAAGGATCTGCAATGACTAAAGTTATAAGCTCTTCGAAGCTGCCCTTGCGTGAAGGGTTTATATATAGTTTTGCGCCATTGATTGTATTGCCCTTTTTTCTTATTTCTCCATCATTTAGCAAGGCATGTGTTGTGATGGATAGTGCCTTTGCAAATCCTTGCAGGGAAACTGATGCGTCATACATATCAAGCCGACCATCTTCTGCATCGCCATACCAAAGCTGTATCTTCATCAAAGGCGCCATGACGATACCCAACAGCCCATAATCTAGAG
>LFRZ01000157.1 GCA_001513025.1 Gammaproteobacteria bacterium DTU037
AAAGACGCAACGCCAGAGCAGCAAGCCTTGGTTAAAGAAGGTCTCAATCAGTTAAATAACTTAGCTGCGCATGTGGAAACAGACAGCCTGATGACCGCCCTAGCGGCGCGCTGGATTGATCCATCCTACGGTGGCGATCCGGTGCGTAATCCTGATGCCTTGCCCACCGGGCGCAATATGTATGGCTTTGATCCTTCCAGAGTGCCAACCAAAGCTGCTTATACCGCCGGAATACAGGCGCTCGATGAACTGTTACTCAGCCATCAGCTGACTGAGAAGGAAACACCGAGCAAACTGGCCTTTACTATGTGGAGCACAGAAACCATGCGCCACTTGGGGATGCTAGAGGCGCAAATCTTCGCTGCTTTGGGGGTGAAACCGGTTTGGGATCGTGGCGGACGGGTGATTGACTTGGAATTGATCCCGCTTAGCGAGTTGGGACGAGCACGGATTGATACGGTGATTTCACTGACGGGCCTGTATCGCGATCAGTTTCCCAATTTAATTGAGCGTTTCAATCAGGCTATTGTAATGGTTGCTGAGCAAGACGAGCCGGCCGCCATGAACCCCATTCGCGCCAATACACGGCAAGTGCTGCAACGATTGTTGGAGTTAGGCTATCCAGAAGATCAGGCACATAACCTCGCGCTCACCCGAGTGTTTGGTACAGAGTCCGGTGATTATGGCACTCAACTGCCGGAAGCCACACTGGCCTCAGATAAGTGGGAAGCAGACGATAATCAGCTTGCTGAGCTCTACTTGTCACGCATGTCTTGGGCTTATGGCCCAGATCCATCACAGTGGAGCCAAAAGCCTGCAGCCATCAACGGTCAAGTGCTGAATCTATATGCCGAACAGCTTAAGGGTACGCAAGCAGCTGTGTTCTCCCGCTCCTCAAATCTAAGAGGCCTACTGGATACCGACCATCCTTTTGAGTACCTCGGTGGTATTTCCTTGGCCGTGCAGCATTTAGATGGTGCTGCACCCCAGCTGTATATCGCCAATTTACGTGACCCCAATCGCGCTAAATTGCAAAGCGCCGAACGCTTTCTAGCCAACGAGTTGCGCGCGGTGTATCAGCATCCTAACTGGCTGGCAGAAATGCAAAAAGAAGGCTATGCCGGCACCTTAGAACTGCTCAATACCATCAATAATTTTTGGGGTTGGCAGGTGATGGATGAACGCATGGCACGTGATGACCAATGGGAAGAATTTCATCAAACCTATATCAAGGATAAATACGATTTATCTCTTAAAGAGTGGTTTGAACAGAGCAATCCAGCGGCCATGGCGCAAATCGCTGAGCGGATGCTGGAAGCTGTTCGCAAAGACTACTGGGACGCCAGCGAGCAAACCAAACAAGAATTGGTTGAGCTATACCAAGAGTTGGCCGCACAACATGATATCTACACCAGCAATGAAACCTTTAAAGCCTATGTGGCTGAATTGGCAGCAGGCTATGGCCTGGCTGGTGTAGCACCTGCTGTCGCCGAAGCGGCGGCACATCCAGAGCCAACAGACCCCGTCGAGGCAGAAACCAGCAACTCACCTTTAGAGCAGGTTAAAGGCCAAGAAATGGCTGAAATAGCCCCAGCAGAACCTGTTGAGACCGACCTTTACTGGCTCTGGGCTTTATGTATTTTAATCGGCTTAGGCGCTGCTTACCAAGCCATGCTCGCGCGTAGACAACGTATTTTTATAGGGGAATAAAATGGGTTTTATTGAATTAAGCATGTCTCAAATTTCAGGCTTATTTTTGCTGCCGGTGTTTTTAGTGCTGGCGCTGATCTTTGCTTATGCTTTATTTGAGCTGGGTCGGTTTCTATTTGAAATCATCCAACGTCAACTCAGTGCAGATCACCATAAACCTTTAACTTGGTATTACCAAAAACACCCTGAAGCGGATCTAGAGCACTTAGAGTTGCAAGTGTTAAAGCATCTGGAGCCCTTGCGCGTTGTCAGTCGCATCTCACCTATGCTGGGCCTGATCGCCACCATGATTCCCATGGGGCCGGCGTTAATGGGCGTGGCTTCAGGGGATTTTATGAGCGTGGCGGAAAATCTATCCGCAGCTTTTTCTGCGGTTATTATTGCCCTGTTGTCTGCCTCTATGGTGTTCTGGGTGCTGTCGGTGCGACGCCGCTGGTTGCTGGAAGAATTAAAGCAGCTGGCAGTTATGATTGATCACGAGGCCTAATGCTATGAGTCGCTTAAAACTCAACATCCTAGACGACGAAGATGACGATCCTATCGCCAGTACGGTGAATATCATTGATGTCTTTTTAGTGGTGATTGCGGTGTTGCTGGTTATTTTAATGTCCAACCCCATCAATCCATTTTCAACAGATGAAGAGATTATTGTGGTGAAAAACCCCGGCAAACCGAATATGGAAATGCTGATCAAAGACGGCACCGAGTTAAAACATTACCAATCCACTGGAGAAGTTGGTGAAGGCCAAGGCAGTAAGGCTGGAATCACCTATCGTATGGAAGATGGCAGTATGATTTATGTGCCTGAATAGTCGATAACACTGCGCCACGGCGCAGTACAGATCAGCGGCTCAGCTCTACCACGAGCCGCTGTTTAATTTAACCCCAGTCAAACACTACAGAGCGATCTTTTTAAACACGTAAAACAAATTGGGTTCGCTAACGATATAAATAGTGCCCTGCGCATCCATCGCCACCCCTTCAGCTTGTTTAATACTGCTGGTTAAGCCATTAAAACCCATAGCCAAACTGATAAAACTGACTGGATTACCCTCCTCATCCAGTTCTAACAACATACGTGACTCATCGGACAACACCAAGAGATGCCCAGTACGCTGATCAACCGCCAGCGAGGACAAATCACGCATAAATACCTGACCAGACGGCAGCTCTTGTAGGCTCTGTGTTGCCAACTCAAGGCCATCATCGGCCGCTGGAAAGGGCAAGCTAAACAGGCCAAAGGGACTGCGCTCTTTAGCCAGCAGCATGCGCTGATTACGCTCATCCCAAGCCACCCCTTCAAACCCCTTGTTATGCGCCCGCGAACGACCCAAATCGATCGATCGCAACATCGCCGCATCAATAAACTGCGCATCCGGCGCTAAATAAAAGGTGGTTAGCTGTGCACGCCGCTCATCAAGAATGGCAATACGGCCGTCGCTGAGCACCTCTACGCCTTCAGGGTCAGAAAAACCGCGCAGTTCCACCTCGCGCAGGACTTCACCCTCTAAGGACAACTCAACCAATTTCGGTATTCTACCGGTCACGGCAAACAAGGTATTGCTCAGTGGACTCCAACTCAGCCCTGAAGTTTCGGCCTTAGCTAATCCGGCTAAAGGCTTGGCCTGTATCACCACACGATAGCCTGGCAACCAAATACTCTCTGCTTGCTGCTGCGCGCTGGTATTACGCTCTTGCCACAAAAACGCAAGACGATCATCCCAATGCAAAAAATGCAACAATGCCACACCTAAGCCTGCACATAAGACTACCAACACCCTCCACTTTGGGCGCAGCCCAGATACTTTAAACATATCAAAACCCTTCTAATGCATGACTTCAAACAGGCTATAGATCGCCTACCGCTAGAACCACTCTGGTAGGTTGTTATTAAGCACGACATCCTACTGATTAAATCAGACCTGCGCGCTAGACAATCGTTATACTCTGCGCATTGTTTATTTGGAGAGTTCCATGTCATTGCCTTCTTTACGCTTAAAATCTAACTCTGATCGCCGTTTACGTAGCGGTCATCTGTGGGTCTATAGCAATGAAATTGATACCAAGCTATCGCCTTTAAGCGATTTTAAAACAGGCGATCAGGTCATTGTTGAAACCGCTTCAGGTAAGCCTTTGGGCGTTGCGCTGATGAGTCCGCAAACACTGGTATGCGCGCGTCTGGTCTCTCGTGAGACTGAACATCGCTTGGATAAATCACTCTTAGTACACCGCCTCAATATTGCCTTATCTTTGCGCGAGCGCTTATTTAGCGCACCTTTCTATCGTTTAGTGCATGCTGAGGGCGATTTATTACCGGGGCTAGAAGTCGATCGTTTTGGCGACATTTTAGTGGTACAAATCACTGCGGCCTGCATGGAGCCACATAAAGATATTATTTTGGAAGCCTTATTACAGGTCTGCAAACCGACCGGTGTGTTATGGCGCAATGATTCCAATCTGCGCGATAGCGAAGGTTTAGAACGCTACTTAGCAGTGGCCTACGGCGAGGTACCTGAATGGGTGCAACTGCTCGAAAATGATTTAGTGTATAACGCACCACTTATGCAGAAAAAGGCCCTGGGCTGGCATTTCGATCAACGTTTTAATCGCCTCCAAGCGGCAGTTTATTGTACAGATAAACGTGTATTGTCGGTGTACAGCGATGTCGGTAGCTGGGCGATTCCAGCAGCTTTAGCCGGCGCTACGGAAGTGCTGTGTGCTGATGCGTCTGCGCAAGCCTTAGATGCTTTAGAGCAAAATGCGCAACTCAATGATATCGGTGAAACCTTGCTCTGCGCCGAAGGTGATGTGCTGGAAACCTTACAAGCACTGAAACGCGACGAAGAGCGTTTTGATGTCATCATCGTTGATCCGCCAGCCTTTATTAAACGCAAAAAAGACTTAAAAACCGGTGAAGCAGGTTATCGCAAACTCTATGAGCATTGCATCCGCTTACTCAGCCGTGATGGTATTTTAATTTGCTCATCCCGCTCGCCGTTTTTCACTGAAGAAAGCATGCACAGCACTTTGCTGGCCAGTGCGCGCCATTTGGATCGCAATATTCAGATTCTCGAGCAAAGTGGGCAAAGCGCGGATCACCCGATGCACCCCGCCATCCCAGAAACCCGTCACCTGAAATACACCGTGTGCCGTATCTTACCCAACAGTTAAGCCGGCCCAGCACGCCACAGTTAAGCAAAACGCCGCTGCCCTTTGCCCACTTGCGCAGGGCAGCGTAGAATTAAACGATTCTCGTCACTACCCAAGGCGAGCCTAAGCATGCTTTGCCGATCGCACGGTCACCCCGCAGCAGCAGTAGCAGATGCGCTTACCGCCCTTATTTTATTTTTTGCAGGAAGTTCTGATGCCTGATTATCGTTCGAAAACCTCAACCTTCGGCCGCAATATGGCCGGTGCCCGTGCACTATGGCGCGCAACCGGAATGACCGACGAAGATTTTCATAAGCCCATTATTGCTGTGGCCAACTCCTTTACCCAGTTTGTCCCGGGTCACGTGCACCTGAAAGATATGGGCCAATTAGTCGCGCGTGAAATTGAGCGTGCCGGTGGTGTCGCGAAAGAATTTAATACCATTGCCGTGGATGACGGTATCGCCATGGGCCACGACGGCATGCTCTATTCACTGCCGAGTCGTGAAATCATTGCTGACTCCGTGGAATACATGGCCAACGCGCACTGCGCCGATGCCCTCGTGTGTATTTCCAACTGCGATAAAATCACCCCCGGTATGTTGATGGCTGCTTTGCGCCTGAATATCCCAGTGGTGTTTGTCTCTGGCGGCCCCATGGAAGCCGGTAAAACTAAGCTGGCCAGTCACGGTTTAGATTTGGTTGACGCCATGGTGATTGCGGCGGATGACGATGCGTCGGATGAAAAAGTAGCCGAATACGAGCGCAGCGCTTGCCCCACCTGTGGCTCCTGCTCCGGTATGTTCACCGCCAACTCGATGAACTGTTTGGTTGAAGCCTTAGGCCTAGGTTTACCCGGTAACGGTACCGTATTAGCGACTCATGCTGACCGTAAAGAATTGTTCTTAGAAGCGGGCCGCACCATTGTTGAGCTGTGCCGTCGCTACTATAAAGAAGGCGACGAATCTGCCCTGCCACGCAATATTGCCAACTTCCAAGCCTTTGAAAACGCGATGACGTTAGACATTGCTATGGGCGGTTCGACCAACACCATTCTGCACTTATTAGCCTCGGCGCAAGAAGCTGAAATGGACTTTAACTTGCTGGATATCGACCGTTTATCACGTAAGGTTCCAGAGTTGTGTAAAGTCGCGCCCAATATCCAAAAATACCATATGGAAGATGTGCACCGCGCGGGCGGTATTTTCAGTATTTTAGGCTCATTGGCCCGCGGTGGCTTCTTGCACACTGACTTGCCAACTGTGCACAGTAAGACTATGGCGGAGGCGATTGCCAAATGGGATATCACCCAGACTGACGACGAAGCCGTACACACCTTCTTTAAAGCAGGCCCAGGTGGCATTCCCACGCAAACTGCATTTAGCCAAGCGACACGCTGGCCGACCTTGGATTTAGACCGTGAAAACGGCTGTATCCGTAGTGTTGAACACGCCTATTCGCACGAAGGCGGTTTAGCTGTTCTGTACGGTAATATCGCCGTAGATGGCTGTGTGGTGAAAACCGCTGGGGTGGATAAATCCATCCACGTCTTTAAAGGCAAAGCGAAAATCTTTGAAAGCCAAGACTCTGCAGTACGCGGCATTCTGGCTGATGAAATCAAAGCCGGCGATATCGTAATTATTCGTTACGAAGGCCCTAAAGGTGGCCCGGGTATGCAAGAAATGCTCTACCCTACCAGCTACCTGAAATCTAAAGGTTTAGGTAAAGAGTGCGCGTTACTGACTGATGGTCGTTTCTCTGGTGGTACTTCAGGTCTTTCCATCGGTCACGCGTCTCCAGAAGCCGCATCCGGTGGTGCGATTGGTTTAGTACAGGAAGGCGATAGCATTTTAATTGATATTCCTAACCGTACTATTAACTTGCAAATCAGCGATGCAGAATTGGCCGAACGTCGTGTGGCACAAGATGCCAAAGGCTGGAAACCGGTTGAAGTACGCCCACGTAAAGTGACTACAGCACTGAAGGCTTATGCACTGTTAGCGACCAGTGCTGACAAAGGCGCGGTACGTAACAAAGCGATGCTGGATGAATTGCTTTAATAGCACATTGGCTGTGCATTCGCGTTAAATATAAAGCCCCGATTCCATACAAAGAATCGGGGCTTTATGACCTGTACGCCCACAAGCTGAGCAGAACTGTCGACCTTATTTCTTATACAGGTACACCCGATAAGTCTGTCAGCAAGCGTGAGGCAATAAACAAATAAATCACCACACCCGTGGCATCGCATACTGAAGTAATTAACGGTGCACTGGCGCTCGCAGGGTCAAAGTTAAATTTGCTCAGCACAAAGGGCAAGCTCATGCCAATCATGCAGCCGATCATCACAATCGAAACCATGCTTAAAGCCAAAACTAACGCCACTGTCTCATCACCACGAATAAAGCCTAACACAGACACCGCAGCAGCCATGGTGCAACCGAGCGCCAGCGCCACTAAGGCTTCACGACCAATCAAATAGAGCCAGTCACGCATCACCACTTCACCAGTAGCAAGGGCACGCACCATCAAAGTAGCCGACTGCGAGCCGGCGTTGCCACCACTGTCCACCAGCAAAGGTAAGAAAAACACTAAAACGATATTGGCGGTGATAATCTCTTCAAAATGAGCAATCCCCGCACCAGAAAATAAGTTACCAAACACCAACAAAATCAGCCAAAAAATACGCTTGCGGTACAACAAACCAATACTTGCGTCTTTTATGCTGCCTATAATGGTGCTCACACCGGCCGATTTATGCATATCATCGGTGGCTTCTTCGCTGACCACATCCATCGCATCGTCATAAGTAACAATACCAATCAGCGCACCCTGCTCATCGGTAATCGGCAAGGCCAATAAATCATAACGAGCAATTTTCTTGGCAATATCTTCTTGGTCATCAGCCACATCCGCGCTGACCACATTGCTCAGCATTAAATCCTCAATCGACGTATCGATATCGGATAAAATCAAATCGCGCAACGACACTACGCCCAGTAATCGGCGCTGCTCATCAATCACATAAGCTTGGTAAATCGTTTCAGCATCAGGTGCCTCATCACGCAAATAGGCCATCGCTTGAGCGACGTTCATATCTTTTTTCAATATGGCGTAGTCGGAAGTCATCAAGGCACCCGCCGTGCCTTCGACATACGCTGACAGTTTACGAATATCTTCACGTTCAGCCGGCGCTAAAGCGGGCAGCAGCATGTCACGCTGGCTTTGGTCAAAGCGTTTAAATAAGTCGGTGCGCTCATCAGCTGGCATTTCACTGACCAACTTGGCTAAAGTGGCGCGTGGAAACTCTAACGCTAAACGGACTTGCTCTTCAGGCTCGAAATACCTAAAAACTTCGGCACGCTTAGGTAAGCGCTCTAGCAAACGCCAACACAAGGTCGGTTCAAGCTGCTCTAACACATCCGCCAGATCAACAGAACGTAGGTCTTCAATCGCTGCTAAAGCATGATCGAATTGATTATTTTTAATCGCATCCCTCAGAACAAGAACGAGGTTTTTATGGGTATTACTCATTGTATCTCTCCAGGCGGCCGGCAGCGGGCAACTTGAGGAGACTACAAATCAGACAAGACTGTCTTTAAGTCAACAGGAAGCCGTCAGCCAACACGCTGATCATAGTATGTGATGAAGTCCAATAGGGACTTATACAAGAACTTTCCATACAGCCTTTATTTCCTCTGGAGCCGTTTATACGGCGTGCGAATACTAAGGTAAGCGCCCTGCAATAACAACTGCAGCCGGATTTTACTTATTCGGTTAGCCGATTATTCTGATAATGGTATGCTTATATTAATTGATTATTTTTTCTTACAGCAACGTATTTTAAGTGGTGCTATACACCCTTTTCGGAGTTTATTTTGACCGCCACAATTGATGACGTAAAAACCTACTTACTGGATCTGCAAGAGCGCATTTGTGCTGCTTTAGAGCAGGCTGATGGCGGATCTTTTTTTGAAGAAAGCTGGCAGCGACCCGGTGGTGGCGGTGGTCGCACCCGTGTGTTAGAAAACGGTGCGTTGATTGAAAAAGGCGGGGTGAACTTCTCCCACGTCTATGGCGACTCATTACCGCCATCAGCCAGTGCGCATCGTCCAGAGTTAGCCGGCCGCTCATTCCAAGCCATGGGTTTATCCTTAGTGATTCACCCAGAAAACCCGCATATTCCGACATCGCACGCCAATGTACGCTTATTTGTCGCGGAAAAGCCCGGCGAAGAGCCGATTTGGTGGTTTGGGGGTGGCTTTGATTTAACCCCTTATTACGCCGAAGAAGAAGATTGCGTGCATTGGCATCAAGTCGCGCACGATGCCTGTGCGCCCTTTGGCGACAACGTTTACCCTGACTATAAAGCGTGGTGCGATCGCTATTTTTATTTAAAACACCGCGATGAACCACGTGGCATTGGCGGTTTATTCTTTGATGACCTCAATCAATGGGATTTCGCCACCTGCTTTGCTTTTATGCGCGCCATTGGTGACGCCTTTCTGGAGGCTTATATGCCGATTGTGGAACGCCGTCGGCATACGCCATTCACTGCGCAAGAGCGCGAGTTCCAAGCGCACCGCCGTGGCCGTTATGTTGAGTTCAACTTGGTGTTTGACCGCGGCACCTTATTTGGCTTGCAATCGGGTGGCCGTACCGAATCCATTTTAATGTCCTTACCGCCGCAGGTACGCTGGGGCTATGACTGGCAACCTGCAGCCAATAGCCGAGAAGCACGTCTAACTGACTATTTTTTACAAGATCGTGATTGGTTAGGCGAGGCGCACGCAAAATGAACTATTACGGCGTTTTCGGCAATCCGATTGCCCACAGTAAATCACCGCTGATTCATCGCTTATTTGCCGAGCAAACCGCGCAGCAGATCAGTTATGAACCACTCTTAGCCCCCTTAGATGGTTTCCCTGAGGCGGTGGCGCAGTTTTTTCAAACCGGCAGCGGCGCCAATGTTACTGTGCCCTTTAAAGAGCAAGCCTTTACCTTAGCGGATCAACTCAGCCAACGAGCGCAACGGGCCAAAGCAGTCAACACCTTAAAAAAACTGGCCGATGGCGGTTTACTCGGTGATAACACCGACGGTGCAGGCTTAGTCAATGATCTGCTCAATAACAATGTGTTCTTGGCCGGTAAAAACATTCTGCTGTTAGGCGCCGGTGGTGCCGTACGCGGTGTGCTCGAGCCACTCTTAGCACAAGGCCCAGCACAAGTGTGCATTGCCAACCGTACCGTTGAAAAAGCCGAACAATTGGCGCGTGAATTCTCTGATTTAGGCCGCATGACTGCCGCCGGTTACGATTGGATTGACGCACCAGTGGATATCATTATCAACGGTACATCTGCCAGCCTCAGCGGCAAGCTGCCGCCCCTGGCGAGCACCTTAATCCAAGCGGGGCACACTGTGTGCTACGACATGATGTACGCTAAGCACACCACTGTGTTTAATCAGTGGGCGCAAGAGCAAGGTGCGGCACGCACCTTAGATGGTTTAGGTATGCTGGTCGAACAAGCCGCAGAAGCCTTTTATCTATGGACCGGTGTCCGCCCTGATCCCACTCCAGTGCTGCAACAGTTACGCGCGCAACTTTAGCCGTTAAGCCAAGCGCAGCACCTGCCCTGTACGTAAATCGCGGATGGTGCTGGGCTTGCTGCTCTGGCCAAGTTCACCGTTTAATACAGCATCGAGCTGACCATGGAAGTATTGCTCAATACGCAAACGGCTTTTTGCTGGGGATAAACCACTGGGGTTAGCTGAGGTCGAGACCAGCGGTCCAGTTAATGCACAAAGCTGCGCCACCAGCGGATGGGCACTGACGCGAATTGCTACGCTATCATGTGACCCACTAATCCACTCAGGCACACGATTATGATGCGGTACTAGCCACGTATTTGGACCCGGCCAACTGGCCTTTAATTGCGCCAACTGCGTATCGCTTAACCCCTCAAGCAACCAAGCAAATTGCTCCATAGTGGCCGCCACCACAATTAAACCTTTATGCATTGGCCGCTTTTTCAGCGCCAATAAGCGCGCCACCGCAGTAGCATTAAAAGGATCACAACCCAAGCCCCAAACGGCCTCAGTGGGATAAGCAATCACTGCGCCTCGGCGAATTTTTTCTGCGGTCTGTTGGAGCTGCCACACATTGCTCATAGCTGTCCTAAATTACTGAAAGTCAATTTAAGTGATTTCACTTAAAATCGGCATAAGGGGTAAGTGGCTCTGGGGATAATTTTAAATCGCCTTGCCAAGATTTAAATGAATAACGCACATACAGCATAGCTCGGCTCGGCGAGTAATCCTCACTGTAACGCCAGTCTAAGCCGGCGCCTAATACCCAATGATTATCCAGTCGACGCTCAACTAAACCGCGCACGCTATAACCTACACTGCGACTTGAGCCACCTTTAAAGCTATTATTGGTCATAAAATCAGCATGGTTCACACCTTGACCGGCCAACTCTAACCAAGGTCCGGCAATTAAATTTTGCTCAGGGTAATACGCCATATCACGGGTTTTTGAGGCGGACAAAGACACACTACCTTCTAAAAGATACGACCAATCCACAGTACGTTTAGCGTAATTGACCGGCAATGACAGCGACACATACTTTTGCGGACTGTAATAGCCGCCATGGCCGAGGGTGTACTCGCTAAGATCTTTTTTATAGTGCCAAAGCATACTTCCAACACCCACAGTTAGCAGCTCATTGGGCGTATTGATCAAACGCCTGTAGTAACCGCCCATCAATCGCGACGTTGTATTATCTGCCACATTTTTACCGCGCAACTGATGATGACTGATATCAGCCCAAACACCATGGGTACCACCCTGATCCCAACTTAAGCCCAGCGCGGCGCCATTGGCTATCACACCACCCCATTCAATGCCTGTGCGTGGATCTTTCGTCCAGAAAAAGACAGCAAAGAGCTGGATAAAGGCCGCCGTGATGCGGTAAGGGTGAAACCTGTTACCCCTATTTTATCGGCATAGCTGATCCCACCCACCCAGTTCTGCACCGTAAAACCATAAGGTGTGCTGCCTAAATCAAACGACCACTGCTCATCCGTCCAGCCTGCAGCAAAACTTGTACCATCAGCTTTCTGGGTAAATCCACGCCCACAACCAACTAAGGATTGCGTGTCACCTTGGCTATCAAGACCGGCAAAATTACAACTAGCAAAGCGCTCGCTATAAGCTCCCGTTGCATCTTTTTTAAAGGTGCCAGCATCCATACGTACATGGTCCG
>LFRZ01000064.1 GCA_001513025.1 Gammaproteobacteria bacterium DTU037
AATGATGACCCCAAACGCAAACTCAAAGCCACTTGGGAATTGGTCGAAACCCCACATGGGCGCTTGGCCTGCATCAATACCGGCCGCGCCAATCGCTTAGTGGAAGAAGCGTTAATGGCTGGCGTGATTACTGAGCTGGCCGGCTTTACTCAATTGCGCCGTGAAGTGAAATATGGAGCAGAAAACAGTCGTGCGGATTTTTGTGTGCTGTTTGATGAGCAGTCGGTGTTTGTCGAAGTCAAAAGCGTCACTTTAGGCTTTGCAGAGAACGACACCGCCGCCTTTCCCGATGCGGTGACCACTCGCGGCGCTAAGCATTTGCGTGAGCTAACCGCGCTGGCCGCCAGCGGGCAGCGTGCCGTGTTGATTTATTGCGTCAATTTAAGCGGCATCACTGCGGTGCGCGCCGCCGAAGAAATCGACCCTGAATACGCCGCAGCGCTGGATGAGGCCAAAGCAGCAGGGGTTGAGGTGCTGGCTTACGCCACCCGCATCAGCCCCGCAGGTATCCAAATCACACATCCGCTCGTGTAGAGCGGGCCATGCCGTGACCTCTACCTCGCAGCCCCACACCCCAATAAACCCACACACCCCATAATGTTAATCACCCTTGTGTAGTAGAGTAACT
>LFRZ01000113.1 GCA_001513025.1 Gammaproteobacteria bacterium DTU037
GTGTGTGGGGCGATGGCCTGCTGTGTTTTGCTGATTGATTTTATCGGCCACGTCTTTAAACCGACACCTGCTCTGCATAGCTTTTGTAGGTCGGTCTTTAGGCCGACACCTGCTCTGCATAGCTTCTGTAGGTCGGTCTTTAGGCCGACAAAATCCCTCAGGCCAGCGCGGTGGTGATGGTATGCAGCGCCGTTGTTGGGGCGTTTTCAACGCCCTTGTCGGGCTGAAGCCGCGACCTACATTGGATGTGTGTGGGTTAGGGGTTACCTGCTTTTGTAGGTCGGTCTTTAGGCCGACACAATGCTCTGCATAGCTTTTGTAGGTCGGTCTTTAGGCCGACAAAATCCCTCAGGCCAGCGCGGTGGTGACGGTATGCAGCGCCGTTGTTGGGGCGTTTTCAACGCCCTTGTCGGGCTGAAGCCGCGACCTACAGGTTCGATGGTGTAAGGTGGCGCGGTGGTTTCGCTTAATGAATTTTATGGGTAAGCGCCCTTAAATCAGCATCTTTTATCTTGCATTATACCGTTTCAAACTAGTCCCCGT
>LFRZ01000117.1 GCA_001513025.1 Gammaproteobacteria bacterium DTU037
TTACTGGCTTGTAAGACGGGAATGGACTTGCATGGAGATCATTCGATGTTTTGCACCTGCTCATTGAGTAGCGGGTTAGACCCTAACAAAATCAATGAGTTATCGAAAAGAAACCGTTCAAAAATGCCTGTTTGCCCACCAAACTGCCCACCACTTGCCTATGGCTTTTACGAAATCTTAGTGGTTAGCAATGGAAAAACAGTGCCGTTTTATGCTGCTGTTAGAGCTAAAACATAGCAGTTTTGAAGGGCTTTATCGAGTAATTTTTTCAACACCTCAACCATAAATGGATACAATAATATCCACTTTCTGTTTTATTTCGCTATAATGGAGATGACTGTATCCATTTGGCCTTTGCGGATGAAATTTACCTTACTTGATGATACCGATGTAAGCCAAGCCTATGCGGCTTATTTACGTGAGTTACGAAAGCGCGCAAAGCTGTCACGAGCGGCGCTTGCTGAGCGAAGCTGTGTACCTGCGGCCACCATTAAGAAATTTGAGCTAACTGGGCAAATTTCATTTCGCCAATTGTTGTTGTTATGGCAGACCCTAGACTCGTTGGATAGGCTTTATCAGCTCACGCAACCTAACAAAGAGCGCGCTACTATGCCCACCAGCATTGATGAGGTGCTAAAAGATGAGTTTTAAACCCATTCAAAAACTCATGGTAACTCGTACGTTAAGCTCAGGTGAGCAGGTTGCTGTAGGGGTCTTGGCGCAGAATCGGCAAGGCGTTTTTTTTCAGTATGAAGACAGCTATTTGCAGCAGTTTGGCAATTTATCACCTTTAACTTTGCAAGCGAATACGCAAGTTCAAGCCGCACCTAAAGCGCCGCACCAAGGTGTACATGGCGTATTTGGAGATTGTTTGCCCGATGGCTGGGGCATGCTGTTGCAAGATCGTGTTTTCCGGCAAAAGGGTATCCTATCTAATCAATTAACAGCGATGGATAGACTGGCCTTTGTCGGTGACAAAGGCATGGGAGCATTGTCTTTTTCTCCGGTGTCTGAGTTTTCAGCCACCACGCACGCGGATATTGATTTAGCAACCTTGGGATTAGAAGCGCAAACGCTGTTCGATGCTTCAATGTCAGAGTATATGGATGACAACCACGATGAGTTAGATGGGCATACGCAACAGGTGTTGGCTGCATTAGTCGCCGGAGGGAGTTCGGGTGGGGCAAGGCCCAAGGCGCAGATTTATATGCCTGACGGAGAAACTAAGCAATGCCGAACCTTTTCAAAGCCTGGTGATGAAGCATGGCTGATTAAGTTTACCTCGAAAAATCTAGCGCTCGGACACGAAGAAGGTTTGTGCGAGGCGGTTTATTTGCAAATGGCCGAGCTTGCCAAGTGTCAACCACCAGTCTGGCAACTCATTGAAGCGCCTCATACAAGTGGTGCGCCTGCCTGGTTGGCGCTCAAGCGTTTTGATTATGTCACTGAACAGGCCGACTTAGGCAGCAAGCGCAGTGCAGGTCGATTGCATATGCACAGCGCTTGCGGGCTGCTGGATGCAGACTTTCGAACGCCAAGTTTAGATTATATTGACTTGATCAAAGCCAGTCGTCAGTTGTGTAAATCACCAGCTGCTGGACAACTGCAATTTCGCCGCGCCGTTTTTAACCTGCTGTCGTCTAACCAAGACGACCACAGTAAAAACTGGGCGTTTTTGCAAGCGGATGACGGTCAATGGGATCCTGCCCCTTTTTACGATGTTACCTACAGCCCACATCCATTCAACGAACACGCCACTGCGTTCGGAGGTTATGGTAAAGCGCCACCGCTTAAGGTGATGCAAAAACTAGCGACCAGCGCTGGCTATGGGAGTTGGCATGATGCAAGGCAAGTCATTGAAGAAGTCGCAGAAGCTATCAGCCAATTTACTCATCTTGCACGGCAGCAAGGTATCAGTAAAACAACAGTGTCTGCGATTGCTAAGACATTGGATCAGCGCAAACAGGAAAATGCAGCGCTTTATTATCGCTAAGGCTCATCCTAATGCTCAGTTAAACGGTGTTTGTGGCAGGGGCGTTTTTACGCTCCTGTTTTAAGCCCCTTTGCGTAGCACAAACATGTGGTACCCAAACTCGCCTAGGTAGCGTTCATAAATCGCAATTTCTCGCTCGATATCTGCGATGGCGTTTGAATTTGGCATGCTTGCTTTTACTTCTGCCACTCGCGCTTTGAGTGGTTGATAGTAATCGTGCCATGCTTTTTCCCTTAAGGTGAAATGATCAATCACTTCAAAGCCTGCTTGGCGCATTTGGCCTAAGCGTTTTTCGATGGTTTGCATATCTGGGTATTCACCTTCCCAGAATGCGACCGCCTCTTGGCTTGGGTTATCGGTTAACCAGATCAAATCACTGACGACCATATAGCCACGATTAGTCAGTAGTTTACGCCACTGGGTTAACGCTTGCTCAACCCCCATTATGTAAGCTGAGCCTTCTGACCAGATGCAATCAAAGCTTTCAGGTGCAAAAGGCAGATCCGTCATACTGGCGCAGCTTAGAGTAACGCGGGTATCTAACCCCTGCTCAGTGAGGCGTTCACCAAGTTCATCCAGCGCACTTTGCTCGTTATCCACTGCCACGATTTGTGCTTGGGTGTGCTTTGCCAATAACCGGGTTGAAAAGCCTTTGCCACAGCCAATATCAATGATCTTGGTGGGTATTGTTGGCAGTGTGGACAATGCTTTTAGTGTATCGGCATCAGAACTCGGCCCCCAGCGTTCTAAGCGTTTGAATACCGTCATAAAATCGGCCATGTATTGATCGTGTTCGTTCATATCTTTTGATAACCATTTCAAATGTAGGGCTTGTTGTTCATTAAAGCCTTGCTGCTTTAACAACTCCAGATGGGCGTCTGGCGCTAATTTATCGGTCTGTTGGTGCCAAAGACGCAGCGAACCTTCACCAAGCATGGCGGCAAGTAACGCGCGAGCTTGTTGCTTTTTAGCGATGTCTTCGTCCAGCTGCCGCAAGCGCTTTTCAAGTACAGAGCGCTGCACCTTGCTGTCCAAAAAGGATTTACATTCCTTAAGTGTTAAACCGCCCACTTGCAGTTGTTGCAACAAGCGCAACTGCTGAACATCTTTATCTGAATACAGTCGATAGCCGTTGGTTTCGCGAACACCCTGCAACAAACCTTGCTTCTCGTAGTAGAGCAAGGTTGACCGTGACAGCCCGACTTTTTCAGCTAACTCAGAAATGCGATACACAGATAAAACGTCCTTTCCGTTCTTTTTAATAATGGCGCGGCTGGCTCAAACAGACCAGAACACGAATGACGATAAACTATGAAGTTATAGACAGGTCAAATGTTGTTAGCAAAAAATATCGTTCAGTTTTGAATGGTTGAAAGCTTGAATGCCGCATTCAGGTCTACAAATTGTCACCTATGAAGTCATTTTGTATAGACCTCGAACCTCTGCATTCCCCCGTTCGGTAAAACGCATAGACGAGTACTCAACTTGTATTGCACACTTTTACGCGCAGAAAAGTGCGGAATTTTACATTTTTATGCGCATAAAAGTGTAAACGGGTTCTGGTTGAGTATAAATCAGTCCCTTAATAGCTATCTTTCTTCTTTGAAGCTAGCTGGCATTGTTTGCCAAGTTTTAGCGATGTGGACATGAGCAAATGCTACAAGAATATGACGCCCTTATTTTTTATTTAGCAATTGGATGTCTTGCAGCTTTCTTCCCAGCTCGTCATCACGGGCAACCTTGGTTAGGTCGTCTAACAAGCCGAGGACTGCCAAAACTTTAACGTAGTGACCAAGTGAAACGGAAGGATCACCTTTTGATATTTTACGTAGTGTTGGCTTAGAAATCCCTGTCCTACTATGCATCATTTCTTGAGTAATGCCGCGTCTCTTCATCGCCAATGTTAAGTTTTCTCCCAAGATGTTTAACATCTTCCTTTGTCTAGGGAATATGACCGCAGTGCGTTTTGATTTTGGCTCGACAGTATCCATAATGAAACTATGTTTTCTTAAGTCTTAATTTAGTGAAATTATAGTTTCACTTTTATCTTCAAGTTGTAAAGCAATAAATTGCCATCTCTCGAAGTAAAGTGAGCCAAGACCTGAACAGGTCATGTCGATTTTTTACTGTTTTTTCGACATGTCTTTCTTGTGTGTCGATACACTCGACATATAAACACTCCATCCATACGACTCACCAAAACCGAGTTTTGAGTAGGAAACTTCAAAGCAGTACGCCATCCCTTGGGCTTTTGGGGCAGTCTGGGCAAAGCCTTAATTCACGCCACTTAGCAATACGCTAACCCTGCCCACAGGGTATTTATGACTTGGGGCTTTATGTAAATTCTGGGGCAGCTCGCTACCTGCACCCTCAGAAAGCTGCACGATCTGGGCATTTATCTGCCTACTGCGTCCGTTTAGTACTGTCAAACTCCTAACTGAACTTAACAGAACAGTGAGGAAGCAAACGATGAACCCAACAACACAATCATCCTCCACATCAACACACCCAGCGCGTCAGCAACGGATTTTGCGCTTGCCCGAGGTAAAGGCCAAAACAGGCTTTGGCCGCAGCACCATTTATGCCCTGATGGCCAGCGGTGAATTTCCACGTTCCATTCGTATTGGTGCGCGTGCCGTGGGCTGGTTAGAAAGCGATATCGACCAGTGGATTGAAACCCGCCGTATCGGTGCTGCTTATGGCCGTGGATAAACCATCAGCATCAACCCCGTTACCTGCCAGTGATATGCATAGCAACGCACCAACATTACCGGCTGGTTTTGCCTATAACGCGCAAAACTGGCTGGTGATGCAACCAGCAGGGCAAGATAGCCCCGTTAAAATCAGCTCTTGGCTGCAAGTAGCGGCACGCACCCGCGATCTGCAAGGGGACACTTTCCTTGAAAACAAAGGGCGGTTATTTATTGCACTGGTTAGACGATGACAATCGCCATCGCTACTGGGCTATGCCAGCAGAACTATTGGCCGGAGACGGCAGCGAGTACCGTCGGATATTACTCAGCCGAGGCATGCGGCTGAGTAACAGTGTCAAAGCGCGGCAGTTGCTCTCCCTGTTTATTCAACAAATGGGCGAACTGGCTACGCAAAAGGCCATCAGCGTGAACTGCATTGGCTGGCATCACCACGCTTATGTGCATCCGCGCCTCACCTTTTACCCAAACGAACACAGCAACAACTCGCGCATGGTGTTGCAAACCATGCACCCGATAGAAGGCTTTATTCAACAAGGCAGTAGCGACAGTTGGCGGCAGCACGTAGGCCGTTATTGTCTGGATAACCCGCTATTAATTGTTGGTGTCTGCGCTGCGCTGGCCGCGCCTTTGTTGCATTTGTGCGGGGTGGATGGATTTGGTTTAGACCTCTATGGTGCCAGCAGTACTGGTAAAACCGCGGCGCTGTATCCGGCATTATCGGTGTGGGGCGAACCTAATCAACTGCGCCACAGTTGGCGTGCCACGGCCAACAGTTTAGAAGGCACAGCATTAGCGCATAACGATGCCTTGCTGGCGCTCGATGAAATGGGCGAAGTTGACCCAAAAGAGGCCGGCGATGTCGCTTAGATATTCGCCACATCCCTGTGGCTCCTCCTTCGGACCATCCTGCGGATGTTCAAAATCGTTCCAGACGATTTTGTGCTTGCCAATGGACAAGGTAAAACCCGTGCAGGCAAATACGGTGAAATGCGCTTACCCGCCCGTTGGCGCTTGGTGTTTTTATCCACTGGCGAAGTCACGCTCGAAAGCCATCTGGCCAGTATCGGCAAGCGCGTAAAAGCAGGCCAGCAAGTGCGAGTGATTGATCTCAGTGCCGATGCTGGTGCGCAAATGGGCGTGTTTAACCAGAGTCATGGTATGAACGCCGCCGATTTAGCCGATCACCTAAAACAACAAAGTCGCCAGCATTACGGCAGCTTGGCCTTGGACTGGTTACGGTATTTAACGCAGCACAGCGCGCAGGTGTGCCCCGTTTTCCAAAACGTACGCCAACGCTTTTTAGCCAGTTTACCTCCCGAGTCAGACGGCCAAGTGCGTCGAGTCGCCGAAAAGTTTGCCTTACTGGCTAGTGCTGGGTTGTTAGCCATTCAAGCCAAAGTACTCGATTGGCCAGCCCAAAGTGTCGAAGCCGCTTGTTTAAGCCTGCTTAACCAATGGATACTTGCTCGCGGTGGTGTGGCCGCCAATGAATACCAACAAGCCATTCGCCAGATGCGCAGTTTTATTGAGCAACATGGCAAAAGCCGCTTTACACCTAAACAAATCGGTTACAGCAGCCAAGTACGCCAACGCGCAGGCTGGATAGACACCAGCGGCCCACACACCCTCTACCTGTTTTACCCAACTGGCTGGCGTCAAGCCACCGAAGGCCTAAGCCCAGGTCGCGCCGCCAAAGCGCTGATGGCCGCAGGCTACCTAGTTCCCGATGGCAACCGACCATAGCGCAAAGTCAGCCTGCCCGACAACACCCGCCCACGCATGTACTGCGTGAAAGGCAGTATCTTGGATGACTAAAGAGGCGATGAATTCTGTGTAGGCTTGTCGCCTTGCAGTGCACCGCCAGTCAACCTAAGGGCTTGGCTAGGTTTAAAGGCTAAGGCAGACAATCCCGCTAGTGTACTGGTTGTGTACTTAGCTATTCGATACAGCGTGCTGACTAAATCAATGCCATTTCCAGTTTATGTTTGCGCTTCATCCAATCTGGTAAAGAGCGTTCGAGTAAGCGATAAAACTCTGGGCCGTGGTTGTGGTGCTCTAGGTGACACAGTTCATGAATGATCACGTACTCAATACACTCTTTCGGTGCCTTAATTAAGTCGCGGTTTAAGGTCA
Organism: Gammaproteobacteria bacterium DTU037; assembly: GCA_001513025.1. Taxonomy (GTDB): domain Bacteria; phylum Pseudomonadota; class Gammaproteobacteria; order Pseudomonadales; family Pseudomonadaceae; genus Denitrificimonas. The sequence goes on from LFRZ01000117.1 coordinate 6,841, forward strand.
GCGTTCCATTTTTCGATAGGCTACCCCAGCGCTTTTTGAGTTGCATGATTTTCATGGTGGGTTTATCTGCATCTGAATGTGTGAACTTGTCCCAACAATCTGAAAATACCTTATTTAAATGAAAATCGGCTTTCTCTCGATACCAATCACTAAGTAGCGACTCCACATGGTCTGGTTTACCATTGGCAGACGTTACCCAAAAAAAGCCCGCTTTCAGCGCCACACCGTTATCACTACCTAATTCAATTTTTAGCCGGTACTTTTTGCCTAGATATAAATGGCTTTCACCACTGACGTATTTGCGAGAAGGGGTTCTTGGGTCAAACTGGTCAAAGTAGCGAATTTGGCGCTTGATCCACCGAGCGCGCTTTTTCACCTTAGCTTCAATGGCCTCGCGGTCGGTGCCTTCAGGAGCTTTCACAAAAACTGATTTGTCAGGGTGAACTGATATTTCCAGCGATTTGCGTTTAGAAAAAGCCAGCTGGAAGGGGATTTCTCCCCCTCCGTATACAACCGCTAGCCTTTCAGCACTTGCCGCTGGTATCTCGGCCTGCTTGATAGTTGACGACATCAAGAATGCCTCCGGTGCTTCGCAACTTGCATGGTTTTCTCAATGATTTCGTCCATTTGCTCTAGGCTCAGCGTCACGCCGTACTGCTCTTTGACTTCGTCATAAAGAAAATCGTCAATATCATTCATCGCTGTTTTTTGAACGTCGGCATCGTCCCAAAAATCGACTTTCCAATGAGCATCAATGATTTTTTGTATCGCTAACGATGTTTGTGCCGCAATCGCATCAAGCTGAGCATCATCTAACTCGTTGAGTGTCGCGACTTGCTGAAACTGCGGTTTAATCAAGCCAAAGTAGGCACACGCTTCGTCGTTTTCACGAATGCAATCAGGCATATCATCATGCTGCTTCGTGGCCACTTTGTTACGAATATCAATCACTCGGTTAAGATATTCTAAGTCTGAGATGCGCTTAGCTTTAAAGTCATCAATGGCGGCTTGGATCAGCTTCGAAAACTTCTCATAAAACGCAGGGTCTTCGTCCATGTTCTCCGAAATGCTGCGCTTCGTGGCGTGGGCGATGGTGTCCGCTTTTGATGCCGTGGTTTTGGTTTGATAAACCCCTTGCTCTTCTTTCACGGCGGTAAACATCTTTTCATCAAAAATATTCACGGGCTCGTTAAGCTGAGTCACCTCATTAGCCTGAATATGGGTATCCAGCAGCTTTTTAATTTTCGGCTCGTAGTCGCGATAATCAATCGCCTCGGCGTAACGCAACTTAACCGCCGCCTTTAAGTTCTGAAAACGCTTTAAATCGTTTTTATAGGTTTGTAGCTTCTTCTCATCAGAGCTCATGATGAACTGCTCAGACGATAAAGCGATGGCTAAAGATTTACTGTATGCCGATAAACATTCGTAAAACTCTTCACGCAACTCGTCATCGGCCAACAACACCTCATAGGCTTCTTCGTCTTTTGAGTTTTTAACGGCTTTAAACAAATCCCATAAGTCAGAGTAACGCTGTGGCAGCTTAAACACTTCTTCATTGATGGAGGTGAGCGTGCCTGCTAAGTCATCTTCGTCAAACCCTTCAAAGGCTTCGTACATGGTTAGGGCTTTATCCAGCTCGCCCAATACGCTGGCATAGTCGATGATATAGCCAAACTCTTTGCCTTCGTAAAGGCGGTTAACCCGAGCGATGGCCTGCAACAGCGTGTGCTCGCGCAGGGTTCGGCATAGATACAGCACGGTGTTGCGCGGTGCATCAAAACCGGTTAATAGCTTATCCACCACAATGAGTAGTTCAGGGTCATCACCGTATTTAAACTGATTGATGATTTGCTTGGTGTACTCTTCTTCAGAGCCAAAACGCTTCATCATTTTGTCCCAGAATTTACCTACCTCATCGGTTGGTCCTTCGTCCACTTCGTCGTGGCCTTCACGGGTATCTGGGCCAGAAATCACCACTTCAGTGGTGACTGTGCCAATCTCTTGCAAAAACTGCTGGTACTTTAACGCTGCCTGTTTGCCCGGGGCAACCAACTGAGCCTTAAAGCCGGTGCCTTGCCAGTTAGCGCGAAAATGCTCGCTGATATCAAAGGCGCGCATATATATCACCTGATCGGCTTTGTTTAGCATTTCAGCGCGGGCGTATTTCTTTTTAAGGTCGGCCTTTTGCTCTTTGCTTAAATCGGCGGTGTGGCGCTCAAACCAGAGGTCGATAGCCGACTGATTCTGCTCCATCTCAATATGTCGGCCTTCGTACAGCAGTGGCAATACTGCTTCGTCGGCAACCGCTTGTTTAATGGTATAGTGCGGCTCAATCAGGCCACCAAACTTGGCAAAGTTATTCTTTTCTTTTTTCAGTAGTGGTGTACCGGTAAAGCCAAGAAAACAGGCATTGGGTAGCATTTGGCGCATTCGGGCGGCCAATGAGCCAAAGTTAGTGCGGTGACTTTCATCGACCAATACAAAAATATCGTGCGACTCATCCACAAACTTCTCGGCGACCCAGCCTTTATCAAATTTGTGGATCAGTGTGGTGATCAGGCCCACTTTGTTTTTCAGGTGTTTAACTAAGTTTCGGCCAGACGTAGCACGTTCGCGGCTTAAACCACAGGCGGCAAAGGTATTGCCCAGCTGTTTATCAAGATCATCCCGGTCGGTCACCAAAATGATTCTTGGATTGATAAGCTGCGGCTCTAGTGCCATAGCGCGGGTGAGCATCACCATGGTGAGCGACTTACCCGAGCCTTGGGTATGCCAAATAACACCCCCTTGGCGGTTTTCTTTTGCGCCAGTGCCTTTATTGGTCAGGCGTTTAATTCGGGCGATCGTCGCTTTAATCACAAAGTATTGTTGATAGCGGGCTACTTTCTTAATGCCACCATCAAACAGGGTAAAGCGATACACCAAATCTAATAAACGCTCTGGGCGGCACAGGCTATAAATGGCATTGTCTTGTTCCGTCACCAAGCGTTTACCTTCCGCCTCTAGCGCATCAAAAAATGGCCGTGCGGCAGCAAACTCGCCACTGAATAGCTGTGCTTTAGTCTCTTCGCTCAAGGAGGTATTTACGGCTTTATCGACATCGGCAGGTTTGTCTTCCTGCTCCTTCCATACGCCCCAAAACTTCTTAGGTGTGCCAGCAGTGGCATATTGGGCGGCGTTTTTATTCACTGCCAGCACTTGCTGCACATAAGTAAACAGGCGCGGAATATAGTCATCGCCCTGGTTACGAATATTTTGTGATACGGCTTGCTCTACATCCACTTTGGGTGATTTACATTCAATCACGCTAAAGGGAATGCCATTGACAAACAGTACAATATCGGGGCGCACGGTATCGGTGCTACGTGCGCGCTCAACCGAGAACTCCGCCACCACATGAAAGCTGTTGTTCGAAGCTGCCCCTGGAGACAAAGAGCGCCAATCAATGTAATTGAGGGTAAAGCTCTTTGAGTCCCCCTCAATGGTTTGCTCCATAGCTGAGCCTAAGGTGATTAAATCGTAAATCGACTCATTGGTTTTTTGCAGGCCATCAAACTTAATATTTTTGAGCTTTTGGATCGCGGTTTGAATGTTCTCTTCGCTAAACAGATACTCGCCACCTTTATAATTAATGCGGTTAATCTTTTTTAGTTGATGGCGAAGCACCCCTTCCAAAATTACATTGGCACTGCGCCCACCCCTTTCAGCCAGCGCTTGCTCAGGGGTGAGGTATTGGTAACCCAAATTGATTAGCTGCTGTAGGGCAGGAATTTGCGACAAGTACTTTTCGTTAAACTCAAAGCCCGAAGGCTCCGAGTTTGCTGCGTAATTGACTGGAGGTGTGCTCATGCGACGCCCTCCCTAGAAAGCTCCTGACAAGTCTCTTCAGAGAGGAGTTGAGAACTACCAACTTGCCACTCACCAGTAAGCAGCTTTTGCATCAAACCGCGTTTCTGGCTGCGGTATTTATCCAGCAAAGTCTGAAGGAGCTTAATTTCCTCTTTTGCAGAGCTTAACTTCAAGACAATATCCTGTTGGACTTTTATCGAAGGAGCCGAAATCGGTAGCTTCATTATTTGCTTGTCTGATAGTTCCTTTTGACCTGTTCCGTCCATAATGTGCCCAACTCGCAAGTAATAATTTTTCCGAGAGAAATGGAAGAGCAAGTATTCAGGAATAAGTTTCTGCTGATTCAGCTCAAGAGTCGTTATCGCATTAGAGGCTATAAAACCATCAAGCTCAGAAGGTACAATACCAAAGCCACCATTATGAAAATTTTGTCTGCCGATCAAAAATTCACCAGCAAGCCGTTGGTAGTAAGGACGACCTTTAGAGGATAGAACTACTTTTATATCTCTTGTATTTGGCTCAATACCTTTACAGTGAAGTTTGACCGTTAATAGTTTTTCACCGTCAGCACTGAGTATTTTTTCTTTCTTAGCAATAGATGCGTATTCAGAAAGCGTTTTCTTACAAGACTTGAAATCATCTTCAATCAAGTTGTTTAGCAACCACTCAAACTGCTTTTCCTTGGCCGAAATTAACGCTTCCGTTTTTTCGATGGCGTTGTCCCAAGTGGTAAACAACTTGTAGATTTCAAGTTGCTCATTTAAAGGCGGCACAAGTATCGGGAGTTTGCTCAAAGTATCTTTATTTAGCTTATAGCGACTAGCTCCCTGCCTACTAATCAGATGTGTAATATCTCTGTGGTGAAAATAAAGAAAAAACCACTCAGAAGAACACTTTTCTGTTCCTTGGATCAGGTGAGCATGATTGTTAACATTAAACTTTCCATTAACTAAAAGCGTTTGGGCTTTTTGCTCTGGTTTTAAAAAATGATCGCCATCTTCACCAATTAAAGCAAACTGTCCTTCAACTAAATGATGATCGATAAAATCCAATACACCGGTAGGTCCATAATAGGGATACGCGCCTTGAATCTTAGCTCGCTCTTCGGTTGATAATGGTTTTCTTAAATCATTTCTTATTTTGCAAACTTTACCGACAGTTGTAAGTTTCCAACCAGCCGGAATAGTGTTAATTCGACCTAGTTTTTTGAGCAGCTCAGTCTTCATTTTTACCGCCCTCCAACTTCTTCTGCGCACGCGCCAACTGAGGAATGCCTTTTTCCGGCGTGGGTAAATCCTCTGGCATGGTGCCGCCCAGCTCCTCAATAGTGGCTCGTACCTTTGCACCTACTTCAAAATGAGTTTGGTTGGCATGGGCTTTATTGCTGACCTGATCACGCTTTAGCTTCTCTTCTGTTTGCGTGGCACGGAACAGGTTAGCGGCAAGCTCGGTACTGCCCATATGTTGGTGCGTGACCATATTTCCCACTTGGGAAAAATGGTGTGTTGTGTTTAACATCATTTTTCCTCCTTGGCATCTTTGGGTAGCTCCGCCGCTTTGATCAGGCGTTTTTCATCGGATTTCACTCGGCGTTCTAGCTTTTTTAGGTCTTCTTCGGCCGGCAGCTCTTCTGGTTTAATGCCACGCTCACCGAGCATATCACGCAAGCTTTTGTTGTTTTGCACGTGTTCATCAGTAATCGAACCTTCACCTTGCAGATCATTTTGGCGCACGTTGTGATTGGTGATTTCGGTAGCTAGGTTTTTGGCTGCAATGGTCACCGTCGGCAAAAAGTCAGCCAAAGCACGGCTTTTGGGCACGCTGAGCTTATTCTTCATGCTTTGAGTGGTATTACCGCCAAACAATGCTGCATCACCGCGCGAACGAATGCGACCAAAGCCTTTATCGTCCACACCGCGTTCGTAAATATTTTTAGATAGCTCTGTTTCGGACTCTTTAAGCTTCTCTCGTGCCTGCATACGATCTTGTAGACGTAGCTGCTCTTCAATGAGCTCTTGCTTGCGCGTTTGCAATGCAAAGTAGGTTTGAGCAAAGGCAATGGCGTCTTTGCGAGGATCACCGTTTTGAGCGATCAAATAACAGGCATAACGGGTGAGCATGATGTCGTCTATTTTCCGTTCAGCACCCGAGCCAATGGTGACCATTTCGTTGACGCCAACGAAATGGTTTTCGACCTTACCACCACTGTTGCTACAGGCTTCTTTGGCCTTTTCGATCACTTTGATAAAGTTACGCCAATCGCTGTATTCCAGCATTTTCTGAAGGTCGCGAGCATACCAATATTCTATCTCTGAACCCTCCCATGTGTGGGAAGTCTGATTAAAGCTTTGACTAAGCTGGGTGATTAATTCTTGTTTCATTCAGCCGCCTCCGTTGTGTTGCTTTGCGCTTCGTTAGGCACAATATCCTTCAACAGCACCGCCATTTTGTTGCGGACGTCGGCAAGTTCAGTTTCAAGGGTGGTGATCTCAGCCTGCACGGCGACAATGTCGATTTCTAATTCTTCTTCGAAGGTATCGACGTAGCGCGGGATATTCAGGTTAAAGTCGTTCTCTTTGATCTCATCAAAGGTGGCTAAATGGGCGTATTTTTCTACCTCTTCACGGGCGGTTACCGCCGCAACAATTTTGTCTAAGTGTTCATCCAGCAGGATGTTTTGGTTTTTACCCGCTTGGTAATGGTCTTTGCCGCTGGCATCAACAAACAGCACGTCTTTGCGGTTTTCATTGGCGCCGCCTTTTTCACGTGAGCGGTCAAATATTAAGATAGCCACTGGAATACCGGTACTTGGGAACAAGTTGCCGGGTAAACCAATCACGGCATCCAGTAGGTTTTCTTCAATCAGTTTTTGACGAATACGGCCTTCGGCTGCGCCTCTAAACAGCACGCCATGAGGTACCACTACGGCAATGCGGCCTTCTTTTTCAACGGCGGCTTCAACCATGTGGCTGATAAAGGCAAAGTCGGCCTTTGATTTCGGTGGTAGCCCGCGCCAGTAGCGGTTGTATCTGTCGGATTCAACGTCTTCTGAACCCCATTTGTCGAGTGAAAACGGTGGGTTGGCAACTACGTTATCAAACTTCATCAGTCTGTCATTTTCGACTAGCGCTGGTGAGGTGAGGGTGTTACACCATTCGATACGAGCAGAGTCTGAGCCGTGCAAGAACATGTTCATACGTGCAAGTGCCCAGGTGCTGCCGTTGACTTCCATACCGTAGAGTGAGTAATTGCGGTCGCCCACTTGGCGTGCAGCTTCAATCAATAGACCAGCTGAGCCACAGGCTGGGTCACAAATACGCGCCCCCGATTTTGGTGCAGACAGACGCGCAACCAGCTCAGAGACTTTATGGGGGGTATAGAATTCACCGGCTTTTTTACCTGCATCGGAACCAAAGCGTTCAATAAGGTAGATGTAGGTGTTGCCAATCACATCTTCAGACACGCGCGACGGGCTCATGTCGAGTGCGGGCTTGTTGAAGTCATCCAGCAAGGTTTTTAGGCGGCGGTTGCGGTCTTTGGTTTTACCCAAGTTGGCTTCGCTGTTGAAGTCGATGTTACGGAACACACCTTCTAACTTGGCTTTGTTCGCGGTTTCAATATGCTCTAAAACAATGTTGATCAGCTCGCCAATGTTGGGTTCGTTTTTACGCTCTAACAAAGAATAGTAGTTTGCCAAAAAAGTGTCGGTAACAACGGTTTTCTTCTCTTTGGTTGCTTTGTCTTCTACTTCTTCTGTGAGTTCTACTATTGGCAGTACAAAACGCTCGCGCTCAAGCTTACGTCTGATACGGACATCGTCGTCACCGTACTGCTTTTTATATTCTGCGTAGTGATCATTCCACACATCGGAGATGTATTTTACGAACAGCATTACTAGGATGTAGTCTTTGTATTGCGCTGGGTCTACCGCGCCACGGAAAGTATCGCATGCAGCCCATGCTGCATTGTTGATGTCTTTTTGTTGAATTTTATCGCTCATAAATGGCCCTCAAATTTGGTCAGTGTTTATAAAGCGGGGCAGGCTATACCGATAGCGCCCCGCTAGCTGTAAGTTAAAAGGTTAAGAATCGAGTACGGCAGATTGAGTCCAGGTTATCGAACGCCCAAATGGAGGGTAAATCGATGTACTGTCCTTTATGGTGTACCGTGCAATGACTTCACCTTGCTCGTTTAGCTCTTCACATTCATAGGTATCAGTGTCTTGGCCTTTTCGTTGCGACCACTGACTACTTACGATGTTGAGGGTATGCGATTCAGGTACACCTATTTTCTTTTTGTATTCATCACTCATAAGGGCTCCTATCCTTTAATGTCTTTTGGGTCGTTACCGTGGCTATCTTTGCGTTGTATCTGGCCATCTTTGCCATGAATAAACAGCTCAGTGCCTTCACGCTTGCTTTGTTCGCGCGCCGCAGCTTCGGCCTCTTTTTTGGTGCTGTGCACGCTTGAAGCGCTTTCTGCACCGCCTTTTTTGTTCGCCCATCCATCAGGATGTGGTACGACATGTCGGGTATTGCCCTTGCTTGATGATGTATTCTTTGCCATAATTTTGGCTCCTGTTTTTTCAAATGAAACGTGGATTAAAGTTTTGCTAAAAGTGCTGTCACACTTTCGGCTCGTCTAAACCCAGTAACTGTCATTACTGGGTATTCATTGCTAAATTCATTAATACTGCGTCAGTTAACACCTCCTTTTTCTTTGCTAATGCATTCATTAGCTTCTGCTCGTTGATGGATAATTGGTAAATCGCAATGATCTTTTTCTGCACATCGAGACTGGGGACTACTATCTCCAGATCCTCAAGTGAAGGTTTGCCAATCATTCTTACCGATGTTCCTGTTGCCTTACTTTGTAATGCTGCTTGTGAAGTCGGTTGATTAATAAACCAGCATAAATACGCTGGCATAACCGAATCACTTTCAATTCGAATTCGCAACAGTGGCGCAGCGATAACAGCATCACTTAACTCGTGGTCAATCAATGCTGCCGTATTGGTTTGACCTCTAGAGCGAAATGCTAAGTCGTTATGTTTAACTCTGTGATGATCCTTTAAGTCCTGCATAGCAATCTGCACTAGCTCTTGGGCATTTAGTCGGTTATCTTCAGTAAGGTCCTTCATCTGGATAACAGAGATATTTCCATTAGTGTCTGGCTCTAGCTTTGACCTAAAAGAATGTCCCATCTGTACAGAGGCAATTTTTTTCAAATTAACTTTCATTGTTACCTCAAATGCGTTGTAATGACGTTTCTGCAACTTGTGAATAAGCTTATGCTGAGACCCACAAACTGTCAACTATTTATTTTTCAAAAACGCCATTACTGTAAATTTGTTTTTTAATAGCGTTTGGAGAAGCTTGAATTGACCGGATGCCTGGCTGTATTGAGAGGGATGAGTGGTCGTTGTCTGGTACCGATATTTATGTCGGTATCAAGTATCTTACTGATAAAAAAGAGTTAATTACTAAGAGTCATATAATCAAGCTGGTAGAGCTGTACAAAACGCAACCATCTGGAAATTCCGAATAGTTCAAAGTGAAGCCTGAGTAAAACCTAACAGAGACCGCTCTAGCCAAAAATATCGAGCTATTTGGCGCCTTTGATATTAAAATCGCATCAACAACACCCCTCCCGCTACCCGTTAGATCAGCGCCCCGCGAGGGGTTACTCGTTTTTAAGGCTTCTAATTTTTGGTACCGTAATCAGTTACGGTACCAAAACTCGCTTTCATCCAAACTTCATTCTCCGGCCCACAAAGGTGGTGCAGCAGCGCTAGGTTAATCTGGTGGCTGATCACGTTGCCGTTTCGTTTTTGGCTTTCTTTTCTCAAACCTCTCAGTAATAACCCCGTACATGATTTGTCCATTAGCTTCGGCGAACTGGGCAGGCAAAAGGCGCGGTTTTGCTGTTTGGGGTGCAAGGTAGCGCGCTTTCCTGTTTTAGATAAAGGCGTAATGCTCCAAAAAATACGGGCGTTGGCCGGTGTGTTTGCGTGCAATGTGTTGGTTTGAATCGTGCCATCACTATATGTAGGTAACAAATGTGCCGGTAACACAACCAACCCGCCTTGCGCGTGGCCTTCAACCTCAGGTAAAGGTAGCCAATACAGGTTTGGCCATTGCTCGGGGCTTTGCCATTTTTCTATGATCACTTGCGCGCCAATGCTATTTAGCCATTGGTGAATCGGGCAGCTAGGGTGCGCTTGTTTAACGCGCGGTAACTGGTAGATCAGCCAGCGGGTTAAGCGTTCGGCCGCATTATCGCACTGACTTAGTGCTGGGTAGAGGGTAAACGCGCCATGCCCAACCAGTAAAGCGACCTCCTGCTGTATCCATCCTCTATCCCAATCGTTACCACTTGCCCATAACACGTCACTTATCACCTTGTTGGTTCGTCATGCCGTCTATTTTTAGTCGTTGGGTGCAGACGCGGTGGTGAATTAGATGAAAGAAATGGCCATCAAACTAACCAGTCAAATCGGTTTTTTATGATGACCTGTGCGCGGCTAACTGTTTGAAATATATCGTCCAATGCGGCTCTGTTTGGCGGCATTTGGCTAGTGCAAAAAAATCGAGACGCCAAACGATCGTTTGCATTCTGGGTTAGAAAAAACAAACGGTTTGTACTTTGGATTCGAGGTTGGTTTAGGGTGCAAAAAGTGCCAAGTCTTGCTCTGATCCAGTACTGGCAAGGCTTAGCAGCGTTGGATTTCAATCGAGAAGCCAAACAGTGAATGGGCTAATTTCCCTGTTTGGCGTTTCGATCCAAAAGCCAAACGGATAGTGGTTTTGGCGTATGGGGGTAAAGGCATGGGGAAGTGTTTAATGAAGTGCTGCTGTTTATTTTGGCTTGGTATTTGATGAAGGGACGTTTTCTAACTTCAGTGAAGGTTGCTTGTTACTGTTGTCATCAATGTACTCAAGGGCGTACCCCATAGCCTTGTAGCTTTTCTCGCGTTTTTTAAACATGCGTTGCAGCATAGGGAGGGCGCAGTCTACATAGTCGTGAATGGTGACTTGTGTTTTTCCTTCCGATTCACGATGAATTCGACCGGCATATTGGGCCAATGTACCTTTCCATGCGATTGGCATGGCCAAAAACAACGTATCCAGTCTTGGCAGGTCAAAGCCTTCGCCCACATATTTTCCTGTTGCGACGACGACTTGAGCCGATTGCAGATGATTATCTGCATTCTTGCGTTCGGCAGCTTTCATGGCGCCTTTGAGTACGACAGTGCTTATGCCCATCTCGGTAAGTTGTGAGTGTATGAACTCTGCGTGCTCTCTACGCTCTGTAAGAACTAACGGGTGTCCGCCATTTTGAACACAGTGAGAGGCGTCTGAGACGATTTTTGACGTGCGCTGTTCGTTATCGACGAGCCAGCGGTAGGCATCGCTTATTTTTGGGCGCTCATCTGTTTTTATTAGCTCAGCTGGCGGTATATCGTAGAGCTGATGAATCATCACGGTTTGAGTAAATTGCTCATCAGGACTTTGTTTCACTTTATAGCGAATGGGCCCTGCCGCCATAAAAATGATCTTCTGATGGCCATCTTGTCGCTCTGGTGTTGCTGTTAGGCCCAATACATATTTTGCTCTTACCTCGTTGAGTACCATTTCAAACCTTGGTGCAGACAGATGGTGGCATTCATCAACAACAATGTGGCCGTAGTCTTGGATGAGAGGAGCGATGGAATTGTCTTTTTTATTAACCAAGCTTTGGTAGGTGGCAATGTCGATAATGCCACTCGGCTTTCTTTTACCCCCGCCTATACTGCCAATGTTTACGTCGGGTAGGAACGTGCGTAATCGCTCTTGCCACTGTTCAAGCAGTTGTCGGCTATGAACCAGTATGAGAGTATTTACTTTGCGTTTTACGATCATGCCAATGGCAGTAACCGTTTTTCCAAATGCGGTCGGCGCATGCAAAATACCGAAGTCATGTTTAGATATTGCGGCCACTGCGTCTCGCTGGTTCTTTCGCAAAGTGAACTCAGGGGTAAGTTTTAATAATGGTTTGCCGGTTTCACGCTTATCGTCAAACAGTGGCGAAATATTGTGCTCTTGTAGCAAAGCAATCGCGTCATCGAGACAGCCTCGCGGTAGTGCTAGATAACCGTTTTCAATACGAGCACAGGAAATAAACCTTGGAATGCCATGGGTTGAAAAGCGCAAAGCTTGTGTTTTAAAAAACACAGGATTAGAAAAACTAGCTAATCGCTTTAGTCCTGCCAGTAGTGATCCAGGTAACTCGCTCATCAAAAAGTAGATATGGTTGGCCAAGGTAATAGTCGCGTTTTTCGGCAAAGACTCTAATTTTATTGGTGTGGCTTTGGCTGTGATTTCCCAAGGTGGGCGGTTATCTGTTAGCCCTTGTTCGGACAGTAATAGGATGTTGGGTGAAATTGTTGTTATGAGTTGATCAATACTCGATTGCGTGAGCGTTTTAAGCTCAGCAAGGTACTGCCATTGATCGTCAATCGCATTCAGGTCACTGTCAACAAAGCAACTACGGCCTGAAAGGCGAGCCTCCTTTTGAAGAGGTAGCGCAATGAGATTACCAAAACCGCCTTCAGGAAGGACATCTTGGTTAGGAAATAGCCTGTCATAGGAGTCAAACGAAAGATTTGGAAATATTTCCATGGCTTTATCAAGCAAAGCGAAACCCAGTGCCCGTGCTTGGTTAGCGGGGATATTGGTGTCAAAAAAGATCCATAAGTGTGCTCCGTTGCCAGAGCGCGAGATTTCTATCGCGTGCGGAATATCAAACTCTTGGCACGCTTTAGACATTGCTTTGACTTCTTCTTGCCAACAGCCTTTGTCAAAATCGGCTGCCAACAAATAGCATGAGTTATCTTTCAGTAAGGGATACAGACCAACCACTTGACGACCGGCAAGGTGCCTGTAAATAATGTGCTCGTTTAGTTCGCTAAACTTTCGGTGTGAGCAGTCTTGGCATTTAATGCGGGGTTTGTTGCATAGCCCGCTTACCCACTCATTATCACAGGCAACGGAATAGCCACTGCGGCCCTGTTGGTTTTGCCAACGATTGGCGAAGATATCCTCTCGTCCACGAAATCGTTGTCTGAATAGGGCGACCTTTTGTTCTGGGGTGAATGTCTGTACTGAACGCTCGTTTTGAGCGCTACGCAAAGCCTCTCTTAATGCGAGAAGCTGCTGCTTTTCGTTTTCAAGCTCAGCTAGCCTGTTATCAATAGCAGAAATGTTTGGGTAGCGAGCGTCATTCATGACAACATAATTTTTATGTGCAGCACTATGACGCGCGAACTTGCGGCGGTTTGATCAGCGACTCTGCTGGAATACCTAGCCCTTCATGAAGTTTCCAAATCATTTTTAGCGTGAGTGACCGCTTATGGTTTAGGATTTCATAAACACGATTGCTTTTACCTATCATGGGTTCAAGATCTTTAACCGTTAAGCCTTTGCGCTCCATCTCAAACTTTATTGCCTCAACAGGGTCTGGCAAATCCATTGGGAAATGCTTTGCTTCGTAGGCTTCAACTAACGTAACCAAAATGTCCAGTTTTTCGCCTTCGACGGTATCAGGCTCCGCCATCATTAGGTTTTCGATGTCGTTTAATGCCGCGCGGTAGTCGGCATCTGTTTTAATAGGTCTGATGTCCATTATATTTACCTCTTGTTACTACCTTTTGGCTTCAAATCGTTTGCACATCAATTTTATCGTATTGCGCATGGCTGCCGATAAACCGTATGTAAACCACCTTGTAGGCATAATTGATCCAAACAACTAACCGGTATTTATTACCGGCAATGTTAAACACGACACGCCCATCTTTGAAGATGCTGGCATTTCTAAAGTCCTGTTTCACATCCGCCAGTGATCCCCAATCAGCGTTTAATGCATGCCTATACCACGCTAAAGTTGGCTCTTTCGCGTCAATGTATTCTGGGCTGTCTTCCCAAAATGTTTTTAAGGTTGATAGTGCGATAATTCTCATAAACAGATGTTAGTCCCATATTGGGACTTTTGCAAGTTTGGTATTTTTGATGCGGTTAGGAGTTTTTACCGCATCCCCAATTGCCCCATTCCTTGGGGCGGTTCACATCCCTCTTATTCACCCTCTGAAGCTCGGCATATCAAGTGTTGCCCCATTGTCCCAACTGCCCACGGTAAGTGAGCAAATGGGTGGCTAGTTAGTTTCGCCTGATGGGCTTTTTCGGCATGCGGCTGCGTTTGCCATCGAAGAAGGCCAATACTCTGAACCAATAGAGCGATTCTTCATAACCTAGGCTGTACGTTGGGCGTGCAGGCGGGATGAGTCCCAGTTTGCGTCCTAGGCTGACAATCACGTAGAACGTAAGTTTTAGCGTCAGCCAAGGAGCGAGTACCACGAATACCATCAGGCAATGCCGGGTAAGTGCGTAGCCTATACCATGAGGTTGTTCGAGTAAGGCAATGCCAATACACCAACCAAGGCCTGCCAGCATGGCTATTGGAAAGGTAATGGGGGCAAGTCGCATCATAAACTGCGTGTTAGCGCCCTCCTGTGTGGTGTTGTGAAGCGGGCTCAAAGTTCACCAGTGGTTCGATCACATCAGCCACGGTTTGATGGGCAATACGGCGCTCTTCAAAGTAATCGTGGCGGTCGTAGATACCCTCAACGCCTTTTAGCTTATGGTTAAGACAGCGTTCGGCTACGTTGCCTGCAATGCCCAAAGAGGCGGCAAGGCTGCGAAAGGTGCGGCGCAAATCGTGTACGGTGAAGTGTTCAAGTTTGCCCATTTTATTGGGAGGCTGTTTTTTGCGCCCAGGCTCGCGACCAAAGAGTTTAGAAATGGCGCGGTTTAGCGTATCTGGCCCCATATGTGGACGATGGCTTGCTCGTCTGGCTGGAAAAACATAAGGCGAGCCACAAGCGCGGATTTGCAACTCGTTAAACCAAGCAATGGCTTGGCGCGGTAAAGGAATGCTGATTGGCACGCCAGTTTTACTGCGTTCTTTGGGAAGATCCCACACGCCTGTGGTTAAATCCATTTCACGCCACATGGCTTCGCACAGTTCGCTTTTGCGCACGCCCAATACCAAAAACAGACAGCAAGCGAGGTAGTTGTCGCGGCCAAAGCTATTGATATGGGTATGAAACACGCTGAAGGCGTAGTGAATTTCCTCTTTGCTGAGCATCCTGTCTTTACTGGACTCCACGCCACCGGCATCATCCACCGTGAAGGCTGCGGCTGGGTTGTTCAGCGTTAAGTCGAGCTTTATCGCATGTCGAAATAGCTGCTTCATGTACATCAAGGTATCGTTAGCAATGGTGGGGCGGTTACTTTCTCGAATACGCTCTAATACTTCGCGCACGTCACGTGCGGTCACCTCAGCAATACACTTAATGCCAATGACAGGGCTTATGTCTTTGGTGTAAACCCGATACGGAATCTTGGGATGCTTTAGTCGTCTACTCAGATCGGTTCGATACCAGTCATGGAACAGTTGATCCACGGTTTCAATGTCAGGTAACTCGATTTTCTGTTTTTCTAGAAGAGGATCTATGCCGTCACGTACTTCCTTTCGAAAGTATGCGGCGGCAATTCTGGCGTCTGCCAACGACATTAAAGGAAATTGCCCCAAGGTTGCTTCTCGTCTTCCTTTGGCTGTGGTGTAGCGGATCATCCAGTAAGGCGAGCCTTGTTTGCGGACGCAAAAGTATAACCCTTCACCATCTGAATATTTTTTTGGGTCGGCTTTGCTGTATGCAATAACCTGTTTTGCTGTGAGTTTTCCCATGTTTACTCCATAGTTGCTGAAATAATGGAGGGGGCAATAATGGCTGCCCACCACCGATTTGCTTATTGAATCAGCAGCTAACCTGTTGTGGTGGCGAGTTAAATGCGAAAATTGGGTAACTTACTGCCCACCAATTTGCTCACCGCAAAACGCTTATTGAGCCAAAATGAGGGGGCTGCCCACCATTCTGCCCACCACTAAACAGGTAGTTGGTAACGGACATCTGCAAACCGATTTGGACGGGGAAAATAAAAAAGCCCTGTATTTACAAGCAAATAACAGGGCTTTTAAGACATTCTTGGACGGGTGAAAAAACTATTCGATGTTTTGAATCTGCTCGCGCATTTGCTCGATGAGTACTTTGATATTGACTGCTGCTTGAGTTGAGCGTGGAT
>LFRZ01000018.1 GCA_001513025.1 Gammaproteobacteria bacterium DTU037
CAGCTGTATGCCGAAAGTCTCAGCACTGCGGTGCGCACATACGATGACATGATCGCCGCAGGCACATTAAAAGTCGCTGTCTACGAAAACTTTGCGCCCTATAGTTTTCGCCTTGATGGTCAGCCGCAAGGTGTGGATGTCGAATTAGCTGAGCAGGTTGCGCAAGAACTGGGCGTCACCTTAGAGATAATCTGGATGACACCGGGTGAAAAACTCGATGATGATTTGCGCAATTTTATTTGGCGCGGTCATTATTTACGCAAGGATATTCGCGCCGATCTAATGCTGCGCGTGCCTTACGATCGTGAGTTTTCCAATCGCCGCAATGAGCTGGGTGAGCTGGTCAACGAGCTGGTGGTGATGTTTGGCCCCTACCAGCGTGAACGCTGGCTGACCGTCTATAACAGTCGCCGCATCAAGAACTTGGAAACCGTTGGTGTGTTTCAGTATCACCCAGTTGGGGTTGAGGATGATTCAGTCCCCTCGTTTTACTTGCTCACTGCTTTTGCTGGACGCCTCAGTTCCAGTGTTAAACACTTTGTCAGTCCGACGGCAGCTTTTGCGGCCATGCAAGAGGGCAAGGTTGATGCTGTGATGGCGATGCGCGGTGAATTGGAATGGCTACTGAGTCAAGCCAAAGACGAGGCGCTGAAAAAATCTGATGCAGCCTATCCAAACTTGGGCCAAGCGACTTGGGATGTGGGCATGGCGGTGCATGAAAGCAATCGTCAGCTGGCCTATGCCGTGGAAGCCCTCACCGAAGCGATGATTGCCGATGGGCGTATGCAGGCCTTGTATGCGAAATACCATTTGAGCTATGAAGTGCCTGGTTTGTACCAGTAACTGCAACATCCTATCCCTGTGTCGTAACGCTGGAGGTGGTATGAACACGCGTATTATCTATGCCTTAGTCTTGACCCTCGCATCCTGCTGGGCGCATGCCGTTGAGGGTGATCCGCAACCTTCAGTGATGTGGGAGTACTTTCATCAGCGCCTCCTCGACAATGCTGACTTTGTTTTTGACGAGGCGGTAAAGGTTAGCGTGCCGCCGTTTGCCGAAGATGCACGACAAGTGCCGATTGAAGTGGATGCGCGGGCGTTGCCTGGCAAAGTCGAGCGGGTGATGATTTGGGCGGAGCTCAATCCNNATTCGTGTTGAACAAGCCACGCCGATTCGTGCGGCATTGTTAATGGATGACGGTCTTTGGCATGTTGGCTCTGCGCGAGTTGAAGCGGCCGGTGGCGGTTGCAGTGCGCCCAGCGTGGTCAGAGCGCAGGAGGGCTGGGAAGACCATCTCGGCGAGATCTTTGGTGCGCGCTTTAAGGTCGGCGATAACAGCCGCCTACGCCTAAACGTGTCGCATCCGATGGATAATGGTTTGGTCGATTCGATTCCTGAGTTTTATGTCAACCAAGCCGAGCTGCGCGATCGTTCCGGTGCGGTGCTGGCGCGCATCGATTTATTTTCTGCGGTGAGTGAAAACCCAACCCTGACTTTGGGGATTAAGGGCCATCCAGAAACGCAGTTGTGGCTCCGTGATAACAACGGCAATGAATTTACCGCAGATATTCCTTAGCGCGCAGCATGCCGTTAGTGCTGTTTGCGCCGTTTGCGCGTCGCGTGTTGCTAGGCGTTGCGCCGTCACTGAGCTGCGTCTTTTTTGATCGATTGAGGTGAGGTTATGCGTTGCTTATTGATCTTTTTATGTAGCAGTATATTGAGCTTTAGCGCTTGGGCTGACTATCAGTTAACCCCAAAAAAAATAGCCGAAAACACCTGGCTGCTAGAAGGCTCCACGGAAAACTTTAACTTTGAAAATGGCGGCAATATTGTCAATGCCGCCTTTATTGTCACCGATACTGGCGTGGTAGTGATTGATACCGGCCCGTCCTTGGCCTATGGCAAAGCCTTGCGCGCCGCGATTGCTACGGTCACCGATAAACCGGTCATTCAAGTCTTGCTAACCCATCACCATCCCGATCATGTCCTCGGTAATCAAGCCTTTGCTGATGTACCAATTGCGGCGCTGGCTGGCAGCAAACAGCTGCTGCAAGAGCAGGGCAATCACATGGCGGAAAATATGTACCGCGTGGTTGGCGATTGGATGCGTGGCACCGAAGTGCTATTACCCTCACAGCTTGTTGAGGCGGGCGTCTTAACGATTGGCGGACACCCGTTACAGCTCTTAAGCCTGACGGGGCATACCGGGGCGGACTTGGTGATTTTAGATCAGCGCACGGGGGTGTTATTTGCCGGTGACTTAGTCTTTTATCAACGCGCTTTAGCCACGCCCAATACTCCGGGGCTGGCGGCGTGGTTGGCGGACATCGATACCTTAGAAAAACTGCCATGGA
>LFRZ01000146.1 GCA_001513025.1 Gammaproteobacteria bacterium DTU037
GCATGTATTCCTTGGCCGGCTTTGAGCTTGGGGGAAATCAAGGTGGACACAACGACCTCATGTGGTGTTACGCAAATGGAGCACGACAAAACACAATGGGGCGGTGAGTTTTCTACTATTGGCAACCTCAAACCTAACGTGCCTGTTTGGTTTAACTTGATTCATTTAATATCGAAATCAATCACTGGGACAGCAATCGCCTCTATCCCATGCAATGGCGATATTCGTTCAACCATGTTCGAGATTGATAATCAGCGAATCGCTGATCCAAACCTCATCGAGGAAGTCGCTCAATTTACAAACGAATGCTATGCCCAAGCCCGTGTCAAACTATTCCGAGACAAGAATGTGACAGAAAGTTGGACCGACGCAAGCGGACTGATTACGAAGTGGGAGGCAGGTTGGATTGGCTCCAAAGTGTTTATGGACACCGGTGGCTACTATGACAGCATGCGCGCCCTTTCACCCCAGCGTCTGTTTCCTTGGGATGCGAATAGAGATGAGGGTTTGGCTCCTGGCCGCGATGGGGGCGGTTACCCAATCTGTAAAAACTGGTGGCTGGACTCAAAGAATGGATTGCGCACTCGCTTAGCTGCTCAAATCGAGCCTGGCTTGCTCGAAAAAGCATCAAGCTTGTTTCATTGGGGAGAAAACAGCACAGATAGCATGATCCGTAACCTGGTAAGCCCTAGCTCTATGGAACGCTCAAAAGAAATGGGCAATCCTTTTTACAATATGGGTCCCAGCACCGAGACAGGTGTCGCTGGAGCTTTTGACTCGGTTCGTGAAATGTATAACAACCTCAGAACCACCCAAAGTACTGGGCCGCTTGGCAATGAGCGAGACAAGGGGGCGGCACAAGTACAGGCTATGCGATCAGCATTACCGATGTTTCAAGCAATAGGTTACATGGTGCTGGTGATTTCTATACCTATTGTCCTAGTGCTGAGTGGGTATTCGTTTGGAGCATTGTTTCAGCTGTCATTCGGGATGTTCACCATCCATTTTCTGACATTTTTCTGGGAGCTATCGCGCTGGTTGGATTCTAAACTGCTGGCGGGGCTGTATATGAACCAAGGCATGGGTGCTGTTGCAACACGAATGATGCCTTGGACAGACCACGGCGCCTCCTACTGGATGTCGGACTTTGTGCTGTGGGGGTCGCTAGTAGTAATGCCAATTCTGTTCCTTGCATTTATGGCTTGGGCCGGACTGAAAGCTGCTAACACGTTAGCGCTTGCACACCTAGGCGGTGCAATGGGCGCTGAGGGTGCAGGTAAAATCGGCGGACAATCAGGTACTGGTCTCGGCGGGGCAGTCGGTGGGGCTGCTAATAAAGCAGGTGGAGCTGCAATGAGGGCTGGTGCTCGTGCAGCCAGCAATCATCCAAAAGTAAGAGCGGCCAGAGCAGCAGCCACTACGGCACGCAATCTTCGTTATTAAGAAGGGTTAGAGCTTAAAAAGCCTGCGTAATTCGCAGGCTTTTTAAGCTACTCATGATCCCAGTGTTGATAGTAAAGGTTTCCTGGGTGATCTGAGAACTCTGGCCTATATAGATATGAGTCATCAGTCTCTTCTTTTGCCGTCTGCTGGTTCGTCTCACTCTGACTTGAACTTGTAAGTGCAAAATAAATAAGAGCCACAAAAGCTATCAAACCAGCTAGCATCAATCCAAGACTAATCAAAACTCCCCAGGTCAGCATACTGACCAAAAACCTAGGCAGCTTTAATGCAGTGAAAACGCCACTCACCTTCGCCTTGGTGGCTCGGGCAACTCCAAGAACCATCTGCCCGTACCCCGCGTTTTGAGTTTCAAATATACGTTCCACTGTAGTGTCTCCAGCCTTCAAAAAATATGCAGAAAAAACCTAACATGCCACAAACTTAATATACACCCTCATTAGGGTCAACCGTTTTCATCTAAGCCTTGTAAACTGCCCTACCGTATAGTACAGAGG
>LFRZ01000036.1 GCA_001513025.1 Gammaproteobacteria bacterium DTU037
AAGACCTCGTACTTTGAGTGCGAGGATGAATAGCGAGGGCGGCGTAAGCTGCCCCTGAACAGGCCGTTAAAGTCTTTGCAGTGCGAGTGTGTGCTGGTATTATGTACAGTATGATGAAGCACACGAAAACATTAAAAGTTCGCGTTCGAGATCGGTGTGCGCCACTGCTTAATAGCATGGCAAGAAGCGTTAATTTCGTCTGGAACTTTGTCAATGAATTAAGCCAGCGCTCGATTAAAGAGCGTGGTGTGTTTTTGTCAGCCTACGATATGCATCCCTACACCAAAGGTGCTGGTAAAGAACTGGGGCTGCACAGCCAAACCTTGCAGTGCATTGCGGGTGAGTACGTCACAAGGCGCAAGCAGTTCAAAAAAGTGCGTTTAAATTGGCGAAAATCAGGCGGTGTACGCCGATCACTGGGCTGGATTCCCGTTAACACGGCTGCGGCCCAATGGAAAAATGGCCAGGTCTACCACAACGGCCACTATTTTAAAGTGTGGGACAGTTATGGCTTGAGTCAGTACAAATTCCGTTCGGCTAGTTTCAATGAAGATGCCCGTGGTCGCTGGTACTT
>LFRZ01000133.1:0-1933 GCA_001513025.1 Gammaproteobacteria bacterium DTU037
CGCCCCATTGGCGTATTGTCTTGATTGATAATACAGCCTTGGTGATGCGTCATTCTAAAGAGGAATTACGGCGGAGAATTTTAGATTTTACTGTTCTAAAGTCTACTCAGCTGCGTACTGCATCCTCTAGGTCATTACAAAACCTTGCCGAGGAGTGGCTGGAAGGGCTGATGCTACGCCTACGCTTACCTTGGCTTTCATTGCTGACACAGCAGGCTCAGCAATGGCAGGAGTATGCACAGGTCTCTTTACCTGAAGTTACTTCTATGGCGGGCATTATAGACGAGGTTCAAGATATTCTTAAGGGGCTAAAGCCTCGAACAAGTGCTCCTATTCCGCTGGCAATAGGTATCAGTCAGACCCCCGTGGTGTTACTCCCTTATGCTGATCGTGATGGCGTTTATCTTTGGCTGATTATTCCAGGCCGTAATGACAAAAATACACTTTATGGTTTAGATCATGCCGACTGGACAGTGATTCTTTGTTTATTCAGTTGTCCTTTGCAGTCATCATTACGCCAAAAAAACATGCAGCGGGTGGTTGAGCGTAATACATATTTGCAGAGTATTTTGGCATCTGGATGGTGGGAATATTACCCCGATCAGCACAAGCTCTATATGGATGCCAATCTTGCAGATATTTTAGGCTTGGTATTAACCGATGAAGGCTGTATTAGTCTTGAGGTGGCGATGCGAGCCATTGACCCTTTGGATCAGCCTGAATATAGAGATCAGCTAACCCGAGCGGTAAATCAGGGGACTAAGCTGAATATGGCATTGCGTGTTCAGACCGATGGCCAGAGCACATGGTATCGGATGACAGCTGAGCGTGCCGATTTTGCTGGTGAAAGCCGCTGCTTACTCGGCTATGCGATGAATGTTAACGATTTAAAACAGATGGAAACAGCAGTTGACCATGCTTGGGAGCGTCTTGAAGGATTGATCCATGATGCGCCGGCTATTATTTATATTTTAGGCTATCACGATGGTCTCTTTCGTATAGACTTTTGCAGTGCTAGCGTCGAGTCTATGCTGGGCTGGACCTATGATCAGCTGCAGGGGATGCCATTAGGTGAACTTGTTCATCCCGACGATCGTGAAGAGTATTATCGAGGCTTAAAAGAGCTGTTACGTACAGGCTCGATTAGCCGACGCTATCGCATGAAAGACAAAAAGAATACCTACCACTGGGTATTGGATGAAGCCAAGCTGCTGCGCGATGATCGAGGTTTACCGAAGGAAGTTGTGGGTCTGAATATCGATGTGACCGAGGCCACAGAATATGCAGAATTGGTGCGTCAGAGTGAAGAGCGCTACAGGATGCTGGTCGAAGATGCACCGGCGATGATTTGTCGATATCTGCCTGATTTAACGGTTCTTTACAGTAATCGGCAGCTGTTGACTGCTTTGGGTTTGGATCCAGATGCTGTTCCCAGTGTAACTATTAATCTAGGTGATTATTTGTCAGCTGAGCAGCGCCAAAAACTGTTACAGCGTTATGCTCAGCTGACGCCTGAAAGCCCAAGCTTCAGTATAGAATTTCTCTTGAATGTATCAGATAACGTGCATGCCTGGTGGGTGTGGGCAGATCGAGCTTTATTTGATGATGATGGCAATATTGTCGAGATCCAAGGCATTGGCCGCGACAATACCGAAGTGCATAATGCACGTCAGCAGATGTATCAGAGTTCAAAAATGGCGACCTTGGGGCAGATGGCGACTGGAGTCGCCCATGAGATCAGTCAACCGCTGACAGTGATGCATATGGCATTAGCTAATATCTTGAAACGACTGGCCAGTACCGACGTTATTGATCCAAAGTACTTGTTAGATAAGTTGGAGCGACTGGACAGCCAGGTGGGTCGCGTCTCTAAAATTGTTGATCATATGCGTTTATTTGGACGGCACTCTGAAATTGAAGGTGCACTGTTTGA
>LFRZ01000133.1:1939-6691 GCA_001513025.1 Gammaproteobacteria bacterium DTU037
GTTAGCGTGACTATGGCGTTAACGCCTTTGCCCAAAATTAAAGGCCACGTTGATCGTTTTGAGCAGGTGTTGATTAATTTACTGCTCAATGCTCAATATGCAGCAGTACGCAACTTTAATAAAACAGGTCAGCAGGCTTGGATTCATATTTCTACTAGCGTCGCAAACGGTAGGGTCTCTATCATCGTTGAAGACAGCGGTACTGGCATACCTGATGATCTACTTGATCGTATCTTCGAGCCTTTTGTGACCACTAAACCTGTGGGTAAAGGCACAGGTTTAGGTCTGTCGGTGAGCTACGGTATCATTAATTTGATGCGTGGCCAGCTGACTGCAGAAAACGGTCTGTATGGCGCACGATTTATTATCAGCGTCCCCGTTGCCAGTGACGAGGGCTAAACCGCTGGGTGTTGTGGAGTGCTAACGCTGGATGGGCTTAGCACTCTTAGTGGCTTACGCTGAGGTTTAACTGAGGGGCGGTTCCTTATGCTCTAAAACATGCTCAGCCAGCTTAAGGCCGGTTTCGGAAAAGGTTTTGTGGATAAAGTCAGCGCCGGCAGCACGGATAGTATCGGCATGCTCAGGGTATAAGCAGTGGCTGATAATCGTTCCTTTAAAGCCACTTTCTCGTAGTTTTTGTGCTGCGAGTGTTTTTGCTTCTAAATCGTTGGCAGCTAAAATCACATATTTTAAATTGGGTGCACGCAGACGTTTCCAAAAGACAGAGTCTTCTGCATCAGCAAATAAACTGTGAATTTTGTCTAATGTTTGTTGCTCAATTTTGATTGGATCCGAGTCAATACCGAGTACTGAGTAGCCTTGGTTGTGCAAGGTTTGATAGGCGGCCATACCGGTACGTCCCATTCCTACAATGAGTACTTCATCATTGATATACAGCGGCTGTTCATCGGGGTGAAAACCTTTACGTTCAAGTAAGATCAGATACCTACTGAGCTTTTCATACAAGGGATGTGCGAAACGATTGAGTGGTGCCGAGACAACAAAGGAAAAAGCAACGGTTAAGGCCAGCGGAATAATCCATTCAGGAATGGCTATGCTGGCGACAATTAAACCGAATTCGCTGTAGTTGGTGAGGCTTAAACTGGTTAAAAAAGCACTGCGCGCGCGAAGTTTAAAGAGCACCATTAAGCCGAAAAATAATGCACCTTTTAGCGGTAGAGCAATCGCTAGCACTAGCGCAAAAATAATCGCTTGCTGATCGGGTAGACCGCTAATGCCGATCTGTAAGAAGAAGCCGACCAAGAAGATTTCTTTGATGCTCCACAGTGCTTTGGAGAGCTCGCTGGAGCGTGGATGGTTGGCCAGCAAGGCACCGAAGGCTAAAGCGCCCAACTCGGAACTCAGGCCAATAGTCTCAAAGCCATAGCCACCAACGACCAGAGCCAGTAGCAAACCAAGCAGCACTAACAGCTCTTCGTGGCCGCTGTAATCGACTAAGCGATAAATCAGTGGACGCAATAAGGGAATACCAAATACCACTAAAGCCCACATCGATGGCGTTTGCCCGCTGGCAATACTCATCACGCATAAGGCAATTAAGTCTTGTACCACCAAAATACCAATGGCTACACGACCATGAAAGGCGCGCAATTCACGCTTACCTTCTAAGACCTTGGCGGCTAATACGGTACTGGAGAAGGACAGGGCAATCGCCAGCATAGTAGCGGTGTACCAGCTGATATCTAAGAAAAATACAAAACCTGGGGCGAATACGGCGGTACTGATAAAGAAGTGCAGTAGGCCACCGCCCATCACTTCGGGGCGTACTAAACTTTTTACTTTAAGTTTTAAACCGACAGTAAATAACAGCAATAGCACGCCCAGATGCGCGATATGCTGCAGAGCCGTAGTGCTTTCGAGACTTAAACCGAGGTAATCGGCTGAGGCCGCAATCGAAAAGCCCGCCGCGAGATAACCAATCAGCGGTGGTAGCCCGATCAGGCGTACGCCGATCCCCAAACTAAAGGCAAAAACAATCCAAACAGCTTCAATCACAGCAGTTCCTAGGTATGCAGTATTTTGCGGGCTATTTTAGCAAAATACGCCACATAACTATGCATAATTTATGTGACTCAGTATTTAGGCGAGTCAACAGGGCTGTTTAGGCTTAAATACAGTGTCTTGATTGTCTATTACTTGTTGCGCCGCCTGTTGGCCACTGTGCCATGCACTCTGTACATCGCCATAACCACACCAATCCCCCGCAATATACAGCCCACGCTGCGCATCCGCTAAGAGTGTTAAAGGTTTCTCTAATGCACCTAAGGCATAGCGCCAGCGGTGAGCAAAGGCACTGTCAGCGACGGGCATTGGGCTGTCGAGTTGCTCAGCTAAGGCGTCGGTTAACGCAGCAATGACCTGCTCGTGTTGATCTTCAAGGTGTTCTGTACTCCAGCTATGACTGGCGCGCAGCATTAAGCTTTGCATCGGGTGTTGAGCCGAGAGTGGGGTGTGGATTACTTCAGCAATTGTGCTGTTATTTAATCGCTTTAAATTGTCTGGGGTACTGATGGGTTGTTTAAACCCTAGAGCCACCATCCAAACGGGTTGCATAACTACGGCACCAGCGTGTGCAGCGAACTTGGGTGCACAGTGGCTTAATAAGGCTTGAGCCTGTGGCGCGGGGATGGCAACAATCAACTGCTGAAAGGGTCCGTGCACCTGTTGATGCTGGTCATATAATAACCAACCGTCGGTAACGTAATCTAAGGATGTTATTTCACAAGCAAAGTGGGTCTTAATCGTACCCAGCAGATGACGAGTCAGGGCGCTCATATACGGCGTGCCAGTCCACTGCCGTGTGTCACTTTCTAGGCACTCGACCCAGCCTGCTTGCTGCCAGTTGTGCAATTCCTGAATAAACTGTGGATCATCCGCGCTGAATGCTTGTGCCCCTAAATTAACCCGCCCCATCTCACTGTGCTTGCTGGCTAAGCGGCCACCACTGCCACGGCTTTTTTCAAACAGCTGTGGATTAAAGCCTGCTGCGCTGAGCTTGCGAGCTGCAATGATTCCAGCCATTGCAGCTCCGATAACAGCAATTTGAGAAGATGACATAAGGGTTCCTTGCCGGTAAAAGTGAGCGCAGATCTGTATATAAAATGCATCATAAATACTTATACGGATTAATGGTAGTTGTATAAGTATTTATTAAGGCACTATAGTGGACTAAATGCTGCTGTGCTCTATTTTAAGTGGCTAAGCCTGATGCCGCGGCACTTGGCATCTTCAAGGTTGCATTGAGCGGGAGATATTGACTATGCGTATTTTAATAACCGGTGGCACAGGGTTAATTGGCCGACGTTTATGCCAGCTCTGGTTGGCAGAAGGGCATCAGCTCTATGTCTGGAGTCGTAGCCCTCAGAAGGTTAAAGGCTTATGTGGCGAAGCAGTGCAGGCGGTAGCTGAGCTTAATGAGTTGGATCAGGTTAAGCTGGATGCTGTGATTAACTTGGCTGGCGCGCCGATTGCTGATCGACCTTGGACCCAAGCACGGCGTAGGCTCTTGCGCGACAGTCGTATTGCTTTAACTGAGCGCTTAGTCAGTTGGATGGCTGGCCTCGCGGATAAACCTGACGTGTTGATTTCTGGTTCGGCGGTGGGTTGGTACGGTGATGGCGGTGAGCAGATATTAACTGAAAACAGTCCAGTACAAACTGTGGATTTTGCTACGCAACTCTGCGCCGATTGGGAAAACGCTGCACAAGCCGCCGCAGCACAGGGCATACGCGTGGTGTTAATCCGCACCGGTTTAGTCTTAACCAGCAGCGGTGGCTTTTTATCACGCTTATTGCCATTATTTCGCTTAGGCTTGGGTGGTAAGCAAGGCAGCGGCCAGCAATGGATGCCTTGGGTGCATCTGGACGATCAAGTGGCTTTAATTAATCATGTCCTGCATCAGCCAGAGGCGCATGGTCCATACAATGCCTGTGCGCCTGAGCCTGTGCGTAATCAGGCATTTGCCCAAGCCTTAGGCCAGTATGTTAAACGCCCAGCCATTATACCGGTGCCTGGCTTTGTGCTGAAACTGATGCTTGGTGAAATGGCTGGTTTATTATTGGGCGGGCAGAATATTCGGCCCGAGCGTACGCAGAAGCTTGGTTTTGAGTTTAAATATAAAACTCTTGAGTCGGCCTTGGCTGGGTTATAAATCCTCGTCAGACTACGCTTGACATCCTCCCCAACCTAAAGCAAGGGAATTCCTACTGCTAGACGGCCATGCCCGACCGCGAGAATATTTCGTGCTGCGTTTGTATCGCGGTCGTGGGCGACACCGCACCCACTGCACGTCCATTCTCTTATTCCAAGCCCTGCGATACCTTTCGGCCTCGATTCGGGCAAGCTGCCACAACTCGAACAGGTTTGGGTGGTGTATGCCTCGTTAACGTCCTTAAAAACAATACCTGCGTGAGCGCATTTATAGTCCAGCATTGTTTTTAATTGACCCCAGCCAGCGTCCAGCACTGACTTGGCCATCGTGGTTTTAACGAGTTTTAAGCTACTCACGTTGCCCACATAGATTTCACCGCAGCGGTTGACCAACTCGCGGCTGAACTTGTGCAGCGCATCTTTTCTACGGTTAGCAATCTTGGCGTGAATGGTTTTAACTTGGGTTTTATTTCTAGCCCGTTGCGCTATAGCCAGTTTCTCTTCGAGGCCACGATAGAAACGACCGGCTTCCAGCTTGGTGCCATCTGAGCAGGTGGCCGTATCCGTTAAGCCTAGATCAAT
>LFRZ01000144.1:0-282 GCA_001513025.1 Gammaproteobacteria bacterium DTU037
CAATGAAGATGCCCGTGGTCGCTGGTACTTTAATGTGGTGGTGGATGTGCAGGCTGAGATACCCACTGGCCAAGACCGCATCGGCATTGATCTAGGCTTAACGGATACGGCCACCTGCTCAGATGGCACCAAGCTGGAATCTGGTCGCTTCTATCGTGGGCTTGAGGAAAAATTAGCCATAGCACAGCGGGCTAGAAATAAAACCCAAGTCAAAACCCTTCACGCCAAAATCGCCAACCGTAGAAAAGACGCCTTGCATAAGTTCAGCCGCACACTGGTCAA
>LFRZ01000144.1:504-1960 GCA_001513025.1 Gammaproteobacteria bacterium DTU037
CTTTAGGTCGGGAGGATGTCAACACCATTAAATACCCACGAAGTAGCCCATTACCCTGCAACCTCACAACGATTACGCCCATTATCTTTTGCCTGATATAAAGCGTTATCTGCACGACTGAGAAGCGCTTCAAAACCTTCCTCTAGCTTAAGCTCGGCAATACCAATACTGACCGTAATGGTCAAAGGCTCATGCCCCGCTTTAGGCTCTATTAATGCCGAATCTATTTCAAAGGCGCTACGTAATCTATTGGCCACGCCTAAAGCTGATTCAGACCCAGTATTGGGTAATAAAGCCACAAACTCTTCACCACCGAAACGGCAAAAAACATCTTCTTCGCGCAGAGTTTTTTGGGTCACAGCAACGAAGCTGCACAAAACTTTATCACCAAATTCATGGCCGAGATGGTCATTAACGTATTTAAAGTTATCCAGATCTATCATTAAAACGCTTAGCGGTCGTTGGTTACGGCGAGAATATGCCATAGCTTTTTCATACAGCAATGCAAATGAGCGCCGATTCAGCGCCCCGGTTAAAGGGTCGTGATTCGCTTGATTATTAAGATCGGCTTGGAGGCGTTCGGCTGTCATCAACACCATCCCAAGTGTGATGGCAATCATCGAACATAACAGCCAAAGCAGCATAAAAGCGGCAACACCATTTGGATTCAATGGATCTATTATTTCAGGGCTGCCTTGGGCAATAACCGCACGTATCAGAAAAACCACTGTATTAATGGCGTAAATAGCGCCTGTAGCGCGTATCGCAGGCATATTTCCTTGAGGCGAACGAAGTAAATCATAGGCAATCAAAAATGATAAGACAGCCATCAAAAAAGCATTACCAACGCCTCTGTCATCGATTAAATATTCAGTTTGCGCGATGAGAATCCAGGCCAAGCCAATCGCCGAAATCCCACCTAAAACAACAGGCGTCAGCGCAGGTTTACCAATAAAGCGTCGAAAGCCATCCCAACTCAACAACAGCCCCATAACGACAAATGCTTGAGCAAAGGATAACGATGGACGCCACTGAAACTTGCCATAAAAAAGAATCAAAACAAGTGTGATAACAGCAGCACTGCCCGCCAGCGCCCAGCGACCAAGCCCAGGGATAGAGAGGTGCATCCGCCACAGCAGAAGTCTGGCCGCAGCACAAAATGCGGTTGCCAATGCCACCGCAACCAACAAGGTTTGAATATCCAAAGGCACAGTCAAATTATTACCCACTGGGTGTAAAAGGCTTAGAGCTGGGTTCTTTATCATGAACCCTGCCCAGTGAACGTACTTAAGTCGATAACGCACGACTCAGAATTCACCCTGCCAGCTCGTCAAGGTATGCTCGTTTTATATCTCACACAGATTGACTGTAAATCAATATAAGTGCTTGTGTATACAAGCCTTTTTATAAAAAAAGAGACGTTCCCCACAATGCATCAAGCGTGCAGCCTGACTGT
>LFRZ01000072.1 GCA_001513025.1 Gammaproteobacteria bacterium DTU037
ACCTCCATACCGAATCTTCATGTCATCAAGTCAAATGATGATCAGGGCCAGCTGAACAGTCTGCTACTTAACGCTGCTGACGGTCGCCTACGACTTCTCCGTTTACTGGAAGCATTTAAAGACGATTACGACTTGGTTGTCATGGACACCCAAGGCGCACGCTCCGTCACGCTCGAAATGGCACTGCTGGCAGCTGACACCGCAATCTCTCCAATTATCCCGGAGCTACTCGCAGCACGTGAGTTTCGGCGTGGAACCATAGCGCTGTTTGATGAGCTTAGTAGCTATCAATACATGGGTATTCAGCTGCCAGAGTTGCAGGTCTTTATCAACAGAGCCGATGCAGTCACAACTGATGCACGATTGATTACAGAAAACCTGCACAGCACATTTGATGGTGATTCAGGCATTCGCGTACTCAACACATCTGTTCCCAACCTAGCCTCGTACCGACGCGCAGCAAGTCTTTCAATGCCTGCCCACCGAATTGAAACACGCAAACCGTCAGGCAGAAAAGCTCCGTCAGCATTGGAAACAATGACTGCACTGGCCATTGAGCTTTTCCCAGAGTGGGCAGATGACTTTCGACAGCTGACCCCAGAGAAAGTAAACAGCATGTTCGATGCTTCTACGCTTGCTCAGTTTGAGGCTGGGGAAGGTAGCGAATGACTAATTTATCCTCATCTACACCCTACTCGTTCGAAGCAGAACACGCCGTACTAGGCGG
>LFRZ01000141.1 GCA_001513025.1 Gammaproteobacteria bacterium DTU037
TGGCTAAGGAAAAATTTCAACGTAATAAACCGCACCTGAACGTTGGTACTATTGGTCACGTTGACCATGGTAAAACCACTCTGACAGCTGCACTAACGCGCGTTTGCGCTGAAGTATGGGGCGGCACAGGCGTATCGAAAGGTTACGACCAAATTGATAACGCTCCTGAAGAAAAAGCACGTGGTATCACCATTAATACCTCGCACGTAGAATATGACTCACCAATGCGTCACTACGCGCACGTTGACTGCCCAGGTCACGCTGACTACGTTAAGAACATGATTACTGGTGCTGCTCAGATGGACGGCGCTATTCTTGTGTGTTCAGCAGCTGACGGCCCTATGCCACAGACGCGTGAGCACATCTTGCTGTCACGTCAGGTTGGTGTTCCGTACATCGTTGTGTTCCTGAACAAAGCAGACATGGTTGACGACGAAGAGTTGTTAGAGCTGGTTGAAATGGAAGTACGTGAGCTTCTCAGCATGTACGATTTCCCAGGCGACGACACTCCAATCATCATTGGTTCAGCGCTGATGGCGTTGGAAGGTCGTGATGAGAACGGTCATGGTACAACTGCAGTTAAAACTCTGGTAGAGACTTTGGACTCTTACATCCCAGAGCCAGTACGTGCAATTGACCTACCGTTCTTGCTGCCAATTGAAGACGTATTCTCTATCTCAGGTCGCGGTACTGTAGTAACAGGTCGTGTTGAGCGTGGAATCGTTAAAGTTGGTGAAGAAGTTGAAATTATCGGTCTGAAAGACACCGTAAAAACCACCTGTACAGGTGTTGAGATGTTCCGTAAGCTGCTTGACGAAGGTCGTGCAGGTGAGAACGTTGGTGTGCTGTTGCGTGGTACTAAGCGTGAAGATATCGAGCGTGGTCAAGTATTGGCTAAGCCTGGTTCAATCAAGCCGCACACCCGTTTCGAAGCAGAAATTTACGTGTTGTCAAAAGAAGAGGGCGGACGTCACACTCCATTCTTCAAAGGCTACCGTCCACAGTTCTACTTCCGTACGACTGACGTAACCGGAAGCTGTGAACTGCCAGAAGGCATCGAAATGGTCATGCCAGGTGATAACGTTAAACTTGACGTTACCCTGATTGCGCCAATCGCCATGGAAGATGGTCTGCGTTTCGCGATTCGCGAAGGTGGCCGTACCGTTGGTGCTGGTGTTGTTGCAAAAAT
>LFRZ01000059.1 GCA_001513025.1 Gammaproteobacteria bacterium DTU037
GCACGGCGCAAATTTATTGAAGCCAAAGCCGTTCAGCCTAAAGGTAAAACAGGTCGTGCTGACCAAGCACTCAACCTGATTCAGAAGCTGTATGGCATTGAAACGTCAATCGCCCACGCAACGCCTGAATATAAACTGCAGATTCGCCAAGAACAATCTGCAACGATTATGCAGCAGCTCAAGGCTTGGCTGGATAAAACAGTACTGCAAGTCCCGCCAAAAACTGCCATCGGTAAAGCGCTGCAATACAGCTTGAACCAATGGAGCAAATTGACGGTTTATCTTGAGCACGGGCTGGCTAGCATCGACAACAATCATGCTGAGCGTGCGATCAAACCTTTTGTGATTGGCCGTAAAAACTGGCTGTTCTCGAATACCCGCAGCGGCGCCAAAGCCAGTGCTATTCTTTATAGCCTCGTAGAAACCGCTAAAGCCAATGACCTGCAACCTGCTGTATATCTTCAAGCGTTGTTCGAACAACTACCGCATATCAGCGCTGCTGACATCGGTACACTTTCGCCTTGGAACATTGGACTTAACTAAGCATCGAGTCGCTCTAACTGTAGGTCTGAGTTGTGCTGGGTGTCGTTGGTGTTACGCTTACNNCGATGACTTTAATCGCGAAGGCTTGGGCATCGAAGTTGATCTCTCACTGCCGGCAGAGCGAGTGATTCGAACACTGGATCAAATTATTGAGTGGCGCGGCAAACCTCACTCAATTCGTTGCGACAATGGGCCAGAATATATCAGCGGAAAGCTTGGAGCCTGGGCAGCTAAACATGATATTAAACTGGACTTTATTCAGCCTGGTAACCCGCAGCAGAATGCTTATATCGAACGCTACAATCGAACTGTTCGTTATGACTGGCTCGCCCAGTATTTATTTCAGAGCATTGCTGCCGTTCAAGATTATGCGACTCAATGGCTCTGGCACTACAATAACGAACGCCCTAATATGGGGCTTGGCGGCATGACCCCTAAACAAAAGTTGGCCATAGTGGCCTGATATCTACTTTTGAACCCTGTTATAAATGGGGGGATTACCTAAGAGTATCTAAAAACAGCTTCGCACCTTTAGTATTCAGATGGTCATCATCAAAATATATAGGTTGACCATCGATATCACCATAACAATGATTTTCATCACACAAGTAATCTGCAACCTCTAATGCTACTATTCCACAACGCTGCTCTAATTCATCAATCAGCTTATTAGCCAATCTATTTCTTTTTTCATAATACTCTCGGGAAACTGAAACTCTTACAAACTTACCTTTATATAATAATGACCGCCCCATAGTTTTAGGTACATGCTTAATTAACTCAGGTACAGGTCTAAACATATAAACCGGATTATTTTCAGCCACAGCACAAATACTACTCATATAATTTGAATTTATTTCATTTGTATAACTTTCATCAATTCCAGAATATTCTTTATCAAAGTATATAACCGGCATGGTTTTAGATTCTTTCTCGTTATCACCCACTAAAAACGCGGAATATCTATTGGATAGGTAAATAGGTATGTCTTTGTACTTTTCTAAAGTTTTAACACTTTCAGCAAGAAAATCCTTACACCCGTCCCCATATATTGAGTTCACACCAAATAAAGTTGGACAGCCACTGCGCGTTAAGTCCAGCACACTTTGTTCTCGCTCTGCGTAAGCTTCTACAACGGCAGGTAAAAAGGACATAGCATGGCTATCGCCCATAACAATTACACCGACATGCCCCTCTCCATAAATACATTCTTGATAGTTTTTATTACGTTTATTGTGACATTTATCCATGCCTTCAAAGCGATCATTCGCCGCATTTAATATACGATATACTTCACCCGAAAGACGCTCTATATAACCTTTGTTCTTTCTAATTTTTTCAGCTGGAAATAATATTACTGCCAAAGCTATCAGGATAACTAAAAGTGTTATCCAATTATTTTTCTTCGACAAATACTTGCGTAATGGATTTTCTATAATTGAAAAAGATAACCAGCCTAAAAAAACTGATAGCAAAATAAGTACTATGGAAAGCCATGTAAACTCATCAATACCAACTAGGATTAATGCAACTACGAGCGGCCAATGCCATAAGTAAATAGAGTAAGACCAATCTCCAAGCTTTTGCGCCACAATATTAGACAGAAAAATGTTATTTTTTCCTGCATAGATAACCAGCCCTGTTCCAAGAGTGGGCAACAAAGCAGCCACACCAGGCCAACGTGTTTCCGGATCATAAACAAATATTGCAAGCAGAATTAAAGTAAGCCCTATGTAAAAAATATTATTTTTGTATCTGTCTAAAAAATCAGTTCTTGATAAATAAAAAGCCAAACCACCGAGCATCATCTCCCAGGCTCGAGAAGGAAGTAAGTAGAAGGCGTAATTCGGATCTACATAGCTTTTATAAACAGACCAAGAAAATGATCCTATAAAAAGAATGCATATCGCATAAGGCAGTCTGTTCAATCCAAGCTTGGATAATCCAACTAAAACTAGTGGATAAATAATATAAAACTGCCATTCAACAGATAGCGTCCAAGTATGCAATAGCATTCTTTCATGGGACTCTGTATCAAAATATCCTGAATTTTTATAGTAATAATTGTTTGAAAGGAAGAGTAGCGCTCTATCTGCTTCTCGTGCAAGTTTTGAGTAATCATCAGGCGCTATTAAAAACCAGCCTACAACCAGTAAAACCAAGCACAATAAGGCAAGCGCAGGAATAATTCTTCTAGCTCGAGCAATGTAAAAGTCAATAATGCTAAATTTTTTATTTTCTAATCCTTTTACAATAATACCAGTCATTAAAAACCCTGATATTACGAAAAATATATCAACCCCAACAAATCCACCTTCAAAGCCTTGCAAGCTAAAGTGAAAAAAAACAACAGAAATAACTGCAATAGCTCGAAGTCCATTAATATCAGTTCTAAAGGTTTTATTGCTCATTTTTATCCAAACCATTTAAGATTGAGGTTATGCTATATCGCTTAATTTATTAGATTCTTTAAAATCATCTAAAAATCTTACTGCCATTACAGCAACTGTAATACAAATGGGTACCCATACTACAAACCACTCTAGTCGTGGCTGAGCAATAAGAGATGCCGAATCAAACTGAAAAGCTACACTGCTAAAAACAATCAACAAAAGATTAAATTTAGCTAAAAATAACTCTTTACTTCTATAGCAACAATAAAAGCAATAAAGCCATAAAGCACTAAAAAGAATGACACCCACGAGCCCAAGCCGAATAAATATATGCAAAATCAAATTATGAGCATGATAATACTCATAAGGAGCAGTATCTGTATACAAAAAATACTTATAATCAATTCCGTGACCGAACCATAAGTTCTCCATAGCCATAGTTAATCCAGAAACAATTAGCTCAGGCCTAGATGAAGTGCCTCGGATCATAATCTGATCTAAGAAAATATAACCTAGAAAAAAAGAAACACTAAGAAATGCGAAAGACGACCAAATAGCAAACTTATTTTTCCTAGCAAATACAATCACGTAAAATATCAAAGTAACAAGAACAGCAATATAAGCCCCTCTGCTTTGAGAGAAAAATATAAAAGCAGTAAATATAAATATAAAAGGCAACATATACAACTTTCTTTGCTCTGCAAATAAAGCAGAGCTAAGTATAAAGAAAAGCCCTATATAGTATGAAGCGAGTATAGGATGACTGACACCTAAAACACCCCACATTCTGCTAAAAACACTATTACCACCTAAGTAAAAAAAGTCATAAAATGAGCATAAGCAAATAAGAGCAACAGCCAATAAAATAAAAAAAAGCGCTCTCTCTAATAATTTTTCACCATAATCAAATAGTATTAAAAAAAAACCCAGCGCCAGAAAAATAATTATATATAATATATGTTTAACACTTTGTACTGCATTAAAAAAAAAACCGTTTACTGCTATGTATAAAAACAAAGCACTGCAAACAAAAGAAAAAATCTTATTATTAAATAAAAAACTCTTGAATAGCTTAAAATTTAAGGCCAAGATAAATATTAGCGGCAAAAATAAAAATACCACAACACCTTGCTGATATATTTTATTAACTGAAATATAAGCCACACCCAATACAAACCAAAAGACACCTACAAAAATAAGCCACTTTAAGTATTTCTCTCCTTTTAGCAAAGATAAATTCAGTATAGATTTTTCCATTTAACCAAATACTCTATAATTTAATTTTAAATAACGTCAAAAATAATTATTACTATAAATACTTAAACCCTAACAACCTGCAAATTTTCTGAGGGTAAGATAACTCTACTTTCTTTCTCAAAGGTGCCCGTAACGCGTCAACCACAGCCTTCCCCTGCTGAGCAAATGTATACTTATCCTCAGCTAATTTCTGGCCATTTTTGGCAATCTCAGCAGCAAAGTCAGCATCTGCTCGCAACACGGCTAACTTGTTTTTAAGGCTCTCTATATCTTTATACAGAACGATGTTATGCATATCTTCAAAACCAAGAGCTTTATTTTCTTCATGACCTTGATCGTAAGCAAAAAGAACACAGCCACAAGCCATAGCCTCGAAGTTTTTAATCATATACTCGCCCATACCAATATCTGCACTAACAAAAAACCGTATACGATTCAGTGTCTGTAGATACTCATCACCGGATTTGGTACGCGTTAGCAGCATATTCTCTTGCGTTGCAAGCTGCTCCAGAAACTCTTTACGCTGAGAGTAGGTGGCACTTTTAATACTGCCTACAAAGCCTAACTCAATATCACGCTCTAAGTTCATATTATATAAAAGCTGCTGATCGTAGCCCTTAGGTACAAACACTGCATCATAGCCTTCAGCTTGCAAACGCTTGGTTACTACAGCGCCAGATGTCAATATACGCGCCCATATTAGCTGCTTATAGTGCTTAGAGAACTTACCTTTATATTTACAATCGATATAGTTTTGATAAGCATCATGCTCAAGAAACACCAAATTAGGGATTGTTTTGATAAAAGAAACCTGGCGAATCTCTTTCTTAAAACGCAAAAACAACATAATACGATCATAATCAGCTACATTGACTTGCTGTTTAAAATATTTTTTTAAGTTATCTTGTTCAGCACTAGTCAGCCAACGAATATCCATATCACAGTGGGCATCAATGGCATCATAAAATCGATCCAGAATAATTCGTTGTTCTTTCTGCACTAAAAACAATACTTTCATAGGTAAATTCTTTTAATCAATTTGTTTGTGACATGATTATCTTACAGAACTGCCACTAAGCAATTCTGCTCAAATAACTCCGCATTATTATACTGTTGATATTGCAATTGCTGGCATTCAAAAAGTAGCTGCCTTACTTTAGCTGGACGATGTTCAGCACATACCTTACTCCAACAATCAGGGTCAATAGCGTCACAATAGACACCACTATCAGCTAACTGCTCTTTAAAGACCGGAAGATCGCTACAAATAACAGGCACTCCGTAATGTATAGCCTCCTGTAAAACGAGCCCTTGACCCTCTTGAAGTGAAGGTACTAAAAGCAGGTCAATATCTTGATAGAAGCTAGCAATATCTTTTTTCTGACCTAAAAGTTTGACTTGTTTACTTAAGCCCAGCTGATCAATTTTCCCTTGCAGTTCATTTCGCTGCTTTCCTTCACCAGCAATCTTCAAGCAAGCATTAATATCTTTATCTCTAAGCTGTGCCATACAATCAATCAGTACTGAAAAGTTTTTCTCGGCAACCAAACGGCCAACAGCTCCAAAAACAATAGGTTTCCTTTCCATTATCGGCTGTTTGTGCACCGCGGGCAGACTCAAATAAGTAGGTATGGCAAGCACCTGTAAACGAGGTAGATTTTCTTTGATTTGCGCTGTTAACGTGTTCGATACTGCAATTAATTTAAGTGAAAAACTATAGTGTTTATTCAGCATTTGAAGATCATACGCTTGAAATCGTGCCTGCCCATGAAAGTAAATTAATACCCTAGCTTGCCTGTATTTCTCTAACACAGGTAATAGCAGCCGAGCCATACCAAGACCATCTAAAATGACAACGTCCGGATTAATCTGTTGTATTTTACTCTGCCACTTTCTGCGTAAAAAATAAGAAGCTATTGTTTTTCTCGTTGCTTTCTTACTGCTATAAAAAGATTCAGCAAACTCTAAGTCTTTTTGCTTTGAGGCATCACCCAGTAAAAAAATATTAGCTTGATACTCTGGCTTAACCGCCGCTATAAAGTTGCTGTGCACTAAGTGCACCGACTTAAACGCAGCCTCAGCTGACCACAGACAGTTAAGGATTCGCATCAAGCAATTCCAAGCTGCCACAGCTGTGTGATTTTATTAAAATCATGCTTTACCGCTAGATCTGTAAATTGTCCTAAGCCTTTATTAGTTAGTCTTTGCTCCACTACAAGGCACAAAACTTTAGCTAGCTGCCCTGTATTGCCTAGCTGGAACCTTAGCTCAGGCTCTACAACCACCTCCTTTGCGCCACCACAATCAGTCGCAATCACGGGGACTCCTGCCGCCATAGCTTCTAGCAAGACCATGCCGAAGGGCTCATGGTCTGAAGTTAGAGCAAACAAATCAAAGGCTTTAAAATAACGCCGTCCATTGGCTACTTGCCCTAAAAACCGCACACTATCAGCAACACTCAGATCAGCTGCTAATTGCTTAAGTTGCTGTTCTAAGCGTCCGCTACCCATAATAGCTAGCAAACTGCCGGCAGGCAGATCGGGAAGAGCTTTGGCAAAGCCTTTAATGAGCGTGGCTTGGTCTTTATCGGGATGTAAGCGCCCCACGTTACCGACGATCCAAGCATCCTGCGGTAAATCAAGAAACTGACGCGCTTCTTCGCAGCTCACTTGTTCAGCCTGTACTGCTTCGACATCAATGCGGTTGTACAAGGTCTGAATATGCTCTGGTTTAAACTTAGGTAAACAGGCACGCATATCATCGCGCACAGCATTGGAGACACCAAGCAAGCGTAAACGGTCGCGAAAGTAGTTGGCTAACCATTGCCTGGAGCGACGTTTATAGTCACCAAAGGCGTGGTGCACACCGATCACGGGCAGTTTAGAGCCGAATAAAGCGATATAGATGGGTTTAAAACGGTGGGCGATGCACAAAGTAAAGTTACGACTGGCAAGGATCTTTTTAAAGTCTTTAATTGCCGCCAGCTTAAGACCACGGACTTGCTTACTGCTGTAGTTTAAAAAGATCACTTCATCGGAGGCGCTGCCTTGCGCAACCTCATCATTTGGCGCACCAGTTAGGTACACCGTACAAACTTTGTACGCTGTACCTTTAAATAACACCGCGTACTGCCGCGCACAATCCATAAAAGGCCCGTCATAGCCATGGCTAAACTGCAGAACCCATTGTTCTGCAGTTTTTTGTTGAGGGCTAGACGCTGGCATCAGCCTGACCGTCCTTGACCACCAAAATATCTTCCATAATCAAATACTGCAGATCCGAGCCATAGAACATATCCAAAGCATCTTTCGGCGAACAAACCATGGCTTCGCCGCGGCGGTTCAAAGAAGTATTCAGCGATACACCATTACCTGTGAGTTTTTCCAACTCCAGCATCAAGTCGTACCAGCGTGGGTTGTATTGACGCTCTAAGACTTGTGCACGCGAGGTGCCATCTTCATGCACCACTTCAGGTACGCGTGCTTTCCACTCATCGCTGACTTCAAAGGTGAAGGTCATAAAGGGCGAGGAATGATCGACTTTCAGCATCTGCGCCGCGACCGTGTCGAGCATGGATGGACAGAATGGACGCCAGCGCTCGCGGAACTTGATTTGTGCGTTAATTAAGTCAGCCACTTTTGGAATGCTGGGGCAGCCAATAATCGAGCGACCACCTAAGGCACGCGGACCAAACTCCATGCGGCCTTGGAACCAGGCCACAGGATTGCCATCCACCATAATTTTGGCGATGTGCTCAGGCACATTATCGATTTTTTG
>LFRZ01000034.1 GCA_001513025.1 Gammaproteobacteria bacterium DTU037
AGACCGACACTTTTCGCCAGCTGTTGATGCTCCACCGCTAGGTTATCCAACAGTTGCTTGATCGCAAACGCTGAAACATCAGCCTTAATCACGCCCGCATCCAGCTTGGAAATATCGACCAAGGTGCCCAGTAGATTTTCGACATCATCCAACGAATTACTGATATTTCTTACCAAGGTTAAACAATTGGCTGCTTCCGGATGCTCGGCCAAGGAACCGGTAAATAAGCGCGCGGCATTCAGTGGCTGCAACAGGTCATGACTGACTGCGGCTAAGAATTTAGTTTTCGATAAGTTGGCTTCTTCTGCTTCACGCTTGGCATCGAGCAGATGCACTTCCGCTTGCTTGCGCACATCAATCTCTGAGACCAACTGGGTGTTTAACTGGGTCAGTTCAGCGGTACGCTCACGCACTCGCCCTTCAAGGTTTTGATAGGCTTGATGCAAGGCTTCGGCGGTTTGCCGACGCTCGGTAATATCACGCACCAAAACAAAAATACCGGTAATATCACCATTGCTTTGCCGATTGGGCACATAAGAGCGCTGCATAAAGCGTGGCTTACCCAAGACACTGCTTTCCGCCACATCAAAAGTCAGGCTTTCGCCATTTAAGGCACGAATAATATACGGCTGCAGGCGCAAAAAGTGCTCATCACTGTGCGCCTCGCGCAAGCTGTGGCCTAAAATACTGTTACGCGGCCAGCGGTACCATTCCTCATAGACTTTATTGGTGAACTCGTAGACAAAGTCTTGATTGACGTAGGCGATCATGGCCGGCACATGGTCAGTAATCAGACGTATCCACTGCTCACTTTTACGCAGCGCTTC
Organism: Gammaproteobacteria bacterium DTU037; assembly: GCA_001513025.1. Classification (GTDB taxonomy): domain Bacteria; phylum Pseudomonadota; class Gammaproteobacteria; order Pseudomonadales; family Pseudomonadaceae; genus Denitrificimonas. The sequence continues at coordinate 828 of LFRZ01000034.1, forward strand.
AGCATGCTGATAGCGCTCGGTCATATCGGTAAAAGTATTAACAAAACCACCGCCAGGCAACGGATGGGTACGAATTTCAACCACGCGGCCATCGGCTAAACGCTGCTCTTTTTGCAACAAAGGCTGGCCACGTTTATCGAGACTTTGCGGCGTCAATACTGCCGTATCGCTGGCGACCATGACTTCAACAAAGAAACAATTGGCCTCGATCGGCTGCAGATCACAGAGTTCCAGAAAACGATGATTCCACAGCTCTAAAACACCTTCAGCGCTGACCATCGCCACGCCTTGCGATAAGTTATCCACGGTTTTCTGTAATAGACGGGTTTTTTGCGCCAGCGCCTGTTCACGGCGTTGCGCTTCACTGTGTTTCAGCTCGGTGATATCGGTGTATAAAATCACCAAGCCGCCCTCTTGCGTGGGACGCTCAGTCACTTGTAACCAACGCCCAGTGCGCAGGCGATATAAAATTCGTTGTCGACCGCTGCGTTGCTTTTCCACAATCAGGCCGGTGTCTTCAATAAAGGTTTTCACCTCATGCAAGCAAGTGCCCACATCAATACGGTAGGCACTTTTATCCCAGAAATTTTTGAAATGGCGATTGAATAAAACAATGCGCTGTTCTTTATCAAATAAGACAAAACCTTCGCTGATACTTTCAATCGCATCAATTAAATGCTGATGCGCCACTTCGGCGGTCTGCCGCGCACCACTGAGCAGGATGTTACTTTTTTGCAGATCGGCCATGGTTTGATTGAGCGCGTCGGTGCGCTCGCGTACTTGTTCAGCCAACACCACTGAGTGGCGAAAAGCTGCATAGGCATCCGAGCTTTGCGACGTGCCTGACTCCACCCGCTCGACTAAAGCGGCATTGATGCGGCGCAGTTTGCTATTTTCCTGCTGAAGCAGCAGCAGTTGTGTGGCCAGATCAGCGTTAGCCATATTTAGGTCGTCCAATGGCCACCCCAGTAAAGGTCTGGTTGATATGCATGCCATTAAACTGCTCGCCATAGGTGTTAAAACCAATCACGTGCTGTTTTTGCAACACCTCTTCGATGGCCTGCTGCCCCCCTTTGCTATCAATTTCTAAACGACGTAAAAAGCAATCACAGCCAATCGTAATTAATGGCTCACCGAGACGCTGATTGAGCCCTTGGAACAGCTGATTGACATTGTCCAGCAAGGACGTGGTGTTCATCGCAGTAAGGACAATGCCATTTTCTACCGCACAATAAAACGTCAGACTCTGGTCTGGGTTGGTCTGCTGAATCGCCCGCGGGTAGTAGCGTTCACTGATTTTCACCGCCAATGGATGGCTGGAAAAAATATGCATATCCAGCTCATCTAAATCACGGCCGATTAAGCGCGCATACTCTTTGGCGGCCGGTTCGGCATTAAACTCCAACACCCGTCGTGAGTCGCTGTCGACCTTGGTCACCACCAGTTTTTCTGTGGAGGGTTGCAAATGGTGGGTGGTAAAGACTTCAAAGTCTAGGTGAGTGTTAATCAACACCACCACCGCCGCGCCATTATGAAATTGGCCGTTGTAATAGACATGAGTGTGGGTTAAATGATTGTCATCACCGGCTGAGCCGCCGAAGTGCGGAATGCTCCCTAACGCAGCACTGAGCGCGGCCAAGACCACTTCTTCACGGCTGGATAAACCATCCAGCAGCGTTAAGGCAAAACTGTGATCTTTAATCGGCGCGACCGCATTGCTACGGCAATCACTGATTAGATTGTCTACCAGTGCTTGCGCGTCATATAAACTGAAGCGCTCCATTTCATCAATTAAGACACTGGCAATGGAAAAATTTCGGTGATCAAAACCGATTGCGCTGATACAGCCACGCCCATAACCTTCTGGGGTAATTTCCCCAGCGGTGGTGCAACCGACCAGCGGCATATCGCCAAAATGACGGGTTAACGCTTTGGATAAAGCGGGCAAATCATATTCAGCAGAACAAAAAAACAAGACAAAGCCTAAATCTGGGTTAAGCAACTGCTGTGCTAAATCCTCAGCCACCTCTTCTGCCTGTTGCGCAAAGGAGACGGCTGTGGTGATACCTTCATTATCAAATGAGAACTGTGCTAGACCCATAACTCACCTACCTAGTATGTCCCTATTTTAAAAGCATCCCGTAATAAACCCATGCCCCTTCAGTCGCGAGCAGTACCTACTAAAGTCCTGAACAGAAAAAAACCAGAAGGCGTGAACACTTCTGGCTTCGCTTGAACTAAGCTGACCTACCAGGTCAAAACAGCACCGACCGCAAAGGTATTGGTGTCTTCATTGACCGCGGTATTACCCTTATGGCCATCAATTTCAAACTGATTGTATTCAGCCACTAATTTTAAGTTGTCATTGATATCGTGGAATAAGGCGATACCACGGGTTTCATAATCAGCCCCTACGCCAATACCGTTACCATCGTCTTTAGTTTGGCCATAGCTTAACGCCAGACGGTTTTTACCAAAACGATAGGAACCTTGCGCCAAGTAACCTTTACTGTCGATATCGCGCAAGGTTGCGTTACCGGCGTTATTGGTAAAGAACGGGTTAATGCCTTTTGCGGTAAAGCCAGAACCGCTGAGGGTAAAGTCACCCATTTTTGCTTGTACGCCGTAGCCTAAGCCTTTTGAGGTCACGTCTTTAACGCTGCTGTCGGTGTTTTCAGAGGTTTGGTAACCACCGTTCAGCCATGAGTAAATCTTCGCACCGGCCAGATCAAACTGATAGGTCACTTCCGATTCAAAACGTGGATTTTTCTGATACGCCTTACCCAAAGCACTGCTGTCGTTGGTATCCACTGGGTCCATCACCCCGACCGCCACCCGCAAACCACTCATCACTGGCGAGCGATAAGTAATCTGTGAGGTTGGGAAGGGATACGGGTAGCCACTGCCGATATTACCGAAGGACACACCACCGCCATCGACAAGACCCAAGGTGTCACTGACCTGACCATAACCGGCCAACAGCTCATCCAGCAGGATGTTGGAACGGGCAAACAAACCGAAATCTTTACCAATCAGCACTTCACCCCACTCACCGGCGGCTGTACCGTAAAACTGACGAACGTCGATATCGGTGCCTGTACCGTTATCATCACTGTCGTTGATCGTCACCCAAAATGATGCGCGCGCCCCTAGCTGCAACCCATCAATTTTTTTACCCATATTGAAACCAATATAGTTGGGTAGGAAACCCATTTTAATCCGCGACTGACGGCGGTCAAACTGATCACCATCACGGTCAACATCACTGTTGACATAAAACGCATTAACATAACCATCGGTAGAAAAGGTGGTGTCGTCTTTATCATACAGAACGATCTCAGCCAGAGCTGGACTGCTGGCTGTTGCGATAGCGCCGGCGAGCGCTAACGGCATAAAAATATGTTTGGCAATTTTCTTGTTATACATAGTCTTCTCCACAAAAATGGAACAACTGACCTATCAGTCGCTTCGACACTGATTATTAGAAGCTAGGCGCTCGACTAATACGCAGCTTTAGTGGCCAACTCTTTGAACTTACTAAGCAGATCTTTAGAGCGTTCTATTTCAGCTCAATAGTCGCTATCCCTAAGGATGAAAAACCGCGACCCACAGCAC
>LFRZ01000083.1 GCA_001513025.1 Gammaproteobacteria bacterium DTU037
GATTGCTGTGGTTGTTCTATAAGTGTTGCTAGGTTGGCCTGAGACTTACAGAATTGAGGCTATATGTAGTGGCATAAAGGGCATTCGCCAGTTGAGGCTCCAGAGCGATTCATATAGCTCATAACCACGCTAAACTGCTTGCAGATTAAAGCCTGTTGCTCATCTGCATAACCTAGCACTTTGCTGCTAAAATGCCTTTATATTTTAAGGTATGTAGCTATGGATCCAAGAAGTCAGGTGCTGTTGCGCAATATTGAGTTATTTACTGGCAAGCTTGTATTAGCCGGCTTGCCAGCGGATCAATTACTAGATCAGTTGCCGGATGGGCAAGGCTGGAGTTGGCATGCGGGTGAATATGCTGAATTAACTCAGCGTTTTGCTGAGCGCTGTGTGTACTCAACTCAATTGCCTTCGGTTGAGTACAGTGCCGCTGTTTTATTCTTACCTAAATCACGCGAGCTGACTGAGTATTTATTACAGGAGCTTGCTGCAAAAATACCCAGTGGTTCTTTGTTTCTTGTGGGTGAAAAGCGAGCAGGTGCAGAACGCGCCGCTAAGCAGTTAGCCACATTAGGTCGCACCCGTAAAATTGATAGTGCGCGTCATTGTCAGCTTTGGCAGTGTGACGTGACGAGCAAGCCCCAAGTACCTGACTTAGATGCAGCAAGAAAAGTCTTTGTCGTTGAGTCAGAAGGGCAGGCACTCGAGGTGCACAGCTTGCCTGGTGTCTTTAGCCATGGGCGCCTTGATCTAGGGACTCAATTGCTCTTAGAGTGCTTAGAGGACTTGCCTGCTGGGCATTACCTCGATTTTGGTTGTGGTGCTGGCGTAGTTGGTTCGTTTTTGAAAAAGCGTTACCCTAATGCAGAGGTTAGCTTGCTGGATGTTGATGCCTTTGCCGTGCGCAGCAGTCAGCTGACTTTAGCTGCCAATCAGCTTACAGCGCTGACTATTGCGGGTGATGGTATTCACGCTGCGCCCAAACAGCTCGCGGCTATTATTAGTAATCCGCCATTTCATCAGGGGGTGCATACTCAGTATGAGACCACTGAAACCTTATTGCGTGAGGCAGCTGAGCATCTGCAGCCTGGTGGCGAGTTGCGCATTGTTGCCAATAGTTTTTTAAAGTATCCCCCCTTGATTGAGCAGCATTTGGGGCCATGTACAGTATTAGCTGAGCGTAATGGCTTTAAAGTGTATCGTGCTGTGCGCCGTGAATAGCATTTTCAATTCGAAACTATTTTCTTTTAGAAAGGACATAACGTGACTGAGAATACTGTTGTATTTGATGTGGCAGGTGTTGAACAGTTTGAACAGATGGTTGTACAGAACTCATTGCAACAACCTGTGTTGGTCGATTTCTGGGCGCAGTGGTGTGCGCCATGTAAAGTACTGATGCCTTTATTGGAAAAAATCACCGCCAGTTATAAGGGTGAGTTGTTGTTGGCTAAAGTTGATTGTGACGTGGAGCAGGATATTGTTGCCCGTTTAGGCGTGCAAAGTTTACCGACGGTCGTACTGTTTAAAGACGGTAAACCGGTGGATGGTTTTACTGGTGCACAAAGCGAAGCAGATATTCGAGCTTTACTGGCCAAGTATCTACCGGAGCCTGCAGCAGTAGCAGCAGATCCGCTACAGACCGCGCAAAACCTATTTGATAGCGGAGAATTTGCTCAAGCGGAAGCTGTGCTTAAAGCGTTGTTGTCAGGTGATGATCAACAGCCTGCGGCGCTTATTTTGTTCGCCCGTTGCTTGGCCGAGCGTGGTGCCCTAGCCGATGCAGAAGCGGTGCTAAACTCGGTCATGGATGAAGCGCAAAAACATGCGGTTGCTGCTGTGCGTGCTCAGTTAACTTTTTTGAGGCTTGCTGCAGAACTACCTGATATGGCTGACTTGAAAAGTCGCTTAGCTAAAGATGCGCATGACGATGAGGCGGTGTTACAGCTTAGTATTCAGCAGCTGGCACGACAAAACTACCAGCCGGCGTTAGAGGGTTTATTGCAACTGTTTATTCGTAATCGTAGCTTTGCTGACGGTATAGCGCATAAAACTTTACTGCAAGTGTTTGAACTGCTGGGCACTGAGCACCCATTGGTGACGGCTTATCGTCGCCGCTTATACCAAGCACTGTATTGATGCGCGCGGCATAGATAAGGTGCTTTCAGTGATGCGAGATTTGTGCGCTATAGTGCTTGATGCGTGGCAGCATGCGGGAACGCGTCAGCGCTTGTTTGCTCTTGCGATTCCGATGATCCTGAGTAATTTATCAGTGCCTTTAGTGGCCTTGGTCGACAGTGCCGTGGTTGGGCGTTTGCCACATGCCTATCAATTGGGTGCTGTAGCTGTGGGCGGTAGCCTGTACACCGTATTGGTGTGGACCTGTGGCTTTTTACGTATGGGTAGCACAGGCTTTGCCGCACAAGCCGCAGGGCGTAATGATCAGCACGCGCTGCGCTATATTTTATTACAAAGTTTATTGCTGGTGCTGGTTTTAACCCTGCTGTGCCTGGCGATTGCCTTACCCTTATTGCCACATGTTTTAGCCTGGATGGATACCTCGGGCGATTTGCAGGCATTGGCTCAGCAGTATGTTTTGATTCGTATGTATGGCCTGCCCGCGGCTCTAATGATGCATGTGTTAGTCGGATGGCTGTTGGGTATACAAAATGCGCGAGCGGCATTATGGATGTTGCTGCTGTGTAATATGGTCAATATTGCTTTAGATATCTATTTTGTTTTCGGGCTGCAATGGGGTGTTGCTGGAGCCGCGCGTGCTTCGGTGATTGCTGAGTGGTCTGGGGCAGTGCTGGGGCTTGTGTTGGCGTGGCGTTATGTTGATAAAGGGCCGCTGCTAAACTTTTCCCAGCATGTGCTGCGCTGGAGCAGTTGGCGACCGCTGCTTGCGGTGAACCGTGACATTTTGCTGCGCAGTTTGGCCTTGCAGGGCGTGTTTTTTATGGTGACTTTTCAAGGGGCACGTTTAGGCGACAGCACGGTTGCGGCTAATGCGTTATTGCTAAATGGCTTGTTGCTCTGTGCTTATGCTTTGGATGGTTTGGCGCATGCTTTAGAAGCTCTGACAGGGCATGCTTTAGGCCAGCAAAATCCGCTTTCTTTGCAGCGTGCGTTGTGTTTAGTCAGTCTTTATTCATTATTGGCCAGCAGTGTCTTTGCGCTGCTATTTTGGTTGTTTGGTGATCTATTTATTGCTTTACAAACCAATATTGTCAGTGTGCAACAAACGGCTTCTGACTATCTGATTTATCTAGCGCTTTTGCCGTTGATTACAGTCTGGAGTTATGTCTTGGATGGTTTGTTTATTGGCGCTACGCGCGCTAGAGAAATGCGCAACTCCATGCTGTTGGCTGTGATCCTGTGCGCGCCCATCGCTTGGTTGTTGCAAGGACTGGGTAATCATGGCCTGTGGATTGCTTTCTTGTTTTTTATGCTACTGCGTGCTGTGTTTCTGGGTATTAGCGCACGGCATCTGCCCAGTTGGTTTCAGACACCTTGAGCCTGACGCTTGCGCTGTAACAGCGCGGGGGGCAAGCACAGAGCGCAAAGCAGAATTAATGGCCACGACTGCCAGCGTAAATAGGGTGTTAAGCCTTGCATCGGTACCACTGAACCGCGCAGTACTGCTTGCTGAAACTGCGGTACGGTTGCGTTGATGACGCCATGTGGATCAATCAATGCGCTGACACCATTGTTAGTGGCACGAATCATCCAGCGCCCAGCTTCTAAGGCGCGCATTTGTGCCATTTGCAAGTGCTGCATCGGGCCTATGGAGGTGCCAAACCAAGTGTCATTACTGATGGTCAATAAAATATCGCTTTGCGCGGCCAGTTCTGCGGCAAACTCTGGGTAGACCACTTCATAGCAGATATAAGGCGCAATCTTGTAGCCCTTGGCATTCAGCGGCGCTTGCTGGCTGGGGCCACGGGCAAAATCTGACATAGGTAGATCAAAGAAGGCAATGACTCCACGCAGCAGATCTTGTAGCGGGACATACTCACCAAAGGGCACGAGCTTTTGTTTCAGGTATTCGCCTTGGCTATCGCCGAGCGTGGTAATTGCGTTGTAGTAGCGTAACTGGTCGTAGCTATCCAGTTGGCGCAGCGGTAGGCCGGTAATCAGGGCCGAGTCGCGCTGTTGCATCAGGCGATCCATGCTATTGAGATAGCCTTGTGCCTGTTCTTTTAACACAGGTACAGCAGTTTCTGGCCAGATTACCAAGTCACTGGGCGCAGCATTTAAGGTCAGTGACTGATAAAGCAACAGTTGCGCTTCAATTTGTGCCGGGTCCCACTTAAGATTTTGCTCGATATTGCCTTGGATCGCGGTGACGCTCAATGGTGCGCCAGAGGGCTGGGTCCATTGATAAGATTGTAGGGCCAAGCCTAAACCCCAGATGACGATCAAGAGTAGTCCTGCGCCAAGACGTGACGGCCATTGTGTGTGTTTCCATAGTGTGACTAGCAAGGCGCTGCTGAGTGCTAACACAAATGAAATCAGCCAAACGCCACCCAAGGGTGCCAGTCCTGCTAGTGGACCATGTAATTGGCTATAACCTATATACAGCCAAGGAAAACCGGTTAAAAACCAGCCACGAAAGGCTTCAATCGCCACCCACAAGGCGGCAAAGGCTAGGGCATTGCTGAGGGAGTGGTCACTTTGGCGTAAAAAACGTGCCCAGAGCCAGCCAAATAAGGCTAACAGCAGGGCTAAGCCAGCGACAAAGAGTAGGGTGAGAAATAAGGCTAGAGGAGCTGAAGCGGCGCCGTAGTCATGAATGCTGACATACACCCAACTGGTGCCGCTGGCAAATAGGCCAAAGCCAAAGTACCACGCGCGCCATGCCGCCTGGCGTGGGCTCAGTTCACTTAAACTGAGATATAAAACAATGCAAGAGATGAACGTCAGTGGCCACAGATCAAATGGCGCTAAAGTTAAGGTGATCAAAGCGCCGGCAATAAGACTCAGGCCATTGCCGATCCAACCGCTGCGAGTCAGGCATTGCATCGTGTGTATTCCTAAGGTGAGTCAGCACCGCTTGGCAGCATGCTGACTTAAGCGTGGTGATTAGCCAGTGTGCTTGGGTTTTTTATCTAAAGGTGTGATGCGCAACAAATGTAAGCGGCGGCTATCGGCATTGAGTACACGAAAGCGCATACGGTCTATTTCAACGGTTTCATTACGCTTGGGTAGATGGCCAAAAGCACTCATCACTACACCGCCAATGGTATCAAACTCATCTTCAGAGAAGCCGCTATTAAAGAAATCATTAAAATCATCCATAGGCGTCAGTGCTTTAACGATGTAATCACCGGTGGGCAGGGTACGGATGTAGCTGTCTTCTTCAACATCATGTTCGTCTTCAATATCGCCGACAATTTGCTCAAGCACATCTTCAATGGTGACTAAACCAGCAACGCCGCCGTACTCATCAATCACCACTGCCATATGATTATGGTTGGCGCGAAACTCTTTAAGCAAAACATTTAAACGCTTAGATTCAGGGACAAAGTTACAAGGACGCAATAGGCTGCGTAAATCAAAACTGTCTTGTTTTTTTAGAATCAGCGGCAATAAATCTTTAGCCAGGAGAATGCCCAGTACTTCATCGTTGTTTTCGCCGATGACCGGATAGCGTGAATGTGCCGCATCAATAATGGCGGGCAAAAATTCTTCGGGTGATTGACAGGCTTTAATACTCATCATTTGCGAGCGCGGAATCATAATGTCACGCACTTGTAAGTCGGCGATTTGAATCGCGCCTTCAACAATGGCGAGCGCATCATTATCGAGCAGCTTATTGCGGTTTGCTTCGCGCAGCAGTTCGAGCAACTCTTGGCGTGTTTTAGGTTCCTGGGCAAAAGCGTGGGTTATTTTTTCTAACCATGACTTATGCCCGCTACTAGAACTATCTTCACTCATGATGGTATTAAATCCGTATATTGATTATCGCGATAAGGGTCAGGGTGGCCGATTTCAGCCAGTAACTGGCGTTCTAGATTTTCCATTTCTTCAGCTTCGGCATCATCGATATGATCATAACCGAGTAAGTGCAAGCAACCATGGATGACCAAATGCGCCCAGTGTGCGCTCAGTGTTTTATGTTGCTCTGCGGCTTCTGCTACCACCACGGGGACGCAAATCACTAAGTCACCCAGCAGCGGAATATCCAGTAAGCCATCTGGAATATCTGCTGGAAAGGACAACACATTGGTGGGGTAGTCTTTGCCGCGCCAGGTTGAATTAAGCTCTAGGCCTTCTTCAACGTCAACCAAGCGGATAGTCAGCTCCGAGGGGTTGCTGCGTTGGCGTAAGGCTAAGCTGCACCAAGCTAAAAACTCAGCATGGCTGGGCAGTTGGTTGGCGGAACTGGCAATTTGTAGATCAAGCTCAATCAAGGCCGTAGGTCTCTAGCAGGGGCTGCGGGTGCCGCTGAGTCATAACTTTCATAAGCCTCAACGATGCGTTGCACCAGTGGGTGACGTACGACATCACTGGATTTGAAAAAGGTGAAGCCAATGCCTGGCACATCCTGTAAAACTTTAGTGACGTGGATCAGTCCCGAGGCGGTGCCGCGAGGTAAATCAATTTGAGTGATATCACCGGTAATCACTGCAGTGGAGCCGAATCCGATACGGGTCAAAAACATTTTCATCTGTTCAGTTGTAGTGTTTTGGCTTTCATCCAAGATAATAAAGCTATTGCTTAGCGTACGCCCACGCATATAGGCCAAAGGTGCGACTTCAATCACCTGTTTTTCAATTAGACGTGTGACGTGCTCAAAACCGAGCATCTCGTAGAGGGCGTCATATAAAGGGCGTAAATAAGGATCGATTTTTTGTGCTAAGTCGCCGGGTAAAAAGCCCAGTTTCTCCCCAGCTTCTACGGCTGGACGCACCAATAAAATACGCTGCACCAGCTCACGCTCAAGCGCATCCACGGCGCAAGCCACGGCGAGAAAGGTTTTACCTGTTCCTGCTGGACCAACACCGAAATTGATATCGTGGGCTAAGATCGACTTCACATAGTTTTGCTGATTTTCACCGCGCGGGCGAATCGCGCCTTTACGCGTGCGCAAACTCAGCGCACTACTTTGTGCTGCAGAAGGGCTGGACAGCTCTTGCATGCTCGACTCTTGTAAAAAGAGATGCACAGTCTCTGGCGTTAGATCAGAGTGTTTGGTCTCTCGATACAGACGACGCAGCAGTTGTTCAGCCGCACGGGCCTGTTCGCGAGGGCCAAGCAGTTCAAACTGTTCGCCGCGATTGCGAATGGTGATATCTAATCGTTGTTCGATTAAACGTAAATGCTCGTCGTATTGGCCGCACAAATTTGCAAAGCGTGCAGCTTCAAAAGAATCGAGGGTAAAACGATGAATATCAGTTGATGTGTTCAAGGTCTTAAAAGGTGCCTACTTAACAAATGAGGTGCCTAGGATAGCGCTGTAAATGCAAAGCTGGAAGAGCTAAAAAGGTCGACTATTTATTTACTAAATAAAGGTCGCTAAGAAATAGCGACCTTCTTGGCTGCTCTATGTTTATTTAGAGCTTACACGGCTGCGTGCTGGCAGATCTGCGTCAGTGCTTGCGCCCAGTGATCTTGGGCATTTAAGCAGGGAATCAAGACCAGTTCTTCACCGCCTGCGGCGATAAACTCTTCACGGCCTTCGATGCCCAGTTCTTCCAGAGTTTCGATACAATCTGCAACAAATGCCGGCGACATTACCAGCAGTTTTTTAACGCCACGTGCCGCCAGTGCTTGCAGGGTGGCATCGGTGTAGGGTTCGATCCATTTGTTACGACCCAAGCGTGACTGAAAGGCCACTGACCATTGTTCAGGACGCAAACCGGCTTCTTTAGCGAATAGTTCAGCGCTGCGCATGCATTGTGCGCGGTAGCAGGTATTCAATACTGCTTGGCTGGCGGTTGCGCAGCAGGATTTATCGCTTAAGCAATGTGAGCCCGTAGGGTCGAGTTTTTTTAGATGGCTTTCAGGCAGGCCATGGAAGCTTAATAACAAATGATCAAAGTCTTTTTGCAATTCTGCTTCAGCGCTTTTTGCCAGCGCCTTGATATACAGCGGATCAGCATAAAAAGGCTGCACGATATTCAGCTTTAGCGCTAAGTGATGCTTTTTAATGCATTGCTCGGCTTCTTTGAGCGCGGTGGTGGTAGTGCTGTCGGCAAACTGGGGGTAGAGCGGGGCGAAAGTGACGGTCTTTACGCCTTGCTTGGCCAGCTCTATTAAGCGCGTGCTGATCGATGGCTCACCATAACGCATGGCCAGAGTTACAGGACCATGGGGCCATAGCGGGCGTACGGCATCGGTTAAGCGTTCACTGATTACGACTAAGGGTGAGCCTTCAGGCCACCAAATCGAGGCGTAGGCTTCAGCGGATTTAGCCGGGCGATTGAGCAAAATTAAGCCGACCAATAAGCGACGCAGTGGCCAAGGGATATCGATCACATAGGGATCCATTAAAAACTGATTCAAGTAGCTGCGCACATGGCTCACTGAGGTTGAGCGTGGTGAACCAAGATTGGAGAGCAGTAGAGCGTGATCAGACATGCGATATACCCAGTTATCAAAAGATACAATGTCCTATTGTAAGGGGTTGCGGTTGAAAAAGAACCCTTTGGCGCGGTTGATTGTAGTGCTGTGAGTTGTAGTGAGGCGGTTTGTGTTCGAACTGTATCAGTTGGGCTGATAGGCCTTAATAAATAAATCAACAACATCCTCGATATGCTGATGCACATTGGCGCTGACGGTGGCAGTTTGATAACCAACGAGCAACTGTAAATTACGTGAGCCTTTGAGCAAACTGAAAAAGTGTTCTGCTGCGTGTTTAGGTTGTGTAATCTCAAGTTGTTTGGCGTTATGGATGGCCGTCAGCAGTTGCTCCATCTTATGGATAAGAGGCAGCGCAGTTGCTTCGTAAAATAAATGCGATAGGGCTGGATTGCTCAGGGCATGGCTAATAATTAAACGGTGCATGGCAAGTGACTCGGGGCTGTCGACTAAGGCTTGAAAACTATGGGCAATAGCTAATAAACACTCGCGCAGATTATCAGGTGCGCTGTCGGTAGGGCTGGCAAATAATTGACTCAGCTGGGTTGTACATTTGGCTTCGATGGCGGCACAAAACAAGCGTTCTTTATCGGTAAAATGATTATAAACCGTGAGTTTAGATACATTTGCTTCGAGTGCGATTGCGTCCATGCTGCTGCCTTCATAGCCCTGACGTAGAAATAACACTTGCGCAGCATCAAGAATGGCTGCGCGTTTGTTTAGATTTTTCGGCCGACCGGGGCCTGCTTTGGGCGTTTGTTTATACATAACAAATAAATAGTGAACTGATGAGTGTAGTATTTTACTATACTTCTCCAGTCATGTATTCCAACTGCTGCATTTAAAGGTCCAGGTACTATGTTGCATCGCATTGTTTATCTATTTGTTTATGTGTCCTTGGCTACGCTTAGTGCCTGCGGTGGTGAAGAGCCTGTGCTCAGCAGTACGCGTCCGGTGATGGTGGTTAAACCACAGGTCTCTAAGGATCTGACGTTGACCTTTCCCGGTGAAGTGCGTGCACGTTTAGAGCCGGAGCTGGCCTTTCGCTTAGGCGGTAAAGTGATTAAGCGCTTAGTGGATGTGGGCGCACAAGTCAGTACCGATCAAGTCCTTGCTCAGTTAGATCCTGAAGATGTGCACTTGCACTTGGATGCGATGCAGGCGCAAGTGTCGGCCGCGCAAGCCAATCTGCAGTTGGTTCGAGCAGAGCTTGAGCGCTATAAAACCCTATTGGATCGCCAGCTGCTCAGTCGTTCGCATTACGATAATGCGCAAAATCAATTTAAAGCCGGTGAGGCGCGTCTACGCCAAGCCCAGGCTGAGTTAGAAACAGCAAAAAATCAAGCCAATTACACCCAGTTACGCGCACCTTATTATGGGGTGATTGCCCAAGCTAAAGTGGAAGCAGGGCAGGTGGTGGCAGCAGGACAAACTGTCTTTGTACTGGCCGTGGATGGTGAGCGCGAGGTGGCGATTAATTTGCCGGAACAGGCCATTGAGCGTTTTAAAGTGGGGCAGTCAGTTGAAGTGTCCTTGTGGTCACAGCCTGATCGACGCTTTGCCGGTGAAATTCGTGAGATTGCTCCTGCGGCGGATTCGCGTTCGCGTACCTATGCTGCACGGGTGGCTTTTCGTACCGCCACTATTGCGGCTGAGTTAGGGCAAAGCGCTAAGGTTTATATGCGTTCCGGTAGCGAGGCGCAGTTCTCGGTCCCCTTGTCGGCGGTGACGGCTGAGGCGGAGCAGGCCTATGTCTGGGTGGTTGATCCCCGTCACTCAAACGTCCAGCGGCGCAATGTAGAGCTGGGCCCGTTTGGGCAAACACAGGTGCCTATTCTGCAAGGTTTGCAGGGTGATGAATGGATTGTCCTTGCCGGTGTGCATCTTTTGCAAGAAGGGCAAGCCGTGCGTCCAGTGGATCGAGCCAATCAACCTGTGCCATTAAGCGCTAAGGAGTAAGATCGATGCGCTTTAATCTTTCTGCATGGGCCCTCAATAACCGCCCCTTAGTTTTATTTAGTATGATCTTGCTGGCGCTGATTGGCAGCATGTCCTACAGCTCCTTAGGCCAGAGTGAAGATCCTCCTTTTACCTTTAAAGCTATGGTGATCAATACCATCTGGCCGGGTGCGACAGCTGAAGAGATGGCGCAGCAGGTCACTGAGCGTATCGAAAAGAAACTGATGGAAACCGGTGAGTTTGACAAGGTTATTTCCTTTTCTAGGCCGGGTGAGTCACAGGTGACCTTTGTCGCGCGCGATACGCTGAACGCTAAGCAAGTTCCTGAGTTGTGGTATCAGATTCGGAAAAAAATCAGCGATATCCAACACACCTTGCCGCCAGGTGTGCAAGGACCCTTTTTTAATGATGAGTTTGGCACCACTTTTGGCAATATTTATGCCTTGACTGGCGAAGGCTTTGATTACGCGGTATTAAAAGATTATGCCGACCGCGTGCAGTTGCAATTACAGCGCGTGCAAGATGTCGGTAAGGTCGATATTTTAGGCTTGCAAGATGAGAAAATATGGGTTGAGTTATCCAATACGCGCTTGGCCAGTTTAGGCTTGCCGCTGCAGGCTGTGCAGCACGCACTAGCAGAACAAAATAGCGTCTCAGCTACTGGTTTTTTTGAAACTGCCTCCGACCGAGTGCAATTGCGGGTCAGTGGTCGCTTTGATAGCGTGCAAGAGATTCGCGAGTTTCCGATTCGCGTGGGCGAGCGTACCTTTCGTTTAGGCGATATTGCTGAAGTACGCCGTGGCTTTAATGATCCGGCGGCGCCGCGGGTTCGTTTTATGGGGGATAATGCGTTAGCCATTGCCGTGGCGATGCGTGATGGTGGTGATATTTTAGTGCTCGGGAAAGCCTTGGAGAGCGAGTTTTCACGCTTGCAGGCGACCTTACCGTTGGGCATGCAGTTACGTAAAGTGTCTGATCAGCCGGCGGCGGTGAAAGAAAGTGTTGGTGAGTTTGTTCAGGTCTTGATTGAAGCTCTGCTGATTGTCTTGCTGGTGTGTTTCTTTTCTTTAGGCTTGCGTACCGGCTTGGTGGTGGCATTTTCTATCCCGCTGGTGTTGGCTATGACCTTTGCGGTGATGCATTATTTTGGGATTGGTTTGCATAAAATCTCTTTAGGTGCGTTGGTGTTGGCGCTGGGCTTGATGGTGGATGATGCCATTATCGCCGTCGAAATGATGGCGATTAAAATGGAGCAGGGCATGGATCGGGTTAAAGCAGCCAGTTTTGCGTGGACCAGTACTGCTTTTCCGATGCTGACCGGCACCCTGATTACCGCCGCTGGATTTTTACCCATCGCCACCGCGCAGTCTGCTGTGGGCGAGTACACCCGCTCGATTTTCCAAGTGGTGGGGATTGCCCTAATTGTCTCGTGGATTGCGGCGGTGGTATTTGTGCCCTATTTGGGGGCTAAGTTATTGCCAGATTTGGCCCGCCTTAAAGCGGCAAAGCATGGCAGCAAAGATGGCGAGCATGATCCTTATGCTACGCCGCTCTATCGGCGTATTCGGGCAGTGATTACCTGGTGTGTCAGTCATCGAACAATCGTTATTGTGGTGACGGTGCTACTGTTTGTTGGCTCTATCTTTACCTTTCAATTTGTGCCGAAACAGTTCTTTGCTGACTCCAACCGCTTGGAGTTATTGTTGGATATTAAACTGGCCGAAGGTGCCTCATTAAAAGCCACGCAAGCCAGTGTTGAAAAAATAGAACAACGACTTAAAGAACATCCGGGGATTGAAAGTTATGTGGCTTATATCGGTTCCGGTTCGCCACGTTTCTATTTGCCCCTAGATCAACAATTGCCAGCAACCAGCTTTGCGCAAATTGTGATGATTGCTGACAACCTTGAGCAACGTGAAGAGGTGCGCGCTTGGCTGATTGAAACCATGCAAGAGCAGTTTCCTGATATTCGTGCGCGCATTACCCGTTTGGAAAATGGCCCACCTGTGGGTTATCCGGTGCAGTTTCGTATAACCGGTGAGCATATTCCGCAAGTTCGCCAACTGGCACGGCAAGTGGCGGCGCTGGTACGTGACAATCCGCATGTGAGTAATGTGCATTTGGA
Source organism: Gammaproteobacteria bacterium DTU037 (assembly GCA_001513025.1). Lineage (GTDB taxonomy): Bacteria > Pseudomonadota > Gammaproteobacteria > Pseudomonadales > Pseudomonadaceae > Denitrificimonas. Next base: position 12,668 of record LFRZ01000083.1, read on the forward strand.
CTGGGAAGAGCCGAGTAAAGTGGTGCGTCTGCAGATTGACCAAGATCGTGCACGGGCGTTGGGCGTGAGTACCGCGGGAGTTTCACAGTTTTTACGCGGTGCTTTATCTGGCGCGAGCGTGGGGCAGTTCCGTGAAGGTAACGAGCTGATTGAGATTCTGCAGCGTGGCACGCTAGAGGACCGTGAAGATTTGGCCAGTTTAGGCAGCTTGGCGATCCCGACTGAGCATGGCACGAGTGTCTCGTTGTCACAGGTGGCCACTTTAGAATACGGTTTTGAAGAGGGCGTGATTTGGCATCGCAACCGTTTACCTAACGTCACAGTGCGTGCTGATATTTATGGCAAGCATCAAGCGGTGGACGTTGTACGGGAGATTTTGCCGCATTTGCAGGTTGTACGTGATGCATTACCGGACGGTTACTTGCTGGAAGTGGGCGGTACGGTAGAGGACTCGTCGCGCGGGCAGCGTTCAGTAGTTGCTGGTATGCCGTTATTTTTGCTGGTGGTCTTGTCGTTATTAATGATTCAATTGCGCAGCTTTTCACGCTCAGTCTTGGTCTTTCTCACGGCGCCGCTGGGCTTAATTGGCGTCACCTTGTTTTTATTACTGTTTAATCAACCCTTTGGCTTTGTCGCGATGCTCGGTACCATTGCGTTATCAGGTATGATTATGCGCAACTCAGTGATTTTGGTTGATCAAATTGAAACCGATATTGGCCAGGGGCATACGCCTTGGCAAGCTGTGATTGATGCGACTGTGCGACGTTTTAGACCTATTATGTTAACTGCTTTAGCCGCAGTGCTCGCTATGATTCCATTGTCTCGTAGTGTGTTCTTTGGACCGATGGCGGTGGCGATTATGGGGGGCTTAATCGTTGCAACAGTCTTGACCTTATTATTCTTACCAGCCCTCTATGCTGCATGGTTTCGCGTGCGCAAAGAGTAAAATATAGGCAAGAGTTGGCATTTTTCATGCCGACACTTGCCGTGCCTACTTAGATGCTTGAAACTCTGCATTATGAATATATTGATTATAGGCCCAAGTTGGGTCGGCGACATGGTGATGGCGCAGACGCTCTTTATTTGTCTGAAGCAGCAGCACCCTGATTGCAACATTGATGTGCTAGCGCCGGACTGGAGTCGGCCTATTCTGCAACGTATGCCTGAAGTTCGCCAAGCGCTCAGCTTTCCGCTGGGGCATGGCGTGTTAGATATTGTGGCGCGGCGTAAAATTGGTGTGCAGCTCAAAGGTCAGTATCAGCAAGCTATTTTGCTGCCCAACTCTTTAAAATCAGCATTAACCCCATTTTTTGCTGGCATCCCTAAGCGCACCGGCTGGAAAGGCGAGATGCGTTATGGTTTGCTCAATGATTTGCGACTCTTAGATAAACAGCGCTACCCGCTGATGATCGAGCGCTTTATGGCGCTGGCTTATGCGCCAGGTACTGAGCTGCGCAAACCTTATCCTAGACCTCGTTTAGAGATTGATCATGCTGAGCGTGATCGCGCCTTAGCTACTTTCGCGCTGAGCGTCGGTGATCGTCCTGTGCTGGCGCTGTGCCCTGGGGCTGAATTTGGTGATGCCAAACGCTGGCCAGCGCAACACTATGCTGAAGTGGCTGAAGCAAAAATTCGCGAAGGCTGGCAAGTGTGGATTTTTGGTTCGAAAAATGATCACCCCGGCGGCGAAGAGATTCGCGAGTCTTTGATCCCAGGTTTGCGTGAAGAAGTGTATAACCTTGCCGGTGAAACCTCTTTGGCGCAGGCGATTGATTTAATGTCCTGTGCCACGGCGGTGGTCTCCAATGACTCAGGTCTTATGCATGTGGCGGCGGCGTTGAATCTGCCCTTGGTAGCAGTGTACGGCTCGACCTCACCGGAGTTTACCCCGCCCTTAGCCGATAAAGTTGCTATGGTGCGCACAGGGATTGACTGCAGTCCGTGTTTTGATCGCACCTGCCGCTTTGGTCACTATGATTGTTTGCGCTTACTTAAGCCGGTACAGGTGATCAATGCGTTAACTGATTTAGTGGGTACCCCTCTCTCATTGCAAGAGCCTGTTATCTAGTGCGTGTACTGTTAATTAAAACATCTTCATTAGGGGATGTGATTCATACCTTGCCTGCACTCACGGATGCCATGCGGGCCAATTCCAATATTCGTTTTGACTGGGTGGTCGAAGAAGGCTTTGCGGAAATCCCACGCTGGCATCCGGCTGTTGATCAAGTGATTCCGGTCGCGATTCGCCGTTGGCGTAAAAATTTGCTGCAAACCTGGCGCAATGGCGAATGGTATAATTTTAAACAGCGTGTGCATCAGCAAAAATATGATTTGGTGATTGATGCACAAGGGCTGTTAAAAAGTGCTTGGCTGACGCGTGGTGTTAAAGCACCTGTGGCAGGCTTTAGTCGTAAAAGTGCGCGTGAGCCACTGGCCAGTTTGTTTTATGATCGGCAGATTAGTGTGGCACGTGGGCAGCATGCGGTGGAGCGTACACGGCAGTTGTTTTCCCAAGCGTTGGGCTATTCTTTGCCGCTGAGTATGGGGCAGTACAGCTTGCACCGCGAACGTCTAATGATTGCAGAGCAACATGCGCCTTATGTGGTGTTCTTACATGGCACCACCTGGCCTAGCAAGCATTGGCCGCAAGCCGAGTGGCGCGCATTAGCTGAGTTACTGGCTACAGAGGATATCGCGGTACGCATTCCTTGGGGCAATGCCACCGAAGAGGCGCGCGCGCATGCTATCGCGGACGGCTTGACCCATGTGCAGGTCTTGCCGCGCTTGAATCTCACCGGCGTGGCCGCACAGATTGCTGGCGCGCAGGCCTGTGTGGCGGTGGATACCGGCTTAGGTCATTTGGCTGCGGCTTTAGATGTGCCCTGCGTATCTTTATATGGTCCGACTTTGCCGGGGCTGGTCGGCGCTTACGGTCAAGGGCAAGTGCATCTTTGCGCACCAGGCCCTAATGCGGGACTGGGTAATCGCTATGTCGATTGTTTTGCCAGTTTGCCTGCCGAGCAGGTGCTGAGAGCACTGAAGCCGCTGTTAAGTGCGATGCAACAGACAGACATCGGCAGCGCAGAGCATGCTGTGGCGACTAAGGATGCGTACTGATGCAGTTGGCCTTTATTCTGTACAAATACTTTCCCTTTGGTGGTTTACAGCGCGACTTTATGCGCATCGCCTTAGAGTGCCAGCAGCGTGGTCATCAGATTCGTGTCTATACGCTGATTTGGGAGGGTGATATTCCAGAAGGTTTTGATGTGCGTATTGGGCCGATTAAAGCTTTCTCCAATCACCGCCGCAACACCAAGTTTTATCACTGGTTGCAAGCCGATATGCAGCAGCAGCCGGTTGCTCGGGTGATCGGCTTTAATAAGATGCCAGGTCTTGATGTGTATTATGCCGCAGATGGCTGCTATGAAGACAAAGCACAAACCCTGCGTAACCCCCTGTACCGATTCAGTAATCGTTACCGTCACTTTGCTGGCTATGAGCGTGCGGTATTTGCACCTGAGTCATCCACACAGATTCTAATGATTTCTGAAGTGCAGCAGCCGTTATTTGTAAAGCATTACCAGACGCCAGCAGAGCGTTTTCATTTGCTGCCGCCGGGGATAGCTAAAGATCGCCAAGCACCGAGCAATGCACAAGAGATTCGTGCTGAATTTCGTGCTGAGTTTAATCTGCGCGATGATCAGTATCTACTCTTGCAGGTGGGTTCGGGTTTTAAAACTAAAGGCTTGGCACGCACGCTAAAAGCGCTGGCCAGTTTGCCGACGCAGCAGCGTGAACGAACGCAGTTGATCGTCATTGGTCAAGATGATCCTAAACCCTTTCTGGTCCAGGCTGC
>LFRZ01000151.1 GCA_001513025.1 Gammaproteobacteria bacterium DTU037
CGATCGAAATCGACTCGGGCCTGTAAAACACCGTTGCTGAGCAACTCATACAGTCCTGGGTTTGAGCGTTGAATCATCATCGCTGGCAGGCTCATGACCGCGCCAGTTGCTGACTCAACAATACCACCCATAATATTTTTGAATCCGTCAGTTGAGCCGTTAAGCTGATTTTTAATGGTCGATTGCAGATCCATGTTTCCGCACATCATGTCAGCTTTCCATTGAATACCGAGTCCAATGCTAGGAGGAACTATTCGAGTGCTTGCCGCGCCGTATGCAGCACCACCTCCAAGTTCGTAGCCCAGTTTGTCATTGACAGCCGTGCCCGATACTTTTTCGTAGGGCCGTTCACGAATATCAAACGCATGAGATGCTGTAGTTAATGTACTCGTAGCCAGAAGCACAGCAATAGCCAGTGATTTTAGTGTTGTGTTTGGTGTCTTTATGTTCATTGAGTGTCCTTACTGGCCAACTGAGAATAAAAATGCCCCTTTGGGCTCACAGCAGCGATAAGGCCGCCAGAGCGCGTAGGCATAGCCACCTTGTTCGTCTTGCTCTACGAGGCCGTTGGTAGGCCAAACTTCGCAGCTATTTGAGACAGAAGGGTGTAGTTGCTGCCATTTGTGAGTTGCAATATTCCCTTCTATTAGCGGGTCTTCGTAAAAGCCAGGTGGCCACCACCCATTGGATTCTTGCGCACGAGTGTTAATACTCATATAAATGTGTGGCTGACCTGTTCTAACAACAAAATCCGCTGCTCGTTGAGCCATCACTGCACCGGCTTTTCCGTCATCTCCCTGAAC
>LFRZ01000122.1:0-21132 GCA_001513025.1 Gammaproteobacteria bacterium DTU037
TTACATCACCCTTTGACCGGGGCGTGCACCTGCATCAGGGCTGAGCAGGTGGATTTCTTCACCGCCAGGGCCTGCAGCTAAGACCATACCTTCGGATATACCGAATTTCATTTTACGTGCGGCAAGGTTGGCTACATATAAAGTAAGACGGCCTTCCAGTACAGCAGGATCAGGGTAGGCGCTTTTAATCCCAGAGAACACATTGCGTTTCACGCCGCCCAGATCAAGGGTCAGTTGCAATAACTTATCTGCGCCTTCAACAAAGGTCGCTTTTTCGATCAGGGCAATACGTAAATCCACGGCAGCAAACGCATTAAAGTCAATTTCTTTGGCCAGTGGTTCTTTCTCAAGCTCACCATTGCTGGCAACTGTTTCAGTGTTGGCAGTGTTTTCCATTTCTAATAAATCTTCTTTGGAGGATTCAATCATCGCTTCAACGTGCTTAGGATCGACCCGGGTGAGCAAGGCGCTAAACGGATTAAGCTGATGGGCACCCAGTGGTACGGCTAAATCAGCCCAGCTCAGAGCTGGCACATTGAGGAACTGTTCGGCATCGGCGGCCAGTTTTGGCAGAACCGGTTTTAGCATAATCACCAATTGTTTAAACAAATTGATGGCTTGTGAGCAGACCGCTTGTACTTGCGCCTGCTGGCCGTCAATTTTACTCATCGCCCACGGCGCTTGTTCTGCAATCCAAGCATTGGCCGCATCAGCCAAGGCCATGGTTTCACGCATGGCACGTGCAAAGTCACGAGCCTCGTAGGCTTTGGCAATGGACGGAGTGGCCTGCTGAAACTGCTCCCATAATTGAGGGTTAGGCATCTCAGCGACCAACATACCTTGGTTGCCTTTTTGAATAAAACCGGCACAGCGACTGGCGATATTGACCACTTTACCGACCAAATCGGAGTTCACTTTGTGGATAAAGTCCTCAAGGTTAAGGTCTAGATCTTCAACGCCACGGCCCAATTTTGCCGCGTAGTAATAGCGCAGGTATTCGGGGTTTAAGTGGTCAAGGTAAGTCCGCGCCTTAATAAAGGTGCCACGAGACTTGGACATTTTCGCACCATTGACCGTTAGGTAGCCATGCACATGCACGCCAGTGGGTTTACGGTAACCTGCACCGTCAAGCATGGCGGGCCAAAATAGGGCGTGAAAATTAATAATATCTTTGCCAATAAAATGGTACAGCTCAGCGCTTGAGTCTTTCTGCCAAAACGCATCAAAATCTAATTCTGGGCGACGGGCACAAAGATTTTTAAAACTGGCCATATAGCCGATAGGTGCATCCAGCCAGACATAGAAATATTTGCCTGGAGCCCCAGGAATCTCAAAGCCAAAATACGGTGCATCACGCGAAATATCCCACTCTTTTAAGCCGCTATCGAGCCATTCAGCCAGTTTGTTAGCCACTGATTCTTGCAAGGTACCGCTACGTGTCCACTCTTGTAGCATGGCTTGGAAATTGGGCAACTTAAAGAAGTAGTGCTCGGAATCTTTTAAAATCGGTGTCGCACCAGAAATGGCTGAGCGTGGATCTTTCAGTTCCGTGGGCTGGTAGGTGGCACCACATTTTTCACAGTTATCGCCGTATTGGTCTGGTGTTGCACATTTTGGGCAGGTGCCTTTAATAAAGCGGTCAGCTAAAAACATGCCTTTTTCAGGATCGAAATACTGGGTGACTGAGCGCGTGGCAATATGGCCAGCGGCTTGTAAGCGTTGATAAATTTGCTCAGATAGTTCGCGGTTTTCTTCACTATGGGTGGTGTAGAAATTATCAAAATTCACCAAAAACTCAGCAAAGTCAGCGCTATGTTCAGCGTGGACATTATCGATTAACTGTTCTGGGCTAATGCCTTCTTTTTCCGCGCGCAACATAATGGCAGAGCCGTGAGCATCATCAGCGCAGACATAAATGCATTGATTGCCGCGCATTTTTTGAAAGCGAACCCACATATCAGTTTGGATATATTCAAGCATATGGCCAAGATGGATGGAGCCGTTGGCATAGGGCAGGGCGCTGGTCACTAAAATTTTGCGGGCTTCGCTCATGGTCTTCCTAACTACTAAAAGTGAATAGAAATAAGCCGTCTACTATATAGGCAATGGCTGTTTTTTTCATCCTTTGCGCAGCTTGTACTTGCTAAGGATTAAGGTCATAGCGGTCAGATTAGGCTAGAATGCCTATCGTTTAGTTTATTATTGCAGTGGAGAACATCATGAGTGCAGTAACCCGCGCTGCGGTTGAAGAAACCTTAAGCCGCCTGATTGATCCCAATTTAAATGCCGACCCAGTCAGCGCCGGCTGTGTGCGTGCCATTGAGATTGACGGCGACCGCGTCAGCGTACAGCTTGAGTTGGGCTATCCGGCTGATTTATTTAAAGCCGGTTGGGCGCAGATGCTCCAAATGAGTTTGCAGCAAATGCCCGGCGTGGGCAGCGCTGAAGTGAAGATTGATACTGTAATTGCGGCCTACCCAGGCAAAACTGATGTGCCCACCTTGGCTGGGGTGAAGAATGTAATTGCGGTGGCCTCAGGTAAAGGTGGTGTGGGTAAATCCACTACGGCGGCAAACCTCGCCTTAGCCTTGGCCCGTGAAGGTGCGCGGGTGGGTATCTTAGATGCTGATATTTATGGCCCCAGCCAAGGCATTATGTTGGGTGTCCCCAGTGGCACTCAGCCTGCAGTGCGTGATGAAAAATACTTTATTCCGATTCGGGCACATGGCCTGTCTGTGATGTCGATGGCCTTTCTCACCACGGATAGCACACCTATGGTTTGGCGTGGTCCGATGGCTTCCGGTGCTTTATTGCAAATGATTACCCAGACAGCTTGGGATAATTTAGATTACTTAGTGGTGGATATGCCGCCAGGTACCGGTGATATTCAATTGACCTTGGCGCAGAAAGTGCCGGTGGCGGGGGCTGTGATTGTGACCACACCACAAGATATCGCTCTGTTGGATGCGCGTAAGGGCATCGAGATGTTCCGCAAAGTGAATATTCCTATTTTGGGTATTGTGGAAAATATGGCGGTACATATTTGCTCCAATTGCGGGCATGCCGAGCATTTATTCGGTGAAGGTGGCGGTGAGCGTTTGGCGGCCAGCTATGATGCAGAGTTGCTAGCCTCATTGCCTTTGTCTATGGCGATTCGCTTGCAGTGTGATGGTGGTGAACCGACCGCCAGTGCTGATCCAGACAGCCAGATAGCGATGATTTATCAGCAGTTGGCACGCACTGTTGCTGCGCGAATCAGTGTGCTCAATCAGCACAGTGCGGCTATGCCATCGATTGAGGTCAGTGACGATTAGTTGAATCAGGTTGCAGAGCCGAGGCGTGTTGTGATAAGTGCCTTGGCCTGCTTAAAAGGAGACTCAAAATGAGTTTTACCGTATATCTTTCCGGCGAAATCCACAGCACATGGCGTGAAGAGATTCAGCAGGGGGCTGACGCTTTAGGTTTAGATATTCGCTTCACCTCGTCAGTGACCGAGCATGATGCCAGTGATGCGGCAGGTGATCATTTAGGGGGGGCCGAGCAGAATTTTTGGCGCGACCATCAGTCCGCTAAAGTCAACGCTATTCGTACTAAAACTCTAATCGAAAGCAGTAATTTAGTGGTAGTGCGTTTTGCTGACCAGTATAAACAATGGAATGCGGCCTTTGATGCGGGCTACTGCGCCGCACTCGGCTAACTTTGCATGCCGACAATATTATCATCCGCTCAAAGAAGTGGATGCTGCTGCTATGGCTTGGGCGACGACTCCGGCGCAAGTTGTCGAGATTCTACGCTATACCACACGAGCTTAAGTGGTGTCGGTGATCAAAAAAGCGCGCTATAGATGGCGCGCTTTTTTGTGGCTGAGCAGTATGTATCAATCAATACGTTTAATGGTTTTAATCACAATTGGATCAATAGGCACATTTTCACTACGGCCGTATAGAGTGGTTTTAACTTGGGCGATTTGGTCAACTACATCCATACCGCGCACCACTTTAGCAAATACCGCATAGCCAAAATCCCGGCTGCTATGGTTTAAAAAATCATTGTCCGCATGATTAATAAAAAATTGCATCGTAGCTGAATCAGGTGCTTGGGTGCGCGCCATCGCCACAGTACCACGCGCATTTTTCAAGCCATTATCAGCTTCGTTTTTAATCGCAGGCTTGGTCGCTTTTTGTTGCATATAGCTATCAAAACCACCGCCTTGAATCATAAAGTTTGGAATTACACGGTGAAAAATAGTGCCGTTGTAGCGTTCGGCATCCACATAATCAAGAAAGTTGGTCACTGTGATCGGTGCTTTCTCTGCTTCTAGCTCCAGTTCGATTTCACCAAAACTGGTATTGAGCACAACATGGGGGTTATCCGCCGCCAGTACATTAGCTGCCATAAACACCATGCAGCCTGTCAGTAGTAGTTTCTTAAGCATAGAGTTCTCACTTTATCGAGTTTAAACAAGCCCATCGCGCACGATTAAGCGTTTCGGTTGATCAAGGGTGTTGCATCCAGCGATGCTTGACTAGGCGGCAGTCTAACACGCTGTATTTGTGCAATATATGCCATCGTTTAAAGCTATTGAGTTGAATCAAGCTTAGGCGCGTGGCCAGGCAAAACTCAGCACCTGCGCAATATGAGTGGCGTCCAGTAGCTGCAGTAAAACACGATCCAAACCCAGCGCAACCCCTGCGCACTCGGGCAAACCCTGCTCCAGTGCAGCAATTAGATTGGCATCATGCAGGCGTTCAGTGCCTTGTAGTTCATGTTGGAAGCGTTGCAGTTGTTGCTTCGCATCGGTGAGCTCTTGATAGCCATTGGCCAACTCCATGCCGTTAAAAAACACTTCAAAGCGTTGCGCGATGAGCACACCCTGTTCGTTGTTAGCCAATTGAGCTAATGCCGCTTGTGAGGCAGGGAACTGATCAATAAATACCAGAGTATTGTGCGGTAAGGCGGGTTCCACTTGATGGCTCATAATCACATCTAACCAGCCGTCGCGGTCGAGTGCTAAGTCAGCATTGGCCAGTTTTTGTCCGCGCTGAGCGATGTCGTGATCGCTGCAGTGATGCACATTCAGTTGCGCGTATTGCGCTAAGGCTTGCGCATAGCTCAAGTGTAAACAGGTTAAGTCGCTAAAACGTGCCGCCAGTAACAGCTGCAGTAATTCAGCCACTTCGTCCATCAATTGCCGATGTGTCCAGCCGACGCGATACCATTCCAGCATGGTAAATTCTGGGTTATGGCGTTTACCCGCTTCGCCCTTGCGAAACACTTTGCAGATTTGATAGATATCACCATAGCCCGCGCAGAGTAGACGCTTCATCGCATATTCAGGTGAGGTGTGCAGCCAGCGTTGTCCTGCTTGGATGGGCGTGATATTGGGGTCGGCAACAGGGGCTTGGGCTAACAGCGGTGTTTCAACTTCCAGTACCGTGCGGGCATAAAAGTACTCGCGAATCGTGCGGTACAGTTGTTGCCGTGCGACTAATGCTGTGCGTGGCGCACTGGGTGACCATAGATGCATGGCTGATGGGTCTCCTGCAATAAATAAGGGAGCCTAGAGCTCCCTTGATAGCTCGGCGCGTTAGGCTTAGGCGCGGCTGACATATTCACCGCTGCGTGTATCGATTTTGAGCGTTTCGCCTTCGACAATAAACAACGGTACGCGCACCACCGCACCGGTGCTGAGGGTGGCAGGCTTAGTACCGCCTTGCGCGGTATCGCCTTTTAAGCCAGGATCGGTTTCTGCGACATCCAGTTCCACAAAATTCGGCGCAGTCACAGAGACCACTGCGTCGTTGTACAGGGTGACCACATAGACCACCTGTTCTTTCAGCCATTTAATAGTATCGCCTAAGGCTTCACGGCTGGCGCCTAATTGCTCAAATGTGCCGTCGGTGGCCATAAAGTACCAAAACTCATCATCGCTGTATAAATACTCCATATCCCGATCAACGATATCAGCGCTTTCTAAGCTTTCGCCAGACTTAAAGGTCCGCTCCCATACCCGCTGGGTGCGGATACTACGTAATTTTACGCGGCTAAATGCTTGGCCTTTGCCGGGCTTAACAAACTCGATATCAATCATGATGCAGGGTTCGTTATCCACCATGACGCGCAGTCCTGGTTTGAATTCGTTGCTAGAATAGTTGGCCATAATGCAATCCTGTCGTATTTAAGGTCCTGAGAAATGTCTAGTGTAGCGCAAACCCAAAAAATTATTTTTCAGCAGGAGTGGGGGCAGGTGTTAGCGCAGTCGTTGCGCAGCAGTCAGCAACTGCTTACTGCGCTTGAGTTGCAAGCGACTGATTTTCCTAAGGGATTAAGTCAGGCTTTGTCATTTCCAGTCTTAGTGCCGCGGCCTTTTGTCGAGCGCATGGGCAAAGGCGATCCGCGCGATCCGTTACTGTTACAAGTCTTGCCGCTAGCGGCGGAAGATCAACTGCATCCAAGCTTTAGCCTAGATCCATTAGGTGAACAAGAGAGCAATGTGGCAACCGGGGTGATTCATAAATACCATGGGCGGGTGTTGTTATTGGCGGCCAGCGGCTGCGCGATTAACTGCCGCTATTGTTTTCGTCGACACTTTCCTTATAGTGAAAATCGCTTAGGGCGTGCGCAGTGGCAGTCGGCGTTAAATTATATTGCCCAAGACACCAGCATTACTGAGGTGATTCTCAGTGGTGGTGATCCCTTGATGCTGCAAGATGAGCGCTTAGCCGAGTTGGTGGCGGGTATTGCTGATATTACTCATGTGCAGCGTCTGCGAGTGCATTCGCGTTTACCCGTAGTGATTGCTGAGCGTTTAACTGATCAATTAACCGATATTTTAACCGGCACACGCTTGCGCAGTAGCTTAGTCTTGCATGTGAACCATCCGCGTGAGTTAACGCCGCTGCATGCTGAGCGCTTAGCTAAACTGCGCCAAGCAGGGGTGACCTTGCTCAACCAAACGGTCTTGCTCAAAGGTGTCAATGACAGTGCTCAAGTGCTGATTGAATTAAGTGAGCAGCTGTTTAATCATGATGTATTACCTTATTACTTGCATGTCTTGGATCGAGTGCAAGGCGCGCAGCATTTTGATGTGACGAGTGCTGAGGCTTACACTTTATATCAGCAGATGCTGGCGCAGTTGCCGGGCTATTTAGTGCCTAAATTGGTGCGTGAGGAAGCCGGACAAGCGCATAAGACCCCATTGCATGCTTTTTAAAGCAAAGGCGGGACAAATCCACCGCAAACAGAGCACGTCTTGCTACACTGCACACTGGATTTATTAAGGTTAGAAAATTTTTGTGAGTACACCAACTGATTTTGCCAGCTTGCCGTTACCGGCAGCATTGTTAACCAACTTAGCTGATTTAGGCTACAGCAGCATGACCGCGATTCAAGCGCAAAGCTTGCCGGTCATTCTCAAGGGCATGGATGTGATTGCCCAAGCCAAAACCGGTAGCGGCAAAACCGCAGCCTTTGGTATTGGCTTATTATCACCGCTTAACCCACGCTATTACGGCTGCCAAGCTTTAGTCTTGTGCCCAACCCGTGAATTGGCCGACCAAGTGTCGAAAGAGATTCGTCGCTTGGCCCGTGCCGAAGGCAATATTAAAGTGTTGACCTTATGTGGCGGCGTCCCTTTTGGTCCGCAGGTGGGTTCGCTTGAACACGGTGTGCATATTGTCGTTGGCACTCCGGGGCGGGTGTTAGAACATGCGCGTAAAGGCACTTTGGACTTGTCCGGACTGAACACCTTAGTGTTGGATGAAGCTGACCGTATGCTGGATATGGGCTTTTATGACAGCATTGCTGACATCATTGAATTCACCCCTAAGCGTCGGCAGACCTTATTGTTCTCAGCCACTTTCCCTGAAGGGATTCAGCAGTTGGCGGCGAACTTTTTGCGCCAGCCACAGCATATTCAAGCCGATATTGAACATGCTGAACATCAGATTGAGCAGCATTTCTACGAAATCACCCCTGAACAGCGCCAAGGTGCGGTGGAACGTATTTTGCGTCATTACCGCCCTGAAGCTTGTGTCTGTTTTTGCTTTACTAAGCAGCAAACCCAAGAGTTGGCTGATTATCTCAATAGCCAGAAAATCTCGGCGCTGGCCCTGCACGGTGATTTAGAGCAGCGCGAACGTGATCAAGTCTTGGCCTTATTTAGCAATCGCAGTTGTAGCGTGTTGGTGGCCACCGATGTGGCGGCGCGTGGTTTGGATATTGATGCCTTGCCGATGGTGATTAACGTTGAACTGGCGCGTGACGCTGAAATTCATACGCACCGTATTGGTCGTACTGGACGTGCGGGCGCGAAAGGCATGGCGATTAGTTTGGTTGGACCTAAAGAAAGTCATCGCGCCAATGCTATTGAAGAGTTGCTGAAAAAACCTTTGAGCTGGCATTCGCTAAACGCCCTAAAAGAGTCAGATGGCCAGTCTTTGCTACCGGCGATGGCGACTTTATGTATTTCTGCCGGCCGCAAAGATAAATTACGCCCAGGCGATATTCTCGGGGCCTTAACGGGTATTGGTGGTTTGACCAGTGCGCAGGTGGGCAAGATTTCGATCTTTGACCATCAGGCTTTTGTGGCTGTTGAGCGTTTGCTGGCACGACAAACCCAGCAGCGTTTAGAAGAGGGTAAGATCAAAGGTCGTAGCTTAAAGATACGTGTTCTTTAAACACCCAGCATAGCTGGCGCTCGGTGTGAGTGCTGGCTACTGTTGCTGACGCAGAGGTGTCAGTAAGTCGCTCAGGCCATTGTGATCGATTTCATGCATCAGCTCCAACAGTCGTCCCAGATCGCTCTTAGGGAAGCCTTCGCGGGCAAACCAGTTGAGGTATTGACCGGGGAGGTCGGCTAAGAGGCGACCTTGGTATTTACCAAAGGGCATGCGTGTGGTGACGAGGCGTTGGAGGTCTTTAGGCTGCATGGGCTTCACTGTAGGGTGGTGGTCAGGCTTGCCTAGTGGCAAATATTGCTGTGCAGCATATGCTAGCAAAGCGTTCGATGAATATTGGGTAAGTTTAGCACTTACTTTTATTGCTTAAGAGAATTCAAATGATTGTAAAAGGTTTACGTAATGGTTTAGGCCAATTGATTATTTTTGCCGATTGGCTGACTCGCCCTAAAGCGATGCAGCGCAGCGCAGCGAAACAGGCCGAAGTGGATGCAGCCACTGCAGGCTTAGCCTTGTATCAGTTTAAAGCCTGCCCTTTTTGCGTAAAAGTACGCCGTGGGATGCATGCCTTAAATCTTAAGGTTGAGCTGCGTGATGCAAAAAATAACCCGCAGTTTCGTCAAGAATTAGAGCAGCAGGGCGGGCGTATTAAAGTGCCATGCTTGCGTATTGAAGAAGCCGGTGAAGTACGCTGGATGTATGAGTCCAATGATATTCTGGCTTATCTAAAAGAGCGCTTTGCATCATAGCGATAAGCTCGCAGGCGTGCTGCGTGTCGTACTGTGGAGCAGCTGTGCGTTCCTTGATGAGCCCGTACGGGGTTCACGCCTTTGCAATCACGCCTGCTTGGCTTGTTGAGGGCAGAACGACACTGGTGCAGTAGGCGCGCGCATACCTTGCAAACTCAATCTAACCTAGGCTGCCATACGTTAAAGAATAGTCGCCAGATCAATCTGATCGCTGCGTTGAATATTGGCGGTCAGGGTGCGACACAGGCTTAAAAACTCACTCATGGCATCGGTTTGATATTTGTGCTTATGCCAAATAAAGGTGAATTGTCGAGTTAAATTGAGCTCAGGTGTTTCAATCGCGACTAAGCTGCCACGGCGAAAGGCATCACGCAATGCCAAGCGTGAAATACAGCCAATCCCCAAGCCGGATTCCACGGCGCGCTTAATTCCTTCAGTATGCTCAAGTTCCAAGCGAATATTGGGCCTGTGCTGACGCTGCAAAAAAGCCTGCTCAAACGCCAAACGTGTGCCTGAACCCTGCTCACGAACAATCCACGCCTCATTTACCAGCTCACTTAAACTGGCATGCCCCTGCTGGGCTAATGGGTGCTGTGGTGCACAAAAAACCACCAGCTCATCGGCAATCCATGGCTCAGCAATAATATTGCTATCCTGGTAATAACCCTCAATTAGACCCAAATCCAATTGGTAGCTGGCGATTTTCTGCACAATTTGCGCAGTGTTATGCACATGCAAGCGCACCTTACAGCTGGGATGCTGCTGCATAAAGTGACCAATCAAGAGCGTGGCTAAATAGTTACCAATAGTCATGGTCGCGCCCACCGATAATGAGCCAAAGCCATGGTTGCCGGTGAGCAAACCTTCCAGAGCTTGTGCTTGCTCTAACAACGCCAGCGCGCGCGGTAACAACTGCAAGCCTAAAGCATTGATGATCAAGCGCTTACCGGCGCGATCAAACAGCATACAGTCGTAACTGCGCTCCAGCTCTTTAAGTGCGGTGCTGGCGGCTGATTGCGACATGGCCAAGTGTTCTGCTGCCTTAGAGACGCTTTGATACTGAGCGATGCAGGTAAATACCTGTAATTGGCGAAGAGTCAATCGCATATCTGTATTCCTGATATGATTTATACATATTATCAATTTAACAGATTAAGGTTTTAAACCTACACTCTAACCAATCTTTTCTTACGCTGGAGCGTGTTATGAGCAATTTGAATGTCGAGCAGGTATTAAGTGTTCATCACTGGAATGACAGCTTGTTCAGTTTTAAAACCACCCGTGACCCAGGCTTGCGCTTTGCAAACGGGCAGTTTGTGATGATTGGTCTTGAGGTTGAAGGCCGTCCTTTAATGCGCGCCTATTCAATTGCCAGTCCTAACTATGAAGATCATCTCGAGTTTTTCAGCATTAAAGTGCCCAATGGGCCACTCACTTCACGCCTGCAGCATTTAAAAGCCGGCGATACGGTCAAGGTCAGTAAAAAACCTACCGGCACTTTATTGCTTGATGATTTACTGCCAGGTAAGCATCTGTATTTGCTCAGCACCGGCACAGGTTTAGCACCTTTTATCAGTGTGATCCAAGATCCAGAAACCTATGAGCGTTTTGAAAAAGTGATTCTGGTGCACGGTGTGCGCCATGTCAGTGATGTGGCCTATAGCGATTTTATTACTGACAACTTACCGCACAATGAGTTTTTTGGTGAGCAGTTACGCGATAAATTAATTTATTACCCAACCGTGACCCGCGAGCCGTTTCGCAATC
Source organism: Gammaproteobacteria bacterium DTU037 (assembly GCA_001513025.1). Taxonomy (GTDB): domain Bacteria; phylum Pseudomonadota; class Gammaproteobacteria; order Pseudomonadales; family Pseudomonadaceae; genus Denitrificimonas. Next base: position 11,195 of record LFRZ01000122.1, read on the forward strand.
AGGGGCGCATTACTGAATTGATGCGTAGCGGTAAATTATTTGCGGATATTGGTTTACCGCCAATCAATCCCACCGATGATCGCGCAATGATTTGCGGTGGCCCAGACATGCTGACGGACACCAGTACTCTGCTGAATGAGTTTGGCTTAAAGGTGTCACCGCGCTTAGGCACGGCGGCTGATTATGTGATTGAGCGGGCATTTGTTGAGAAGTAGCATCGAAGCGGCTTATCAAGCATAGATACTCTAAGGTAAAATACCGCCCTAGCAAAGATGCTAGAAGGCGGTGTTTTACAGCACAAGGAGAACGTTTTTAGCGCAAGACAACAAAAGCTTTTTTCACAATATCAGAGGCTGCTTGTGCTGGGGTTTGGCGGATAGAGGCTTCTTGTTCGGCAATAATGCTAAACAATCCATCCAGTGCCTGTTCGGTCACATAGTTTTCGATCGAGGCATCTTTACTGTCAATGACTCCGAAACTGGCTGCTTGCCCGGCAAAATTATTGAACTTGAAATCACCGGGTTGGCCAAGCTGTTGCACCGCCATACGTGCGCTTTGCTCCAGCATGGCTGTCATGCCATCGCCAGCTTGCTTTTGGCTTAATTCATTTAATGATAAAGCATAGGCTTGCGCTGCAAATAGCAGCCCAATACATCCAGCAAGATAGGCACGCATAGTAGTTTCCCTCAATCAGCGCTTATACAGCGTTTTTGAATGCCTGTTCGGGAAGCAGTGCTGCCGCTTCACGATCCAGCACAATAGTTAAGTTCGAGTGCTGTTTAAGGGCTGAGGCGGGTAATCTTTCATCAATCTCGCTGCTAAACAGTTGCGCCATAATGTCAGTTTTATTACGCCCTGTAGCGACTAAAATGATTTCTTTAGCTTCTAGGATATCTTTAATACCCATGGTGATTGCGAGTGTGGGCACTTCACTTTGCTCGACAAAGAAACGTCCATTATCAATTCGCGTTTGCTCAGAGAGTTCGACCACGTGAGTGCGACTATTAAAGCAGGTTTGTGGCTCATTGAAACCAATATGGCCGTTTGAACCAATACCTAATAATTGTAAGTCCATTCCGCCCATAGTTTGGATGGCGTTTGAATAGGCAAGGCATGCCGCTTCAATATCGCTGGCCAAACCATCAGGTAAATGAATATTGTGCTTGGGTATATTGAGTTGATTAAATAAGTGTTGGCACATGTAATAGTTATAACTTTGTGGATGTTCAGCGCTGAGGCCAATGTATTCATCCAAGTTAAAGGTGGTTAATTGTGAGAGATCAACCGGTGACTGCTGTAGAGCCCCGAGCAGTTGAGCATAGACCGGTTCCATGGTGCTACCCGTCGCTAAGCCCATTACCGCAGAGGGGGCTGCTTTGATTTTTTCCAGAAGACGCTGCGCGGTATAAAGGGACACTTCGTCTACTGTATCGAAAATTTTATACATAATTAAAGATCATCAAATAGGAGATAAATAAGTACACCCTGTACTCAGACAGGAATTATAACTGTGTAAGCCTTGCTGTATATAGAGTGTTGAATAATATTTTGTATCAGGTGGCAACGTCACACTTAATGGATAAGCAACAGGCCTATAGAGGGCTTATGACAGTTGGCAGGCTGATATGTTNNGTTCTTTCATTGAGGCCATAGCGCCCGCCGAAACTCGCCAGGGGTGTGTTGTGCCCAACGTTTAAATGCGCGTTGAAAGGCTTCCGGTGAAGAAAAACCCAGTAGCCAAGAAATCTCACCAAAGGTCAGCTCGGTATCACGAATATAACTGCTGGCCAGGTCAAAGCGTGTCTGATTGACCAGCTGGCGAAATTGTGTGCCTTGCGCGGCGAGTTTGCGGCGCAGTGTCCAGCTAGGAATATGTAGTTTTTGTGCGATCTGCTCAATGCTCGGCTCGCCGTTTTTTAATACAGGCGCGATCAGTTGGCTGACTTGTTCGACTAAGCTGTAGTTGCGCGTTTTTAAGGCCAGTTGTTCTTCGCATAATTGCAGCAGAGCGTGCCACGTGCTGGGGCAGTGTGCAGGGTTGTGCAGCGCTAGGCTTTTTTGACTTAAGCGAATGCGGTTATGTTTGGCATTAAATTCAAGCGGACACTTGAGTTGTTCGCTAAAGGCTGCAGCGTAACTCGGCTCAGAAAACTCAATTTGCAGTAATTCAATAGCTAGATCCTGCTGGCAGACTTGGCTTAAATGACTGATCCACGCCCGTAATACTGATTCAACCACAAAGCAGTTGTAAGCGTTATAGGGGGCGATGGAATAAAAACTTAACCACGCGCCTTGGTTGTCTTCTAGCAGCTGGCTGGCGCCGCGATAGTTTTGTGCATACAAGGGTTCAAAACGGCTGATGCAGCGTGCTGCAGCACGCACTGTCGGTGCTTGTGCCGCGGTTATGCCTGCCAAGCCTAGATGGCTGAGTAAACTGTATTGGCCAATGGTTAGGCCCAGTGCAGGGTTGCCAGTCAGGCTGATTGCTGCATGCCCGAGGCGCATATAGCGCGGAATAGACAGCCTGGCATGTGGTTCTGCTAAGCGTGCAGGGCTGAGTTCGAAGCGTTCAAATAACTCGGTGGTACTTTGTCCATGCTGCGCGATGGCGGCAGCAATGCTGTATACAAAACCAACGGATAAATCACCTAAGCGCATATTGGCGGTGGTTTTTAGCATTGCATTGCACCTTGAAAACTAGACAGTGTTTATTATAGTCATTATTTTGTTTGATAGGGTCATTGAGAAGGCTCAGTGAGCTGTCTATTGTGTGGGTTAATATTTGACTGATTACGATGCGATGTATGCATCTAAAAAATCAGCATTCTGTGTTTGCACCTGTTTTGGAGAGTCCCAATGTCAAATCCTCATTACCCGCATTTAATGTCACCGTTGGACCTTGGCTTTACCACGCTAAAAAATCGTGTGTTGATGGGCTCAATGCATACCGGTTTAGAAGAGCGTCCTAATGGGTTTGAGCGTATGGCCGCCTATTTTGCTGAACGTGCGCGTGGTGGGGTGGGCTTGATTGTCACAGGTGGTATCGGCCCCAATGAAGAGGGCAGTGTTTACGCCGGTGCAGCTAAGTTAAGTACCCCTGAAGAAGCTGAAAAGCATAAAGTGGTCACTCAAGCGGTGCATGCGGCTGGGAGTAAAATTTGTATGCAGATTCTGCATGCGGGCCGTTATGCTTTTAGCCCAAAATCGGTGGGTCCTAGTGCGATTCAGGCGCCGATCAACCCATTTAAACCCATTGAATTGGATGAAGAGGGCATTGAAAAGCAAATTGCTGACTTTGTGAATTGTGCCGTGTTAGCCCAGTCAGCTCACTACGATGGCGTGGAGATTATGGGCTCTGAAGGCTACTTCATTAACCAGTTTCTAGCGTTGCATACCAACCAGCGTACCGATCGCTGGGGTGGCAGCTATGCAAATCGTATGCGCTTAGCGGTAGACATTGTTCGTCGTGTACGTGCAGCGGTGGGTACCGATTTTATTATTATTTACCGTTTATCGATGCTTGATTTGATGGAAAAGGGCAGCAGTTGGGACGAAGTCGTACTGCTGGCCAAAGCCATTGAGGCGGCGGGTGCAACTATTATTAATACGGGGATTGGCTGGCATGAAGCGCGTATCCCTACCATCGCCACTAAAGTGCCGCGTGGTGCCTTTACTAAAGTGACCGCCAAATTGCGTGGTGAGGTTGCAATTCCGTTAATTGCTACCAACCGGATTAATACGCCAGAAGTGGCTGAGCGTGTTTTAGCGGAACAAGACGCAGATATGATTTCTATGGCGCGCCCTTTCTTAGCCGACCCAGAATTTGTTAATAAGGCTGCTGCCGGACATGCCGAGCAGATCAATACCTGTATTGGTTGTAATCAAGCGTGTTTGGACCATACCTTTAGCGGCAAGTTGACCTCGTGCTTGGTTAATCCGCGTGCTTGTCATGAAACTGAACTCAATTATATTGCCACCACTGCAGTGAAAAAGGTTGCTGTGGTCGGCGCGGGGCCTGCAGGTCTAGCTGCTGCTACTGTGGCGGCTGAGCGCGGTCATCAGGTGACTTTATTTGATTCTGCCAGTGAAATTGGCGGCCAATTTAATGTGGCTAAGCTGATACCAGGTAAAGAAGAATTTTATGAAACGCTGCGCTATTTTCACAATAAACTGCAGTCCACGCAGGTCAATGTGCAACTCAATACTCGGGTGAGTGCCGCAGAGTTATTAGCCGGCGGTTTTGATGAGGTGATTTTGGCCACGGGTATTGTGCCGCGAGTGCCAGACATTCCAGGTATTGAGCATCCTAAGGTGCTGAGTTATTTAGATGCCATTTTAGAGCGTAAGCCGGTTGGTCAGCGCGTGGCAGTGATTGGTGCGGGAGGGATTGGCTTTGATGTGTCTGAGCTGATTACGCACAGTGGTGAGTCGAGTAGCTTGGACCGCGAAGCCTTTTGGAGAGAGTGGGGTATTGATTTGGGTTTAGAGGCACGCGGTGGTGTGGCAGGTATTGCGCCACAGCCTGAAGCGGCGGCACGCCAAGTGTATTTGCTGCAGCGGAAAAAGAGTAAAGTGGGTGCTGGCTTAGGTAAAACCACCGGCTGGATTCACCGCGCAGGCTTGAAAAGCAAGCAGGTTGAGATGCTCGCTGCCGTTGAGTATTTGCGCGTTGATGATGCTGGTTTACATATCAGTGTTGCCGGTGGCGAACCACAGATTTTAGCAGTGGATACTGTGATTCTTTGCGCTGGGCAAACGCCGCTACGTGAGTTGCAAGCAGAATTGGAAAGTGCGGGCGTGACCGTGCACTTAGTTGGCGGCGCTGATGTGGCTGCAGAACTGGATGCTAAGCGCGCGATTGATCAAGGTTCACGCGTGGCGGCTGCTGTGTAAAGCACTCTGTCAGAGTGCAAACAGCGTTGTCGGCGAAAGCTTGCAGCGCTGTTTTTGTTTTATGAGTTGTGCTTTGGCCTTTGAACATAAGGTTAAAATTGTATTTTTGCTTGAAAAGTCTGGCTGAAAAACTTAAACAGCGGGCTGGATCGGGTAAACTCTGCCTCTCAATAATAACCAGCCCTTCTCGTTTGCCAGGGTTGGTTAGACGGTCTGTGTGGAATGCGCGTGCCTAGCGCTTTTGCAGAGGTCGCACAGCAGCAGGAGAACGTGATGCAGAACACGCAACTGATTTATATTCTTGACCCTATGTGTTCGTGGTGTTGGGGTTTTAACCCAGTGCTGCAGCAGGTGCTTAAGCACGCTCAGGCCGCCGGCGTAAAGGTCACTTTGCGCGTGGGGGGCTTGCGCACCGGTCAGCAGGCGGTGCTGGATCAGAGCAAGCGTGAGTATATCCTGCAGCATTGGCGCAGCGTTGCCGAGACCACAGGCCAGTCATTTAACTTTGCTGACGCCTTGCCCAGCGGCTTTCTTTACAATACTGAGCCGGCTTGTCGCGCCCTAGTTGTAGCCCGGGAGTTGGATGATACTTTGATGTTTAACTTGCTGGATAGGCTGCAGCAGGCTTTTTATCAGGATGCTATAGACATCACCCAGCCTCGCGTATTGCGCGAGCTGGCCGTTGCTGCGGGCTATTCTAGTGAGGCGTTTTGCTCGGCCTTCGATGCCGCAGATACGCACGCCGCTACTCAGGCCGAATTTGCTTGGGTGCACAATTTAGCGGTCAGTGGTTTTCCAACCTTACTGGCTCAGCATCAGCAGCAATACGCGCTAATCAGCAATGGTTATCAGCCTTATACGGCGCTTGAAGCGCTTCTCAGTCGTTGGATCTCAATTAATGCAAACGCCTGATCAGATCAGTTGGGCGCACATTCGTCGCTTAGCTGTACAGCATAAGCCGAGTTTAATTGTCGCGAACATTCTCGCGCTACTCGCCACCCTTTGCAGCGTGCCTATCCCTTTGCTGCTACCGTTGCTGGTGGACGAAGTATTGCTCGGACAGAGCGGTAAGGCGCTCGAAACTATGGATCGCTGGTTGCCTGGCCCCTGGCAGCAAGCAGTGGGCTATATTGGCTTTATGTTGGTGCTGACATTTTTCCTGCGTTTGGGTTCGTTATTGTTTAACGTCGGACAGAGTAAGATGTTCACTCATCTGTCTAAAGATGTGGTGTACCAGATTCGAATGCGCTTGCTGGAGCGCCTTAAGCGTATTTCTTTGCGTGAATACGAAAGCTTAGGCAGTGGCACAGTGACCACGCACTTGGTGACTGATTTAGAAACCTTAGATAAGTTTATTGGCGAAACTTTAAGTCGTTTTTTAGTCTCGATGCTGACGCTGGTGGGTACTGCTTCGGTTTTGTTGTGGATGAATTGGAAGTTAGCGCTGCTGATTTTGTTACTCAATCCGCTGGTGGTGTACTTTACGATTAAGCTGGGTAAGCGGGTTAAGCACCTGAAAAAGCTTGAGAATGATAGCACTGCGGCTTTTACCCAAACCTTGAATGAAACCTTAGATGCGATTCAAGAGGTGCGTGCCGGTAATCATCAAGGTTACTTTTTTCAGCGCCTGTTGGATCGAGCTAAGCATGTCCGCGATCGTGCCATACACTCGCAATGGAAGACCGATATCTCCTCGCGAGCCAGTGGTTTACTGTTTCAGTATGGGATTGATATTTTTCGCGCTGTGGCCATGCTTACGGTGCTGTTTTCTGATTTATCCATCGGGCAGATGCTCGCGGTGTTCAGTTATCTGTGGTTTATGATTGGCCCGATTGAGCAGTTGCTCAGCCTTCAATATGCATTTTACGCTGCAGATGGTGCTATGTTGCGGATTAATCAGTTGCTTGAGCGTGAAGATGAAGTGGATTATCCGGCGCTTAAAAACCCTTTTGCTGGGCGCAAGACAGTGCCTATCAGTGTGGATAATTTGCAATTTGCTTACGCCGAAGAGCAGATTTTAGATCATTTAAGTTTCACCATCGCCGCCGGTGAAAAGGTGGCAATTGTGGGTGCCAGTGGTGGCGGAAAAAGTACTCTGATACAGCTGCTGCTGGGTTTATACAGTGCGCAAGCAGGACAGATCCGTTATGCCGGAATCAGCTTGCAGGAGATGGGGTTAGCCTGTGTTCGTGAGCATGTTGCGGTTGTTCTGCAAGCTCCCGCCTTATTTAATGACAGCTTGCGTGCCAATTTATGTATGGGCCGTGAGCACAGTGATGCGGCGTGCTGGCAGGCCTTGGCCATTGCTCAGTTGGCAGAGACAGTACGTGCCCTCCCTAAAGGGCTGGACAGTATTATAGGGCGGGCGGGGGTGCGCTTATCAGGCGGGCAGCGCCAGCGCTTAGCCATTGCTCGTATGGTTCTTAGTGATCCTAAGGTGGTGATTTTAGATGAGGCAACCTCCGCGTTAGACAGTGCCACAGAGCTTGCGGTACATCAGGCCTTAAATCAGTTTTTAGAGGGACGTACCACGCTGATCATTGCGCACCGATTAAGTGCGGTAAAACAGGCGGATCGTGTTTTAGTGCTGGCCGATGGACGAGTGGTGGAAAGCGGTACCCATCAGCAGTTGATTGATGAAGAAGGCCTGTACGCACAGCTGTATGGACGCCTACAGTGCTAAGCCTATCAGCCTGAAATATCGAGTTTTTTATAAATTAAGCACAAAGTTATAAAATTGGGTTGACGTGGATAAGCTAAAAGCCTATTCTATGCCCCGTCCACGATATGGGGCTATAGCTCAGCTGGGAGAGCGCTTGCATGGCATGCAAGAGGTCGACGGTTCGATCCCGTCTAGCTCCACCACTTATCAATAACATGAAAAGTGGCATAACATGAATGTGTTATGTTTTAGAAGGTTTTGTCCCCTTCGTCTAGTGGTCTAGGACACCGCCCTTTCACGGCGGTAACAGGGGTTCAAGTCCCCTAGGGGACGCCATATTGTAAAAAAACTTTACTTAAGTAATTTCTGATAGCTATCAGTTATCAGAAAAAGTTACTGCAGTACAGTGTGTAAACGCTGAAAATGTTGAGTTAAGTTATTCACTAGTAAGTATTTAAGTATGCTTATTTAGAAGGTTTTGTCCCCTTCGTCTAGTGGCCTAGGACACCGCCCTTTCACGGCGGTAACAGGGGTTCGAGTCCCCTAGGGGACGCCATATTTAAAGATTCTATCTTTAAAACAAAAAAACCAGCTATGTGCTGGTTTTTTTGTGTCTGAATTAAATACATCTCAAACTTTTTAACAGAACGTCAAGTTATGATGGGCAAGCCCTGTCAGACAAAACGGCCCACTAGAGAGCCGTTTTTTTGTTGCTCAGCTTGCATCATTATGATTTAAAAAACGCAAAACTATCAGCCCGCGCTGCATGCCAGAAACGCTGGAAGACAATGTGTTCTGGTAGTTTTTCGGGGTTGAGTAGATCGCCAGGTTGCAGATAAGGGTGTAGGGTCGACAATGAGCGGACCAGGGTTGGTGAAACACGGCGGATGATATGCTCAGGACCCAGATCACTGGGATGCTGTAAGCCTGCAGCGGCAATCAGCTCGCCTAATGTGGCTACGGTGCGGCTGTGAAAGTGATGCACGCGCGTGCCTTTATCTGCCACATCCAAGCCTTGCCAGCGCTTGGCGTCTTGGGTGGCAATACCGGTTGGGCAGCGATCGGTATGGCAAACTTGCGATTGAATGCAGCCTAAGGCAAACATAAAGCCGCGTGCCGAGTTACACCAATCGGCTCCGAGTGCTAAGGTGCGAGCGATATCAAAGGCAGTGATGATTTTGCCCGCTGCGCCAATTTTAATTTTATCGCGCAAACCAATGCCGACTAAGGTGTTGTGCACCAGCATCAAGCCTTCACGCATAGGCGTGCCAATATGATCGGCAAACTCTAAAGGGGCCGCACCAGTGCCGCCTTCGGCGCCGTCGACCACAATAAAGTCAGGGGTAATGCCAGTGCTGAGCATGGCTTTAGCAATGGCAAACCATTCCCATGGATGACCGATAGCCAGTTTAAAGCCTGTGGGCTTGCCGCCGGATAAATCACGTAATTGAGCGATAAAGTGCAGCAGCTCTTCCGGAGTGGAGAAAGCTGAGTGCGATGCCGGTGAAATACAGTCTTGGCCTTCAGGTACACCGCGCGTACGTGCAATTTCTGCGTTGACTTTAGCGCCAGGTAACATGCCGCCGTGCCCAGGCTTAGCTCCTTGTGATAGCTTGACTTCAATCATTTTAACTTGTTCAAGGGTCGCGCGCTCGGTAAAACGTTCAGGGCTAAAGGTGCCGTCCTCATTACGCGCACCAAAATAGCCGGAACCCAGCTCCCAAACGATATCGCCACCTTGTTCACGGTGATAGCTGGAAATCGAGCCTTCGCCACTGTCATGGTAAAACTGTCCAAGACGCGCACCTTTATTCAGAGCACGGATAGCGTTAGGTGACAGCGAACCAAAACTCATTGCGGAAATATTAAAAATGCTAGCAGAGTAGGGTTGCTTACAATCCGGACCGCCAATGCTGACGCGGAAGTTATTATCAATATTTTTTGTTGGACTGATGGAATGGTTAATCCACTCATAGCGTGAGCCGTAGACATTTTGCTCAGTACCAAAGGCGCGGGTTTCCAGTTCGGACTTGGCGCGTTGATAGACTAGCGCACGTTGATCATGGGAGAAGGGCACTTCATCATCATCGGCCTCGACAATATACTGACGCAGCATGGGACGTAGCTTTTCAAACATATAGCGAATATGCGCAGCAATCGGATAGTTACGTCGTAAAGTAGATTGCGTTTGCCGCAGGTCAAGGATGCCCAGCGCCGTTAATGCGATAAAGATGGCGCTGAGTAGCAGCCACCCAGCATTGGCTGAGGCTAATAATAGAGTCACTAGACTGCCGAGAATAACTGCGGCAAAGAGGGCGTAGCGAATAACTAACATAAGGTCTCCAAAAAAACAGTGCTAGGCGCCCTGTATCAGGCTGCCATA
>LFRZ01000122.1:21137-60647 GCA_001513025.1 Gammaproteobacteria bacterium DTU037
TATAGCCTTGGCTAAACCAACGCTCACGTTGTGCTGAGGTGCCATGGGTGAATGAATCGGGTACGACATAGCCTTGCGCTTGCTTTTGCAGACGGTCATCACCAATGGCTTGTGCGGCATTTAGAGCGTCTTTTAAATCGCCCGGCTCCAGCCATGCATGGCGCTGCTGCGCATGATGGGCCCAGACCCCAGCAAAACAGTCGGCTTGCAGCTCTTGACGTACCAGTAATCCGTTGTTGCCCGTCACACGCTCGCCACGCTGCCGAGCAGCCTGCACGCGGGCTGATACGCCGAGTAAGGTTTGCACATGATGGCCCACTTCATGGGCGATCACATAAGCTTGGGCAAATTCGCCGGTGGCGGCAAAGCGCTGTTCCATTTCTTTAAAGAAGGACAGATCTAAATACACTTGCTGATCGCCCGGGCAATAAAAAGGTCCGACGGCTGAATCGGCCAGACCGCAGGCAGAACGGACACTGTCGTTAAATAAAACCAGTTTTGGGTCTTTGTATCTTTGTCCAGATTGTTGAAACAACGCGCGCCAAGTATCTTCAGTATCGCCTAAAATAGCGCGCACAAATTCACTTTGCGTGTCGTTGCTGGGTGGGGCTGGCTCGTTGCTTGGGCCGCCGACCTGGATACCGCCTTGTTGGATGGCTTGGCCGGCGATGGTGCCAATGATCTGCAGTGGGTCTTGGCCGCTTAATAAGCCCATGACTACGATAATTGCCACGGCGCCTAAACTCAGGCCTTTACCGTCGATGCGGCGACCTTTACCGCGCTGATCGACAACGTTGTCGCTACGGCGTGCTTTTTTCCAACGCATAAGACGTCCTGCTCTGTGCTGAATCTGTTAGCTGTTAAGAGGTGTGCCAAGTAATGCTTTCTATGCTGCCGTCAGCACTGACTTGCAGCCAACTGTCTGCTTCTGCAATACCATCCGCTTCTTGCCAGCTGCCGGGTGCGCAGCGTGCATTCACCTGCAAGTGCAGAGCTGCGGCTTGTGCGCATTGCAGGTCATCGGCCCAAGGTGTCTTATCGCTTTCCAGTAGCAAACTGTGCCATTTGCCCACCGCTTTTTCAAACCACACCACGGGAATACCGGCACATAAGCAGCGAGACACACGGCCTTTTTGCTGCCAGGCACAAGGTGCACCTAGGGTGGCAGTCAGCCAAGCACTCATGGCGTCACGGTTGCTTTCTTTTAGATAAATTTCAATATCGGGTTGGCGCATACATTAGGTTTCCGTTTTTTCGATCCAGTCATAGCGAATGGCAATGGTGGTGGTGAGTGTTTGCTTGATCACCGCTTCGCGTTTCTCTGCATGAGCGCGCCAGCCGTGTGGCGTCATGGCTAATAAATCGCTGCGCGCTTTGGCATCGTTTAGAGTCAGGGTGAAACGTAAGGTTTCACTGTGGACGTGTTGCATACCATTGGGGATCAGTTGCAGATGCTTGCTGTCATCATAACTGCGTACTTCATCATACAACTGCTGACGTAATTCCAATAGATGATCACTGCAGGGTCCCATACGCAATAAGGCGCCGCCTGGGGCCAGTACGCGCTGTGCTTCTTGCCAGTCTAGCGGACTGAAAATACTGGCAATGGCTTGGCAACTGTTATTAGCCAAGGGCAAGCGCGCCATGCTGGCGACTAACCAGGTGGTGCGCGCATCACGTTTGCAGGCCTGCTTAACCGCTTCACGAGAAATATCTAAAGCGTAACCTTGGCTCTCGGGCAAGGCTTGCGCAATATGCGCGCTGTAATAGCCTTCGCCGCAGCCAATATCCAGCCATTTTTTGGGTTGACGTTCTTGCATCAGTGCCGCAAAACGTTCTGCCAATGGCGCGTAATGACCGCCTGAAAGAAAGTCGCGGCGCGCTTGCACCATGGCCGGATTATCGCCAGGGGCACGGCTGTTTTTATGTTGTACAGGTAATAAGTTGATATAGCCTTGCCGCGCGCGATCAAAGCTGTGCTGGTAAATGCAGCGCAAGCTGTTCTCATGCACGGTCAGAGCCGCTTGGCAGATAGGGCAGATAAGCATGCCAGTCACCGGACCTTTGAAGAATAAGGGTGTATAAAATATGCAGATATCTGCATGCTAGTGTGTAAGACACGACTCAGCACGACAGTGAATTGTGCACACAGTGTAGTGAAAAGGCCTGTGTTTTGTAAGCGCTACGGGAGATTACTGCTAGAATGCGCCAGCGATTATTTTGAGGTTGTCTGATGGATGATTTACGTTTTGGCGGCATTGCCCGCTTATACGGCGTTGATGGTTTGCAGCGCTTAGAACAAGCGCATGTCGCTGTGGTGGGGATTGGCGGTGTAGGCTCTTGGGCCGCTGAAGCTTTAGCGCGCTCCGGTGTGGGTGAAATATCTTTATTTGATTTAGATGATGTCTGTATTACCAACACCAATCGCCAAGCGCATACTTTAACCGATACTGTGGGGCAGGCTAAAGTTGATGTCATGGCGCAGCGTATTCAGGCGATTAATCCTGCTTGTAAAGTGCATGCTGTGGCTGATTTTGTCAGTCGCGAGACCATGGCGCAGTACATTACCCCTGAACTGGATTTTGTAGTGGATTGCATTGATAGCGTGCAAGCCAAGGCCGCACTGATTGCTTGGTGCAAACGGCGTAAAATTCAAATTATTACCACTGGTGGTGCCGGTGGGCAGATTGATCCAACCCAAATTCGTGTGGGCGATTTAAATAAAGCCTTTCAAGATCCGCTCGCGTCTCGCGTGCGCTCGATACTGCGCAGTGACTATGGCTTTTCCCGCACCGCAACCAGCCACTACAGTGTGCCTTGTGTGTTTTCCACCGAACAAGCACGCTACCCCAATCCAGACGGCAGCGTCTGTCAGAGCAAAAGTTTTGTCGGTGATGGGGTGAAGCTTAACTGTGCCGGCGGTTTTGGTGCGGCGATGACAGTGACGGCCAGTTTTGGTTTAGTGGCGGCTGCACGTGCTATCGATAAATTAGTGGCGGGTGCGCGTCGGCCAGCAGAGCGCAGCATCGCCGACCTTGTCTGCGCGCAGGAAACTGCTGCGGGGTAGTGATCAGGCGATTTTGGGTCGACACTAAAGTATTGAACTAACTCACAGTTTTACCTTCTTAATACGGTAGCCAGTTAATAGGGTCGACTGTTAAGATCATGACCTTTGTACACCAGACAAGCCGTAAGGCATAAGGCAAGGACATTATAATGAAGTTACATCGTTTAGCGGCTTCGGTAGCTGTACTCACCCTCGTGTTGGCAGGTTGTGATAACAAAGCAGCGGTCAGTTCTGATCTAACAACCCCAGCGCAAAAAGCCTCTTACGGTATTGGTTTAAGCATGGGTAAAAACCTTAGCGAAGAAGGCATGGATGATCTGGACTCGCAAGCTGTGGCCTTAGGTATCGAAGATGCCTTAACTAAGAAAGATCAGCGTCTGACGGATGACGAGCTGATGGAAGCCTTTGGTTTCTTACAAGCACGTGCGCAAGAGCGTATGTCTGCACTGAATGATAAAATAGCAAAAGATGGCGCGGCCTTCTTAGTCGACAATGCTAAGCGTGATGGCGTTAAAACCACTGAATCAGGCTTACAGTATGAAGTGGTGACCAGTGCTGAAGGTGCTAAACCTAAAGTCAGTGATGTAGTGAGCGTGCATTACACTGGTACCTTAATTGACGGTACGGTGTTTGACAGCTCAGTTGAACGTGGTGAACCGGTTGAGTTCCCCGTCGGTGGTGTGATTCCAGGTTGGGTTGAAGGCTTGCAGCTGATGAATGTTGGCGAGAAGTATAAGTTCTATATCCCAAGTGATTTGGCTTATGGCGCGCAAAGCCCAACGCCAGCGATTCCAGCCAACTCTACTTTATTGTTTGAGGTTGAACTGCTGGCTATCGTAGGCGAGCCTCAGGCTGAGGATGCTGCTACAGTTGATCTTGAAGCGACTGAAGCAGTAGACGTCACTAAAGAGTAAAGGCTATTCTTTGCGACACAACGCCCTGCTAAATAGTAGGGCGTTTTTGTTTGTGTCATGTGCAATCTTAGTCGCTACGGTCGAGGCTGCTGGATCGCACCTGAAAGCAATGGTCGCCTGCTACTGCTTAGCGGTTGCGACCACAGGTTATTCGTGTGCTAGTCCGCGCTGCGGACGGTCTATGTATTTGTTAGCGCTGTGGCGTAGTATGGGGCATTATTTTTAGTTTATTTGGATAACAACTATGGATCTACAAGTGATTGCGCGTGACGGTAAGCCTGAGTATGCGGTCTTGCCATGGGAGCAGTATCAGCAACTGTTACGCGATGCTGGGCGCGATAAGCCCAGTGCCGAGACTGTGCAGCCATTAGCCAATTTGCGCGAATTAAAAGCACTGCGGGAGAAGGCCGCTTTAACCTTGGACGATGTGGCGCGAGAGGCTGGAATTAGCCCGCATTATTTGCAGATGATTGAGAGTGGTGAGCGCGAAGTTAGCGATGTGTTAAAGCGGACCTTAGCCCGTGCGCTAAAGGTTTCAGGTTGGCAAGATGAGTGATGCTTTAGCGCTGAGTGCAGAGCACTCCCATGCGTTATTAAAGCTGCTAAAAGCCACCCAGCATCAGCGAGGCGTGATCACTTATCGGCAGGTGATTGAGCAATTGCAACTGCCTGCGCCCAGTGTCCGGCGCTTGGCCATGGCCTTAGAACAGTTGGCCGCAGCAGACCATGCGCAGGGTTGGCCGTTGCGCAGTGCCTTGGTAGTCAGTCAGGCACGACCAGCCCATCCACAGCTTGGCTTTATCCAGTGTGTGCAACAACTAGGGCGTTTTCAGGCGCTGATGGATGAGGCCAATATTGCTGCTTGGCTCAATGCTGAACTGGCTCAGGTCTATCTATTTAGCTATCCAGAGGTGTAGGTATGTTATTTTCAAAGTTACGTGCGCAGATCGGTTATGCCGTCGCTCGCAAGCTGTTTAATCAGCGTTGGGCGGTTGAAAATAAGCGGATATGGCAATGGATGCAAGAACGCTTTGCCCGGATGAGCAGCTATGATGATGTGTCGGCGCGTGCATTTTATGGACATGTGCTGCTGCATCGAGGCCAAGGTTTAGCTGCTAAAAATGAAGGGCTACGCTTACTGCGTCTAGCCGCTGAAGCAGGCGATGCAAAATCAGCGTATCAGCTGGGTCTACAGAGTTTAACGGGTTCGCTTAATCAACCGGCAGATGCTTTGCAGGCTGCGCATTGGTGGGAGTTGGCTGGGCGAGCGGGGCATCCTCTAGCGTTACAGCGTTTGCTGCAACTGTATGAGCAGGGTGGGCCGCAGTTGCCCGCGAGTGCAGAGGATGCACTGCGGATTAAACAGCAGTTGGCTATTGTGCAAGGCTTAGCCTAAGGCGCAGGTTGTGTATACAAAGTGATAGTGCTGCAGATAAAAGTATCCCGCCAATGGGCGGGATACTGATTTAAGCATTAAGCAAATACGGATTTTATTGGCGACTGGCCATCGGCGCTAAGCTTAACCAATCCAATAAAATACGCCCCGTTTCAGCCAAGTAGGCATCATCTTCAGGCTTTAGTTTCTTATCGTCTTCAGCGACCGCAAGATGATCCTCTTCATCGTCCTTGATCATGGTTTTGAGTGGTTCTTCACCTTTTTTAGCGCGACGGGCATTTTCAATATCCAGCTGTTTTTGCTCGATTTTTGCATATTGTGCGCGGCGTTCAATTTCATTTAGGCTGATTTTAGTGTCTTGCATTAAGCGCTGATTTAGCGCTAAACGTGCACGACTAAAGACAAAATCAGGATCATTGTCAGTGCGAGCATCATGACGCGCTTTAAGCTCGCTAATAAAGGGCTTAAATGGATCGCTAGCCGGTGTTAAGGCTGGCTTGATGCTATCCCAAGGCATGGCTTCAGGTAGGGCGCTTTCACCAATTTCAGTAATATCCATATCGGCTGGGTAGCTGATATCTGGAATCACCCCTTGGTGCTGAGTGCTTTGTCCTGACACGCGATAAAACTTAGCAAGGGTCAGCTTAAGTTCACCGTGATTGAGCGGCTGAATGGTTTGCACCGTGCCTTTACCAAAGGTTTGTCCGCCGATGATTAACGCGCGGTGGTAATCCTGCATAGCACCAGCAAAAATCTCTGAAGCTGACGCGGAGAGGCGATTGACCAATACGGTCAAAGGGCCCTTGTAGAAGATACCTTCTTGCTCATCAGCCAGCACATCAATGCGACCATCACTGTTGCGCACCAGTACGGTTGGGCCTTGCTCAATAAATAAGCCGGTCAGTTCAGTGGCTTCTTGTAGTGAACCGCCGCCGTTATTGCGCAGGTCAATCACAATGCCTTCCACGTGCTCTTTTTGCAGTTCAGTGATCAGGCGTTTGACGTCACGGGTGGTGCTTTTGTATTCAGGATCGCCTGAGCGGTAGGCTTTAAAATCCAAGTAAAAGGCTGGGATTTCAATCACGCCTAACTTAACTTTACGGCCATCTTGGTCAAGGTTTAGGATCGACTTTTTCGCCGCTTGCTCTTCGAGCTTGACCGCTTCGCGAGTGATGGTCACTGTTTTACTGGTTTGATCATTGGGCGCATTGCTGGCCGGAATGATTTCTAGGCGCACTTGTGAGCCCTTTGGACCACGAATCAGCTTAACCACTTCATCCAGACGCCAGCCAATCACATCCACCAGCTCTTTCTTGCCTTGGCCTACGGCAATGATTTTATCGGCAGGGGCGACCAGCTTGCTTTTTTCAGCGGGACCGGCTGGAATTAAGCGAACAATTTTTACATGTTCATTATCACCTTGCAGCATGGCACCAATACCTTCCAGCGAAAGGCTCATATTGATATCAAAGTTCTCTGCATTATCCGGTGACAGATAGGTGGTGTGTGGATCATAGGTTTGCGCAAAGGCGTTGATATAGGATTGGAATACGTCTTCGCTGCGCGTTTGCTGCAGACGTTTTTGTTGGTTTTTGTAACGTTTAATCAATAGTGTTTCAATCGCTTTAGGTTCTTTATTAGCAATTTTTAACCGCAGAACTTCATCTTTTAAACGTTTGCGCCATAAATCTTTGAGCGCTGCATCATTGGGTGCCCATTGTGCTTTTTCGCGGTCCGTTTCAAAGGATTCCACAATGCTAAAGTCAATCTTATCAATGCCTTGGTTGAGTTCACCCAGTGCATACTCTAAATATTGATCTAAGCGGGTTAGTTGCTGTTTATAAATAGCATAGCCAGGTTTGAGATTACCGGCTTTGAGGAAATCATCAAATTCTGTTTCCCAACGATCAAAGGCTTTAATATCCTCTGCGGTAAAGTACATCCGCGCGGGGTCAAGCATCTTTAAGTAGCCTGCATACATTTTTCGCGAGCCGGCATCATCCAAGGGTGGCTTGCTGTAATGATGGCGCTTAAGCAACTCAACTACGTTAAGGCTGGCGATCATTTGGTCGCGGTCGGGTTGTAAGTAGTCCCATTGTTGTGCTTTGCTCACTGCATACGCGGCAGGTAAAGCTGCTAGGCCAATGACTAATGCCAGGGCTGAGCGAGTTAAGATGTGCTTCATGCTGATTCTTCGTCTGAGTGAGTAATGACGCATATTAGGCCGCCTAAAGTGGTTACAGTTCCATTGTAAGCTGTATTCAATGAATAAATAGATACGCTGTATGATTACTAATATGGAGACACAATGAAAGCATTACAAGGCAGTGAAGGTCGTCCAAGGTTGATTGAGTGTGCCGCGCCCGTTTGTGCCGCGGGGCAAGTACGTATTCGTGTTGTTGCTGTAGGGGTCAATCGTGCAGATTTATTGCAGGCTGCGGGTTTATATCCACCGCCACCGGGTGTCAGCGATATCCTGGGTTTGGAGTGCGCTGGGGTGATCAGCGAAGTCGCTGAGGGCAGCGCTTGGCAGGTGGGTGATCGCGTCTGTGCCTTATTGGCGGGTGGCGGTATGGCTGAAGAGGTGTGCGTGGATGCGCGCCATGTGCTGCCGGTGCCGCAGGGCTTAAGTTTAGTCGAGGCAGCAGCGATTCCTGAAGTGTATGCCACCGCTTGGCTGAACGTGTTTCAGCTGGCGCAAGTGCAACCTGGTGAGAAAGTGCTCTTGCATGCCGGTGCTAGCGGTGTCGGTTCGGCAGCGATTCAGCTGTGTAAAGCCTTTAACAGTCCGTGCTGGGTCAGTGTTGGTTCGGCCGAGCGTTTAGAGTATTGCCAGGCTTTAGGTGCAGAAGGGGGGGTGTTGCGCGGCGATGGCATTGAGGCTTTGCAAGATTTTGCCCCTTTTGATGTGATTCTCGATCCTGTGGGTGCCAGCTATGCGGCACAGAACTTGAAAATGCTGGCACTGGATGGGCGCTGGGTGAATATTGGTTTGATGGGCGGGCGTCGAGCTGAATTGGACTTGGCTCAGCTGTTGAGCAAGCGTATTCAGTTGATTGGTTCCACCTTGCGCAGCCGTAGCGACGCCTTCAAAGGTGAGTTGGTGGCGCAGTTGAGGGAAAAGGTTTGGCCGTTATTTGCCAGCGCAGCGCTGCAAGCGCAGGCTGATGAAGTGTTTGCTTGGACTGACGCTGAAGCGGCGTTTGCGCGATTAGCGAGCAATAAAGTGAAGGGTAAAGTGGTCTTGCAGCTCTCGCAAGAGTAAGCTTGCGGTGGCTTGCTAGCGCGAGGACTTGAGTCCATCTGCGCTAGCAAGCTTGCCGTGTTATTGCGACAGGCTCAGAGCCTGCCATGCGCAGTACAGCGCAAAGACTAAAAATCCTGCGGCCGCCAGAGTGCGAATCAGTTTTAACGGTAAGCGTTCCGCGGCACAGTTACCCACCAAGACCACTGGCGCGTTTGCCAGAAGCATGCCCACTGTCGTTCCGCAGATCACCATCCAGAAATACTCAAATTGTGCGGCGAGCATGACCGTAGCTACTTGCGTTTTATCGCCCATTTCAGCAATAAAAAAAGCAATCACTGTAGCGATAAAAGGGCCATATTTAACGGCAATAGGATTATCATCATCAAGTGTGTCTGGCACCAGTGTCCATGCCGCAACTGCGAGAAAGCTTGCAGCCAATAGCCACAACAAGGTTGCTTCTGAAAAAAATTGAGCAACTTGGTGACCCACTGCGGCGGCTAAAAAATGATTGGCCAGGGTTGCGACTAAAATGCCGGCGATAATTGGGATAGGTTTGCGATAGCGCGCTGCCAGTAGCAGAGCGAGCAGTTGGGTTTTATCACCCACCTCGGCGATGGCAACAATGCCGGTAGAGACTAGAAATGTTTCAAGCATATAAAGACCTTAGGGCGGACAGATTAGATAACCATGACACACACAGCCTTGCCACCCGGTAAGGTTATGTATGTCATGGGTCTCGTCAGCCAAAGTGATGCGTTATCAGACACTACGCAGCATAAGGTGTACACGCCATGATCTGTTGATCAAGTATGTTGACGTGCACGCTATGGATGTTTCCATAGCCGACTACTCCCCCAAGACGGGGCGTATGCTAAGTAACTTTTAACTGGAAAGCAATGCTTGCACCTAGGTTGGAGCGGTTGATCATTGCCGTCAGTCAGCTGCTGCAGCGATAAACGCTTAAATGCCATTTAAATAGCCGGCTTGGCTGTTATGCTCTTTCTTTTTTCAATATGCAGTGGCACAGTTCTGCAGTTTTCTGCAGCCATTTTATATTGCTCTGCAGACCCGTCGTGATGCTGGGGTAGGAATTATAATGATCAAAGTAGCGCACTTAACCAAACGCTTTGTGCAGCAGGTGGCGGTGGATGACCTGTCATTTACCATTGAACCAGGCGAAGTGGTGGGTTTTTTAGGCCCCAACGGTGCTGGTAAATCAACCACTATGAAAATGCTCACCGGTTTTTTACAACCCTGTGAAGGCAGTGTCAGTATTTGTGGTTTTGATATTGGCAAGCAGACGTTGCAGGCGCAGCGTCAGATCGGTTACTTGCCAGAAGGCGCGCCTTGCTATGGTGATATGACGGTGGCGGATTTTTTAAGCTTTATCGCGCAGATTCGTGGTTACCGTGGGCGCGAGCTCAAGCAGCGTGTTGCCCGAGCGGTGGCCTTGGTTGAGTTGGAACAGGTGGTTGAGCAAAGCATTGATACCTTATCCAAGGGCTTTAAACGCCGTGTCGGTTTGGCACAAGCGGTATTGCATGAGCCTAAGGTGTTGATTCTGGATGAACCGACCGATGGTCTTGATCCCAACCAAAAACATCAAGTGCGTAAACTGATTAAAAGCTTGGCGGTGGATCGTATTGTGATTATCTCTACGCATATTTTAGAAGAGGTCAGTGCGCTGTGCACCCGCGCCATGCTGATTAGCCAAGGCCGTTTGCTGGTGGATGAAACACCCTATGCGTTACACAGTCGTTCGCGTTATCACCAAGCAGTCACTTTACTGGCAGAACAGCCGCTGGATCGCCAGTTACTGCAAACGCTGCCGGGTGTGCTGGGGCTGGAAGATAATCCTCTAGATGGCAGTCTGACTATACTGGCGGAGCCAGGGCAGGTGATTTTTCCAGCGGTGAATCAGTTGATCCATGCCCAAGGCTGGCAGGTGCGAGAGCTGGAAGTGGAACGCGGCCGCTTAGATGAAGTGTTTCGTAGTTTGACCCGTGGAGATGTGGCATGAAGCAGTTACCGATTATTTTTAGGCGAGAGTTTTCCAGCTTCTTTGCCACACCTTTAGCCTATGTTTTTTTGTTGATTTTTCTGGTGTTATCCAGTGTTTTTACATTTTACTTGGGTAACTTTTACGAAAGCGGTCAAGCCAATTTAAATCCGTTTTTTAACTTTCATCCCTGGCTGTATTTGTTCTTAGTGCCGGCGTTAGCCATGCGTATGTGGGCTGAAGAGCGTAAAAGCGGCACCATTGAATTGTTAATGACCTTACCTATTACTCGCTTTGAAAGCGTGCTGGGTAAGTTTCTAGCCGCCTGGGTATTTGCCGGGATTGCTTTATTGCTGACCTTTCCTATGGTACTCACGGTGAACTACTTAGGCGATCCAGATAATGGTGCGATTCTGACGGGCTATGTTGGCAGTTGGTTACTGGCTGGCGCTTATTTGTCGGTGGGGTCCTGCATGTCGGCGCTGGCGAAAAACCAAGTGATTGCTTTTATTTTGACCGTCAGCCTGTGCTTTATCTTTGTGCTGAGCGGCTTTGCATTGGTGCTCGATGCTTTTAATGGTTGGGCGCCGCAGTGGCTGTTAGATGCAGTGGCATCCTTTAGTTTCTTAACGCGTTTTCAAGCCATCAGTAAAGGGGTGATCGACTTGCGCGATCTTCTGTATTTCTTAAGTTTTATTACGGCATGGCTGATGGCAACTGCGGTAGTGATTGATTTGAAGAAGGCGGATTGATGATGCGACGACTGATGTATTCCAGTGTCGGCTTAGTGCTGATTGCCGTGGTTTTTGTCGGCTTTAATGTGCTGTCCAATGCTCTATTTAAAAACACTCAACTCGATTTTACCGAGCAGAAACTGTACACCTTATCTGATGGTACTCAGCAGTTGCTTAGCGAGCTGCAAGAGCCGGTCAGCCTGCAGTATTTTTACTCGAATAAAGCCAGTCGTGATGTGCCGATGTTACGTCACTATGCGCAGCGGGTGGAGGAGTTGCTGGATGCTTATGTGCGCATGGCTGATGGCAAATTAAGCTTAGAGGTGATTGATCCAGAAGCCTTCTCGGAAGATGAGGACCGCGCAGCAGCGTTAGGTTTACAAGCTGTGCCGTTAGAACAAGAGGGTGCGCAGTTGTATTTTGGTTTGGCCGCGCAAAATACACAGGGCGATACACAGGTCATTCCATTTTTCGCCTTGGATCAAGAAGAACTATTGGAATATGAGTTAAGCCGCTTAATTAGCAGCTTAGCGCAACCTGAGCGCCCCGTGATTGGTGTGCTATCGGGTTTGCCGCTCAATGCTGGCTTTGATATGCAGGCAGGGCAACCGCGGCCGGCGTGGACGATTCTTGAAGAGGTGCGTCAGCAGTTTCAGATTGAAAGCTTAAAAGATGATATTGATCTGATTCCAGAGCATGTCAGTACCTTGCTCTTGGTGCATCCGAAAAACTTAAGCCAAGCGACGCAATACGCCATTGATCAGTTTGTCTTGGCTGGCGGTAAGTTATTGGTTTTTGTGGATCCCTACAGTGAGGCGGATACAGGTATGGGTATGTCAGGTGAGTGGGCTGTCGATAAGACTTCAGACTTGCCTGATCTGTTTAAAGCTTGGGGCGTGCGCATGCTGCCTGATCAGGTGGTGGCTGATGGCTCTTATGCGATGTCGGTCGGGGTTGGTCCGCAGCAGCGTGCTGTGCGTCATCCAGGCTGGTTAGCCCTGCCTAAGCAAGCATTGCACAGCACTGATGTGCTGACCTCGCAACTCAGTAGCATTACTTTGGCCACGGCTGGTATTTTACAGCCGCTCGAAGGCGCTACAACCGAGTTCACGCCGTTATTGTACAGCTCTGAATACGCTATGCCATTTGCCACGCAGCGCTTTGCTATGCTGGACAACCCTGAAGCCTTATTGGCAGAGTTGGAGCCTACAGGTGAGCGCTATGTCTTGGCTGCACGGATTACCGGTCCTGCGCAAACCGCCTTTGCTGAGGGAATTGAAGGGCGTGGTAAAGGCTTGCAAGCGGCCGAGACTATCAATGTAATTATCGTCGCCGATAGCGATATGCTCAGCGACCGTATGTGGGTGCATGTGCAAGACTTCTTCGGTCAGCGCTTACCGCAGCCTTGGGCGGATAATGGCAGTTTTACGATTAATGCACTGGATAATTTATCCGGCTCTGATGCGCTAATTAACAGTCGCTCGCGCGGCAATTTTAACCGACCCTTTACCATGGTCGACACCTTGCAACGCAATGCACAAGAGCGTTTCCGTCAAACCGAGCAAACCTTGCAAAGTCGTTTAGCCGCGACGGAAGAGAAACTTTATGCATTGCAGCAAGGCATCGATCCAGAGCAACAACTGGAACTGACCGATGAGCAGCAGGCCGCAGTGACACAGTTCTTACAAGAGAAGCTGCAATTACGTAAAGAATTACGTGAAGTGCGTTATCAGCTCAATGCCGATATTGAGTCGCTGGGGACTAAGTTAAAGTTCTTTAATATTGGCGTGATGCCAATATTACTGACCTTTATGCTGCTGATGCTCAGCTTAACCCGACGTATTCGGCGGATGCAGGTACATTAAGCGCGGCTAATACGATCCCGCGACAAAAAAGCCAGACTCATTCGTATTGAGTCTGGCTTTTTTTATTCTTGTGTACGCCAGCGCTGTCACGGGCTGTCTTGCTGCCTAAAAGCGCATTTAGCGGCTTTTAGGCGGGGCTACTAATAAATCTTCAGTGGGGGTTTCGCACTGGATTTTATGACCGAGCAAGGCCTCAATCGGTGGCAGCGCATAGGAGTCATCTTCACCAGCAAAGCTGATCGATACGCCTGTGGTACCGGCGCGTCCGGTACGACCGATACGGTGCACATAGTCGTCTGGATCTTCCGGCAGGGTAAAGTTGACCACATGGCTGATATCATCCACATGGATGCCACGGCCAGCCACATCAGTGGCGACCAATACGCGTAAACGGCCCGCGCGGAAGTCTTCTAACACTTTAATGCGCTTATGCTGAGCTACATCGCCAGACATTTGTGCTGCGCTGATACCGTCACGGGTCAGGCGCTCTTCGATGCGACGCACTTCATCTTTACGGTTAGCAAAGACAATCACGCGCGGCCAATTGTTGTTATGAATCAGGTTATACAGCAGTTTGTATTTGTCACTGCCGGCGACGGCGTACACATGCTGCTCCACTGAATCATTGGCCACTTGCTCTGGCTCAATTTCGACAATGGCTGGGTCGGTGGTCCATTGTTTGGACAGATTCATTACATCTTCGGTAAAAGTGGCAGAAAATAACAGGGTCTGGCGCTCTTGTTTATGCGGTGTTTGGCGAATAATTTGCCGCACTTGTGGGATAAAACCCATATCCAACATACGGTCGGCTTCGTCCAATACCAGTACTTCAACCATATCGAGGTGCACTTCACCGCGCTGATTAAAGTCGAGTAAACGACCTGGGGTGGCCACTAAAATGTCACAGTGACGAGCTTCCAGTTGCTTGCGTTGCTTATCAAAATCCATACCACCTACAAAGCTCATCACATTGAGGTTAGTGTATTTGGTTAAGGCAATTGCATCATTGGCAATTTGCACCACTAATTCACGGGTTGGCGCGATAATTAACGCACGCGGTTCACCCATATAGCGCTCATCGGGTGGGCGTGTTTGGGTCAGTTGGCTGATGATCGAAATCAGAAAAGCTGCAGTTTTACCGGTGCCGGTTTGAGCACGGCCAATGGCATCTTTACCAGCTAAGGTATAGCCCAACACTTGCGCTTGAATCGGTGTGCAGTATGGAAAACCGAGGTCTTGGATGGCATGCATCAGTTCTGGAGCGAGGGCGAAATCATGAAAGCGTGTTTTGCCTTCGGCGGGCTCAACAGCAAAGTCGCTTAAGGACCAAGATGTTTGTGCTCTGTGTGGTTTGTCTGAACGTGGTTTTTTAGCCGAGGGTTTGCTCTGTTCGGTCGTGTTACGAACAGGCTGGCTGTCAGGCTCAGAGTGTGGTGCTTGCGGAGTAATTGTGGTTTCTTTTGGCACAGCGATAGGCTCTGGGTCTTTTTTGAAAATACTTTTAAGTGCTTTAAGCACGGCGTTCTCTTACTTAATAGCTTATGAATAGCCTGTAGTGTAAGCCATAGCAGCGCTTTGTAGAAATTGTTTCACTGTGGCTTGTCAGTGCCCGCTGATGACGGGCTGATTGCCGGCGCTAAAAATAGCGCCGGCGCTGCGCTGTCCAATAGCTAAGAGGCCGACCGTGCTTGATCTACCGGCGTATCGCTGGCGCCCGTTACCGCGCTCAGCGGCGTACCGGCGCGGCTAAAGCAGTGCCCATCAGCGCCTATCTATTGGCGTTTTATGCAGTCTTATGTGCGGGTTTTAGTTTAATTGTTGCTTCAGCCAGAGGCCGATATCAGTAATTTGCTCTGGGCATACGGCATGTTCCATCGGATAGTCGTGCCAAGTTACCGCAACCCCCCAAGAATCCAGCTGTTGTTGTACGGCTTGGCCCATAAAAAATGGTACCACTGGATCATTGCGGCCATGCATGCACAGGGTTGGCGTACGCATTTGTACAGGGCTTAGCGCGCTGACGCTTTCAAAGGTCGGAGCGTAGGTCGAAAGTGCCAGAACGCCGCCGAGCGCTTCATGCCAGCGTAAGAATGCAGTATGCAGCACTACCGCGCCGCCTTGCGAGAAACCGGCTAAGAATAAGCGCGTTGGGCTGATACCACTGTCACGTTGCTGTTCCATCAGAGTGATCAGCTGTTGGCTTGAGGTTTCCAGTTGTTCGCTGTTAATCGAGCGCTTACCGGGGCTGATAGATAAAATATCGTACCAGCTGGGCATCACATAGCCGCCATTAATGGTCACAGCTTGGGTGGGGGCTTGCGGTAAAATAAAGCGTGTAGTGGGCAGTTGTGGCTGCAACATGCGCGCCACAGGTTCAAAGTCAGTACGGTCAGCGCCGAGGCCGTGCAGCCAAATAACGCAGGCATCGGCAGGCTGTAAGGATTCAACAGTTAAGGCATTTTTGATCATGGATAGGTCTTCTCAAAGGGTTTCAAAACGGCTCATATGGCGATTTTTTTGCACATTGTCAGCGTTAAACACTTGCCCGTTCATGGCAATGTAAATGCCAGAGTCTAAGCATTGCAGCGCGCCAATAGCAAAACCTAAATTAAATGGCGCATCGGTATGGCGCATCCGCGCTGGTTGCATAGCGCCGGTAAAGACTACCGTTTTATGGGTGATAGCCCCTAGGTGCTGGGCACTGAGTATCATAGTATCAGTGCCGTGAATAATTAAAATGTGCTGGTGGGGGCTGTTGTGTACCTGTTCGCGGAGTAACTCACGATCGGCATCAGTCAGTTCTAAGCTGTCTTTTTTCAGCAGGCTCTCAAGGCTGTAGGATAGATTCACTCCCGCTTCTTGCAGCAACTGCGCCGCCATGGGGTCGCCAATGGTAAATTCAGACAAGGCATCATGATAAATTTTATCAAAGGTGCCGCCTGTGGTTAGAATATGAATGTGCATGCAGTGATTTAATCCGTATCAAAATTGTTTGTCGCGGATTATTGCTTAGATTGCGCTATAAAAGCCATGGACAGACTGAGGACGGTATGACAGCAGTATCACAATCCGCGTGGTATGTGTACTTAGTGCGCGCGGCCAATCAGGCATTGTATTGTGGGATCAGTTTAGATGCGCAGAAGCGTTTTGCGCAGCATTGTGCGGGGAAGGGCGCGCGCTTTTTTTCCACCAGTCCAGCACAGGCGTTGGTTTATATCGAGGAGTGCGCTGATAAATCCACGGCATTGCGGCGTGAATGGGCAATTAAACGTTTAGCCAAACCGGCTAAAGAACAATTATTGTTGGCCCAGAGTAATCAGTTATTGGCTCACTCTGGGTCAACAGAGACACCTCGCTAGCGACTGGCCTGCGAGGCGTTTCGTTTACTGGTAAGCGCCAGGGATCGGACGTAGATTGATTTCTACACGACGGTTTTGTTGACGACCTTGTGCGCTGTTATTGTCAGCAATGGGTTGGTCAGGACCTACACCGCGGACACTCATACGCATACCGTTAACGCCTTGGTTACGCAGGTAATCGGCGACACTTTGTGCACGACGTTGTGACAAGGTCATATTGTGCTGGTATGGACCAGTGCTGTCGGTATGGCCAAGAATTTCAATGGTGTTTTGATCGTATTGGTTAAACGACTGCACTAGGTTATTCAGCGTGCCGTAAAAGTTACTGGAAATGGTGGCTGAATCGGTGGCGAAAGTGACATTACCTGGCATCACTAGGGTTAAATTATCACCGTCACGTTGTACATCAATACCGGTACCTTGCATGCTGCGACGCAATTCGGCTTCTTGCTTGTCAGCGTAATAACCGTAACCCGCACCTGCTGCACCTGCCACTGCTGCGCCAATCAGGGCGCCTTTGCCGCGGTCTTTTTTGCTAGAGGTCGCGGCGCCAATCACGGCGCCACCCAAAGCACCTAAGCCGCCGTAGATGGCTGTTTTATTTGAGCTGCCTTGCTGACCTTGTTGGCCGTCATAGGGATTGTTGCTGGCGCAACCTGCCAGTAAAGCAAAAATACTGGTCGCAATCAGGGTGCGTGATGTGGAAAGTTTTAGCATAATCAAATCCTTGTTAGGCGTTATATTAAGTATTAAAACTCAATTCTATGAGGTTTAGACCAGCTTTATCAAAATAAGTTCTAAGCGCCAATCAAGCTGTTGTCAAGTATGTGCTTGGCTCGACGCTGTGGCTGCAGGCTTGCACGTGGTAAGCAGTGCCATTGTTGCCGCTTCACGGCAAGGTTTAACAAAGCCACCCCCAGACGGAGCTTCAATGCTTTAAACTGTAAATAAATCATCCTATATTGATAGGCTATAGCTTAATGTATTATCCGCTTAATGTCGGTGATGAAGGAGCAACACATGATGAAGTATCAAACCGGTATTCTGGCTGATCCTGTACCACCACTGGCGCGCCATGTTTTTTTTACCCTCGATTCTAGTGAACATCTTGCTGCAGCATTGCGTCGTTTAGCGCTGATGGTCGATGGTGATGCAACGGTGGTCGGGTTTGGTCAGTCACTGCTGCAAGGGTTAAATGTAAAACTGGATAAAATGCGCATTTTTCCAGCCCTGAGCAATCAAGGCATTGACATTCCTTCCACTCAGCATGCGCTATGGTGCTGGCTGCGTGGTGATGACCGCGGCGAATTATTACACCGTACGCAGGCCTTGATTGCTGCGGTCGCACCGGCTTTATCCGTAGTGCAGGTGACTGAAGCCTTTCGTTATAAGACCGGGCATGATTTAACAGGCTATGAAGATGGTACGGAAAATCCTGTTGAGCAGGCGGCGGTGGAGGCTGCGATTGACTGCGAAGCGCCAGGTGGTAGTTATGCTGGAATACAGCATTGGGTGCATGATTTAGCCCATTTCAAAGGTTTGCCGCAAGAAGAGCAAGACCATATTTTTGGCCGTCGTTTAAGCGATAATGAAGAAATTGAGGATGCGCCAGAGTCCGCGCATGTCAAACGCACTGCTATGGAGGATTTTGAGCCTGAGGCCTTTGTGGTGCGTCGCTCAATGCCCTATATCGATGGAGATGAAGCAGGGCTAGTGTTCTTATCGTTTGCGCACACCTTAGACTTTTATGAAATGCAATTGCGCCGCATGATTGGTCTGGATGATGGCATTGTTGATGGCTTGTTTCGTTTCAGTCGCCCGGTCAGCGGTGGTTACTATTGGTGCCCGCCGATTGAAAATGGCCAGCTGCAGTTAACTGCATTGTTTTAATCGATAAGTCACCCGGCATCGCTGCTCAGCAGTGCCGGGCTGACTGAGTTAGCGCACGGGTTTAACGCTGCGCTGCTCAACCCAGAGTAAGGTGGCGCCAGCAATCGCTGCCGGCATGGCGATTAGATTAAAAAATGGCACCATCAGTGCCAAATAAGTGATGCCGCCAAAGCCCAAACTGAGCAAGCGTCTGCTGCGTAACCATTCCATCATCACAGGCCAGCTGACTTTATTATTGTCTGCTGGGTAGTCAATATACTGCACTGCCATCATCCAAATATTAAACAGTACCCACAGCGGCGCCGCGATAATATTGAGCCCAGGAATAAAAGATAAAATCAGCAAACCCAGTGCGCGCGGCAGAAAGTAGCCCAGCTTACGCATTTCACGGGCCATGGTCCGTGGCACCATGGCCAGCAACTCGCCCCAGCTAAAGGGTGGAAAATGGTCTTCACCGCGGGCAATCACTTCAACTTTTTCAGCCAGAAAACTATTAAAAGGCGCGGCAATCAGATTGGCGATGGTGGTAAAAGTAAAAAATATAATCAACAGAACCAGCACAACAAACAGCGGCCATAAAATGTAGTCTAAGAATGACAGCCAGCTGGGCAGATTGGGCATCAGTTGTGCAACCCAGCCATTAAAACGCTGGACTGCAAAGTAAATCAGGCCAAAAAAAACTACGATATTAATTGAGAGCGGTAATAGCACGAACATGCGCAAACCGGGGCGCATAATCATTTTAAAGCCAGCATTTAAATACTGGGGGCCGCCAAGAGGCTGAGCAGGCATAGCGTGTTTCCTATCCGAGTGGCACCAGAGGTGAGGTTGGTAGACAATATGAGCAGAGTCAAACAGTGATTAAGTGGTGTAGTCTGTGCATATTCATCATGCTTAAGGTTAGAGTTTGGCGCGTGACTGTGCAAACTGTAACCTATGACACACTATTTTGCTTTAGGTCCCTTATTAGGAGTTGTTTATGTCTGACGTTCGTCACTCGCCTGTGCTTATTCTTGGTTCTGGTCCTGCTGGTTACAGTGCCGCCGTCTACGCCGCGCGCGCCAATCTAAAACCTTTATTGATTACTGGAATGCAAGCGGGTGGTCAGTTGACCACCACCACGGAAGTGGATAACTGGCCGGGTGATCCAGAAGGCTTGACTGGACCTGCGTTAATGGAGCGTATGCAAAAACATGCAGAACGCTTTGAAACCGAAATTATTTTTGATCATATTCATACCGCGCAATTGCAAAGCAAACCTTTTACCTTAATTGGCGATAGTGGTACTTATACCTGTGATGCGTTAATTATCGCCACCGGTGCCAGTGCCCGTTACTTAGGCTTGCCGTCTGAAGAGACTTTTATGGGTAAGGGCGTTTCAGCCTGTGCCACCTGTGATGGTTTTTTCTACCGTAACCGTGAAGTGGCTGTCGTGGGTGGTGGTAATACCGCGGTTGAAGAAGCGCTGTATTTATCTAATATCGCCAGTAAAGTGACCTTGATTCACCGTCGCGAGACTTTCCGTTCCGAGAAAATTTTACAAGATAAACTCTATGCTCGAGTTGCCGAAGGTAAAATTGAACTGGCGCTGAATGCGCAAGTGGATGAAGTGCTGGGCAATGAGATGGGCGTGACGGGTGTGCGTTTACTCAATAATGATGGCAGCACCCGTGAGCTGACAGTGGATGGTTTATTTGTTGCGATTGGGCATACGCCCAACACCAGCTTATTTGAAGGCCAGCTTGAGTTAAAAGGCGGTTATATGGTGGTCAATGGTGGACGTGACGGCAATGCGACGGCGACCAGCATAGAAGGTGTCTTTGCCGCCGGTGATGTAGCCGATAATGTATACCGTCAAGCGATTACTTCAGCCGGTGCCGGCTGTATGGCAGCATTGGATGTGGAAAAATACTTAGAGAAATAAGTCTTCTGCAGTAACAGATGGGTCAAAAAAGCCGCTTTGCATCATGCAATAGCGGCTTTTTTGTTACTGGAGCCGGCTTAAACTTCGCCAGCCAGCTTACGGTCGTATTTAAAGCGCCAGCTGGTATACATTAATGCGCTGCAAAATAGCAGTACGCTTAAAAATGTCTCGGCGTAACCTAACCAAGCATTGCTTGTAGAGAAGCTGGCCAGCACGCCGTGGACAAAGTAGATGTTAATTAGAATACAGGCCCAGATATGCGTTTTGGTTGAACCTAAGAGCATGCCTAGGGCCACGATTATCAACGGCACAAGGGCAAAGCTGATAATCGCCAAAGCGCCCAGGCCTGGGGTGTTATGCTGGTTCGTGAAAAACATATTCCATGCGACCAAGAGCACCGCTAATGCAGCCAGTGAGACTAAGCTGATGATACGACTGATGCGCAAGCGAGGCTCTAGCCAGCTGAGTTCAGGTAGCGGTTTAGGGCTTTTTTTAGCCACGGGGCGTCTCCAGTTGTTGGGCAAATTGCGCTAAGCGCTTACCTAAGGCAAGGCATAGACTGATTTCATCTTGATCCAGCGCACGCTTGCTATCGGCACCGGCAACATGGCTTGGGCCGTAAGGTGTGCCGCCGCTTTGTGTATTGATGAGGGCCGGCTCGCTATAGGGGAGGCCGCAGATCAACATGCCATGGTGTAGCAAAGGCAGCATCATACTGAGCAAAGTACTTTCTTGACCGCCATGCAGGCTTGAAGTGGAAGTGAAGACGCCAGCGGGTTTATTGACCAGTTCGCCGGTTAACCACAGGTTGCTGGTGCCGTCTAAGAAATATTTCATCGCCGCGGCCATATTGCCAAAGCGAGTGGGGCTGCCCAAGGCTAAGCCGGCACAGTTTTTTAAATCATCGAGACTGGCGTACATCGCGCCTTCTGTCGGTACCTCTGGTGCGACCGCTTCACAGTCGTTGGAGACCGCTGGCACCGTACGCATACGAGCTTCCATGCCGCTTTGTTCAACGCCTCGGGCAATATGTCGCGCCATGTCCGCGGTGGCGCCGTGGCGGCTATAATAGAGCACTAAAATATAGGGTGCGGTCATGGCAAAATCTCGATTAAATTCTCTAGTGGGCGGCCAATAGCCGCACGTTGACCCACAACTAAAATGGGGCGTTGCAGCAGAA
Source organism: Gammaproteobacteria bacterium DTU037 (assembly GCA_001513025.1). Taxonomy (GTDB): domain Bacteria; phylum Pseudomonadota; class Gammaproteobacteria; order Pseudomonadales; family Pseudomonadaceae; genus Denitrificimonas. Next base: position 42,713 of record LFRZ01000122.1, read on the forward strand.
TGGGCGCTTGCACTATGGCGTCAAGCAATTGCGCTTGGCTTAACTCTGGATTATCCAGGCCCATGTCGCTATAAGCTGATTCACTGCTGCGGATTAAGTCGCGTGCCGAGAGGCCCAGTTGCGTCACTAAAGTGCTCAGTTGTTGGGCATCTAGCGGAGTGTCTAGATAGTGCACAATCTTGGCTTGAATGCCTCGCGCCTCAATTAGTGCTAAGGCAGCACGTGATTTACTACAGCGCGAGTAGTGGTATAGGGTGATATCGGTCATGTCAGTTACCTTAAAAAACGCATGCGGCATTCTAACAGGCTAAGCCGCTTGGGCGGTATCCTTCACAGAAGAGAGATAAATGATGAGAAAATACCTGAGGATGGTTGTGTTGCTGGTATTGACTGGCTGCGGCCAAGCCGAGTCGCTGGGTCCCGATCAGCATGGTGTGCCGATTGCTGAGTCTGCGCTGGTGGGGCAGTGGTTGGTGATTAATTATTGGGCGGTGTGGTGCGCGCCCTGCCGTAAGGAAATTCCAGAGCTGAATACCCTGCATCATGCGCAGTATGCTCAAGGCATACGGGTCTTGGGGGTTAATTATGATCAATTGCAAGGGGCAGAGCTATTGGTCGACAGTCAGCAGTTGGGTATTGCTTTTCCGGTGCTGAGCCGTGATCCAGCGTTACGCTTTGCTTTACCTGCGGTGCGCGGCTTACCTGTTACTTATATTGTTAATCCGCAAGGCCAGTTGGTCAGTCAATTGCACGGTGAGCAAAGTATGCAGAGTATTCTTCAGGCGTTAGCTGACGCGGGCTGGTCAGCGCCGTAATACGCTGACCTTGCAAGGTTGAGAGCAGTTAAAGCGCTTTTTTACGGTCGTGTAAGGCGCGCTGCATCTCACGATTGGAGTCACGTTCCTTTTCTACGTGGCGCTTATCGTATTCTTTTTTACCTTTACCCAAGGCAATTTCACATTTAACTAGATGGTTTTTCCAGTACAGCGCCAAAGCCACGCAGGTGTAACCTTTTTGCTGGACGCCGGTAAAAAGCTTATCCAGTTCGCTGCGGTTGAGCAAAAGCTTACGTGTACGTGTCGGGTCAGTAATCACATGGGTACTGGCGGCCGTCAGCGGACTGATATGACAGCCCATCAGCCACGCTTCGCCGTCTTTAAGTAAGACGTAACTGTCCACCAGTTGCGCTTTGCCTGCACGTAAACTTTTGATTTCCCAGCCAGCCAGAGCAATACCTGCCTCCATTCGCTGTTCGACAAAATAATCGTGTAGCGCTTTTTTATTCAGCGCAATGGTGCCTTTCGGTTGTTTTTTATGTTTAGCCATAGTGGGGGATTATAAGACGTTATGCAGCGTCTGGCGAGGGGCTGCTAAGGAATCTTTATCGTTTACTTGAGAGGTGGCCATGAATGCACGACAATAGCGTTTTATTGACTGCGTTATGCCGCCTGTTATCGGGATTACATATTGCGCTAGATCGGTTGTGCTGGGCGCAGAAGGGTTTGTCGATAATGGATCAGTTCAGGCGATCGCAAATGGTTTTTCTTGACGGGTAAAAAGTAACTATGGCCACGCACATTCAACGTTCTGCTCTGCTGCCCTACAGTGCTTCTGCACTGTATACCTTGATTAATGATGTTCCCAGTTATCCGCAATTTTTACCTTGGTGCTCGGCCAGTGAAGTACTTGAGCAGGGTGACGATTATATGCGTGCGGCCTTAGTGATTGCTAAAGGCCATTTATCTCAGCGTTTTGTGACAAAAAACACCTTAGTGCCTGATCAGAGCATCACTATGGCATTGGAAGAAGGACCGTTTAGTCAGTTACAGGGCATTTGGGAGTTTAAAGCGCTGGGTGACAAGGCCTGTAAAATCAGTCTGGATTTAGAATTTGATTATGCTGGATCGATTATGAAGGCCACATTAGGACCTTTATTTACTCAGGCCGCCAATACCATGGTGGATGCATTTTGTCAGCGAGCCAAACAACTCTATGGATAAGCCGATGATCACTGTTGAAGTGGCGTATGCCTTAGCGCATAAACAGAAAATTGTGCAAATGCAGGTGCCACAGGGCACGACAGCGCGAGACGCTGCCCTAGGATCAGGACTGGAGAGTGAGTTTGCCGATATAGATCTGCAACACAGTCCTTTAGGGATCTTTGGCAAGAACATTGCGCGCCCACAAGAGCATTGTTTAGAGGACGGCGATCGTGTTGAGATTTATCGTCCGTTGCTGGCTGACCCTAAAGAAGTGCGTAAGCAACGTGCTGAGCGCGTAGCACAAGCTAAGGCAGCAGAAGCGGCGCAAACCACTTCTACTGATTGAGTGCTGCTGCCAATCTTAGCGTTCGTCGTCTTCGACACGTGACTCTGGAATCGGTGCGACTTCAATATCGTCAACTTCACGCTGGATTTGCTCTTGCAGCGAGCCTGGGGTTGGCGCTTGCACGGTGTTTTGCGGAAACACTTGAAGTGTTTCTGTGCTGACTGCAGGCGTCTCGCCGACAGGGGTTACTTTTTTAGATTGACCTAAAATAGCTTGGTCACGGCTGATGCCTGGTACAAAGTCCCCAGACAGGCCTTGCAGCTGATTGTTTTCGTCAAAGATTAGACTGATACGTTCTTGTTTGCGTGTACCGCCGGCGAGTTGGATACTGTATAAGTAATCCCAGCGGTTGCTATGGAAGGTATCAGTAATCAGTGGTGTGCCCATAATAAAGCGCACTTGGCGCGTGGTCATACCAGGGAGTAACTGGTCAACCATATCTTGAGAGACCACATTGCCTTGCTGAATATCGATTTTATGGACGCCAGGAAATGAGCATCCAGCCAGTACCAATAAGCCGGCAAGGGTAAAACTGCGAATAATACGTGTTCTATTTTGCATTGGAGACGGACTTCCACTATCGTGAATAAGTAACAGATACGCTGATCATACCTGCATTGTGCGCTTCAGCGAAACCGCATTAGTGAGAAAACAACTATGGCTGAAAATATTGAATTACGTAAAGCGGGTTTAAAGGTCACTTTACCGCGAGTTAAAATCATGAAAATCCTCGAAACATGCGAGCCGCGCCATATGAGCGCAGAGGATGTTTATAAAACATTAATGGAGTCTGGTGAAGATGTCGGTTTAGCTACGGTATACCGTGTATTGACCCAATTTGAAACAGCAGGCTTGGTCATTCGCCATAATTTTGATGGTGGGCATGCGGTCTTTGAATTGGATGATGGCGAACATCATGACCATATTGTCTGTGTTGACAGCGGTGAAGTGTTTGAGTTTTTTGATGAGGAAATTGAAAAACGTCAGCGTAAAATTGTTGAAGATATGGGTTATGAAATGATTGATCACAACTTAGTGCTCTATGTAAAAAAGAAATAACAGTGTGCCGGATTGGGTGTCTAGTAGCGCACAGTGGCATTTAGCCTTCTCTGCGCAGAGTGCCTCTCTTTACAATCTATCGTTTCAGGGTTATGGCTTTGCCTAAGCGTAGGTTCGCCACACCGGTCTTGACTGAGCGTTTTATCAACCACCGGTGCCTGCGGGCTATATTTGTCGTCCGCGTTTGTGTGAGCAGCTCAATAGCGGATTACAAGGACGCTTGCTGTTAGTGTGCGCCCCTGCAGGCTCTGGTAAGCGTGCTTTAGTCAGTAAGTTTTGTGGGCAGTTACCTACGCCGTAGCGCACTGTGTGGTTGGCGCTCAGTGCTCGTTATCGCGCGCTAGGGCGTTTTTAAGGCTTCTTGGCAGCACTGCACAGTATATATCCTGATATCGCTGAGCAAGGGTTGCAACTTTAAAAGCCCGACACAACCATCAGGCCTTTCCTTATGAGGCATGGTTTGATGATTTGGATCCCGCCGCGCCAGTGCGGATTGTCTTAGCTGATTACCAGCTGGTGCAAAGTGAAGTGCTGGATCACAGTTTGCAATATTTTTTAAATCATCTGCCGAGCGGCTTGCTGTTGTTGGTCAATAGCCGTCAGCGACCCAATTGGCATTAGCCCGCTGGCGTTTATGAGGCGTTAAGTGCGCGGGAGTTGGCCGTGTTGCAGTTGATTGCGCAAGGCTGTCCAGTCAGGATGTCAGTGATAAGTTGTGTATGTCGCTGCATACGGTGAAAACCCATGCGGGTAATATCAATCTTAAACAGGGTGTTGAGCGCCGCACGCAAGCGGTTGCGAGGGCCCAAAAATTGGGCGTGCGGGTCTGGTTTTTAATCTGCCTGCGGTGATGTGCGATCGGCTTAATGCTCTTGATCATTGCTGCGCTGTGCTTGACCTGTGTATGGCTTTATTGGGCAAACTGTCGCTGGGATGTGTTGCGGGTAGGCTATGCCACCGTCTTGCGCTGTAGGGCAGGACGGTGGTGGGTGTTTACAGGGGGTTATTGGTCAGCGTAGACCTGATCGAAGATTCCACCATCATTGAAGTGGGTCTTTTGAATATCAGACCAGCTGCCAAAGGTCGCTTCTACTGGCATAAAATCAACTTTAGGGAAGCGATCGGCAAACTCGGCAAGAATCTCTGTGTTGCGCGGACGTAAGTAGTTGTTAGCGGCAATGCGCTGCGCTTCATCCGACCATAGGTACTTTAAGTAGGCTTCAGCAATCTTACGCGAGCCTTTGCGATCAACCACTTTATCTACCACCGTTACAGGAGGTTCAGCTTCAGCGCTGACACTGGGATAGACCACTTCAAAACCACCGCGGCCGAATTCTCGAGCGATCATTTCTGCTTCATTTTCAAAGGTGATTAAGACATCACCGATTTGGTTTTGAATAAAGGTGCTGGTGGCTGCACGGCCGCCTGTATCCAATACAGGTGCTTGTTTAAACAGTTTGCCAACAAAATCTTTCGCGTCTTGTTCAGTGCCACCATGCTTTAAAACATAAGCCCAAGCGGATAAATAAGTATAGCGACCGTTACCTGAGGTTTTCGGGTTGGGTACGATAATTTGTACGCCGTCTTTCAGCAAATCAGGCCAGTCGTGCAGGTTTTTTGGATTACCTTTACGCACGATCAATACCGTCGCTGAGGTGAAAGGCGCACTATTGTTAGGTAAACGCTCAGCCCAGTTTTCTGGAATTAATTTGCCGTATTCGTACAGCGCATTAATATCTGTGGCCATATTCATAGTAATGACATCAGCTGGCAGACCATCAATTACTGAGCGTGCTTGCTTGCTTGAACCGCCGTGGGACATTTGAATTTGCGTCGCTTTATTACCTTGCTCCTGCCAATGCTTTTGGAAAGCAGAATTGTAGTCTTTATAGAAATCGCGCATAACATCATACGAGACATTCAGCAGGGGTGCGGCCTGTAGGGTGTTAACACCACTAAAGCTGAGGGCAAGAATTGATGCAGCTAACAAACGTTTCATATCGCGATCCCTTGGAGAAAGAGGAGAAGGGGAACACTATAAGCAAGGCTTGTTATGCTGTAAAAGAATTAAAAGTAATTTTGATATATCTTTAGTGAATAAAAAGCCCTCGCAAGGAGGGCTTTTTTACCGCTATGCCATATTACATGTTGGGGTAGTTCGGACCGCCAGTGCCTTCTGGTGCAACCCAAGTGATATTTTGTGCAGGGTCTTTAATATCACAAGTTTTACAGTGCACACAGTTTTGCGCATTGATCTGGAACGTCTGCTCACCGTTCTCTTGGGTGACAATTTCATACACCCCAGCAGGGCAGTAACGCTGCGCAGGCTCATCGTACATCGACAGGTTTTTACCCAGAGGAATACTCGCATCCGCCAGTTTTAGGTGGCATGGCTGTATTTCTTCGTGGTTGGTATTCGACAGAAATACCGAGCTGAGCTTATCGAAGCTGAGCTTACCGTCAGGCTTAGGATAAACAATCTTCTTCGACTCAGAAGCCAGTTTCAGTTTGGCATAGTCTGGGATTGTGTCGTGCAGAGTGAAGGGCATTTTACCACCAAAAATATTTTGGTCGATATAGTTAAAGGCCCCACCTAATACCGCGCCGTATTTATGCATCGCTGCACCAAAGTTACGGCTGGTAAACAGATCGTCATACAACCAGCTTGATTTGAAGGCATCCACATAAGCGGTCAGCTCGTCACCCCCTTCGCGACCCTGCAGAACCGCATCGGCGGCAGCTTCCGCAGCCAACATACCGGACTTCATCGCCGTGTGGTTGCCTTTAATTTTGGCAAAGTTCAGTGTGCCTAAATCACAGCCGACCAAGGCGCCGCCTGGGAAGACCATCTTCGGCAGTGAGTTGAGGCCGCCTTTAGCAATTGCACGGGCGCCATAGGCTACACGGGTACCACCGGTGAGGTATTGGCTGACTACTGGATGGTGTTTGTAGCGCTGAAACTCATCAAAAGGTGATAAGTGTGGGTTGCTGTACGAGAGGTCAACGATTAAGCCCACAACCACTTGATTGTTTTCAATGTGGTACAAGAAAGAACCGCCTGGGTTGTCATCATCCAGCGGCCAGCCTGCGGTGTGCACCACCAAGCCTTCTTCGTGTTTTGCGGGGTCAATGTCCCAAATTTCTTTAATGCCGATACCGTAATGCTGAGCATCGGCTTCGCTATCGAGATTGTAGCGTTTGATGAGTTGCTTACCGATATGACCACGGCAACCTTCGGCAAATAGCGTGTATTTTGCACGCAATTCCATACCTGGAGTGTAGACGCCGTCTTTCGGATTACCGTCGCGGTCAACGCCCATGTCACCGGTTAAAATACCGTAGACAGCCCCTTTTTCATTGATTAAAGCTTCTTGTGCAGCAAAGCCGGGATAGACTTCTACGCCAAGATTTTCTGCTTGCTCGGCAAGCCAGCGGCATAAATTACCCAAAGAAATGATGTAATTGCCTTCGTTGTGCATGGTTTTTGGCACAAAAAAGTTTGGTATTTTTTGCCCGTTTTCGGCATTTTTTAATAAATAAATGTCGTCACGCTTCACTGGTGTATTGAGTGGCGCACCCAATTCTTTCCAGTTTGGAAACAATTCATCGAGCGCGCGGGTCTCAAAAACAGCACCGGAAAGAATATGAGCACCGACTTCGGAGCCTTTTTCAACGACGCAAACACTGATCTCTTGACCGGCTTCTAAAGCCTTTTGTTTGAGTCGACATGCGGCTGAAAGGCCTGAAGGGCCTGCGCCGACGATGACGACATCAAATTCCATAAATTCGCGTTCCACAAGCTATCTCCTACTGATGCTGTTCATTATTTTATTTTGGTAGGCATGGATCTTTCACTGACATCGTGATTGTTTTTCAGCATTATATCCATCACTACGCGTTCTTCCAATACAAACGATCGTTTGAATTTTTTAAAATCCCGTTGAAATAAAAATTCAAAGGTTGAGCAGAAAGGTTGAATTGTTGTATTGACCGACTTAGGTCTTACGTTCAAGATAGGAGAAGTTTTGTGCGTATCTGATGGGTTGGTTATATATTCGACCAGACACATCACTCAGGCCAGGCTTGTCTTGGCGACATTTTTTATTCACCCGAGATAACGAGGAATCCATGAAGGTTCTAGTAGCTGTCAAGCGAGTGGTAGACTATAACGTCAAGGTTCGCGTCAAAGCGGACAACACTGGCGTTGATCTTGCCAACGTTAAAATGTCTATGAACCCTTTCTGCGAAATTGGCGTTGAAGAAGCCATTCGCTTAAAGGAAAAAGGTATTGCAACTGAAGTGGTTGCAGTGTGCATTGGCCCTACTGCTGCTCAAGAGCAATTGCGTACTGCGCTCGCTCTAGGCGCTGACCGTGCAATTTTGGTCGAAACGGCTGAAGAGTTACGCTCACTGACTGTAGCCAAACTGCTTAAAGCAGTGGTTGATCAAGAGCAGCCACAGCTGATTATGCTGGGCAAGCAAGCGATTGATACTGATAACAATCAGACCGGTCAAATGCTCGGTGCCTTAACCGGTTATGCGCAAGGTACTTTTGCTTCTAAAGTGGAAGTAGCTGGCGATAAAGTTAACGTGACGCGTGAAGTTGATGGTGGCTTACAAACAGTTACCCTGAATTTACCAGCGATTGTTACCACTGACTTGCGTTTAAATGAGCCACGTTATGCATCTTTGCCTAACATTATGAAAGCCAAGAAAAAGCCGCTGGAAATTATTACTCCAGACTCTTTGGGCGTTTCTACCGCATCCACAGTTACCACTTTGAAAGTTGAAGCACCGGCCACACGCAGTGCCGGTATCAAAGTAAAAGATGTGGCTGAACTGGTCGAAAAACTTAAAAATGAAGCGAAGGTAATCTAATGGCTATTTTGGTTATTGCTGAACACACTAACGTCGCTCTGGGTGCTGCTACCTTGAACACCGTTTCGGCGGCCAAAGCTATTGGTGGCGATATTCATGTACTGGTTGCCGGTGCTGGATGCGCTGCGGTTGCGGAAGCTGCTGCAAAAATTGATGGCGTGAGCAAAGTATTGCTAGCGGATAACGCTGCTTTTGCTTATCAACTGCCTGAAAACGTTGCCCCTTTAATTGCTGAAGTGGGTAAGGACTACACGCATATTCTTGCCTCTGCCACCTCAATCGGTAAAAACGTGCTACCACGCGTTGCTGCGTTGCTGGATGTGGATCAGATCTCTGAAATTATCGCAGTAGAAAGTGCTGATACCTTTAAGCGCCCAATCTATGCGGGTAATGCGATTGCGACCGTGCAATCTAACGCTGCGATTAAAGTGATTACCGTACGTGGCACTGGTTTTGATGCGGCGGCTGCTGAAGGCGGTTCTGCAAGCATTGAAGCTGTGACTGCTGGTGGTGATGCGGGTATTTCTGTTTTTGTTAGCGAAGAGCTGGCGAAATCTGACCGTCCTGAACTGACTGCGGCGAAGATCGTTGTATCTGGTGGTCGTGGTATGCAGAACGGCGACAACTTTGCAATGCTCAACCGCGTTGCTGACAAGCTTGGCGCTGCAGTGGGTGCTTCACGCGCTGCGGTTGACGCAGGTTTTGTACCGAACGATATGCAAGTGGGTCAAACAGGTAAAATTGTTGCGCCAGACCTGTATATTGCAGTGGGTATTTCCGGTGCAATCCAGCATTTGGCCGGTATGAAAGATTCTAAAGTGATCGTTGCGATCAACAAAGATGAAGATGCACCGATTTTCCAAGTGGCAGACTACGGTTTAGTGGCGGATTTGTTCGACGCTGTGCCTGAGTTAGAAAAAGCCCTGTAAGGCTGACTCCTTGGTAGAAGAAACCCGCTTTTTTTAAAGCGGGTTTTTTTATATCTATTGCACTGCTCGAGCCGCAACAGTGCGCTCTCTAGTTAAAGAATCTACTTGGCCGCAGGGCCAATTAGGCTGCGGTATAGCGCGTGTCGAGCTCCACCCGTGTAATATACCTGCCTTAATAGAATTGCTGCTTGATTGGAGTGTTATGAACTGGCGATGGGTATTGTGTGCAATAGGAACAGTAGTCGGCAGTACAGTGCCAAGCATGCTTTATGCAGATCAACAGGCGTGTGAAACGCTGGTGGCGGTCAGTTATCTAACCGCTGAGAAACCGCGCAATGCCAGCCTCGATGTTGTACACGCACTGGCAGAAAAAACACAACTGCGGATTAAAGTCGAGGCCGCGCAGGGGCGCAAGGCCTTAGCTGAGGTGCGCAGTGGCCGCGTTGATTTGATTATTGGAGTCAGTCTAGAGACTGAAAAAGATGCACCGCTGGATTATCTAACGCCGGCCTATACAGAAAAAACTTACCGCCTATGGCTGCGCACTGGCGAACAGGTATCGCTCACGCAGTGGCCTGAGCTGTCCGGCTTGCGTGGTGTGCAAGTGATAACGGCTAAACCTTTAATGGTCTTTGATCGCCAAGCAGAGCAACTAAACTGGCCGATACGTGCCGTCGATAGCCTTGCAGTAGCGATTGATAAGGTGCTGCAGGGGCGAGCCGATTATGTGTTGGCTGAGCAGCAAGCGATGCAGCAGTATATTGTGCAGCATGATTTAGGCCGACGTTTTGAAGCCATTGATCCGCCGGTCGAGACGCAAGGATTCTTTGTCGCCATGGCTAAAGACTCTGCGTGTCATACGCCTGCATTGCGCAGCCGCTTAAATAAAGCGTTGCTGGCGTTGAGCCAACCTCAGTAGCTTTCATCAGGTACAAAAAAAGGCCCAGCACGCATCACGCACTGAGCCTTTTTTACACCGTTGCGCTTAACGTCGGTCTTGCAGTGCCGCGATGCGTACTTCTAAAGGAGGGTGGCTCATAAATAAACCGGCCAAACCTTCTTTTAAACCGCCATTGATACCGAAAGCCGTTAGGGCTTTAGGCATGTCGGATTCGATACCTTGTTCAGCGCGCAAGCGGTTTAAGGCACCAATCATTGCCTGTTTACCGGCCAAATCAGCACCGGCTTCATCCGCACGGAACTCACGGCGGCGCGAGAACCACATCACGATAGTGCTGGCTAAAATACCCAGTACCAATTCCGCGAAAATCGTCGCTACAAAGTAGCCAATACCACGGCCGTCTTCATTTTTCAGGATGGCTTTATCAACAAAGTCACCGAAAATACGCGCAAAGAACATCACAAAGGTGTTTACCACGCCTTGTAATAACGCCATCGTGACCATATCGCCATTGGCTACGTGGCCAATTTCATGGGCTAATACAGCTTTAATTTCATCTTGTGAGAAGCGGTCTAGCAGACCTTGGCTGACAGCAACCAAGGCGCTATTGCGGTTCCAGCCGGTGGCAAAAGCGTTGGATTGGTGGGATGGGAAAATACCCACTTCTGGCATGCCAATACCTGCTTTATTGGCCAGTTCTGCAACGGTGTTAACTAACCATTGTTCTTGGCGTGTACGAGGCTGATCAATAATTTGTGTACCAGTGCTTCTCTTGGCCATCCATTTAGAAATAAACAGCGAGACCAGCGAGCCGGCAAAACCAAAGACTGCACAGAAAATTAATAAGTCGCCATGGTTCTGGCCGGTGAATCGGTCCACACCCAGCAAACTGAGGGTAACACTGGCAATTAACAGTACCGCAATGTTAGTTGCTAAGAATAAAAAGATACGCATCATGTGCGAGAAGCTCCAAAAGTCTAATCAGGTGAACTATATAAGGGTTGCGCGGATGCGCTTCAAGGGGCTGACTGTTGCAAACTGTGTCAGGCACGCTATAGATACTGTTTGCAGTAGGCTGACAGCATTCAGTCACGATAGGCAGCGTTTTAACAAAGAAGGCCTGATAGATATTATCAGGCCTTCTGGGTGGAATGTATCAATATTGAGTCGGTGCAGGCTTATTGGCGGTAGGTTTTTAAGAAATTACCGATTCGGCCAATGGCTTGCTCCAGATCATCCACGCGCGGCAGCGTAACGACGCGGAAATGGTCTGGCCAAGGCCAGTTAAATGCCGTGCCTTGTACTACTAAGAGCTTTTCTGAGAGCAGTAAATCCAGCACGAATTTTTCATCGTTATGAATCGGACAGATTTTCGGATCAATCTTGGGGAAGGCGTACAGCGCGCCCATAGGTTTGACACAGCTTACACCGGGAATAGAGTTGAGTAACTCCCAGGTGCGGTTACGCTGCTCCAGTAAGCGACCGTTGGGCAAGATTAAATCATTGATACTTTGATAACCGCCCAATGCTGTTTGAATGGCATGCTGTGCTGGGACGTTGGCACACAAACGCATATTGGACAGAATATCCAGACCTTCAATATAGCTGCGTGCGCGGTGCTTAGGCCCTGAGATAGCCACCCAGCCCGAACGGAAACCGGCCACTCGGTAGGATTTGGAGAGGCCGTTAAAGGTTAAGCATAAAACGTCCGTGGCCAATGACGCCGTGCAGATATGCTCGGCGCCATCGTATAAAATTTTATCGTAGATTTCGTCAGATAAAACCATCAAGTTGTGTTGACGCGCCAGTTCCAGAATATCCAGCAGTACTTCTTTCGAGTACACCGCACCGGTTGGGTTATTCGGGTTGATTAAGACAATCGCCTTGGTGTTGCTGGTGATTTTTGAGCGCATATCGGCAATATCTGGAAACCAGCCAGCTTGCTCGTCACATAAATAGTGCACTGGCTTGCCACCGGCTAAACTGGTGGCAGCAGTCCATAATGGGTAGTCGGGTGCCGGCAGTAGTACTTCATCGTTGTTATTTAACAAAGCTTGCAGGGTCATCACGATCAGTTCGGAGACGCCATTACCCAAGTAAATGTCTTCAACGCCGACGCCTTCAACGTTTTTTTGCTGATAGTACTGCATGATCGCTTTGCGCGCGCTAAACAAGCCTTTAGAGTCGCTGTACCCTTGTGCATTAGGCAAGTTGCGCATGACATCCTGAAGGATTTCTTCTGGTGCTTCAAAGCCAAAGGGTGCAGGATTGCCAATATTAAGCTTGAGAATACGATGGCCTTCGTCTTCAAGACGTTTGGCGTGTTTAAGTACAGGGCCTCGGATGTCATAACAGACGTTAGCGAGCTTGTTCGATTTGCTGAACTGCATGATGTTGAGTATCCCGAATAAAATAGGTCAATAAGGGGCGTTCTGTCGATAAAAAACGATTTTGAGCGCTGTCGCGTAACATAAATAGCCCGTGCACCCCATGGCTGCGCTGAATCAACAGACAAGATAGATGCACTTAAAGATGCCTATCATACGACTGTGTTGGCAAAGGTGAAAGGGAGCGTTAGGTTTATGCTTGGGCTTTAATTGGAGAATATGATGGAAAAGGTTGCAAAGACCCTCGAAGAGTGGCGCGAACAGTTATCCGATGAGCAGTTACGAGTTTGTCGGTTGGGCGGTACTGAGCGGCCATTTAGTGGTGCATATCAGTCCCCCACGTTTAATGGTGTGTTTCATTGTGTCTGCTGTGGCCAAGCGTTGTTTGACGCTCAGCATCAGTTTGATGCGGGCTGTGGCTGGCCCAGTTATTGGCAGCCGATTAGCCCAGCGGCATTGAGCGAGCATGTGGATAAGAGTCATGGCATGCAGCGCGTTGAAGTCTTGTGTTCGGGCTGTGATGCTCACTTAGGCCATGTTTTTCCCGACGGCCCAGCACCCACGGGCCTGCGTTATTGCATTAATTCTGTGGCCTTACGGTTGGAGCCAGCAGCAGGTTGATCTATTGCCCAATAGGTTGTCTGCTTAATAGTGACTGAGGGCGATAAGCTATGATAAGGAGAACTATGTGTCTGCGTTACTCAATGAGTTTTTACAGCGTGCCAATCAAGTGTTACAACAAGTCGAGCCTTTGTTGCCTAAGCCAACTGAGCCGGTGGATTGGTACAGTGTGTTTGCCGCCAGTTGGCAGCGCAAAGGCAATAGCAGTTTTTTTCGGCCGATTCAGTTGGGTGCGGATATCCAATTGGTTGACTTGCTTGGAATCGATCGCCAGCGTCAGCAATTATTACGCAACACTCAGCAATTTATGCGCGGCTTTCCAGCCAATCATGCGTTGCTCTGGGGCGCACGAGGTACGGGTAAATCATCCTTAGTGCGTGCGTTATTGGCTGAATATGCCTCACAAGGCTTACGTTTAATTGAAGTGGAGCGCAATGAACTGGCTGATTTGCCCTTGATTGTTGAATCATTGGCCGGCTTGCCACAGCATTTTATTGTATTTTGCGACGATCTCTCTTTTGAAGCAGGTGAGGGCGACTACCGTATTTTAAAAAGTGTGCTAGATGGCTCCTTAGAGCGCGCACCAGATAATGTGTTGTTGTATGCCACCTCTAACCGTCGCCACTTATTACCTGAGCAGCACAGCGATAATCAGCATTGGCAGCATGGTGACGGTGGTGAGTTGCATCCCAGTGAAGCAGTGGAGGATAAGATTGCGCTATCCGATCGCTTTGGTCTGTGGTTGTCGTTTTATCCCTTTAGCCAAGAGCATTACTTGGATGTGGTGCAGCACTGGATTGCTGAGTATGCACGTCCAACACAGCTGAGTTGGCAGTTCAGTGAGGACGTAGCGAAAGAGGCGATCAGTTGGGCACTGGCGCGCGGTAACCGTAATGGCCGTTGCGCGGCGCAGTTCGCGAAACAATGGGTTGGCCTGCAGCTATTAGAGCAATTGCTGTAGCGTCATCTGAGTCGCCTGCGCTTGAATGCAGGTGAGTACCTTGGGTTAATGCCGTGCAGGCTTTATACTGCGCGGCTTGTTTTTAAGGGGATAGCACCATGAGCACATCGCATGTCGAACAACACTTACAGCTGTTAGCACACTTACGCACGATTTTAGTGGCGGTTGCTGATGCAGAGGTGGTGCCGGAAAATCATCATGCCTTATTTCTTGAGCGCTTTGATGAGATGGTCGCTGACTTAGGTGAAAGCAGCGAAGACTTATATGTGGGGCAGGAGATTATTAGTCAGGTGTTCCAGCGTTATCCACAAATCGCCCATTTAGTGCCGCGTGACTTATTGTGGTTTTTTGGTGGTGACTGTCTGCACTTTATGCCAGATGACGAAATTGATAAGTATCAGCAGTTGGAAGATCGTCGCTATCAGGCTTTAGAAAATGGCGAAGATTTTGACTGGAACCAAGAGATTCAGCTGATGTTTATGCCTCAAAACGCCCCAGAACATTAAAATATAAAGAATTTTTGATAAAGAGCTTGACGGATGGTCTGATCGACCGTAATATGCGCGCCACTTCCAAGCAATAACGCAAAGCGCTAAAGCAGAAGAAGTTGCAAGCTGTTATAAGCTCCAAGGCTGCGTCCCCTTCGTCTAGTGGCCTAGGACACCGCCCTTTCACGGCGGTAACAGGGGTTCGAGTCCCCTAGGGGACGCCATATTATGCGGAAATAGCTCAGTTGGTAGAGCACGACCTTGCCAAGGTCGGGGTCGCGAGTTCGAGTCTCGTTTTCCGCTCCAAATTTGGCGTACGCGCTAAAAGAAGAAAGAGCCTAAGGGCTCTTTTTTTTCGTCTGTTGTTTGTGCTCGTGTTTAGCGAGCTTTACTCATTTTATCTTGGCCGTTCTGGTCGCTGTTAATTATGCTTTATACGCGGGTGCGTAATGCATCTCTCATTTACCCATATGATTCAGTCCTTGCCATACGCATTTGAGTTATAGCTGTGCGTGCTTTTTAATGGCTTGATAGTGGTTTTAAAATATATTTAGCCTTGCAACTAAAGTGCTGCTCAGTTGCGCAAGCATAGGTTATAGGCCTGTATTTGTTAGACTGTAGTGGATACTTAATGATAGGGCTGTGCTGAAATTGCTTCTAAAGTACTGTTGCGTTATAGAGCTAGGCTATTGATTGTGTTAGCACTAAGCTAAGGGGCATCTATGCAGCAGACACATTCAGACAATAATACTGTATGGCAGACAATGTTAGCGGATGGCTGCGAATTAACCGTACTGTCAGTTGCTGACTCGCAGCAGGCCGCCTTGGCCTTAAGTTTTGCAGCGGGCAGTCATGCGGAGCCGGCGGGCTACCTGGGCATGGCGCATTTTTTAGAGCACCTGGTGTTTCGCGGCAGTCGCAATTTTGCCTTGGATGATGGCTTGATGGCCTTTATTCAGCGCAAGGGTGGCCATGTCAATGCGCAAACCCAAGCCGAGCACACGCTCTTTCATTTCCAGGTAGAAGCGCCGCTGTTTCTCGAAGCTTTGGCGCGTTTGGTGGATATGCTGGTGGCCCCACGTTTAGAGCCGGCGATGCTGAGCTCTGAGCGTGAAGTTATCCATGAAGAGTTTAAGTTGTACTGCCAAGCGCCGCAGATTTTACTGGATGCGGCGCTGGCTCCGTGTTTAGTTGCACGCCATCCTTTGCAGCGCTTTTATGCTGGCAATCGCGACACCTTGCGCATTGAAGAGGCGGCGTTTGCCCCAGCGCTAGCAGCCTTTCATCAGGCGGCTTATCTGCGCAGCAGGCTAAAAATCGTCTTGCTGTTACCGCAGGCGTGGCCGAGTTGGCAAGCGCAGGTGCTGAGTGCGTTACAGCCATTAACGGTGCTGCCGCGTGAGCAAGCCGTTAGCCGAGCGCCTGCTATACAAGTGCCGAGCGGCTCTGTGGTTAAGCTCAGGGTGCCGGGCAATCAAACTTATCTGGTAGTGCATATCCCGATTAATCAGCACGGGCAGGGCTTAGCTGAACTGGTGGAAAAAATGCAGCATGCTTTAGCGCTACGCATCGGCCAGACCTTCTTAGCCTATGCTGAGCAGCAGGGCTGGTGTTCGGCCATCAATGTCCGAGCCGCTTATCAGGCTGAGGCGCAAGGCGTGTTAACCGTGCAATTTAGCAACCCAACCACTGCGCATACGCTGTTGCTTGAGGCCTTTAGGCAATGGCTCAAGCAATGGCAGACGCAATTGCGCAGTGCCGAGCAGCAGGCCTACGAGCGGCAAGCACAGGCCAATCGCTGGCTCGTTGCTGAGCCATTGCGCAAAGCTCAGCAGCTGCTGGCCAGCCGTTGGCCAATCTCTGATGGCGTATCTGTCGAGTGTTTAGCGGCTATGGAGGCTGTGCTGGCGGCGGTTGCCGAGCAGGCTTTTGTGCAAGTGATGGCTGGCGCTGACGAAGTTGCAGGCCGCTATGATCAGGGGCTGCCATTGCAGATAGAGGCTGTTGCGCCGCCGCAACACCTCAGCACAGTAACGCTGAGGGTGCCGCAGTTTAGCTTTGCCAGTGATTTTACCCATGACCAGTCCAGCGCAATGCAGTCAATAGCAATAGAGCACAGCTATTTAAGTCTCTGCCCATCAGTATCTTTTCCCAAGGGTATAGCCGTTTGCTACTGGGGCTGGTCGCTGGCGAATCCGCAACACGCGGCGCAATGGCTGCCGGCGCGACTGGCCGCTGTGTCTAAGTTACTGAGCTATAACGCCGTGGATTGGCAAGTCGAGTGTACGCAGAGTCATTTATTTATTCGTATCAGTGGGCCAGCAGAGTATTTGCCTATCGCTGTTAACCAGCTCTTAAGCGCGCTGGAAGAGCCTTTAACAGACGCACCGTTGCCAGTCAGCGGTCATTTTGCTTTGCGTTGTTTGCTGCAACGTTTGCCGCGGGCGTTAGCAGGCGTCGTACCTGCAGCGCCCGCGCCCGCACAAATCAGCTTAGCAGCCCAGCCGCAAGTCGCACTATGGCTCGGCGCGGCTGATCACGCAGGCTTGTTGGAAGCGTGTTATCTGCAACGTTTACAAACCTTGAGTGGCGTCAGTCCTCCGCTCGCCGCAGCGAGTGGCTGGCAGCAGGTGGATGATAGCGGCACTGAAGATGCTTTGCTGATTGTCCATATTCCGTTACCTGCTCGCGCCATTGTCGAAAAAGATCGTCTGCGTTTGCTTAATCGTGTTTTTGCTCAGCATTTACAAACGGCTTTGCAGCGCTATTTACGCGAGCAGCGCGGGCTCTGTTATGCGGTGTTTGTCTTGCCTTATGCGCAAGGCGAGCATGAAGGGTTGTCTTGTGCCGTGCAGTCGAGCAAGGTCAGCGCCGCACAATTACTGATCGAGATTAAGCAGTGTTTAGCCGACTATCACGCGGCCCTCGATCAGCATCTGCCAACCTTACTTGCGGAGCTCGGCTTACAGGTTCAGCAGCTCGTGCAGGGCGCGTTGGGGCTGGAACGCCTCAGTCAAATGTTGTTTCGGCATTGGCGTGAGCAGCGTTTAGGCTTGGGCTTGGCCGCAGAGATACAGGCAGCGCAGTTAGTCACGGCAGAGGATATTCAGTCCTATGCACAAGTCATCCAAAATCAGCAGCACTGGTTGTTGTTGAGCAATCAGCCGCTTGCTGGATGATCTGGGCGGGCGATGGCGCGCTTAAAGCGTGTCACGCCACGCTCTCGATTCTCTAATCCTTCTCCCTCTAATGGCCTGCTGCTAAAGCACTGTTCAGCGCTGCTGTGCTGCTTGGGCGCTGCTTTTCTGTGATTTTTTCCCAGTGCTGTGGGTCGCGGTTTTTCATCCTTAGGGATAGCGACTATTGAGCTGAAATAGAACGCT
>LFRZ01000121.1 GCA_001513025.1 Gammaproteobacteria bacterium DTU037
GTCCATTCCCGAGCAGGACCGGCTAAACGAAGGGGTGCGCTTCAAGTCCGACCACCTGCTGGTGTTCTGGACTAAAGGAACTGGACACTTTAGCTAGCGACAATAACTGTCAGTGATTGGAGTGCCAAAATGAGTAAAACTAAACGTACTTACGGGCAATACCCACCTGAGTTTAAACAGGAAGCTCACACCACCAACCCCTCAGAATTCTCCCTCAACCACTCCCGACACTGCTGATAATCCGGCATTACGCGCATTACCTCACGCCAAAACTCTGGCGAGTGATCGTGATGGATCAGGTGACAAAGTTCGTGAATAACAACGTAATCCACCATGCGATTGGGTGCGAGCATAATTAGCCAATTGAACTCCAACTCACCTTTGGCCGTACAACTTCCCCACCTGGATTTAAAGGTTTTGATACTCACACCAGTAGTCTCAACACCGACGATAGGCGCGTAGCGTTTAACCTTCTCACGGATTTTTAAGCTGGCCTGACGTTTGTACCAACGCACCAATGCATTACGGATCATGTGTGGTTGCTGGCTGCCTTCAGGCGTTTGCACAACCAAACGTCCTTGCAGGAGTTTCACAGGTGTGGCGTGCTAATAAAGTTGGTAACAAATCTGCTCGCTAAGCCGCATTTTATTGTCTCGAAAAAATCGTATGAAAAAATAAAGTTGGTAACTTTCAAGCTGTTTTTCAAGTATCACATACAGTAAATCAACAACTTAGAGCCGCAGTTACCAACTTTATTGTCAAGTTACCGACTTTATTGTCATGCCACAACAAGGTTTTCACCCACGCCATCAATGTTGCTTTCAGTGAGCGCCAACATTGCAGGGCCCAT
>LFRZ01000084.1 GCA_001513025.1 Gammaproteobacteria bacterium DTU037
GTACTGGATTTAAAGCGGGTGTTACCCAATCCATGCCAGCCACCTTCAACAACACGGATACGCTGGCCATCTTCGGTCAAATCACCAATAACTTCTTGGGTATCAGCATCAATAATAGTCGTACCCACCGGTACTTTTAAGATGGTATCTTCGCCACCCGCACCGGTACAATCAGCACCACGACCATTTTCACCACGCTGCGCGTTAAAGCGGCGGGTATAACGGTAATCGACCAGGGTATTGAGGTTGATATCAGCTTCCATATAAATAGAGCCGCCATCGCCACCATCACCACCGTTTGGACCACCGAATTCAATAAACTTTTCACGGCGAAAACTCATGCAACCATTACCGCCATCACCAGCTTTTACCACAATCGATACTTCATCGACGAACTTCATTAATGTGCCTCCCGCGAGCCCGCAGGCTTATAAATATAGACGCAGGATACAACAAGCACGGACAATCCGTCTTTACTGCCTGCACAAACAAAAAAGCCCCGTCAAATGACAGGGCTTTTCCGTGTAAAGCTACTTAGGCTGAAACTACGCTAACGTAGCGACGTCCAAAAGCACCTTTAACTTCAAATTTCAACACGCCTGCTTCTTTAGCAAACAAGGTGTGATCTTTGCCCATTCCAACATTAGGACCTGGGTGGAATTCTGTACCGCGCTGACGCACGATAATATTTCCTGCTTTAACAGTTTGGCCGCCGTACATCTTAACGCCTAAGCGTTTAGCTTCCGAGTCGCGACCGTTGCGAGTACTACCACCAGCTTTTTTCGTTGCCATGAGATCAACACTCCATCAGTTTGGGGGTTCAGTCAATTAAGCCTGAATACCAGTGATTTTAACTTCAGTAAACCACTGACGGTGGCCCTGACGCTTCATGCTGTGCTTACGACGACGGAACTTGATAATAGTTACTTTATCGTGACGACCTTGGTCAATCACTTCAGCTGTCACTTTAGCACCTTCAACAACTGGCGCACCGATTTTCACATCTTCGCCATTGCCGATTAATAGAACGCGATCAAACGAAATAGCTTCGCCGACTGGTACGTCCAATTTTTCAATCTTCAAAAATTCGCCTTCAGCGACTTTGTATTGCTTACCGCCAGTTACAATTACTGCGTACATCACATATCTCCGTTATTCCTGCTCACCCAACGCTTTATAATAATCAGTATCGGTTGGCATGGCTGCTGTGCATTGGATTAAGACACACTAGCAATTGCGTAAGGCAGGGAGTTGCCCAAGTAAAGTTCAGGAGCGCGAATTGTACGCACAGATCAATCTAGACGCAAGCATTCGATGCGCTCGCCTTGACAGATAGGCGCGCGCCTCATAGCATGCCGCACAACCATATTGGAGTACGCAGGGTCATGCAACCACAGGCTTTTTACCAAATCGTCGCTGAAGATTTTGCTGCAGTAGACAGCATCATTAAACAACAGCTGTCCTCACGGATCCCTTTGGTAGAAAAAATCGGCGATTACATCATCTCCGCAGGCGGCAAACGCCTACGCCCCCTTCTGGTATTACTGGCCGGTAATGCGCTGGGGAAGAATGATGACGATTTACGTCTGCTTGCGGCGGTTATTGAATTTTTGCACACATCGACTCTATTGCATGACGATGTGGTGGATAAATCTGACTTACGCCGTGGCCGTTCGACTGCCAACGCCAAGTGGGGCAACGCACCCAGCGTTTTGGTTGGCGATTTCTTATATGCGCGCTCGTTTGAAATGATGGTGCGCTTAGGCTCGCTGCCAGTGATGGAAATCATCTCACAAGCCACTCGTGTGATTGCTGAAGGCGAAGTCCTACAGCTGACAAAAGTACGCGATGCCAGCACCACTGAAGCCACTTATATGGAAGTGATTCGTGGCAAAACCGCAATGTTATTTGAAGCATCCACCCATAGTGCTGCTGTTCTAGCCGGCGCACCAGCAGAACAAGCCGAAGCGCTGCGCACTTACGGCGACAACCTTGGTATTGCTTTCCAATTGGTCGATGACTTACTCGATTATCGCGGCGACGCAGAAACTCTTGGCAAGAACGTCGGTGATGACTTAGCCGAAGGCAAGCCGACCCTACCGTTGATTGCAACCATGCGTGACGGTACGCCAGAGCAAGCAGCGTTAGTACGCCAAGCCATTCAAAAGGGTGGCATTGAAGACCTTGTGGCCATTAGCGCAGCAGTTGAAGCGTCTGGTGCACTGGATTACACCGCTAAACTGGCACAGGATTACGCACAACGCGCGATCAACTGTCTCGACCCTATTCCTGCCTCAGGTTACCGTGATGCTCTGATCGAGCTGGCAAAATTCGCCGTCGCTCGGAGTCAATAAACTACAACACTTTTAGTTAAAACACTTTCAGCCCTAGCCAATACCCATAATTTCTATGCGTACTGCTATGCAGTGTGCGTAACAATAAATAAAATATTGCCGCAAACGCCCTTTATAATGAGCAATATAATGTGACATATTGTCGCACAGCATTAATCAAATAATTTTTTGGTATGGAAGACAAAGCATGAGCATTCTTAAAGAGTTCAAAACGTTTGCTGTCAAAGGTAACGTTGTCGATATGGCTGTCGGTATTATTATCGGTGCTGCTTTCGGAAAAATCGTCAGTTCATTTGTGGGCGATATCATCATGCCGCCACTGGGCGTTATGATCGGGGGTGTTGATTTCAGCGATCTGGCGGTGACGTTAAAAGCCGCTGAAGGTGATTTACCTGCAGTGATGCTGGCCTACGGAAAATTCATTCAAAGCATTATTGACTTTGTGATCATAGCTTTCGCTATTTTTATGGGCGTAAAAGTCATCAACCGTCTCAAACATGAAGAAGAGATTGCCGAAGAAGCGCCCGCTGCTCCTGCAGAACTGCCAACACCGAGCAACGAAGAAGTCCTACTCAGA
Source organism: Gammaproteobacteria bacterium DTU037 (assembly GCA_001513025.1). Taxonomy (GTDB): domain Bacteria; phylum Pseudomonadota; class Gammaproteobacteria; order Pseudomonadales; family Pseudomonadaceae; genus Denitrificimonas. The sequence goes on from LFRZ01000084.1 coordinate 2,932, forward strand.
GAAATCCGCGACTTGCTCCAGCAACAAAATAAAAGCTAACAGCTCTGCCAGACTGCAGCTAAAAGAGCCTGTAAAATAAACAGTACAACGACCCACGGTTAAACCCATGGGTCGTTTTTATTTAGTTATCTGTCACTGTAAAAGCCTGTTTCGCCAGTACGACTGCCTGACCTGAGCCGCGTAAAATATAGCGCACTTGATACTCACCGGCTTTAGACGGGGCTTTCAGTTGATCAGGCTCGTCCTCTTCTGAGCTTCGTGTATAGAAGTAGGTCAGCTCACCACCAATGCGCTTATGGTCAGCAGGGACAATGTCCACATAGTCATCATGATTAGCAGGACCTGACCACTCAACCGGAATCATAGACTCAGCCTTGACGCTAGCAGGCACAGAGACACTGCCATCCGGTTTGCTAACAGTAAACGCTTGTTTAGTCAGCACACTCGCAGCACCCGAGCCGCGCAAGATATAACGTACGTAATACTCACCCGCTTTGGCCGGTGCCTTCAGCTGATCAGGCTCACCCTCTTCTGAGTCGCGTGTATAGAAAAATGTAACCTCACCACCAATGCGCTTATGGTCAACCGGGACAATGTCCACATAGTCATCATAGTTAGCTGGGCCTGACCACTCGACCTGCACGACAGAGCCTGCTGGCACACTCTCAGGTACGCTAACGCCACCCTCAGCGGCGACTACGGTAAAGGTCTGCTGAGTCAACACACTCGCAGCGCCGGCGCCGCGTAAGATATAGCGCACGCGGTACTCACCCGCTTTAGTCGGTGCTTTTAGCTGATCAGGCTCACCCTCTTCGGAGTTACGTGTATAGAAATAGGTCAGCTCACCACCAATGCGCTTATGGTCAACGGGGACAATATCCACATAATCATCATGGTTAGCAGGCCCGGTCCACTCCACTGCTATAACCGAACCCGCTACTACGCTCTCAGGTACGCTAACACTGCCATCAGCAGCGATGACGGTAAATGGCTGTTTCACTAGGACACGATCAGCACCTGAGCCGCGTAAGATATAACGCACTTGGTACTCACCCGCTTTGGTCGGTGCTTGCAGTTCATGCGACTCGCCATCCTCTGAATCTTTTGTATAAAAGAGTGTCAGCTCGCCACCAATACGCTTGTGCTCTGTGGGAACGATATCAACATAGTCACGCTCACCGGCCGGCCCAGTCCAAAAGATCGGTATAACAGCACCTGCTTCGATTTGTTCGGGCGCAGAAACTGAGGCTGTAGCTTCAGTCACTGTAATGGGGATACTGTCTAGAACACGCTTTTGCTCCTCGCCGTTTAATACGTAACGAATGTTATAGACGCCAGGCTTAGTCGGTGCGCGCAGTTCAACCTCGGGCTCAGTCTTAGTATTGGTATACACATAGGTCAGCTCACCACTGGTTTTCTTAACTCCGTCTGCCACTAAGTCGACGTAGTCACGCTCATTGGCAGGTCCTTTCCATTGGATAGCAATCATGCCGCCTGCCTGCACAGTATCGGGCGCAACTAAGGCCACATCGCTGTCCGTTACTGCTACTGTAGCCTCGGCTAACACATGACGTTTATTATCACTGCCACGCCAGATATAGCGCACGGTATAGGTACCCGGCTTGCCAGCTGCGCGCACAGTGAGTGGTGAACCGTCTTTGGTGTACGTGAAGGTCAGTTCATCGTAGGTTTTTTTATAATTCTGCGGGACGAGATCAATATAGTCATTTTCCGCATTCGGCCCCGTCCATTTGACGTTAATGTCGCCGCCTATTGCAACACTCTCATCAGGATCTAATGTCGCTTCAGGTAACAGCAAAGGTTCAGGTTCTTTGGGTGTATCCTTTTTCGCAGGCTGCACCATCGTATTGAGCAGCGCATCGCGTAGCTCATCGGCATTCGCCGCAGACACATAGCGACCGCCCGTGTTTTCTGCCAAGCAGGCCACTTGCTTACCTTCCGCATCGGTCAAATCAAAGCCAACCACATGCGCGGTAAAATCGATGCCATTTTTAGCCAGCTCGGCCCCCACAGCGCAAGGATCCGCTTGGCAGTTCTCTAAACCATCAGTAATTAAGATCACAGTGGCTTTATCTTCGGTGTAACGCAGCTCTTCAGCGGCCTTCAGCACTGAAGCGGAGAGCGGCGTTTTACCCAGAAACTTCATCTTAGCTGCAGCTTGAGTAATCTCAGGCCCTGTTCCGGCTGCGGGTTTAACTACAACTTCAATATCACTGCAGCTGCCTCTTGTGCGATGACCATAGGCAATTAAGCCCAATTCCATATCGGCTGGCACACCCTCTAATACGGTGGCCAATGCTTCACGGGCAATTTGTAATTTAGGTTTACCATTAATTTGCCCCCACATTGATCCAGAGGCATCCAGTACGATCATTGTTTGCTCGGCAGCTAGGCTTGCGCTAGCTGTTGCAGCCACTAATCCTGCCAGTAAAAACGAATAGAGCGGTTTCATATCGCCACCTCACTCAACAGTATGTGCCAGTTAATAGCCGGCCAATCAAAGACATAACGCTGCAGTCTCGCTTAACCCGCTGCGTATGCGCTGATCTAAAGCGTTAGTATCCACGGCAAACTTGTCAGCAAAACCACCGACAATAGACTTATGCATGCGTAGCGACTGCGCGAACTTCAAACAACCTTGGGGAGTATTATCACGTTCAATTTTTGCATTATCATCTAGAGTGAAATACACATTGGCATAATTAACAAACGCATCGACATAACAGGCTTCATAGGCTTGTTGCGCTTGATTATTCTCGTCCCTATTAGCCATGACCATCCCGACCGCGGTACCGACCACTCGGGCACACTCATTAAGTGGCAGCTTGCCCTGATTGCTGACCACCCAAGCTTCTTTAAAGTGTTCTTGATAAAGCTTGGATAATCCAGGCTGACTAGCGCTATTGGACTCGCCACAGCCCGTGACTAGCAAGCTTACAAGTACGCTCAATAGGAGATTAATTTTCATCAGAGTCACCTTTATGTTTAAGGCGCCATGCGTTTTCATGATAAAAAAACACAAAACGCAGCTATTTATAAAGCGGTGCAATCTCATCCATAAGGCCAGTGACTGCAGGTAAGTCAGGTTGTGCCTCTTGGATTTTTTTCACATTGCGTAAATAACCTTTTTTCATCCCCACTAACACGCCTTTTTTGTGCTGCTCGCTATAGTCTGGATTGTTATTGATCCGCTCTTCAGCTTCTTGGTAATTACGTTTGATAAACGCCACACTTGAGCCTTCTTTAGCAATAAAATAGGCATTCATGACGCGGTCACCCACATCGGCCCACTGCTCTAAATTACGAAAATGATATTTCTGTGCAATGCTGCTCAATCCTTGGTAATGCAGTGAGTCTTTAGCCAGCAACTCAACGCTTGAGACTAAGGGCCGGTGGCGATCGATGTCTTTTTGCTTAAGCGGATTCTTCTCCGCAAAAGTTTGTGCCTCAGCAAAAGAGGCAATGTAGTTTTCCACCTGTGCTCGACTCAGTGGCGTCGCTGCTACGGCTGCGGTCATCATTAACGCTGTTACAGCAAACACCAGTTTATTTAAAAATCTACGCATAATAATCTCCAATGGCATAAGGTCTTTAGCGCTGTGATTAAGGCCATCTCACGACTCAATAACGCAAGCGTCTTTCGAGGTAGCGCAGGTCTTCACGAGCGCGTTGTAGTTGCCGATCCACATCGCGTAACTCCTGACGTAAATAGCTGCGCTGCTCTTTATTCTCTTCTTGCTTTAAGGCCTGCTCTAGTTGGTTGGTTTGCTTATTTAGTTTCTCTATATATTGCTCAGCATCATAAATTTGCTTGCCCCGCTCATAAAAAATCAAAAACCTGTGCTCTAAGTGAGCAGGGCAAGCATTACGGTATTGCCGACCGAGAAGCCCTTCTTGAACGGCATTGTCTGACGTACAGTAATGTAGAATCCCTCGATCACGCCCTTGCAAGTAAAGCCTTTGATCAGGTCTAACACCTACTTTTGCGCAAGCCTGACGATGATCTTCGATGCGCGTTAATGGCTCACCATTGCGCCCATCACGAAAGCCCTGATCCAGCCAATTAGCAGTTAAGCACTCTTGTTCACTCATGCTCGCACAACTGCTCACCAGCACTGCTAACACGGCCAGACCGGCTATTCGAGCGTTCTTCCTAGCCAGCAAAAGCACAGATAAAACAAAATTGCTCATTGGCATAGTTGCATCACCTTAAAATAACAACTTGTGTCAGTTCGCTTTGCATGTCGGCAACGTGCCAACGTTGCAACCAAATTTTAGCAATGGCGTCGTCTAAGACCATCGTTTGCAAACCCGTACCGAGGGCCAAGCTGTCTTGTCCAATGACATTGCTGGAGATCACAAAAACAAACTGCGGATTATCCTTACTGTAGGGCAAAGGCTCATCAGAGCTGAATTCAGTCCAGAGCTCTTCAAGCACCCGAGCGGGTTGTGTCCCACCATAAGGATTTTCTGTACGGTATTGAGCAGGGGCGACAGACTGCGGCGTCAAAACCTGAACCTGTCCTTGAGGTAGCTCTGGTGCCTCTAAAGCTAAACAGGATAGCGCAAAGCACATCGTTTTTTGTGCTGCCTCGTCAGTGATTTCTTTGCGCGCAGCGTAGAGTAGAGCAGCTTGCATGCCCATCACGGGTGCCATAACAAAGCGCCAACTGACATGTGGACCCACACCAAACTCATCTAGACGGGCCACGTTTTCCGCATCTAAATTCTGCAACAAATCATGATGCCGTGCTGGACCTAAGTTATACCGGCTGACCTCGATGTAATGGTGCTTTAACTCAGGTATCTCAGTATCAGTATTAATGCTGTAGTTGATCTGATAGCGAACATGCGGCAACTCAACTTCTTGCGCGTCGAGAATCAAAATGGCGCGAGTCAAGGCATCCAGATCAGCATCAATATGGGACGCCTGCGCAGTGTTTTCTGAAAATGTTGGAAAGGTTTTCTTAGAGTAATAGTGAGACCCCGTAAGCTCATCAACGGACTGCTCACTATAATTGTTACTCGCGACAAATAACTGAGCGGTTTTATCCATGCGCATTAAAGCGTTTTGGTAAACCTCATGCGCCTGTACAGCTAAGGGCGATAGAAGACCAACAACAAGAATAAGGAAAACCTGTGCGTTCATACTCTCGTCCTCTTAAACCGCGCGGCCAATCACTCTGCCACTTCAGCTGTAGGTGTAGTGGTTTTGGCAGGTTGAACCCAAGTTTGCGCTTTACCTTTAAGCTCACCAAATTTATTCGACACTTTATCCAAACGCGCTTCCCACTCGGGACTTGGCGTCTGCTCGTTAATGACCTTAAAGTAAGCCTGCAATAAGCATGCGATAGCAAATGGCTCAATCACTGCAACCTTTACTGCCCAAGCAAAGAGCAAAGCAAAGACCATTCCGCCTGCTGACCAAGCACCGGGGATGATGTACACCAAGGCGGCGGCAGGCGCGAGCATAATAATGAAGACGCCGAATGATAAGCCGTAGGTGAAGAGTGTCAGCCACGCTGCATTTTTCAGCATTACCGTAGCATTTTGCCCATACAGCACTAGCGCTGAACGTGAAGCAAGCCAAGGATTGTCACTGTTGGTGCGAATAATATAAGCGAGGATGATCTCATCAATTAAGCCCACGGCAATGCGCAAGAAGGCTTTGACCACACCCATGAGTTGCTGCAGTCCAGGAATCGGTAAAAAGCTGGTAATGCCCTGCACTAAACCAGTGATGGCGGTAATTACACCTTTAATCAGCAAATCCATAGCGAAAAGCACATTGGTCTGTGAAAAATTCTGTTTAACGATTTGGCTGGCATATGAAATTTGCGAACGTCCCTCAGGCAGTTCCTCACCATCAATCAAGCGCACCAACACAGCAATATGACCCGCTTTAACGGTATATAAAAGGTACTCGCGCGCAAAAAAAAGTACGGTTCCGACGATACCAAACCCAATAACACCGCCCCAAAGCGTTGTCGTTGTTTGAAAACTCTCGTCTCCAAAGCCGCCAATTCCGTAACCCACTCCAGCACCGACACCGGTCATTAAAATGTATGCCAGGGTAATGCCGAAATACACTGCACAGCGCAGTAATATAAAAGGCAGAGTGCGAACGAGTAAATTAATCGACGTCCCTAAGCTGAAATCCCACATGACGGCCCCCTTACTGCATCAGCATAAAGTGTTAGGGATACAGACTATCGGCTTTATCTGTTGCGGTAACCGTCTAAACGAACGGGCTGACTCAGCAGTCAACTTTCAACTTAAATTTGCCAAGCAGGTCGCATTATTCGCTTATCAGTGCTGCATGACAGAAGGCGTGGTCGGCAGCGTTAACAGTAAAGCCACCAAGTCAGCCTGTCGATTGGTTTGGGTTTTTTGGAAAATATTGCGTTTATGAAAAGCCACTGTCGTCATCGAAATACTAAAAGTCTGGGCAATTTCTTCTGAGCGCATGCCTTGTGCAAACGCCCAAGCAACGCGGCTTTCCATCGGAGTGAGTTGAAATAGCGCTTCCAACGCCTTAAACGGAACCAATGCATTATTACCGCTATGACTGAAGAACAGTGCGACGACAGGTTCATCGCTATAAGTCGATTCAGCCTTTAAGGCGCAGATCGTCAGTAAGACATCGCGCTGCCCTGTATGACAGGCGAGCGATAAAAAGTCGATATAATCATCACCATTTTTACTCGCAATGATGGCTTGTCGAATAGCCGCATGCTGCCATATCGTTTGCTCATTACTGAGCTTAACCATTGCCGTAATGTCAGGGCACAGTGCTTTATTGATCACCGTTTTAGCTGTGTTATTCATCAATAAAGTTTGCGCATTAGCGTCGAGCAAAACAATACCTGAGTTAATAAAATCTAGGGTTTTTGAGATACGCTGAAAAACTTTACTTACGCCATCGTCTGGCCCTGCTGCTGCATTAGTTATCGGCACGACTTGGGTTTGCAACTGACTGCGTAAACGCTGTACTTGTCGTAAACGCGCATCAATTGTCGCGAGCATCAGATCAAAATTTACGGGTTTGACTAAGTAATCATCTGCCCCTGCATGCTTACCACTGACGATCTGCCCAATCTGGTCTTGCGCACTCAGAAAAATAAAAGGGACATCAGCCAGCTCTGAATGCTGTACTCGAATATGTTGCAAAAGCTGATAGCCATCCATTCGCGGCATCGCAATATCACATAAAATCAAACTGGGGCGTGTCTGCTGTAGAACAACAAGGGCCTCTTTACCGTCAGAGGCCTCGATCACCTGATAACCGGCATCGCGCATTTCTTCGACCAAGATCTCACGCAGGTCAACTTCATCCTCAACACAAAGAATGATGGTGTCAGCAGGGCTTAGTGAGTTTTCCATATGCCTTAATCTACTATTTATTAAAGTGATGAGGTAAGCACAAGGTGAATATTGAACCGCTATTTTCATCCGAGCGCACCGTTACCTTACCTCTTTGTAACGCAGCAAGCTCTGCGGCAACGTACAGTCCGATACCCGTACCGGCCACATCAGCGACTGAACCTGCACGAAAGTAGCGCTGAAAGATATGAGGCAGATCAGCTTTCGAGATCCCTCGACCTTGATCTTGAACCTGACAGCAGACCCAGCGATCCTCCTGATAGATATACACTGCAATCGCTGTATCAGCCGATGAGTATTTATCAGCATTTGATAAAAAATTCCCAATAATTTCACTGACCAACACTGGATCACACAGTGCTTGCAGGTCTTTGCCGCTCTGAGCGGAAAAGCTCACCTGACGATTGACACTTAAGAAAGCCTGCTCATCAATGACTTGCCGAACTAAATCAGCTAAAGAAAACCGCTGCAACTGCATATCGACCTGCTCGAGCAAACGATCCGCCTTTAAGATACTTTCAATTAAATGCGTCAAGCGTTCAGTGGCTGCTTTTACTTTGACAGCTCGATCAACCACTTGCGCAGGCGTCATACGTTCAGCAGCACGAATTAAGCGCTGCATGCTTGCATCAATAATAGCTAAAGGAGTGCGAAACTGATGAGAGACCATTCCTCCAAAACTGCGGTAAAGCTCACTGACTTTACGCTCATGCTCTAACTGTTTTTGCAGCTCAAGCTGCTGCTGTTTAACCCGTTCATTTTCTCGGCTACGTTTAAGCGCAATTAACAACTGCCAAGAAATAAACAAACTACAAAACAAAATCGCAATGATGATAACAATAATAGCCAACACAGCATTCCGATTCATATCAACACCGGCACCGAGTTCTTCCCACTGCGCCGTCATCGCCCGCCCTGATGCTTTTAGCATAAACGCGCTAAATTCATCCAAAGCGTGCTGTAAGTCTTTTAGTTGCACTTGCTTTAAAGGGCTTACGCCCAATAGCGGCTCAAGCTGTCGCAGCGTTACAGACTGCGTATTCAGTTCGGCTAACAAACCGACCTCATCGAAAAATCTTGACTGCGGTCCGTCATGCAGTAAATTTAAACGGCTTAACAGCATTTGATAGCGAAACAGCAAATCAACATTTGCATCAGGGTTAAGTGCTTTTTTTTGGATCACATCGCTTAAGCGCAAGCTTTCAAGGTGCGTATAGTAAACAACCCAAACCATATTAGCATTAGAGTTATAACGCATTTCACGCTGAATAACAGACAATCGAAAGAGTGCCACCGCTAATAATGCCAGCAGCAATATAATAGTAATTAAAGGCAATATATAACGTATAAATAATTTTCTAGTACGCGTCATAACTACCGAGCCTTAACGTATATTTAAGTGCTTTAGCTGCCATACCCAACGATAGTCATAACGAATATCTTGTAATTTCCTGCGACTATCACGGGGATAAACAATCCATAGCGGCCCTTTATCTATCGGCTTTAACAGTACACCATCCATATGCGTGGCCAGCAGCACGTCATACTCATAAAAATCGGCTAAGGGTATTTCGACAAGGTAATCATTTAAGGCACTGGCGTCGACATGCAACGCCTGATCAGAGAGGCCAAGCAGCTCAAAAAGATCACGCATTAGCACGCCGTCAAAACGTTTGACACCATCAGTTACCACGGTGGAGGTGTAAAGAGTCGAGGCTGGCAACGCCCGAATCATCGCCAGATCAAATTGAGCTTTTGTGTTGAGGTTGTGGTGACTGATCAGCCCATCTACCGTAAGAATGACCTTCCCTACAGGCCTATCGAGTGATTTGGGCGTCGTACCTGTATTAACTAACGGAATATTTTCGGCCGCCTGCGTCACACAGCAGAATAACATTGCCATAATTAGACTGACTGATTGAAAACCAAGGTATTTCGTCTTGACCATAGACTCGCTCTCAATATAGTCATTATTATTAGTTTTTAAGCAGCGCTTTTTATACCTATACGACGAGTATATCGTATTAAGTTTATATGTTTGAACAGCTTATATGATGTTCAAACACACAGCATGATCCAAACGACTGCAGGTTACCAATAATTCTCAACAGCCACGGCTCCCGGTTTACGCGTTAAGGACAACTGCATGTCGCGTTTCTGCAGCAGCATCCGACAATCCTCAACCATTTCTGGATTACCGCACAACAGCACCCGTGAATTATCAGCTTCCATCGGTAAGTCAACAAAGCGCTCCAGCTCACCTGAAATCAACAGGTCGGTAATGCGTGTACCCAAACAACCTGATACCGCCTCACGCGTCACCACCGGCACAAAGGTAAACTTATCAGCGTACCCAGCCACATACTCACGCGTCACGATCTCCGCCAACAAATCGCCATACGCCAATTCAGCCGACGTGCGCACGCTATAGACCAAAATAATCCGTTGAAAGCGCTGCCACACCTCAAAATCTTGCAGCATTGATAAAAACGGCGCGACCCCGGTTCCCGTCGACAACAACCAAAGATTATCGCCATCGACAAAACGATCCAAAGTCAAAAAGCCATGCGCTTGCTTCTCAATTAAAATCTCATCGCCCACCGCCAACTGACTCAACTCACTGGTAAACTCCCCGCCCGGCACAACAATGGAGAAAAACTCCAAAAACTCATCAAACGGACTGGATACCATCGAATAGCCACGCCAAACAATAGCGCCACTGGCCTTACGCACACCCAACCGAGCAAACTGTCCCGCAGTAAAACGAAAACCCACATCGCGGGTACAACGAAAACTAAACAAGCTCGGTGTCCATGTATGCAAGTGCGTAATGGTTTGCCGGGTGAACTTTTCTTGCGCCACGTTCATACTGCACCTCATTAACTAACGTATGCCCTATTAATACGCCACTTATGGCCAAACAAACACCTGCGATCTATATGCCTATACTCAACACCCGCTTTGCCCAACTCAATTTGCTGCGTTATCCAGAGCAAAACAACAGCCCATTGCAAGCTTTCGATGCCGCTGACGAATACCTGCTCAAACACCTCAGTAACTGCACACTACCGAGCAATGCACGCACTTTAGTGCTTAACGACAGCTTCGGCGCACTCGCTGCGAGTCTGTGCAAACAGATGCAAGTGCAGAGCAGCGGCGACTCATTTTTAGCCCACCAAGCGCTCCGTAAAAATCTTGAGCTTAATCAATTAACCGAACACACTGTCGACATCATCCGTTCCGATCAGCCCTTTAACGGCCCCTATGATTGCGTGCTGATTCGTGTGCCGAAAACTCTAGCGTTACTGGAAGAACAACTGATCCGTCTACAGAGTCAGATTCAGCAAAATACGCTGATCATTGCTGCAGGTATGATCAAACACCTGCCCCGCTCAGCCGGTGATTTACTGGAACGCTATATTGGCACGGTGCAAGCCAGCCTTGCCGAGAAGAAAGCGCGCTTACTCTTTGTCACCGCCACAGGCAAAGCGCAGGCTAGCTCACCTTATCCAAGTGAGTACCTATTAGAAAAGCCCAAACTTATTTTACGTAATCATGCTGGTATTTTTTGTCGCGAAGCTCTAGATATTGGTACGCGCTTTTTTCTGCCACACTTACCGATGGGCTTAGGTAATGCTCAAGTCGCCGACCTCGGCTGTGGTAATGGCATACTTGGTATCGTCTGTGGCTTAACCAATCCACAGGCACAGCTACGGCTGGTGGACGAGTCCTACATGGCCGTACAATCGGCGCAGGAAAACTGGCAGCAAGCCTTAGGCGAGCGTCCAGTAACAATCTATGCCGGTGATGGCCTGGGCGCCGAACAGCCTGAAACGCTGGACGTGGTTTTATGCAACCCGCCCTTTCACCAGCAGCAGGTGGTCGGTGATTTTTTAGCCAGACGTATGTTTCAACAAAGCTATCACGCGCTGAAAAAAGACGGTGAATTATGGATCGTTGGCAACCGTCACTTGGGCTATCACGTCACGCTTAAACGACTCTTTGGCAAGGTCGAGCACGTCGCGGCGAATGCTAAGTTTGTGATTTTGAAAGCGAGCAAATAGTCAGACTGACCTTATGCCCAGGCCAGTAACACTAGATTCAAAAATAGAGATAAAGAGCGGCTGCCAGTCTGTCTAACACAGCGCTGGCAACCTATAGCGAACACCAATCAGCGTTTACGTGCTTGCTCGTATAATGACATCACTTTAGGAATATTGGCTTGCAGGTTAGAAATGCGTGTTGATGAAGAGGGGTGGGTACTCATGAACTCAGCCGGAGCCCCTTGACTGGCTTGCTCCATTTTATTCCACAAACTGACCGCAGCATTCGGGTTATAGCCCGCACGCGCCGCCAACTCGATGCCGAGTAAATCCGCTTCAGTTTCTGCGCCACGGCTATTGGGAAGGGTCATGCCATATTCAACGGCGGTTTCGGCAAGTGCCAGTGTGTCTTGGCTCACCCCTAACACAGCGCCTAAACCTATCTTAGCCACTTCAATACCATAGGCCTTGGACATGGCCTCACGACTATGCTCACGCAGAGCGTGAGCGATCTCATGCCCCATCACCGCAGCAATCTCATCATCCGTCAACTGCAGTTTAGTGATAATACCGCTGTAGAAAATAATTTTACCACCGGGACCACAATTAGCATTTAAGTCAGGACTTTCAATCAAGCTCACCTGCCAATCCCACTGCTGCGCATCAGCACGGAAATAACCTGCCTGAGCAATCAAACGCTGACCAATCGCTTGCAAGCGTTTAGCATTGTTACTGCGTGTATCCAGTTTACCTTTGCTCTGCGCGGTCTGAATTGTTTCTTGATAGGTTTGCGCATAGCTTTGGTTGATTTCATTGGTGCTCAGCATACTGAACATATACTGTTTACGATCGACACCCACTGCACTCGAGCCTGTGGTGTTAACGGCTTGACAGCCCGTTAATAACAGCGCACCGGCCAGCGCAATACATTTGTGTAAAGTAGTCAAATCACACCTCATCCTAATCAATAATCAGCAACTCCATCGCATACCGATGGTTACTGGAGGTTGGAGTTTATTACACTTTCAAATAAGCACCATGCATTTAGTTGCCCAGCAGCAGAAAACCAACAATTAGATGAGAACTGGATACTTTTTTCTGGTCGTGCAGCCGAAATATGTTGTGTACCCTGCTACGAATAGGGTGTTTATCCATCGATACGCTCTTTTGTACTGTTTAGACGATGATGGTTGCGGTTAGTTGCTAAGATGCAAAATTATAAAGGACCCGATTTAAACAAGAGTGTCTCTAGTGCTTCGCGCCGACCGATAAGATCGGCCAATGTGTACTCATCCAGCGTTGTTAAAAAAGCATGTTGAGCTTTATGTAAAATATTTTTTAGCTGGCATACAGGTTCAATTGGGCATTCTGAGCCGGATCCAAAACAATCCAAAAGTTTTAAGTTTTCCACATCCCGTACAACTTGCCCCACACTAATGCTGGCCGCTGGTCGCGCCAGCAGCAATCCGCCACTACGCCCACGCAAGCTTTGCACATATTCAAAACGCACTAAAGTTTGCGCCACTTTAGCGACATGATTGATCGAAACCCCATAATCTTCTGCAATTTTCTGCACCGTAACCGGTGCCGTCTCTTTCTGTAATGCCAGATATATAAGAACCCGTAGCGAAAAATCTGTGTGTCTAGAAAGCTGCATGACTTGACCTATCTAAAAGAGGCATTTAGGATGCCACTTTAAAACAAGTATGTAAAACACCACTTTTAGGATGAACTAATGCTCACAGCAAACCAACTGGCTACTATCAAAGCAACAGTCCCTGTACTCGATGCAAACGGTGAAGTTCTGACGCGTCATTTTTATGAACGTATGTTTCGTGAAAACCCAGAGGTATTATCATTTTTCAACCCCGCCAACCAACATACTGGCGGACAACAAAGGGCCTTAGCTGCTGCTATCTGTGCTTATGCAAAGCACATTGAAAACCCCAGTGTTTTAGCCAGCGCTGTTGAGTTGATTGCACAAAAGCATGCATCACTTGGTATCCAAGCACAGCATTACCCTATTGTTGGGGCAAACTTACTGGCGTCTATCAAGGAAGTCTTAGGCGACGCGGCCACCGCTGATATTATCGATGCATGGGCCGCAGCCTATAATCAGCTGGCTGATTTATTTATTGCTCGTGAAAAGAAAATCTACGCTGACCAAGAAGCCGAGTACGGCTGGACCGGCTTCAAGCGTTTTGTAATCAGCAAACGTGAGCAAGCCAGCGATAATATTGTCTCGCTTTACTTTACTGCTGAAGATGGTCAAGCATTACAGGCTCATCTACCGGGTCAGTACATCACCCTACGTGTGACACCTGAAGGCGGTATGCCAATTATGCGCAATTACAGCTTATCCAACCCTGCAGGTGAGGATCACTACCGAATCAGTGTCAAGCGCGAAGTCGCTTTAAAGCCAGACACTCCAGATGGCGTATGCTCAAAACTCGTACACGATCAACTGCAAGTCGGTGATGTTGTTGAGCTTGCCCCACCCTGTGGCGAGTTCACCTTTAAAGCACCGCAGCACGCACAAGGCCCATTGGTATTTATTGCTGGCGGCGTAGGTATAACCCCTGTTTTCTCTATGTTACATAGTGCTTTGGCTGCACATAGCGATAGAGAAATTATTTTTATTCAGTGTGCTTTAAACAGTACTGTCCGTGCATTCTCTAGCGAACTTGCAACTCTGCAAGCACAACATGCCAACCTAAAGGCTCACGTGCGCTTTAGTGAACCGACAGCACATGATCTTGAGCATCAGGTGCATCAAGGTGAAGGTTTTGTTGATCAAGCATTACTTGATGAGCTTGTAGGCGCACGTCAAAGTGAATTTTACATCTGCGGCCCAACACCGATGCTTTCGCATGTTTGGCGTTTACTAAAAGCGCGTAATGTAGAAGATAGCGACATTAACTATGAGTTTTTCGGCCCAGCCGGTGAGTTAGCCGCTTAAGCACTGCAGCGCTAGTGGCACAACAAGCCAAGCCATGGATGGCCATGGATGGTATAGCGCCCGCATTCGTTCGTTAAAGACGAATACGGGCGCATATGGCTCATTTACGTCAAAAACTGGAGGCTGAACCGACTCAGCCTCGCCATCTCATCAGCAGTCACAAGTGGGCTATCGCTTGCTTGGCTTATAAACCAGTAAAGTAGATAAACATCCGTGTCATAACAGTGAACCCACAGGTTGTCTCTAGTTAAGCGTTACCTTTCAGCTGAATCTGCGCATCGCGAGTAAAGTCGAGCATCCGCTGCAAAGGGCGTACAGCTTTTGGAATGATCGCTGGGTCAACAATGACTTCATTATCACCATTTTGCAGACCCAGTAACAAAGCCTCGAGCGTGTTCATTGCCATCCACGGACAGTTTGCACAACTGCGGCACGCCGCACCTTCACCTGCGGTTGGTGCTTCAATAAAGCTCTTGTGCGGGCTTAACTGCTGCATTTTGTAGAAAATACCGCGATCAGTCGCAACAATAAATTGCTCATTAGGCAACTCTTGAGTGGCCTTAATCAATTGTGTGGTCGAGCCAATCACATCGGCCAGTTCCAACACGGCAGTCGGCGATTCCGGATGCGCGAGTACCGCTGCTTGCGGATACAATACTTTCATATCCGCTAACTGCTTAGCCTTAAACTCTTCATGGACAATACAAGCACCGTCCCAAAGCAGCATATCCGCGCCAGTTTCACGCTGAATATAACGACCTAGATGCACATCAGGAGCCCAGAGAATGGTTTCCCCGTTATCCATCAAACTTTCAACAATATCTAAGGCGCAGCTAGAAGTGACGACCCAATCAGCACGGGCTTTAACTGCCGCAGAGGTATTGGCGTACACCACCACAGTGCGCTCAGGATGCTGATCACAGAACTCAGAAAACTCTTTCACTGGACAACCTAAATCCAACGAGCAAGTTGCCTCTAAAGTGGGCATCAAAATACGCTTTTCAGGATTAAGGATTTTTGCGGTTTCACCCATAAAGCGCACACCGGCAACAACCAGTGTTTGTGCACTGTGCTGACTGCCGAAACGGGCCATTTCTAGTGAATCAGCGACACAGCCGCCACTTTTTTCAGCCAGTTCTTGAATCACTGGATCGCAATAGTAATGCGCGACTAAAACAGCGTTTTGTGCTTTAAGTTCGGCGATAATGCGTTCACAGTAATGTGCTTCTTGCTCAGGCGTCAGGATTTCGACCTGTTTGGCTGCCAAGTGTGCTTGAACCAAAATACGTTCAGAAATTTGCGTCATTGTTGCCAGTCCTCATAGCGCACATCGGCGCAATGTTAACAAGTGTATTGCTTAATGATTTAAGAGCAATACAACACAATACTGACAATAAAATGATGCCAACAGAAAAGTTGGTGGGTCGTGTGGGATTCGAACCTACGACCAATTGGTTAAAAGCCAACTGCTCTACCACTGAGCTAACGACCCGGAAGGGGTGCGAATCATACGGGTTTTCCAGCTCAGCGCAAACATATATTTTATTTTTGTCAAAAATACCGCGTTGTATCGTTAATATCTGCGTGTATAAAACCTTGTTTACGCAATTGACAGCTTTCACAAACTCCGCAAGCCCGACCTTGATCATCGGCCTGATAACAGGAGACGGTGAGCGCATAGTCTACCCCTAACTGCGTGCCAAGCCGAATAATATCAGCCTTACTCAGACTTTGCAGGGGTGCCTGAATGCGAAACGGCCGCCCCTCAACCCCTTCACGGGTGGCTAAATTGGCCACCCGCTCAAAGGCTTGAATAAATGCCATACGGCAATCAGGGTAACCGGAGTAGTCGACATCATTGACGCCGATAAAAATATCATAGGCCTGTAGCACTTCCGCCCACCCCAACGCCAACGATAGAAACACCGTATTGCGCGCGGGCACATAAGTGATCGGAATCTCACCCTGACTGACGCTTTCTGGCACATTCAGACTGCTATCGGTCAGCGCTGAACCACCCATGCCATCTAAATCAATCCCAATCACCTTATGCTCAACAGCCCCCAGCGCCGCTGAGATCTTGCGTGAGGCCTCTAACTCACTGCGATGACGCTGACCATAATCAAAGCTGATGGTATAGCAGTCATAGCCTTGTGCGCGCGCTGAAGCCAATACCGTGGCAGAATCTAGACCACCGGATAATAAAATCACTGCACGTTTATTATTCATACTCATCCCCTTTTATCGTTTTTCAAGCGCGATTGGCTGATATGAGCCACTGATAACCCCGGCCACAGCACTACCGGCCGGGCTGGTCATCCCACAGCAGCTTGTGCAATTGCAACTGTAAACGTACCGGTAGATTATCAGCGACAATCCAATCGGCCAGCTCACGCGGACCCAACTGCCCCTGACTGGGCGAGAACAATACATCGCTGACCCGCGCAGCCAAGTTGTACTGCAACAACTTGGTCACCGCCCAATCGTAATCAGCACGACTGCACAGGACAAACTTGACCTGATCCTGCGCTTTAAGCAGGTCGATATTTTGATAGAGATTACGCTGCGATTCTAAGGAGTCAGGCGTTTTCAAATCCAGTACTGTGCTCACCCGCGAATCAACACCACTGATATCCAGCGCACCGCTGGTTTCAATCGAGACCTGATATTCGGCATCACAGAGCGCCTTGAGCAGACTTAACACACGAGGTTGCGCCAGCGGCTCACCGCCCGTCACACAGACATAATGCGGCTTGTACTGCGCGACCTGGGCCAAAATTGTTGCCAGAGAAAGTAATGTCCCGCCAGAAAAGGCATAAGCGCTGTCGCAATATTGGCAGCGCAGCGGACATCCAGTGAGGCGGATAAAAACAGTGGGTAAACCGGCAGTGCGTGTTTCGCCCTGCAAGGAATAAAAAATCTCGGTAATACGTAAGGTGCTTTGCATAGAATGTGCGCCGGGCGCGACAGCAAAACAGACCGTCCGCCTCCGTTGCTGAATGAGGCACTGCACAGCACGGATCCGCGCCGAGCGCAGACGTGCTGGTTTTAGCAGTGTATTAGAGCTTTCCTAAATCTTTTTGTGCCAATTGTGCAGCCGAGCTTTGCGGGTACTGCGCAACCACTTCTTGTAAAATCGCGCGCGCCTTATCGGCATGACCTAAGCGGCGTTCAACATCCGCCAATTTATACAAAGAATCCGGCACTTTATTGTGCTGAGGATAGTTGTGACTGACCAAAGCAAAAGCTTTACCAGAAGCTTGCAAGTCACCTTGCACTAAATGCACCTCACCCAACCAATACTGCGCATTACCGGCGTACTGGCTATTGGGGTACTTACGCAAAAAAGCACTGAAAGCTTGCTGCGCTTTGTCAAAATCACGCTCTTTAATTAAATCAAAGGACGCTTCGTAGTACAGCTTTTCCTGTTCAGGATCAGCATTGGCCGCCGCTTCTTGTGCTGCTGGCGTGCCAGCATTATTAGCTGCTGACGTTGCAGGCGCTGTCGATGGGCTTGGTGCTTGCGCAGCAACACCCTCATTTAAGCGACTGTCTAATGTTTGGTAACGCTCAAGATTTTCTTGGCGTAATTGACTCAATTGATTCTGCTGCTCTTCAAGCATACCGCGCAGGGAGGTAATCTCTTGTTGCATCTGCTGCAACTGCATAAACAGCTGACCTTGAGCTGAAAGCGGTGCCATAGCACCGCCCTCAGTCGCAGTTCCGTTCATGCCCTGATCTGCGCCAGAATACGTTTGCTCGTAAGCTGAGCGATCAGTGATTGGGATCGCAGCAACTGCCAAAGTCGGCAGGCCGAGGGCCAAAGCTATCAGGGTTGAACGGATCATTTGTCTTACCTATTACTTACGTAGTTCAACGCGACGGTTTTGTGACCATGAGCTTTCGTCATGGCCAATCACGTTTGGACGCTCTTCACCGTAAGATACTGGCTCAAGTTGTGCAGGTGAAACACCTTGCAGAACGAGGTAGCGTTGTACCGCTTGAGAACGACGCTCACCCAGTGCCATGTTGTATTCGCGAGTACCACGCTCATCGGCGTGACCTTCTAAGACAACACGAGCACCGTTACCTTGTAAATCACGTGCATGTACATCAAGTGCGCGCATCGCTTCTGGCTTCAAATCTGAGCTATCAAATTCAAAGTAGAATGTTGTGATTGCACGTAGTGCTGCTTCTTCGTTAGCGTTGCCGTTACCGAAGCTACCATCAACCGTACCCGCATCTGCACCGTAACCGGCATTCGGATCAATTGCACCTTCACCGCTGGCATCGCCGCCCTTTGAAGAACAACCGACTGCAACAGCTAAAGCCAATGATAAAGCGGCAAATTTACCGAATTTAAGCATTTCCATTTTACAAGCTCCAAGAAAATAACATTTTAATTTGAGTTAACAGATAACCCATCATCAGTTTAGGTAAGGGGACCATGAAGGCTCTCTGACTTCGCCTTGTATGCTAGGTAGTGGGAGCCGCACCCGCCCATTGATCGATGCAAGCATCAGGACACCCTTGCCCTGGTGATGGGTGGCATAGATTACCATTGTTCCATTGGGTGCAACAGTAGGTGATTCATCTAAACTTGAATCTGATAGCACGCGCAAACTGCCGCGCTCTAAATCCTGCGCGGCGACCTTAAAGACAGTGTAACCCTCTTGACGATGAATCATCACTAAGGTCTTCTCATCCGCTGATAATTTAGGGTTAGCATTGTAGTTACCAATAAAGGTTACTCGCTCTGCCGCGCCACCATTAATTTTCATCCGATAAATTTGTGGCTTACCGGAACGGTCCGACGTGAAGTAAATGGTTTGCCCATCTTTACCCCAAAAAGGTTCAGTATCAATCGCCGCATGATTGGTCACGCGACGCACTTGACGCGAACCCATATCCATCACATAAATCTCTGGATTACCATCACGCGACAACACAAAAGCCAAGCGATTGCCTTCAGGTGACCAAGCCGGCGCACCGTTTAAGCCTTGATAGTTGCTGATCTGTTCGCGGTGACCGGTTTCAATATTCTGCACAAAAATACGTGGACGCTTTTGCTCAAAGGAAACATAAGCAATACGCTTGCCATCGGGGGCAAACGATGGTGACAAAATCGGCTCTCGTGATTGCAGTAAAGTTACTGCGCGGGCGCCATCATAGTCAGCACGTTGTAAAGTATAGCGGGTATTGCTGGCTGAAAAACGCTCCGCCGTCACATAGAGTAACCGGGTAGAGAACGCACCTTTCACGCCGGTCATTTTCTCGTAGGCCTGATCAGAAATATGATGCGCCAGATCGCGCAACTGGGTCACTGCACCACCCACCGAGCCACTGACCATCACTTGCTCAGTGCTCACATTGAGTAACGCATAACTGATCTGCACTCGCCCAGCATTGGGGGTGATCTGCCCAACCAGCACATATTGCGCACCAATCGCAGTCCAGTCACGAAAAATCACTTCACTGGCCGCAGCCGGTTGACTGATCATATTTTGCCGAGCAATAGGTTCAAAGATGCCCGAGTTACGCAAATCATTACCGACAATTTGCGCCATATCTTCAGGCAAAGCATTACCGCCCTGCCAAGCAAAAGGCACCACGGCAATAGGAATGGCTCGATCACTGCCGCCGGAAATCAGCAAAGGATCCGCCGCATGCACAACACTGACACACAGCAGTGCACCAAATAATAACCAACGTTTTAATAGTTTCACAGACTCAAATCCTCTGGTTTAAACACCGCACTACGTTTGCGATACAAGCTATCAAACGTCTTACGGTCCAATTGTTGCATTTCACGGACGCGTCCCACATTGCGCACTGCCGCCACTGCTGATGCATCAAAGGCTGGATCGCCACTGCTGCGTGTCACACTGGCATTGGTAATGGTTCCATCCGGTAACATTTCAATCAAGACTGTAACCGCCATACCGTTACGTGCTGAAGGTGGCCGCACCCAGCGTTCACTGACTAAGCGAACAATCAAATCATCAAGACTGCCTGCCACTTGCGATCCTAGCGTATCAGCGGCTGTTTGCTGGTACTGCGTATCGGCTGATAATAACTCGGCTAAAGCGCCAGCTTTTTTATCGGCAAGCGCCTTACGTGCCGCCTCTTGAGCGTTCTTCTGCTTAGCAGCTTCTTCCGCAGCACGCTTTTTCTTGTCGTCGTCAGATTTTTTCTTAGCATCATCGGCGGATTTTTTCTTAGCGGCCTCTGTTGCTGCTTTCTTTTTAGCCTCTTCTGCCGCTTTTTTCTTAGCGTCTTCCGCAGTCTTTTTCTTAGCCTCTTCAGCCGCTTTATTCTTCGCCTGCTCCGCAGCCTTTTTCTTGGCCTCCTCGGCGGCTTTTTTCTTCGCCTCTTCAGCTGCTTTGACTTTGGCAACTTCAGCCTGCTTTAGTTTCTCAGCCGCTTGTTTTGCTTGATCTTGTTTGGCTTGCGCTTGTTTTTTCGCTTCAGCTTGCTTCTGTGCCTCAGCGGCTTTTTGTTCCGCCTGCTGACTGGCTTGTGCAGCTTTACTTTGCGCGTCTGCTTTAGCTGCTTCAGCTTTAGCCGCTTCAGCCTTTTTCGCCTGCGCAGCTGCCGCTATTTTTTCTTGCTCAATTTTCTTTTGCTCTAATTGCTCAACCTCATAGGTTGGCGCTGAAGTTTTCGCAGCTTCACCGGCAATTTTTTGATTGGTTTGCGTAGTCGCCTGACTTTGCGATTTCAATTGATAGAGCGTGGCTTTAATCACCGGTCGCGCCGGTGGTAAATCCGGCGTTCGGGCAAAGCTAACAAACAAAAACGCAAACAATATGGCGTGCAGACCTACAGCCCACACTACCGGCCAAAACAGATTTTCCGAAGAGGAACGGTCATGCTGTCGCATCAAGGTGCCTCAGTAATTAAGCCAACATCAGTGACACCCGCTTGCTGCAAGCCACCCATTGCCGCCATCACACTACCGTAATCGACGGATTTATCAGCACGCACATAGACCTGAACCTTTTTACCTTGTGCGGCATTCGCCGCCAAAATAGCACGCGCCGCATTGACCATCTGCGCTAATTCAACGGCTTTATCTTGTACCGTATCAACATCCACTTCAGTGCTGGTGTTCCAATAATAGCTTTTATCGGCCTTGATCGAGATCGTTAGCACAATAGAGTTGTTGTCTTGCGGCAATACTTCACTGCTGACCTGCGGCAAATCAACTTTGACGCCCTGATTGAGCATCGGTGCGGTGACCATAAAGATCACCAACAGCACCAACATCACGTCGATATAGGGCACCACGTTCATTTCTGCAACAGGCTTGCGGCGGTTGCGAATTCTACCTCTATGCATGGGGCACCTTAATCCTCTTTAGAGTGGACTTTACGATGCAAAATGGCTTGAAACTCATCCGCAAAGGTGTAGTAGCGAGCAATCAAATTTTCACCACGCGCAGCGAAGCGGTTATAGGCAATCACCGCTGGAATCGCGGCAAACAAACCAATCGCTGTAGCAATCAAGGCTTCAGCAATACCCGGCGCGACGGTTGCCAGTGTGGCTTGTTGCACTTGGGCTAAACCACGGAAGGAGTTCATGATCCCCCACACCGTACCAAACAAACCAATATAGGGACTGGTTGAACCCACTGTGGCTAAGAACGGCAAGCTTTGCTCAAGCTTTTCTTCTTCATGGGAAATAGCCACCCGCATCGAACGCGCGACACCCTCCATCACCGACTCAGGGTTAGCGCCCTGCTGCTGACTTAAGCGAGAAAACTCTTTAAAACCGGCGCGAAAAATCTGCTCCACACCGGAATCGGGATCGGGATCGGTACTGACCTGACGGTACAGCTTGGATAAATCAACACCTGACCAAAAACGGTCTTCAAAGCTATTTAAGCCGTTGCGTGCAGTACGCAATAATTGGCTGCGCTGGAAGATAATCACCCATGAAGTGATCGAGGCTCCCACTAATATCAACATAACAAACTGAACAACCAGACTGGCGTTGCTGATTAAGCTCCACATCGACATCTGATCAACGGCATTGGCTTCCACGCTTACTCTCCTGCAAAGTCTTGCACATCGGCATTAAATGCCGCATATAACAGTTCGGGAATGCCCCGAGGTTTTAGGGTATCGGCACGTACACAGGCCACGGTAAAGCGCCCTTCACAGAGCAACGCATTATCACTGGCGCGGCGCACTTGCTGATAAAATTTTAAACTGGCACGTTTTAATACCTCCACCTGCACACTCACCAGCAACTCATCGTCTAAACGAGCCGGAGCGTGATAACGTGCTTGAGAGGAATGCACAACAAACAATAGATTTTCGCTGGCCATTTGCGCTTGAGAAAAACCTAAATGACGCAAACGCTCAGTGCGAGCTCGCTCCATGAATTTTAGATAATTCACATAATAGACGATGCCGCCTGCATCCGTATCCTCGTAGTAGACACGACAAGAAAAGGTAAACCGCGATGCTGCCGTTAATGCGCGCATACTTTAATGCCACCTTAGGTAATTGCCAATCAAAAACGTAGGTATATTTTCACTCTGCATCACTGTACTTTTCCAACACACTGAGATCTTGCAAACGATCCGGTAAATTTAAGCCAAAATGCAAATAGGCATGGCGTGTCACTACCCGTCCACGTGGGGTACGCATAATAAAACCCTGCTGAATCAAATAAGGCTCTAAGACATCTTCAATCGTGTGACGCTCTTCACTAATTGCCGCCGCTAAACTGTCAATCCCCACCGGACCACCATCAAACTTCTCAATCATAGCCAAAAGTAAACGGCGGTCTTGATGATCAAAGCCGTGCTCATCAATATCCAATAAATTCAGCGCTTGATTGGCGATGGATTGGGTAATATGCCCAGTACCGCGCACCTGAGCAAAATCACGCACGCGTCTTAATAAACGGTTGGCAATCCGCGGCGTACCCCGTGCGCGCCGCGCAATCTCATAGGCACCTGCATGCTCAATCGGCATCTTTAAAATACCGCCCGAGCGCGTGACAATAGTGGTCAGATCCGTATCATTGTAAAATTCTAAGCGCTGCACAATACCAAAGCGATCACGCAATGGATTCGTCAGCATCCCCGCCCGGGTGGTTGCGCCCACCAAGGTAAAAGCCGGCAGATCCAGTTTAATCGAACGCGCCGCAGGCCCTTCGCCGATCATAATATCCAGCTGAAAATCCTCCATGGCTGGGTATAAGACTTCTTCGACAATGGGCGGCAGCCGGTGAATTTCATCAATAAAGAGTACGTCACCTTCTTCTAAGTTAGTCAGCAGTGCAGCCAAATCACCGGGACGCTCAAGCACTGGGCCTGAGGTGCTTTTTAATGACACATTCATTTCTTGCGCAATAATATGCGCCAAGGTGGTTTTGCCTAAACCGGGCGGACCAAAAATCAAGGTATGATCGAGTGCCTCTTGGCGATTTCGAGCCGCTTCGATAAACAAAGCCATTTGCTCACGCACACTGGGCTGGCCAATATACTCAGCCAAAGACAGCGGTCGAATTGCTCGGTCAATATGCTCTTCGCGCTCGCGGGGGGCCGCGGCAATCAGGCGATCAGCTTCAATCATAAACTGCAGTTATCCCAAATAATGTGACTTAATTACGCCATGCCTTTTAGCGCGCGACGAATCAAGTCTTCGCTGCTCAGCCCATCTTCCACTACGGCACTGACCGCACGACTGGCCTCAGCGGGTTTAAAGCCTAGACTAATCAAAGCGCTGACCGCATCTTTTTCTGCACTCTGCGCGTCTGTGACTGTAGAAATTCCGCTAGGTTCCATGCCACTTTGCCCAGCCAGCGGGGTGCTATCCCAGTTTTTAAAGCGATCTTTGAGTTCAACCAATAAACGTTCAGCAGTTTTCTTACCCACGCCAGGTACTTTCATTAAGCGGCTGGTGTCTTCGGCCTGCACACATTGAATCAGCTCATCAACGCTCATACCTGACATCAAGGCCAACGCCAGTTTGGGGCCCACGCCATTTAAACGGATTAACTCACGAAATAAAGTGCGATCGCGCTTGGCATAAAAGCCGTATAACAGCTGTGCATCTTCACGCACCACCAAGTGTGTATACAACGCCAAAGGTTCGCCGAGCGCTGGCAGTTGAAATAAGGTGGTCATTGGCACTTCCAACTCATAGCCCACACCATTTACATCCAGCAGCACATGGGGCGGCTGCTTCTCAAGCAGGGTGCCACGCAGATATCCAATCACAGTCATTCCTTATCAGTAAAAAGTACGTATTAACGAGTAATAGCCTAACAATAACTGGCATTATATACAGTCTGAAGGTGATTTGTCTGTATCAACCGAGCATGGCAGTAATCCCGTAGTTCAGCGCCGCGCCACCGACCATAAGCCACACAAATAACAGACTGGCCAGCAGTAGAGGTTTAAAACCTGCACAGCGAATCGCTTTAATATCCGTGGTCAACCCCAGCCCCGCCATAGCCATGGCCAACAACCCGGTATCCACTGCAGCAATCTGCTCTAAAGCCAGCGCGGGCAGCCACTGCAAGGAATTAAAACCCGCCACCGCAACAAAGACAAAAGCAAACCACGGCACTCTGACACCCGTTATCATGCCCCACCCTTTACCCTGTTCCTGAGTCGCTTTACTGCGTGCTAAATACACAGCTAAAGCTATTAAAAACGGCGCTAACATCATCACCCGCACCATTTTGGCAATTACTGCAGTATCGGCTGCGGCGGGACTGATCGCGACACCTGCGGCAACCACTTGCGCCACTTCATGAATGGTTGAGCCAACAAACAAGCCATAAGCAAAATCAGTGGTTGCCAGTAACTGCCATTGCAGATTCAAACTGTGCAGCAGCGGATAAACAAAGATCGCCAGACTACCAAACACCACCACCGTGGATACCGCCACAGTCACCTGCTCAGCCCGCGCCTTTACCACCGGCTCAGCCGCCATAATAGCCGCAGCGCCACAAATAGAACTGCCAATCCCAATCAGCATCGCCGTACTGCGCTCAAGCTTGAACACACGCACCCCAAGCAGTAGCGCCAAAGCAAAGGTGCTGATCAGCACCAGCGCATCAATGCAGACACCGGCAAGGCCAACATAGCCAATATCCTGAAAGGTCAGACGAAAACCGTAGAGGATGATGCCTAAACGCAGCACATACTGTTTAGCGAATACCACCCCTGGCGCACACTGGCGATCTATTTTGGACAACACTGTGTTACCCACGACAAAGCCCAAGATGATCGCCAAGGTTAATGCAGACAAACCATGGGCTTGCAGCCAAGGCAGCCGATCCAACAGCATCGCGCCAGCCGCTAAAACTGCGCACAGGGCTAAACCAGGGATTAAATCAACACGCAACTGCAGCCATCTGCGCAGGCCATCTAGTCTATCGGCGGTTTTCTTATCTAACGCTAACATTGTCAAGGCTCTCATCATTATTCCAGGTCTGGATCTGCAGCTGATGCACAGCAGTCTAGAGATCTACCCTTAAACAATAAAACGGATTATATAGGTATAATCAAACGATATAACCGATTGATAGCCGACGACCGAGGGAGCCTCGCATGCAAATCACCTTGCGCCAGTTGCAGATTTTTACTGCAGTAGCCCTATCTGGCAGCACCGCAGCTGCTGCGCAAAGTATTGCCTTATCGCAGTCGGCGACCAGCTCAGCACTGAAAGAATTGGAACACGTGCTCAGTGTCGAGCTGTTTGATCGCGTGGGTAAACGCTTGGTCCTCAATGACAACGGCCGCCTACTGTTACCACAAGCACGGCAAATGCTGGATGCCGCGCATACCATCGAACAGCAATTTAGCAGCCCTGACACGCCAGGCGCAGGCTTATATATTGGCGCCAGCACAACCATTGGGATTTATCTGTTACCCACATTACTGGCCACTCAAGCGGCGCAGAGCAAACAACGCAATCCACGTCTGATCATTGCCAATAGCGCTGCAACCGCTGCGGCTGTGGCGCACTTTGAAGTGGATGTTGGCTTAATTGAAGGCCCTTGCCATGAACCCGATCTTATCGTTGAGCCCTGGCTACAGGATGAACTGGTGATGGTCTGCGCAGCTACACACCCGATTTTGCAAGGCAACCCACAACGCAAAATCCCACTACAAGAGCTACAAAATGCCTTGTGGTTACTGCGCGAACAGGGTTCTGGCACCCAAGAAGCAGTGGAACAAGTATTGCTACCGCATTTGCACCAACTGCGCTCGGCGATGGAGTTAAGTAATTCTGAAGCGATTAAACACGCGGCGGCGGCCCAACTGGGTCTGGCCTGTTTATCACGGGTGATTGTGGCGGACTTGCTCGCCAGCGGCGAATTAGTCGAACTCAATACCACGCTGCCACGCCTATCTCGGCGCTTCTTTTTGGTTTACCAGCGCAATAAAACACTCTCACCCCAGCTGAGCGCGTTTTTACAGCATTGCCGCCAAATGACCCAGTCTTAGCGCGGCTGCATCAGCAGCCCCTCGCTAAACGGCGCAGCTGACACCCTCTAAAAGCACGGAGTGTTTCACGCAAAGTGATAAAAAACGTGCACAACGCAGAAAACTGTTACCCCACCCACAGGGCGTAACACTTAGCGTGACTGACGGTAACACTCGATCCGGAAACAGCACTCAAAAAAACATAGAAATATGGATAAAAAACATAAGCCATTGATTTATAAGATGATTATAAAAGTTGGCACGGCTCATGCTTTATATATCCGTACAACAACAATAACAAACACCAACCCATAATAAGAATAAGACGTAACGGCTCCAGCATAATAAAAACAACAGCATAGGAGGCGCAGTTAACAGATTACTTTGCAGAGGATAACGATTGTAGCAACACAGATGATTCGAGAATAATAAAACTGCAATAAATGCAGCAGCCGTATCAACTGAAGACACAACAATCGCATCAGCATTCAAAGCAATACGTTAACTATTCAACAGCTTAATTTGAGCTGTAAAAAAAGCAGGCAGATAACAACAACAAAAATGCCGAGAATAATAAAAAAAACGCAATGAATACTCTATGGGGGAGGTCTCGGCCTCCCCCATAACATTATTGATTTACGCCCCTCTCCCTGTTTATTGACCCCGTCCTCACACTACTCTCACCTGCTTAAGCATTTTCTTCGTTCACCTCACCCTCTAGCGGTGGTAGAATCGGCAACTATGATGTGCCATTCACAATACAATAATTCTTTTCGTTTAATCGCACCGGCCGCACTGCACTCTTTGCCGCTTATTTTGTTGCGCGCAGCGATTATGAATTGTCCTTCTGTCGCGAGTCGCAAACAGGCCCTGTTATGCTGAAAAAGCTTTTTAACCCCTTTCGTCTTTCACGCCTGCGCAAAGGGCCCAAGCAACCCACAGTGCTGGATGCCCACGAGCATCGCCTGAGCTGCGCCGATTTCAGTCGCAACTCAGCCAACGTCGCGGTACGCCTACAGCATGCAGGCTTTCAGGCTTACTTAGTCGGCGGCTGCGTGCGTGACGCCTTACTCGGTGTGACCCCGAAAGACTTTGACGTGGCCACCAGTGCCACGCCTGAAGAAGTGCGTCACGAATTTCGAAACTCACGCATTATTGGTCGCCGCTTTAAATTGGCTCACGTACAGTTTGGTCGTGAAATTATTGAAGTTGCGACCTTTCGCAGCGGCCATTCACAAGACGATGAAGGCACCGACAGTGACCTTTCTTCGCACAATGCCAGCGGTCGTATTTTGCGCGATAATGTTTACGGCAGCATGGAAGATGACGCGCAACGCCGCGACTTCACCATGAATGCGCTGTATTTTGATGTCAGCAACGAAAAAATCTACGACTACGCCAATGGCTTTACTGATATTAAAAATCGCTTAATTCGTTTGATTGGCGATCCCGAGCAGCGTTATCTAGAAGATCCGGTACGCATGCTGCGCGCCATACGCTTTGCCGCCAAGTTGGATTTCACCCTTGAGCCCAGCACCGCTGAACCGATTCATCGCCTAGCGCATTTATTGCACGATATTCCAGCCGCGCGTTTATATGAAGAAGTGTTAAAACTCTTTCTCAGCGGTCATGCCTTACGCACCTACGAACTGCTCTGCGAGTACAACTTATTTGCACCGCTGTTTCCAGGCACGGCAAAAGCGCTGCTCAAGCAGCCGGCCTATGTGGATCGTTTACTGCGCAATGCCTTTAAAAATACAGACAAGCGCATCAGCAGTGAGCGCACGGTCACCCCAGCGTTCTTATTCGCAGCCCTACTCTGGCCGGCCCTGACAGTACGCGCGGTCAGCTTACAACACGATGGCATGCACCCGCTGCCGGCCATGCAAGAAGCAGCGAATCAGGTGTTCCTTGAGCAAATCCATCGGGTCGCAGTCCCCAAGCGCTTTAGCATTCCCACCCGCGAAATCTGGGATATGCAAGAACGCTTACCGCGCCGCGCCGGTAAACGCGCAGATACTTTACTGGCCCACCCACGTTTTCGCGCCGGCTATGATTTTTTATTGCTGCGTGAAAGCTCCGGTGAAGACACCCAAGGATTGGGCAACTGGTGGTCTGAGTATCAAGATGCCAGTGACAGCCAACGCCGTGAGATGATTAGCAACTTATCCAGCAAAAGTGGCGCACCGCGCAAACGTCGACGCAGCAAGCCGCGCACCAGCAAGCCCACGCATATGGATCCAGGCCAGCCGTAATGGAACAGGTCTATATTGGTTTAGGCAGCAACTTAGCGGAGCCGGTGCAACAGCTGGATGCAGCCCTGAGCGCTCTCGCCCAGCTGCCGAACACCCGTTTAGTTGCTAGCTCAGCTTATTACTCAAGCGCACCGCTGGGCCCCAGTGACCAGCCACGCTATACCAATGCCGTTGCCCAGTTGGACACCTCTCTAGCACCACACCAATTACTCGATCACTTGCAAGCCATTGAGCTGCAGCAAGGCCGCCAACGCAAAGCTGAGCGCTGGGGCCCACGCACCTTAGATTTGGATATTATTCTGTTCGGCGAGCGCCTACTTGATGACGAGCGTCTCTGTGTACCGCACTACCATATGCACGCCCGACCTTTTGTATTACTGCCCCTAGCAGAGCTTTATCCTGCCGAACGACAGCTGCCCAATGGTCGCTGGCTGGCAGATTTATTAAGCCAATGCCCTGTTGATTCAACACTGCAACGCTTGCATACGCCTCAGTTGGTCAACATTGAAGCGGTCAATACACATAGAAATGATTGACTTACAGCAAAGCCATCAGGACTATAACCACCTTGATACGAGTGCCCACAAAGGTACCAAAGAGGACTCCTTGCATGTCTGATGTCACCCTAACAACTTTATTGCAGCTGAAACAGCGCGGCGAAAAAATTGCCATGCTGACCTGCTATGACGCGACCTTTGCTGCCACTGCCTGTGCAGCGGGGATAGAAATTCTATTGATTGGCGATTCGCTGGGCATGGTCCTGCAAGGACATGACAGCACCCTGCCGGTCAGCATTGACGATATGGCCTACCACACCGCGGCGGTTAAGCGCGGCAATAAAGGCGCGCTCATTCTTAGCGATCTACCCTTTATGAGCACCGCCACCCTTGAGCAAACCTACCAAAGCTGCGCCAAACTGATGCAGGCCGGTGCGCACATGGTCAAACTCGAAGGCGGCGCCTGGCTGGCTGACAGTGTGCGCTTATTGGCCGAGCGCGGCATTCCCTCCTGCGTTCACTTAGGTCTAACCCCACAATCAGTCAACGTCTTTGGCGGCTATAAAGTACAAGGCCGTGGCGAGCAACAGGCCCAAAAAATGCTTGAAGACGCCATCGCCCTTGAGCAAGCTGGGGCGGCCTTACTCTTATTAGAATGCGTCCCCAGCGAACTGGCTGCACGTATCAGTCTCGCGGTGCAAGTGCCGGTGATTGGTATCGGCGCCGGCCCAGATGCTGATGGCCAAGTTCTAGTCTTGCACGATATGCTGGGCTTATCCTTAAGCGGCCGCACGCCTAAGTTTGTGCGCAACTTTATGCAAGATCAAAACAGCATTGCTGACGCGATCAGTCTGTACACGCGCTCAGTAAAAGACCAATCATTCCCAGCAGCAGAGCACGAGTTCCACGCATGAATACAGTCGATACACTGCCGCAGTTGCGCGCAGCCATTGCCGGCGCACGCAGTGAAGGCAAACGCATTGCCTTGGTTCCAACCATGGGTAATTTGCACGCCGGACATATCGCCCTAATCAATCAGGCGGTTGAGCGCGCTGATTTTGTTGTCGCCAGCATCTTTGTCAATCCATTGCAGTTTGGCCCCAACGAAGATCTCGACAGCTATCCGCGCACCTTAGCCGCGGATCAAAGCAAGCTACTAGAAGCCGGTTGCAATCTCTTGTTCACCCCGGATGCGCAAGTGATGTACCCGCAGGGGATGGCGCAACACACTATTGTCAGCGTGCCAGGCGTATCCACAGGTTTATGTGGTGGCAGCCGCCCGGGGCATTTTGATGGTGTCTCAACCGTAGTCTGTAAGCTGCTGAATATGGTGCAGCCCGATATAGCGCTCTTTGGCGAAAAGGATTATCAGCAACTGGCGGTGATCCGCAAAATGGTTGCTGATCTAAATATGCCAGTGCAGGTTTTTGGTGTGCCTATTGTGCGTGACCACGATGGTCTCGCATTATCCTCCAGAAATGGGTATCTTAACCCGCAACAACGTGCCAACGCCCCTGCTTTGCAGCAAAGCATGCAAGCGGTTAAAGCACAGATAATAAATGGCAACCGTGATTACGCAGCGCTCTTTGAGCAACTCGATAGAGATCTACAAACCGCAGGCTTTCGCCTTGACTATGTAGAGTTGCGTGACGCGCTAAGCCTACAACCGGCTGATGTGCAGAGCACGCAACTGGTCTTATTAGCGGCCGCCTATCTCGGCAGCACACGCCTAATCGACAATTTAATTTTTGATCTGTAATAACGACCCACGCCAAGCGCTGGCGCTTAACCCGCCAGCCCTGCGTTCAGTCGAAGAGGAAAACACCATGCAAACTATTATGCTCAAAGCTAAATTGCACCGAGCAGTGACCACCCACGCGGTCGTTGATTACGAAGGCTCTTGCGCCATTGATGGCGATTGGTTGGATCTGTCTGGGATTCGCGAATACGAGCAAATCCAAATTTATAACGTTAACAATGGCGAACGCTTTACCACCTACGCGATTCGTGGCGAAGCCGGCTCTAAGATCATTTCGGTCAACGGTGCTGCTGCGCATAAAGCTGCGGTGGGTGACTTATTGATTATTTGTGCCTACTGCAACTATGAAGAAAGCGAACTGGCGACCCACGAGCCGCGCTTACTCTATATGGGTGCAGACGGTTCACTGAGTCATAGCAGCCATGCAATTCCGATTCAGTTGGCCTAAGCCTGCTGGATTCAGCTGGGGTGGACATGCTCCACCCTTATTTTAATAGAAGTAGATCGGTGCTATGACCCACTACCAACAGCCTTTTGATCCCTCTAAACTCCCCGCCTGGCAACAGTTGCAAAAGCAACGCGCAGCCATGCAAAATTTCCGCATGCAGGATGCTTTCGCGACAGATACGCAGCGTTTTAAGCGTTTTTCTTTAAACCATGATGGTTTGTTATTAGATTTTTCAAAAAACCTGCTGGATAACACCACCCTCGATCTACTCATGCAGCTGGCCGAACAAAGTCAGTTACAGCAAGCCATTCAAGCCTTATTTAATGGCGAACTCGTCAACGCCTCAGAACAGCGCCCAGCACTGCACACCGCCTTGCGTCGCCCCATTGGCGATAGCTTAGTGGTGGATGGTGAGGATTTAATTCCGCTGATTCATGACGTGCTCAATAGCATGACCGAAATAGTCAACCGTATTCACAATGGTTTGTGGCGTGGTTACAGCGAAAAACCCATCACCCATATCGTCAATATTGGTATTGGTGGCTCGTTTTTAGGCCCACAATTGGTTTCTGAAGCGCTACTGCCCTTTGCCCAGCAAGGCGTGCATTGTCACTTTCTAGCCAATATTGATGGCAGTGAGTTTCATGAATTAAGCAACAGCCTGAATGCTGAAACCACCTTATTTATTGTCTCCAGCAAATCCTTTAACACTCTGGAAACTTTAAAAAACGCGCAAGCGGCACGCAGTTGGTATCTGGCACAAGGTGGCACTCAAGCTTGCATTGATCGCCACTTTATTGCCGTATCGAGCAATGTTAAAGCCGCAGTAGAGTTTGGCATTGCCGCCGAAAACATTTTGCCAATTTGGGATTGGGTCGGCGGCCGTTATTCCTTATGGTCAGCAATTGGTTTACCGATTGCCTTATCCATTGGCATGTCCAACTTTAAAGAATTGCTGGCCGGCGCTTGGAGTATGGATCAGCATTTCCAAGAAGCACCCTTCGCCGAAAACATGCCAGTGATTATGGCCATGCTGGGCATTTGGTACAGCGATTTCTGGAATGCACACAGCCAAGCCATTTTGCCCTACGATCATTACTTGCGAAACTTCACCCAGCACTTACAACAGCTGGATATGGAGTCCAATGGTAAACATGTACGCCAAGATGGCTCGCCCTTAACCTATCAGAGCGGGTCCGTGATTTGGGGTGGTGTCGGCTGTAATGGTCAACATGCCTACCACCAGTTACTGCACCAAGGCACCTTACTGGTACCGGCTGACTTTATTGTACCGGTGGTCAGCCATAATCAAATTGCCGATCACCACCAATGGCTGTACGCCAACTGCTTATCGCAAAGCCAAGCCTTAATGCAAGGTAAAAGCCGTGAGCAAGCCGCGCAAGAATTACGTGACAAAGGCCTAGATGAAAGTGAGGTGCAACGTTTAGCGCCGCATAAAGAAATTCCAGGCAACCGCCCCAGCAACACCTTAGTGTTAGAGCGCGTGTGCCCGCGGCGTCTCGGTGCGTTAATTGCCCTGTACGAACACAAAGTTTTTGTCCAGAGCGTAATCTGGGGCACCAATGCTTTTGATCAGTGGGGCGTCGAGCTGGGCAAGGTGCTCGGCGAAGATGTCTACCAACGCCTGACCAAACAAGCGCCGAACACAGTCACCGATGCCTCAACGCAAGGCTTAATTAATTTCTTTAGAAATCGCCACCGCGGCTAAGCACGGCAGCGAACAGCGCATTTCAATATCACTGATAAACACAATAAAAAAGGCATTTATCAGTGATTTCTTCAACCATCGCACAAGGATCCAATCATGCATGAAGTCGTTATTGTTGCCGCCACACGCACCGCTGTTGGTAGTTTTCAAGGCAGTCTAGCCACTATTCCAGCGCCGCAATTAGGCGCCATTGTGATTCGCAGCTTACTGCAACAAACAGGCGTTGCCGCTGAGCAGATTGATGAAGTCATCCTCGGTCAAGTACTGACGGCCGGCAGTGGGCAAAACCCTGCACGACAAACCGCAATCCACGCCGGCCTACCCTTTAGCACCAGTGCCTTTACACTGAATAAAGTCTGCGGCTCTGGCCTTAAAGCGCTGCATTTAGCCGCACAAGCCATTCGTTGCGGTGATGCGCAAGTGATTATCGCTGGCGGCCAAGAAAACATGAGCCTGTCACCCTATGTCATGCCTGGCGCACGTACCGGCTTACGTATGGGTCACAGCAAAGTTGTCGACAGCATGATCGAGGACGGCCTCTGGGATGCCTTCAATGATATACATATGGGTATCACTGCGGAAAATCTAGCTGAACAATACAATTTAAGCCGCGAACAACAAGATGCCTTTGCTGCTGCCTCACAACAGAAAGCCGTCGCCGCCATTGCTGCCGGCCGCTTTGTTGATGAAATCACCCCTGTCAGCATTCCTCAACGCAAAGGTGATCCCGTTATTTTTGCCACTGACGAGCAACCACGCGCTGGCAGCACAGCGGAATCACTGAGCAAATTGCGTCCAGCCTTTAAAAAAGATGGCTCAGTCACCGCCGGTAACTCATCAACACTCAACGATGGCGCCGCCGCCGTAATGTTAATGAGCGCAGAGAAAGCCAAAGCACTGGGCCTGCCGGTCTTAGCGCGCATTGTCGCCTACGCCAATGCAGGGGTAGATCCAAGCATTATGGGAATTGGCCCTGTCGCTGCTACGCAAAAATGCCTAAGCAAAGCCGGCTGGACTGTCGCTGACTTAGATCTAATTGAAGCCAACGAAGCCTTTGCAGCCCAAGCCTTAAGCGTCAATCATGAGCTCGGTTGGGATACAGATAAAATCAATGTCAACGGGGGTGCCATTGCCCTTGGTCACCCAATAGGTGCATCAGGTTGCCGTATTTTAGTGTCCTTGCTGCATGAAATGCTGCGCCGCGATGCGAAAAAAGGTCTTGCCACACTCTGCATTGGCGGCGGTCAAGGCGTAGCCTTAGCCATTGAGCGCTAAATCGCCATAAATTTGCACCTGCTGTTGCCCAGCCTCACCTGCGAGGCAACAGCATCACGCAACCTCAACTCCATTGTGTTTGCCACCGCCCCGCTACGCCTAAACTGCGCTAAACTCAGTCACGCCCTACTACCCAGCGACTATTTTGCATACACTGTAACCACCTGATTTGAGGACGTACATTTATGTCAAAAGGATTAAAGCGCTTAGCTATCACTCTAGTGAGCCTGCTGGCAGTGTACAGTTGGCTTGGTTTTTTACTGATCCCCAGCCTTGCCCTGAAGGTGATTAACCAGCAACTGGCGGTGCATGCCAACAGTCCAGCTCAGCTGCAACGTTTAGAGCTTAATCCTTACACCCTTGAGCTGTTTGCTTGGGGTTTACATATTGGCGAAGCAGACAATCCGCATCTCAGCCTGCAACAGCTGTACGCTAAATTGGCCCTCGATAGCCTATGGAGCAAAAGCCTACACCTGCAAGATATTCAACTGCTGCAAGCGAACGCCCAAGTCATTTTAGATAAACACGGCCAGCTTAATCTCACTCAGCTGTTTACCCTGCCCGAGACGCCTGCCGAGCCAGAGCAAGCACAGAACACAACCCTCGCCATCCTGATTGATCGACTGCAACTGCTGCACAGTACGCTGCGCTTTAATGATCAACGTCAGCACGATGCCGTGGATGTAACCCTGGCCGAGCTCAATATCAGCCTGAATCACTTTGATAGCCGTCCGATGCATAACAGTGCTCTGCAACTGAGCGCACAAGCCAATGACGGTACACAGCTCAATTACACAGGCGAGCTCAGCCTCAGCCCCCTGCTATCAAAAGGCCATCTACAACTGCAAGATGCGCAACTGAAAAGCTGGTGGCCCTATGTGCGTGAGCACTTTAGTGCCCAGCTGAAAAGCGGACGCCTCAGTTTGGATAGCCGTTACGAATTGACTCTTGAGCATGGACTGCAGTTTACAGCCACACAACTCAGCGCGCAGTTACACGATGTAGTGCTCGATCAAGAGCAGCAGCCGTTATTGCGCCTGCCCGCTCTCAGTCTGAGCGAAAGCGAATTTGATTTAGCCGCACAAAGGCTACGCATTGGCACCGCCAGCAGCAGCACACTTGAAGCCTGGGCGCAGATTGATAAAAACGGCGTGATCAATTGGCAAACACTCCTGCCCAACGCCACCCAGCCCAGCGCGCAGCCAACTAAAGCAGTCAGGACTAAACCAGCCAGGCCATGGCAGATTATCGTCAAACAGGCGGACTTCACCCAGCATACATTGCATTTCGTTGATCACAGTAAGAGCGAGCCGGTCGCCCTGGAGCTGACTGACTTGAATCTGCACATTAAAGCCTTCGATAGCCTGGCCAACACACCCTTTAGCGCTGAATTAGACACCCAAGTCGGTGAGCAAGGCCGCCTCAGCAGTCAAGCACAGGTGCTCTTGCAGCCACTGAATGTAGATATGACGCTCAACAGTAACGATCTAGACTTACGTCCGGCCCAAGCCTGGATCAGTCCCTACGCACATATTGAGCTACGCAGCGGCTTGCTCAGTAGTGCGTTACAGCTGCAGATCAATGATGCCGACAAGTTACAACTCAGCGTACAAGGTGATGCTGCCATCAGCCAGCTGCATGTGCGCGACACCCTGCGCCAACGTGAGCTATTAAAATGGCAAGAAGTGGATATCAACGGCATTCACTACGCCCTGCAACAGCACAAGCTATCCATTGATAATGTGCTCCTGCAGCAGCCCTATGTGCGCTTTATTATCAATGAAAACCTCACTACCAATCTCAGTGAACTACTTATTCCACAGCCTGCACAACCCGCCGCCGCACAACCAAGCGACAGCCCAGCCTTTGCCATGCATATTGGTGCGATCACAATCAATGACGGCTCAGCAAACTTTGCCGACTTCAGCCTAACGCCCAACTTTGCCACGGCCATTCAACAATTAAATGGCCAGATCGGCACCTTAGATAATCAAACCAATAGCGTGGCCAAGGTTGATATCCAAGGCACAGTCGATCGCTATGCACCAGTCACCATTAAAGGTAGCCTCACCCCTTTTGATCCATTGAAAAAGCTCGATATCACCACGGCATTTAAACATGTCGAACTGACCACACTCACCCCCTATTCAGGCAAGTTTGCCGGTTACAGGATTCATAAAGGTCGCTTAAACCTCGATCTGCATTATAAAATCACTGATGGCAAACTTAACGCCCAAAATAAATTGCTGCTAGAAGAGTTGCAGCTCGGTGAGCGGGTCGACAGCCCAAATGCAGTGGACTTACCAATACGCCTAGCCATTGCCTTACTTAAAGACAGCAAAGGGCGAATTGCTTTAGAATTACCCGTACAAGGTGATTTAAATAATCCTGAGTTTAAAGTCGGCCCCATTATCTGGCAGACACTGCGCAACTTACTGACTCGCGCAGTATCGGCACCCTTTAACTTTATTGCTGGGTTAACCACTGGCAACGCGCAAGAATTAAGCGAAGTGGCATTTTTGCCCGGTGAATTTACGCTCAACCCACCGGCGACAAAAAGCCTGAACACCTTGGCTAAAGCACTGCAGGAACGTCCACAATTGCGCCTAGAAGTGGAAGGCGGTAGTCACGCAGAACTGGACGGCCCCATCTTAGCTGAAATACGTTTAACCGCCGCCTATCAGAATGCTTGGTACAGTATTTTGCAGCGCCGCGGCACTAAAATCGCCTCAAGCAAAGAGACATTAGAGGTGCCTGCGGCAGAAAAACCAGCCTTACTCGAAGGGATTTATCGAGCGCAGTTAAAACAGCAACCACCGGTGGAATGGGCCAAGCTGGATCAGACTGAGCGTGCCCAGCAGATGCAAACTGCTGTGCTCGCCAGCTATGCAAAAAGCCAAGTGGGCTTGCGCCGTTTAGCCCAAGCCCGCGCCAATAGCATTAAAGAGTACTTAATTGAGCAGGCACAGCTGGATGCACAGCGTGTCTATTTGATTGATGTTAATCAAGCCAAAGCCAGCGCCGAGGGTGGCGTAGTGAGCACACTGCATTTAGGGAGTTTGTAATGAAGTATTTAATCGGTATGGTCTGGTGCGCTGCTCTAACGATACTCAGTAGCGGCGCCATGGCCAGTACGTTTCGTTGTGACTCACAGTTAGTCAGCATGGGTGATCGTGCATTTGATGTACTGCGCAAGTGCGGCGAACCTGTTACTCGCGAAGCACTGGGCTTTACTGTGAGCGACTACAACCACCGTGAACTGCCCATTGAAGAATGGATCTATGGACCCAAAGGCGGCATGTATTATTACTTGCGTTTTATTGGCGGCGAACTGGTAAAAATTTCCAGTAGTCGCTAGCGCACAGCGCTTAACAACACTGCAAGCTAAGGAAGCATTTCACTGGCACGACAGGCTGCAGCTACTTGGTTTGAACAACGTTCTTGGAAATATTTGTGCGCGGCTTTTCTGCAGTTTTGATACATAGATGAGCCGTATTTATAGTGACTACACAGGCTTTGTGTCTCGATACCCTTGTTCTTTTCAGTGTAAGTGAAGGAACCGCTGCTCTGTACTCCTGCACTGTTCCACTGCCAAGGGACTATGGTTCTTTTGGCTATACCAGCAAAGATTCTGCTAATTTCACCTATAGAAGCATGTACCGCGTCTTGAGCATCATTCTGGCTATCACTCACCGCTGGCTTTACGCTGAGTTTCTCTGCAGACGTATTGATCGACTGGCTTTGCTGCTGCGCGAAGAATGCGGATAGATGTTCTGGTTGTGCCTGCACCAGCCAAGCGGGCTCCATAACATAAAACAACACGCCGACAAGATAACCGGCCAGCACAGCAAACAAAAGCCACTTTTTTGGATCTCGCCTAGGCCGTCTGAAAATACTTTTATCAAAATGTCCCTGCATGGTACAAAGTCCTTTTTACACGCAAAGCCAACACAGCCTGATGGCTTACTCTAAAGTCTTACAACTAGGCATAATTATATACAGCAGACACCCTGCGTCAACCTGACGCAGACAGTGCTAGTATAACGTTGATATTCCTCAGCTAGAGGATAGCGCACATATGCTACTAACGGTGCACTCTTTGAATGTTTTTATCAGCACAAGAATACCAACTAACCAGCCTCCTAGAATGCAAAAACCCCTGACAATCATTAAGACAATCAGAGGTTTAGGTGTTTCTTGCTCTGTGAAACAATTTATACAAAAGGTCTTAACGCATTAACTGCATAATCTCTGCCGCGTGCTTTTCGTTTTTCGTCGCCATAAGCAGCTGACCGTTGCTTACCGGCCCATCAATTTTCGCTATGCCAACCAATTGCCCGCGAGCGCTGAACAAAAAGAAATGACCAACCGCTTGCGTACTGATAGCAGCAAGCTTCTCCTTACCTGCCTCGTTCATTTCAAACAGCAAAAATGTTTGACCTTCTTCCGACTGCACAGGTGCAAAACTGAGCATATCTGATTGAGTCAGGACAGGCTGAGGCAAAGCATACAGCTTGGTATTTTCACCTAGGTCTAACACTAACAAATCAGGTTCAGCCTGCTGCTGAGCTAAGTATACCGTCAGCATATTCTTAGTCGCTTGCTCACTGCTCTGTTGTGTGACTTGCGTCGCAGCTGGTTTTTCTGTAGCTGCAACGGTTGGCTGTTGAGTCGCGGTACTCTGACAACCGGCAATAAGGGCTAAGCCCAACGCTAAGCTGGCACGTTTAAACGGCATCTTATTCAACATAAATTTCCTCTCGGCGCTAAAGAATAAGCCGCACTCTCGCTTATGATTGAAGCTGTTATAAGACAACAGCAAAGTCTAACGCAATGATCCAATATTATAGTTAGGTATTAAACACCACGTTAGTTCAATCCTTTGTCATCCTCCCCCGCCTAGAGAGGCTGTCGCAAATCATTTAATAGCCCATGATGAAATAGTTGCTCGACGATTTCGATGACAGGACGATTCAATGGCGCTCACCCGGGTAGTTACGATCTTTTTCTGTCATCGATAGGATGAGCCCTGACATCCCAAGCAGTGAGCCCATAAAAAACAGTAAAGACTCAACGCCACAGCGCGAGCCAGGTTGGAGGCTAGGACATGCACGGCGCCGAGGCTTGACACCAGCCAAGCCTCGGCGCCGAAAGCGAGACAACCCCTGTTGTTGACGTAGCGCTGAAAATACAGGTTCAACCATGGCCTTTCGCTGTCGAAATACCGTCTGAGCACCCCTGCGTGAGCGCATTTATAGTCCAGCATGGTTTTTAATTGACCCCAGCCAGCATCCAACACTGACTTGGCCATCTTGGTTTTAACGAGCTTTACACTACTGACATGACCGGCATAGATTTCACCGCAATGGATGACCAGTTCGCGACTGAACTTATGCAGCGCGTTTTTCCTGTGGTTAGTAATCTTGGCGTGAATGGTTTTAACTTGAGTAATGATCGGCGCACACCGCCCGACTTGCGCCAATTTAAACGACTCTTTTTAAACTACTTGCGGCGCGTGGTGTACTCAACCGCAATACGCTGCACTGTTTGGCTGTGTAGCCCTAAGTTCTTACCCGCGCCATTGGTATATTTCTGAACATCATAGGCAGACAAAAACACACCACGCTCTTTAATCGAGCGCTGGCTGAGTTCATTGACAAAGTTCCAGACGAAACTAACGCTTCGAGCCATGCTATTGAGCACAGCTAGATGCTTATCCCGTACTCGAACCTTGGGTGTTTTAGCGTAGCTGTTAATACTGTATATATTTCCAGCTGAATTCCTTATATCCAAGGCTTTAATTGTTTATTAAAGGGCTGCTTACGCAGCCTTCGCTATCCATCTTCACACTCAAAGTACGAAGTCTTACGCGAAATTGATAATAACTTTGACTTCATAGCTCATCATCTATTAAACGCCATACCAGTTATTCTTTAAAGATATAACAAAATCACAATTAACTCTTTTACGTTCTATAAACAATAACGTAGCATCGCTCGACATCAAGCTTCATCTATTATCTTCTTGAGGAGTTATCATGGCACGCCTAACCGTACAAACCCCTGAAACTGCAGCCCCAGAGGCGGCTGAACGCCTGTTGGCGGCACAGAAAGCTAACGGTTTCCTTCCCAATTTGCTGGGTGTGCTAGCCAATGCACCAACCGCCCTAGAAACGTACCAGGTGGTGGGTGCCATCAACGGCCGTACCAGCCTGTCACCCGCTGAACGTGAAGTTATTCAGATCACCGCGGCGAGTCGCAATGGCTGTGGTTTCTGCGTGGCTGGCCACACCAAGCTATCCCTCAAGGCGCTCAAGCTGGATGAGAAACTGGTAGCCGATCTGCGCGAGATCAAGGCACTGGATGATCCAAAGCTCAACGCCTTAGCTCGTTTTACCTTAGCCCTGATCGAACAGCGTGGTCAGGTGTCTGATGAGCAGCTCAAGGAGTTTCTGGATGCTGGCTATGGCGAGCAGCAGGTGCTGGAAGCGGTATTGGGTGTCAGCCTGGCAAGCCTGTGTAACTATGCCAACAATGTGGCGCAAACCCTGATTAACAAGGAACTGCAGGAGTTCGCATGAACAGCACATCTCAGTCTGTAGACCTAGAGCAGGTGCGGGCATACATCTCTGAGCAGTTAGCACCACTGGTTAAAGATATTGACTGCAAAGGCCTCTACCCGCGTGAATTCTTGCACGGATTAGGTCGCCTGAACGGTTTTGCGGCTGTAGCACCGCTTGAGTATGGCGGGCTGGGAGCCAGTTTGGCCGACCAGATTGAAGTCACCGCTGCGGTGTCCGAAACCTGCGGTTCCACCGGTTTTGTCGTCTGGTGCCAAGCTGCCTGTGTCTGGTATCTGACTCACTGCCCTAATGAAGCTGCGCGCGCCCGTTACCTGCCAGCGGTGGCCCACGGCGAGCTGCTGGCTGGCACCGGCATGTCCAACACGGTTAAGCACCTCTCCAATATTGAAGCGATTCGGCTCAAAGCTCGGCGCGAGGGTGACGGCTACCGTATCGAGGGTGTATTGCCGTGGGTATCCAATTTGGCCGAAAACCAGCTGATCATTGTCGCGGCGGCCTTGGATGAGGGCGGTTACCTGATGTTTGCTGCCGAGCTTGATCCGGCGCAAATCGAGTTACGTGCCTGCCCTACCTTTGCTGGGCTGGAGGGTACCCACACGTTTAACGTCCGTTTCCGTAATACTCGTGTGGATGCCGACCAAGT
Source organism: Gammaproteobacteria bacterium DTU037 (assembly GCA_001513025.1). GTDB lineage: Bacteria > Pseudomonadota > Gammaproteobacteria > Pseudomonadales > Pseudomonadaceae > Denitrificimonas. Next base: position 44,984 of record LFRZ01000084.1, read on the forward strand.
ATTAGCTCATCCCGAACAGTTTGCTGCGCACATGAGCCGCATCCGCCCAGGTTTTTGCCTGAGTCAGATCGGCATTGGTGCTGGCATCGTGCGCACCAGTGTCGAAAGCATCAAGCGCATCAATCGCAGCCTTGAGCACGTTAACTGTTTTCTGGACGACCAGCATGACGAGCTGGAACAGACGCTGGCCGAGCTGCTGGAGCACACCCATACACAGTCCCGTCTTGCGGACGAGGATGCGACCGATATCCTCCAGGTGCTGCGCCTACGAGCGCGCATCGCCGAGCTGAGCCTTGATGCGACACGCTCCGAGGCGCTGCATACTGGTGCCCGGGGTTACCTGATGAATCACGGCGCTCAACGTCGTCAGCGCGAAGCGCTCTTTGTTGCCATTGTCACGCCTGCGCTAAAACACTTGCGCAAGGATATTCAGGCGCTGGAGGCTGCCAGCTAAGGCGACCATGAGTATAAAAACATCCACCTCCGAATCGCTGGTGTTGCAGGCTGACAACATCCTGCTGGATTATCTGCAGAATGACGGTAGTCGTAAGCAGATTCTGACGGATTTTTCCATGCAGGTGCGAGCGGGCGAAATTTTAGCAGTGCTGGGTCCTAGCGGGGTTGGCAAGTCGAGCCTGTTGCGGGTTCTGGCCGGTCTCAAGCAGCCCTCTTGCGGCCAGATAAGGGTGCACAACAAGCTGGTCACCAGCCCCCATCCGCGCTTGGCTTTTATGTTCCAAGATCCTTGCCTACTGCCTTGGCTGAACCTGGAAGCTAATGTCGCCTTTGGGCTGGACTTTCGCAGTCAGCCAAAGCTGGATCGCTCCGAGCGCCGCCAGCGCGTGCAGGATGCCATTGCTGAGGTAAGGCTCAGCGAGGCTCACCGAGCATTTCCGCGCGAGCTGTCGGGTGGCATGGCGCAACGGGTCGCCCTTGCTCGCAGTCTGGCTCGCCGCCCAGAAATTCTACTATTGGATGAACCTTTCAGTGCACTGGATGAAGTCATCCGCAGCGAAATGCAGCAATTATTGTTGGAAGTGTGCCACCGCCACCACACCGCCGTGGTGATGATTACCCACGATATTGATGAAGCCCTGTTACTGGCTGACCGCGTTTTGTTGTTGGGTGGTACACCCGGCAAGCTGTTGCGCGAGTGGCAGCCGCAGCAACCCAGGCCGCGCAATCCTGCCAGCGAAGCCATGGCTTTGATGCGGCTCGAGATTTTGCAAACTCTGCAGGGTGCGCTGGCACCCGAGCCAGACATGCAAAGCTGGATGCCGACCATCTGACCTAAATTTGTCGCCCCGTTTCCGTCTTTCCAAAAGGTGTTTACCATGTGTGGATTCTGTAATGACCCCAATCATTCGGGTTTTAATCGCCGCGATTTTCTCAAGTTAGCCAGCCTGTTCACCGCGGCTGGTGCCCTGCCTCTGTTAACGCAACTGCAACAGGCCCATGCTGCCGATCCGGATGCACCGCTGCGCATTGGCTATCTACCAATCACTGATGCTGCTCCCCTGCTGGTGGCCCATCATCAGGGTCTGTTTGCCGATTTGGGACTAAAAGTGGAAAAGCCGCACATGTTTCGCAGCTGGGCCCAACTGGTTGAGGCCTTTCTCAGCGGTGGTGTGAATCTGGTGCATGTGCTTGCCCCGATGGCCATCTGGTCCAGATACGGCAGCGGCGCGACCACCAAGGTCGTTGGTTGGAACCATATCAACGGCTCCAGTCTGACCGTCGCGGCCAGCAACGGCATTGACCGTATAGAGGATCTGGGCGGCAAAACTCTGGCCATTCCCTTTTGGTACTCCATCCATAACGTTGTGTTGCAGTTGGTGCTACGCAAGCACGGACTGGAGCCCATCACCGATGGTAACCCCGGCCCGCGTCAGGTGCGCTTAGCAGTAATGGCACCCTCCGACATGCTACCCGGACTGGCCACCGGCAGTATTGCCGGTTACATAGTGGCCGAACCCTTCAACGCAGCTGCCGAGCTCAACGGTATTGGTAAGGTACTGCGTTTTACCGGTGATGTGTGGAAAGACCATGCCTGCTGTGTACTGCAGATGCATGAAGCCGACCTAGCCTTACGACCCGAGTGGAGCCAAAAAGTGGTAACCGCACTGGTACAGGCGCAGGCTTGGATACGCGAGCACCGTGAAGAAACCGTTGCTATCCTTGCTAAGGACAATGCTGCAGGTTACACGCCCCATAGCCGTGAAACCCTGTCGCAGGTTTTGCTAGGCAATCTGCAGGAGCAGGATACTGCCAGTCTCATCCAGCATCCGCAATGGCAGCAGAAACGCATTGATTTTCAGCCCTATCCTTTCCCTGACTACACAGAGAAGCTCGTCGAGCTGCTCAAACAGACTGAGGTCAAAGGTAGTACCCGCTTCCTGCAGGATCTGGATCCGGCCTTTGTTGCACGTGACTTGGTCGATGACCGCTTTGTCCGCACTGCTATCGAGCAAGTTGGCGGCATGGCCACCTTTGGCTTAGCTGAAAGATACACAAGGACCGAGGTGATCCAACCGTGAGTAAGCTAGCAACAGGGACTGTTTGGCTGTCCCGCCATGCCTATCAGCTGGGTCTGACCTTGGCCGGATTGCTGGTGCTGGTTGTGCTCTGGCAACTGGGAATCTGGCAGTTGCAACAAAAATTGCCGCTGGCGCGCTTGTTAGCCCCTGTGCCAGCCTTGGAAACCCTAATCGAGCTGGTTACCAGCGGCGAAATCCTTGGCGATGTGGCCGCTAGCCTGCGCCGAGTCTTGGTTAGCCTGTCTTTGGCACTGCTAGCAGGCATTCCGGTGGGACTGGCCGTGGGTTTTTGGCGGCGCTTTGACTCTGCCACCAGTGGTGCCTTCCAGTTCCTGCGCATGATCTCGCCGTTGTCCTGGATGCCCATTGCCATCATGATTTTTGGCATTGGCGATCAACCAGTATATTTCCTGCTTTGCATGGGAGCAGTCTGGCCTATCATCCTCAATACCGCGGCTGGCGTACGCAACCTTGATCCGGGCTGGCTGATGCTGGCACAGAGCATGAGCGCTTCGCGTTTGGAAATGCTGTTGCGGGTGGTCCTGCCGGGCATTCTCGGGAGCATCCTGACCGGAACACGGCTGGCGATTGGTATGATCTGGGTACTGCTAGTGCCTTGCGAGATGCTGGGGGTTACCTCGGGTCTTGGCTACTTTATTCTCGACACCCGTGATCGGCTTGCCTATTCCGAGCTGATGGCGGTTATTGTGCTGATCGGTATTCTCGGTTATCTGCTCGACAGTCTGGCCCGTAGCCTACAACGACGCTGGGCCTGACAGTCACTCCAAAAGCAAAAAATAAGCCGGTGAGGCCAAATTCACTATGCCACTACAAACCTACGATGCTGCAGCAAATCTTCAGAAGTAGAAATCAGTTGTCGTGACTTCTGCACGATAATTTGTGCGATTGTGCAGTCGTCTAGCTGATGCCCTATCACTTCAACAAAAACAGGCGGCGTAGTTTTGTTGGCTATAAATGCGGACAAGCCTTGCATACTTTGGTGCTTACGATGCAGCCCAGTGACTTCACCACTACCTTCCACACCGAGTATTAGGCTGCCACCGTTTGTATTCGCCAAAGATACAACTGCTGCAATCAGATCACAATCAGGCAGGCATTTCGCATCACTCTTAAACTCCAAGGTAAGGCTTTCACCTTGCTGGATGAGCGCTTTGATGTCTTTGTTATCCTAATTTATGCGCAACCCCTGAAGCAGCTGTTATTTGTGTCATGTAACAAGATAGCAAACGGATTAGCAGAATACTGAGCTTTTTGGCTTCTTTCGACATTTTATGGACAAATAATGGGCAACAAGTACCCTAAAAAGCAAAAGCCCCTGAAAATCACTAGGATAATCAAGGGCTTAGGTGTTTCTAATTGGTGGGCCGGGGTAATCTGAACAGAGCTTTCAAGCTATTGATTAATAAAGAATTTAATCGGTTCAAGTTTAGCTTGGAATACTTTTTGGTGTCCGAAATATCTGATTTTGCTTTCAACTGATAAAAATGACGCGCCTAAATCCAAATTTCAGATGTACTTTGATGGTACGAAGAGAACGGCCAAACTGCAGTTAAAGGCGCAACAGTAATCATTTGCTAGCGATGAAGCACTGCATTTTAATTTACCTGCTAAAGCCACAAGCATTAAAAATGCGGCACTTGGTAGCAGTACCATTTCAGCAGTATTCATTTTCCGCAAATTATTTTTAGAAAATCACTGAATAATTATCAATCGCATAAAAGCATTCTACCTTCTGCACGGTGACGCAACCTAAAAACATGTAATTGAGTTTTTATGGTGACCGCGCCAAGCATGTGGATTTGAACTGAGGACCGCTTGTTTGATGCAATATGTACGCAATGACAGAGAGCTACATCGGTAATCCACGCGAAAAATAGCAGTTCTCGCAAGTAGAATAACTAGTCCAGCCTATTTTTTGTCTTGAATGGTTCTGAGAATTGTAGAATTAGAAAATTAACAACCGACAATATTATCGCTATCTCATAACGCCCATAAGCCACTGAAATGCCGATAGCAGCTGTATTCCATAAACTCGCTGCCGTCGCAGTACCTTTTACTGTATTTTCACCTTTAAAAATAGCACCACCACCGATAAAGCCCATGCCCGTAATAATAGCGTACATGATTCTCGCCTCAGGCTGCGAACCGTGATAAATATCTACAGCGACTAGCATGAAAGCACACGATGCAATACCTACCAATGGAAAGGTTCTGAGCCCTGCACCCTTATCTTTCATCTCACGGTTGAGAGCAATCGGTAGTGAAAGTATGAAAGCAATTCCTAATTGAAAAAGATGATATCCCATCAATTTCAAGCTCAAGTCGAATTCAAACATTGCTGTACGCTCTGTAAAAGGGAGTTAGTAAGTTAGGCTGGTTTTGCGCTGAAGCCAACCTCATCACCCAGCTAATAAAACTCAGTAAATATTGCTAAAGAATGATGATTGCTGGCTTATGCCTTATGAGTTCAAATCTTATAAACACACATGTATGAATAGGCTTTAATTCACAGAAGATGATTTATTACCGCGTAATTTACCAATAAGGCTAACAAAAGCCACGACGATAACACCGACGATTAAACCTACTAAAGCATTTAAGAGCATGGTGGTTATGTCTTCAAACACTCCTGTCAGGTGCGCTAAGTCTTCAACTTCATGATGTAAAAAATCAATTCCATGCACTAAGATTCCGCCGCCAACTAGAAACATCGCTAACGTCCCAGCAATAGATAAAAACTTCATCAGCTTTGGTGCCGCAGACAATAAAAACCCGCCTATTTTCTGCTTAGCATTACCCGTCTGCTTCATTAGGTATAAACCTAAATCATCCATTTTGACGATACCCGCTACCAAGCCATAAACGCCTACGGTGATAGCAATGGCAATAATGGAAAGCACTAAGCTTTTTTCTAGAAGAGTCGCTCCAATTGCTGAGCCTAGCGCAATGACAATGATCTCTGCCGACAGGATAAAATCTGTACGCACCGCGCCTTTGATTTTATCCTTTTCAAAAGCAACCAAATCAACTGTTTCATCAGCATTGGCGCGTAGGCGCGCGATTTGCTCTTCATCATGAGACAAAAGATGCGGCCAGAATTTATGAATTATTTTTTCAGCACCCTCATAAGCCAAATAGAGACCGCCGCACATTAATAAGAAGGTGACTAAAGGTGGGTAAATGGCACTGATGAGCAGTGCTGATGGCACTAAAATAAGTTTATTAACGAATGACCCTTTAGCGACTGCCCAAACCACAGGCAGCTCACGGTCTGCTTTAACACCGGAAACTTGCTCAGCATTGAGCGCTAAATCATCACCCAATACTCCCGCAGTTTTTTTAGCGGCAACCTTAGTCATGAGTGAAACATCGTCTAATATCAGACTGATATCATCAAGTAAGGTTAGTAAACTGGCACCTGCCATGTACGCTCCTTAGCGTCTATTTGCATAAATATATTGATACGCTTGCTTAGACAGTTTTCAGTATGAGCTGACTTAAATGTTAAGTGATAGTATTTTTAGCTTCTTGCTTACGGTGCTTAAGTGATGCGAATAAAGCCCAGCCAATGAAAGCGATACCAATAAGACCTGTCACCAATTCTGGCACATGGAATCTCATCGATAACAGCATAATAATAGCTAATGCACCAATCGCATAATGCGCACCGTGCTCAAGGTAGATGAACTCATCAAGTGTGCCTTTTTCCACCAAAAAGATGGTCATAGAACGCACGAACATAGCACCAATCGCTAGTCCTAGCATGATGATGATGACGTCATTAGTGATTGCAAATGCACCAATCACACCATCAAAACTGAATGAAGCATCTAGCACTTCAAGATATAGGAAACCAGCGATACCACCTTTCAAAATGGCACTTCCTGCTGCTGTACCAGTGCCGTTACTTTCAAGTATGCCCGATACGATTTGCACGCCTAAGTAGATTAAGACACCCCAAACGCCTGCAATCAATACCGCAGGAGCCTGTTCATCAGTCACCCATGTTAGGGATAACATTAAGATTGCGAGCGCCACAAATACACTCATAGCGTTTACTCGACCGAGTTTTGCCAAGCGGCTTTCAAGCCAATCAAACCAATGCACTTCTTTTTCATCAAATAAGAAGTTTAAGAACACTAACAATAAGAACATACCACCGAAGGCTGAAATCTCAGCATGATGCTCTAAAAGTTTTGCCGAGTATTCTTTGGGATCATTTAATGCCAAGTTAACCACTTCCATCATGCCGAGGTCTGCGGTAACGGCAACAATAACAATTGGAAAGACTAAACGCATACCAAATACAGCGATTAAGATACCAACGGTTAAGAAGATCATTTTCCAGAACTTGTCCCAGTTCTTGAGCACTGAGGCGTTAACCACCGCGTTATCAAACGATAGCGAGATTTCCATGACGGCCAAAATAGCGGTAATTGATAGCGCAGATATCATCCCGCCCATACCACTGTGTGAATATCCCCACCACGCTGCCACCATTAAGGCGATAGCAGTGAAGATAAAATCTAAATAAAAATGTCTCATGGTTATCCTGTCTGGTTGCTCAAGGCTAATGTCGGTTTACTATAGGCGCACACCATAAAAGGGTGAGTCAGAGCAAAGGTTATGCACGACGACGGATCACCAATCGCTCGTGCAGTCTGCACGATACAATATGCTAATCATCTACAGTAGCCGCTATGGCACTCAACTGCTGTTTGAGCGCTTAATTTTAAGAGTGATGCGCTATTGCTTGTGCTTCCAACTCCGCTTTTAGTGCCGGCGCAAGCTGCAGTTGACGTGCAAGTTCGTCAAGGTAGGCTCGCTCCATATAGCTTTCCTCATCGACTACAAGAATGCTAGCGAGGTACATCTCAGCTGCAATTTCCGGGGTCTTGGCTGCTAAAGCTAGGTCGGCTGGATCGAGAGGTTTACGCAACTCTTTCTGGAACCATAATTGCAGCTGCGGCTCATTGGTAAGCTTGGCGATTGCATCATCAATCAGCTGCCGCTCGCGCTCGTCAATATGGCCGTCAGCTTTGGCGGCACAAATAATTGCGCGAAGAATAGCCTGGCTATGCTCTTCCATGACTGCTGGTGACACACGATCCACTGTCTGCGGTTGATGTTGTGTATAAGGTGCACTGGGCTGTG
>LFRZ01000016.1 GCA_001513025.1 Gammaproteobacteria bacterium DTU037
GGAAGCTGAGGAGCTTCTTCTTCAACCGGGTCTTGAATCATCTCATCATCAGCAGTGACAGTAGCGTCAAAGCCATCTAGCGACATGGACTCAATGTATGCACGGATCTCGACGATCAATGTGCCACCAGCAGTGGAGTAGTAGGACGGTTTGATTTGCTGAATCAGAAATGATCCTTCATATCGTCCAGCTGTGTACTGATCAAGGATTGCATCCTTAATAACGAACTCGCCAATACTGGTTGATAATTTTGCTGTGTTGAAGTCACCATAACGACCGCTAATCGTCTTGATGGCAAGGGTTCCAAGGATCTGGATACTCATAGTGTTTCTCCAAAAATGCAAAAGGCGGAGAAACACTTGTCCTGACGGAAAGTGTTTCTCCGCCAAGGATAGGTAGGTTAGACATGAACTCACATCGTGAGCGCCGCTTTGCATCATGTACACGGCTTTTGGCATGTTGCTAATCAACGATCAGCGGAACATGACTGAATAATAAGTGACATGTGTTTGGTTGTCTAGACGCGATTGGTCAGTACCAAAAACTGCTAATCAGCATTGGTTCAGAAGGGCGAGATACGGTGTTTATAGCTCTATCTCAACCCTGTATTCCGGGTAGCACAAATA
>LFRZ01000115.1 GCA_001513025.1 Gammaproteobacteria bacterium DTU037
GTAATCGTGCAGGCCTCTGCTGGCGCACGTAAATATGCTGGCGCACCGTTTTTGCGTCACCTGATTTTAGCGGCGATCGAAGAGTTTCCACATATTCCGGTGTGCATGCACCAAGACCATGGCACCAGCCCTGATGTTTGCCAGCGCTCGATTCAGTTGGGCTTCTCCTCAGTGATGATGGACGGCTCACTCGGTGAAGACGGTAAAACACCGATGGACTATGACTACAACGTCGACGTCACCCGTCGCACCGTTGCCTTAGCCCATGCTTGTGGCGTGTCAGTGGAAGGTGAGCTCGGCTGCTTAGGTAGCTTAGAAACCGGTATGGCCGGAGAAGAAGACGGCATCGGCGCTGAAGGCGTTTTGGGTATGGAGCAAATGCTCACCGATCCAGAAGAAGCCGCTGATTTTGTCCAGAAAACCAAAGTGGATGCTTTGGCGATTGCCATCGGTACCAGCCACGGCGCGTACAAATTCACTAAGCCACCCACCGGCGATACCTTAGCCATCGAGCGTATTAAGGAAATCCATAAGCGCATTCCGAACACCCACTTGGTGATGCACGGCTCAAGCTCGGTACCGCAAGAGTGGCTGCAGATTATCAACCAGTACGGCGGTGATATTAAAGAAACCTACGGCGTGCCTGTGGAAGAGATCGTTGAAGGCATTAAGCACGGCGTGCGTAAGGTCAACATTGATACTGACCTGCGTTTAGCCTCGACTGGTGCGATGCGTCGTCATATGGCGCTTAACCCAAGCGAGTTTGACCCACGTAAGTTCTTCGCAGAAACCGTCACCGCCATGCGCGACGTGTGTATCGCTCGTTATGAAGCCTTCGGTACCGCTGGTAATGCGTCAAAAATTAAGCCGATTTCTTTAGAGAAAATGTATCAGCGTTACGCCAGCGGCGAGCTGTATGCAAACATAAAGTAAGATAATCGCGCGACACAGAATCCGCCTGCTTGGTTAACGAGTCGGCGGGTTTTTTATTGGCGAGCTGCACAAATAGCAACGTAAGTGCTTACCAGGATAGGTTATTTCTGAACCTATCCTTTTGACTGCCACCTAATAAGTAGCGTTTGTT
>LFRZ01000008.1 GCA_001513025.1 Gammaproteobacteria bacterium DTU037
TTGCATAAAAGCGATCAGCCGCGAGGGCGCTGCTTAAAGGAATGCTGATCTCAGTCGTCCGACACGAGCACAGCCGCTGTAGGTCGCGCATTTATGCTCGACCTACAGCAGGCGATGTCTTCGTAACACCGAAGTCGGACATAAATGTCCGACTTACAAATACAGCAAACCTCGCAGAGACGCAGCGGAGTTTTTAAGCCTTCAGCTCACGGCGTATGATTTCAGCACCGGCGCTTAAGGCATTGAGTTTGCCGCGGGCCACTGCACGGGGTAAAGGTGCCATGCCGCAGTTGGTTGACGGGTAGAGCTTGTCGGCATCGACAAATTGCAGTGCTTTACGCAGGGTGTCAGCGACGTCTTCAGGTGTTTCAATGCTATGGGTGGCCACATCAATAGCGCCGATCATCACTTTTTTACCGCGTATCAGTTCTATCAAGTCGATGGGCACATGCGAGTTTTGGCATTCGAGCGAGATAATGTCGAGACTGGATTTTTGCAGCTTAGGAAAGACTTCTTCATACTGGCGCCACTCAGAACCCAAGGTTTTTTTCCAATCGGTATTGGCTTTAATGCCATAGCCATAGCAAATATGCACGGCCGTTTCACATTTCAGGCCTTCTACCGCTCTTTCTAGCGCGGCAATGCCCCAGTCATTCACTTCATCAAAAAACACATTAAATGACGGCTCATCAAACTGAATAATATCCACACCTGCGGCTTCGAGCTCACGGGCTTCTTGATTGAGGATGACGGCAAATTCCCACGCCAATTGTTCGCGACTTTTATAGTGGGCGTCATACAAGGTATCGACCATGGTCATGGGACCGGGCAGGGCCCATTTAATCGGCTGCGTGGTGTTCTGGCGTAAAAACTTGGCATCGTCAACAAAGACTGAGTTTTTCCGACTCACAGCACCGACCACAGTGGGGACGCTGGCATCGTAACGGTCACGGATTTTAACTGTTTTACGCTTGGTAAAATCAACGCCATCTAAGTGTTCAATAAAAGTGGTGACAAAGTGTTGGCGGGTTTGCTCGCCATCACTGACAATATCAATCCCTGCCTGTTGCTGCTCGTGCAACCAGACCCGTAAAGCATCCTGCTTACCTTCAATTAATGCCTCGCCTTCTAAGCGCCAAGCCGACCAAATGGTCTCAGGCTCGGCTAACCAAGAGGGTTTAGGCAGGCTGCCTGCTGTGGATGTGGGTAGTAAAATGCTCATAGTGGATTCCGTATTCAATTCTTGTAAGAGATACAACTCAAATTCAGGCAGCGTATTGAGCTGACCATTGCTCAAGTAAGGCTTGGTAGGGTTTGATAAAGTGGTTTTCAGTAAATAGCCCTTGCTCAGTCGCAAGCCTGTTGCGTTCTTCGCGGTCATACACAATTTGCGTTAAGGAATGATCTTGGTTGTTTAAGCTGGGTTGGTAGCAGTGTCCAGCCGCCGCGTTGGCATTATAAATTTCAGGACGATAAATTCTCTGAAAAGACTCCATGGTGCTAATGGTGCTGATCAGTTCAAGGTCTGTGTAATCACTGAGCAAATCACCAAAAAAGTGGAACGCCAGAGGAGCGACGCTGTTGGGCGGCATAAAGTAGCGCACTTCTAAGCCCATCTTGTTGAAATATTGTTCAGTTAAAGAAGATTCATTGGGCTGGTATTCTAAGCCAAGGATCGGGTGCTGGTTGCCCGTTCTGTGATACACCTTGTTATCTGAAACGCTGAGGCAGATCACCGGTAGCTTAGTAAAGTTTTCTTGATAGGTGGCTGAGTTGATAAAGCTTTTGAACAGATTGCCATGCAACTCGCCAAAATCAGCCGGCACGCTGAACTCAGCTTGGCCTTTGTTATGCTCTTTTAGCAATACGCTAAAATCATAATCGCGCACATAAGAAGAAAAGTTATTGCCGACCATGCCTTCGATGCGTTTGTTGGTGAGGTGATCAACAACAGTGGTCTGCAAGACTTCAATTGCAGGAAAGCTGCTTTCAGTGCCGAGATGATCAATTTTCATCTCGACAGAAATGATATCGAGCTCAACAGAATAACGATCGCCTTTGGGGTTATCCCAGTGCGCTAAGGCATTAAAACGGTTGTTGATCATCGCTAAGGTATTGCGCAAGTTCTGCTGGCGGCTCTCGCCACGGGCCAAATTCGCAAAGTTGGTCGTCGCTCGGGTGTTGTCTGAGGGATGATAGTTTTCATCGAAATCAATGCTGTTGATCGCGAAGATAAAGTCGTTAGCCATGATGCTCTGGTATCCAATTGGTGCGATAAAACCTGAAGGCAAGCCTGCTGTTGTGCGACTTACTGAGGTGCTTGGTCAGTCGTCTGCAGTGCTTGTTCTTGTTTATAGCTCATTAATAATTGCTCTAGCAGTTTAGAGTTGAGAATGGATACATTTATACGTGGATACTGACATGAATAGAAATGATCTTATTTCAGCTGCTACATGAGTAAAGGTCATGATGGGCTGTAAGCCAGCATTCTTATGGCTAAAGGGCGTGCGCGCTTGGCCACTTGGCATCGTTTGCAGCTGTGGCTGTATTGGCGTCTTTGAGTGTTGACATCCTTCACGCCCTAAAGAACGGGAATTGTTACAACGAGACGGCCATGCCCGAGCGCAAGAATGTTCTGAGCCGCATTTATATCGCTTTCGTGGATTTCACCACAGCGATTGACCAGCGTACGGATGAACCTGTGTCGTGCGTCTTTTCTGCGTTTGGCGATTGTGGCGTGGATCGCAGTGGTGCTGGGCGTGACGCGTTTTCTGCGATAAAACTTGACATATTTAGCTCTGATGCCATGATCAATTTTTCTTAAACGAAATTTTTGGAATTTGAGTTATATGGCTAAACCCAGTGTAGAAAGGGCTCCTCAATTCGATATGGCGACTTTTGACTATGCAGAAGTTCAGCCATTCATGTCCCAATATAATGAAACGGATGAAAAAGGTAGATACCTGCATTGGAGTCGACTTAAATGGCGCGTCCCGCAGAAAGATGCAAAGAAAATTTGGTCTGTTATTAAGTTTAAGAGGGTAATGGCTGCAAAGTATATTCAGCTTGCCGATGAAAAAGGTGACCTGTTTTCATATACAACGCCACACTCTATGGAAGCTAAGCTGCATCACGTCATAAAAACTGCTGGCGGTAGTGTCGGGGCTGTTGCTGGCAATGTTGCTTCAGATCATATTCAACGAAAATTTCTAGTTTCATCTTTAATGATGGAAGAGGCCATCACTAGTGCTCAGTTAGAAGGGGCATCCACGACAAGAGAGGTTGCTAAAAAAATGCTTGAGGATGAGCGTGAGCCTGTCGATGAAGATGAAAGAATGATTTTAAATAATTACTTTTTGTTGAGGTATGCAGAAAAAGTTAAGACAGAAGATTTGAGCATAGATTTAATCTTGGAGTTTCATCGGATAGCGACACAGAATACGACTGAGAATAATGTCGTACCAGGTGAGTTTAGAACGGATAATGATATATATGTAGAAGATGATAGAGGTGTGATTGCNNCATCAACCACCCTGCTATACATTAATTCCAGAGCGGCTTCAGCGACTTTGCAGCTTTGCAAACGAAGCGCATAAGGGGTTGGCGGGTGGCGTATTTATTGCCCCTGTGATCAAAGCAATCATTCTTCATTTTATGCTGGGTTATGAGCATCCGTTTCGTGATGGTAATGGCAGAACAGCAAGAGCTTTATTTTATTGGTTTATGTTAAAAAATGAGTATGATTTATTTAAGTATGTTTCTATCAGTAAATTACTTAAAGATGATCCTAGAGGCTATGAGTTGTCTTATGTTTATACAGAAAAAGATCAAAATGATCTGACTTATTTTATTGATTTTCAGTTGGATATTATTCTTGCTGCTTTCGATGAGCTAAAACAGTACTTGCGAGTGAAAACGGATGAGTTTAATCAAGTTGTAGAGCTGTTGGAAAAGTCCAAATATAATGCTCTTAATTTTGTACAAAAAGACATCTTGAAAAAAGCGACGAAAGAGCCAGGAAGAATATTTACGGTAAAAGAAATCGCAAGCGCCTATGTGATTTCCGGCAATACAGCTAGAACGTATTTAAACGCGTTAGTAAAAGATAAATTATTACTGCAAACAAAAGAGGGTCGCACCCTACTGTACCTCTCGCCCTCAGATTTAAGAGTGAGGCTTAAAGCCAGCTAAATTGTCCAAAAAGCATTAAATACAAACTTTCAACGCGTGGTTTTTTATTTTGGCGGCAGCACAGCCGCTGGTATCAGGGCATTCACTATCACATTGGAGGTTAAGCATATGAGTGGTTTAGACGGTCAGGTGGTTATTGTTACAGGTGGCGCGGCGGGTATCGGCGCTGCGATAACTCTGGAATTGGTTGCACGCGGTGCCGCTGTGGTTGCGGTGGATATCAATGCAGCTGCCGGACGGGCAATAGAGCAGAGTCATCCGCAGCGAATTGTCTTTCTCAATGGCGATATCTCCAAAGAATCAGTGGCCAGCGAGGCTGTGAATTTAGCCGTAGCTAAATTTGGCAAGCTGACGGGGCTGGTGAACAACGCCCATGCCTCCCGCCAGAAACCGCTGTTGGAGCTGACGCCCGATGATTGGGCATTGTCTTTCAACACAGGCTTTAACGCGACCTTGTACTTTATGAAAGCGGCCTATCCGCAGTTGCGTCAATCAGCAGGTGCGATCGTCAATTTTGGCTCGGGCGCAGGTTTGGATGGCCTTGAGTTGCAGGCCAGCTACGCGGCGGCCAAAGAAGCCATCCGTGGTTTGAGTCGGGTGGCGGCCAATGAATGGGCTAAAGACAAGATCCGGGTGAACGTTGTCTG
>LFRZ01000142.1 GCA_001513025.1 Gammaproteobacteria bacterium DTU037
AATGTAGAACTGGGTTAAGCTAAGTGCCTAGTTTACAAGGGTGCTGATTTAAGGGCGCTTACTTTTATGGATGCAATATTTTGATTACTTCTTGGATGAATGCGTTTTACTCAATCAAACCTGACTCAGCTAATCGCGCGCAAGCGGTGAGTTTTGGTACCTCGGGGCACCGTGGCTCTGCGTTGGCGGGCAGTTTTAATGAGTTGCATATTTTGGCCATTGTGCAAGCGGTGGTGGATTATCGTCAGCAGACGGCTATCAGTGGTCCGTTATTTTTAGGTTTAGATACGCATGCGTTATCGCGTCCCGCGTGGGATGTTGCGTTGCAGGTATTGGTTGCCAATCAGGTGTCTGTGTTGGTCGCGACCGATGCAGGGGTGACGGCGACGCCTTTAGTCAGTCGCGCGATTTTGACTTATAACGCTGCTGGCGCTCAGGGTTTGGCCGATGGTTTGATTATTACTCCATCGCATAATCCGCCTGAAGATGGCGGGATTAAATACAACACGCCCGATGGTGGCCCAGCTGATAGCACGGCCACAAGCTGGATTGAAACGCGCGCCAATCAGTATTTATTGGATGATTGCGCTGCTGTAAAACGCGTGGNNGGTGGTTGATTTGCCGGCGATTCGCCAGTCCGGTCTGAAGTTGGGTGTTGATCCTATGGGTGGCACGGGCTTGTCGGTGTGGCAGGCGTTGGCGCTGGATCCTGCGTTCAATATTAGTGTGGTAAATACCAGTCAAGCGGCCGATTTTGCCTTTATGCCGCCGGATCACGATGGCCGCATTCGCATGGATTGTTCCAGTACTGCGGCGATGGCGAATCTGCTGAAAATTCGTCAGCAGTTTGATTTGTCTTTTGCCAATGACCCTGATGCGGATCGGCATGGGATTGTCGATGCGGCAGGCTTAATGAATCCCAATCATTTCTTGTGCGTGTGCGTGGATTACTTATTGACCCATCGGCCGTTGTGGTCTGAGTCGTTGAAGATTGGTAAAACGTTGGTCACTTCGTCGCTGATGGATCGTGTGGTGGCTGCGCATGCTCGTGAGTTGTATGAAGTGCCGGTGGGTTTTAAGTGGTTTGTTGAGGGCTTGCATCAAGCTTGGTTGGGCTTTGCGGGCGAGGAAAGTGCTGGGGCCAGTTTGTTAACCTTTGATGGGCAAACCTGGACCACGGATAAAGATGGTATTGCTTTGTGTTTGTTGGCGGCAGAAATAACTGCAGTGACGGGTTTAACCCCGTCGCAGTATTACGCCAAGCTGACTGAGCAACATGGCAAGCCCTATTACCGCCGCGTTGATGCGCCGGCGACGCCTGAGCAAAAGGCGGTGTTTAAGCAGCTGACGGCGGCACATATTACGTCTTCAGCGTTGGCTGGTGAGCCGATTGAGTCGATATTGCTCAATGCCCCAGGTAATGGCGCGGCCATTGGTGGGATTAAAGTCTGCACGGCGAATGGCTGGTTTGCTGCACGGCCCAGTGGTACCGAAGCGCTGTATAAGATTTATGCCGAGAGTTTTATCAGTGAGCAACATTTGCAGCAGCTGATTGATGAAGCACAGGCGTTATTTCAGTTGTAAGTGAGCCCTCCTATAGGTAAACCGTCAGGTCGCTCACACCTTTAAACCGACACATGCCCATGCATGGCTTCTGTAGGTCGGTCTTTAGGCCAACACACGCCTATGCATAGCTTTTGTAGGTCGGTCTTTAGGCCGACACAATGTATCAGGCTGGTGTTGTGGTGATGGTGTGCAGCGCCGCTGTTGGGGCGTTTTCAACGCCCTTGTCGGGCTGAAGCCGCGACCTACAGGGGATGTGTGTGGGTTGGGATGGCCTGCTTTTTGTCGGTCGCGTCT
>LFRZ01000106.1 GCA_001513025.1 Gammaproteobacteria bacterium DTU037
TATGCCGAGAGTTTTATCAGTGAGCAGCATTTGCAGCAGCTGATTGATGAAGCACAGGCGTTGTTTCAGTTGTAAGTGAGCCCTCCTATCGGTAAACCGTCAGGTCGCTCACACCTTTAAACCGACACATGCCCATGCATAGTTTTTGTAGGTCGGTCTTTAGGCCAACACACGCCTATGCATAGCTTNNTGTTGGGGCGTTTTCAACGCCCTTGTCGGGCTGAAGCCGCGACCTACAGGGGATGTGTGCGGGTTGGGATGGCCTGCTTTTTGTCGGTCGCGTCTTTAAGCCAATGCATGCCCATGCATAGCTTTTGTAGGTCGGTCTTTAGGCCGACATATCTTGATAAAAAAGGAGAAGTTAATGTCATGGAATGACTTAAGAGTAGGGCGGTATTCACAAGCGCATGGTGAGTATTTAGTCACGTTTAATACGCACAATAGAATCACTTTTTTTGATGACTTTGAACTTGCGCATTTATTTTGCCAACACATTGCATTCAATGAGCGCCTGCATCAATGCACTTGGTTGACGTGGGTACTTATGCCTGATCATTTTCATGGTTTGTTGCGTTTAGATAGTGCCGATGCTGAATTGTCCAAGGTCGTTGGTGCATTAAAAGGTGCCAGCGCGCATGTGATAAATAAGCACCTTAATAGCAAAGGGAAGCTTTGGCAGTCTTCTTTTCATGATCGTGCATTGCGGGCGGAAGAAAGTCGCATTCATATTGCTCGTTACATTGTTGGCAACCCATTGCGCAAAGAGCTGGTGACTGATGTGAAAGATTATCCATTTTGGAACTCAGTGTATTTGTAGCTTGGTTTTGTGGGTCACGTCCTTAGGCCTAGACCTGCCTCTGCATAGCTTTTGTAGGTCGGTCTTTAGGCCGACACAATGCATCAGGCTGGTGTTGTGGTAATGGTGTGCGGCGCCGCTGTTGGGGCGTTTTCAACGCCCTTGTCGGGCTGAAGCCGCGACCT
>LFRZ01000091.1:0-419 GCA_001513025.1 Gammaproteobacteria bacterium DTU037
GCTAGCGTCTGCTCATTGGCCGACACTAACTCATAGCCAACGATTTTTTCGCTGATTGTAATGCTCATCGTCTGTTCCTCAGCTTAAAATTTACCGTAATAGCCTTCTTTCAAGGCCTCATAAAGATTGGCGGCACTGTGCAACTCACCATCGTATTCAATCTGCTGATTACCTTTAGCCTCAACCGTTGAACCATCGGCCAGCTTGAAGCGATAAGTGGTTTTCGCCAGATCATCTTCTTTCACCAACACCCCTTGAAATGCCTCGGGGTTAAAACGGAAAGTGGTGCAACCTTTTAACCCCTGCTGATAGGCATAGAGATAAATATCTTTAAAGTCCTCATAAGGATAATCGGTGGGCACGTTGGCCGTTTTCGAAATTGATGAATCAATCCATTTTTGCGCTGCAGCTTGCACATC
>LFRZ01000091.1:617-1644 GCA_001513025.1 Gammaproteobacteria bacterium DTU037
CCAACTCTGGTTCTGCCGCAGCTACTTGCTGCATATAGCGACTGTATTTAGCCCACAACACTTTACCTTTGATTTTTTCGCCGATTGTGTAGCCGTCATCAAGCATTTCTGGACGCTTGGCTAGCATTTCCCCAGTAACCCTGAACTCTTCCTCCATCAGCGGCGCCACGCCTTTTTCCTGGCCCAATTGCAGACCTGTACGCCAACCTTCCAGCGCCATCTCTTTGGCCACTTGTTCGGTAAATTCCAGTGACTGCGGATCGCCATACTTCATGCGTAGCATACAGATGCTTGAACCCAGCCCAAGAAAGCCCATACCATGCCGACGTTTGCGCATAATTTCTTCGCGCTGCTCAGGCAAAGGTAAGCCATTAATTTCGACAACATTATCCAGCATGCGGGTAAAGATGCTGATCACTTTGCGGTACTCATCCCAAGCAAAACTGGCCTGTTCGGTAAAAGGTTGACGGACAAAACGGGTCAAGTTGATCGAACCGAGTAAGCATGCGCCATAAGGCGGCAGTGGCTGCTCCCCGCAAGGATTGGTGGCGCGGATTGCTTCACAGAACCAGTTGTTATTAAACTCATTGACGCGGTCAATTAGGATAAAACCTGGTTCAGCAAAATCATAAGTGGACGCCATAATCGCATCCCAAATCCGCCGCGCTTTAAGACTGCGATAGACTCGACACGCGACCATGCCATCGTCACGGGTTATATAGTTTTTGCTTGTCGACCAATAGCGCCAAATCACTTGACGCGTATCATTGAGGTCTAATTTTTCGGTTTCTAATTCAGCCGCAGTTAAAGGGAAAGATAACGCCCAATCGCTGTCATCCTGCACTGCTTGCATAAACTCACTGGTAATCAGCAACGACAGGTTAAACTGACGCAGACGGCCGTCTTCTCGCTTAGCACGGATAAACTCCAGCACATCCGGGTGACCGACATCAAAAGTCGCCATTTGCGCACCACGACGACCACCGGCAGAGGAGACGGTAAAGCACATCTTGTCGTAGATATCCAT
>LFRZ01000091.1:1796-11353 GCA_001513025.1 Gammaproteobacteria bacterium DTU037
GCACCACGGTACAGTGCCCATAAAAACTGCTCATACCAATGCTCGCGCTGCTCCGGCAACTCAATTTCAGCCAACGCCCGCGCCACACGTTGATAGGTCGCATCAATATCACTATCAATGCCCTGGCCATCCTTGGTTTTGAGGCGATATTTGGCATCCCAAATATCCAAAGAGGCGGGCTGTAAGTCTATATTGACCGATGTTGAAACCTGAGTAACTGCCGCAACAGCTTGATTCATGCTGGACTCCTAAAAACCTGATCTGTGCTAAAGCGCTCTAAAAAATACTCTTTGAAGTACCCCTAAGAAAACAGCAAAAACACAACATAGTGTAGATAGCAAAGGATGCTACTACCATATATGGTAAATAACAAACTCAATACAACTCTGGTAATTGATGCAGATCATGGCCAAAAAAAGAACGCCGAGACTGCTGGCTTACAGAATCGACCGCTGGTCGGAAGGCTGTTTAATTTTAGGAGTGAAGCAAGAGTTTGGGCTCAATATACGAACAGGCAGGGTAAGGTTTCGCCTGATGCCGTTGTCGCTCAATGATGACGGCAACATCTACAATGCTACTTTGCCGCCGATCCCACTTACATTCTCTGCCTTATAGTGGGCTGGCAAATAAATGGGGCAAATCCGCCGAGGCACCATCATAGACAATACGGCCATCGGTCAGACGAATGGTGCGCGGGCAGCGGGCACTTAAACGCGGGTCATGGGTCACAATCACAATCGCACACTGGTGCTCAACGTTAAAGCGCTCAAATAAACTAAACACTTCATCCGCCGTTTGCGTATCCAAGTTACCGGTTGGCTCATCAGCAAACACCAGCGCCGGCCGCGTCACTAACGCCCGAGCAATCGCCACGCGCTGCTGCTGACCGCCGGATAAGCGATTGGTCGATTGGTGCATAAACTGAGTCAAACCCACCTCACCCAACAAGTACTGCGCGTACTCAACTTGCGCTGTTGAAGGCTTACCAAAGCGTAACATCAACGGCATCAAAACATTATCCAACACGCTAAACGCACTGATCAGATGGTGAAACTGAAAAACAAAACCAATCGACTCACTGCGCAATTGCGTGCGCTGCTGTTCAGTCATGCCCTGCACCAGCTGTCCTTGAATACGCAGCTCGCCGGATGATGAGACATCCAGCAAGCCCATGACATTTAGCAGGGTACTTTTACCCGAGCCAGAAGTACCCACCAAGGCCACCAACTCACCACGACTGACCTGCAAGGAAATATCATGCAAGACATGGTTTTGCAGTGGCGTCCCCGTGTTAAAGATTTTATTGAGTTTGTCCAGCTGCAAGACCACCTGCTGATCAGCGCGGTCGGTGAACCGCTGCAACTTAGACATAGCGAATGGCCACCGCCGGATCATATTTCGCCGCACGGCGCGCCGGCACCATGGCGGCGACTACACCTGCCGCCGTAGCAATCAAAATCGCTGAGAGCAACATTGAAGGCTGCAGACGAATGACAAACAAGCGCCCTTCAATGCCATTAAACACTTGGACTAAGCTATAGCCGACCAATACCCCCAGCAGCGAACCGGCTAAACCCAGCAGTCCGCCCTGCAACAAGAACACCCGTAGAATCTGCTGCTGGGTACTGCCCATCGCACGCAAAATACCAATTTCACGGGTACGCTGCACCACACTCACCGCCAACACACTGGCAATACCAAAGGCCACCGACAAAGCGACAAACACGCGAATCATTTGCGTGGTCATGGTTTGTGAGCTTAAAGCATTGAGCAGCTGGCCGTTACTTTCCATCCAACTTTGCACATGCAAGCCGGTGAGTTTAGTCAGGCGCTGCGCCCAATATTCAGCGGTGAACACATCCGAAATTTTCAACTCTAAAATAGTGATGCCGCCAGGCAAATCAAGCAAAGTTTGCGCTTGTTTCAGGTCCGTATAGACATAACGGCTGTCCAGTTCGCGCACGCCCATTTCAAAGATACCCGCCACATCCATCACCACCTGACGATTATCTCCGGCATCCAAGCGTACTTTATCGCCGGTACGCAGGCCTAAGTCTTCAGCCAGCTGACGGCCGATCAAGACATCACTGGCGCCAACACTAAAGCGCCCTTCCTGCAGATATTCTTCAAGCTCAATAATCCCAGCATAACGCTCGGGATCAATACCCATTAAGGCAATCGAGGCGCGCGCGCTACCTTTCTGGGCAAAGGCGGGTCCAGAAATCAGCGGCGAGACGGCATTTAACGCCGGATGCTGATCTAACACATCACGCACTTCTTGCCAGTTATTAATGGTTTGCAAGCGCTGCGCACGCGGGCTTTCTAGCGCCCAGACATACTGACCTTCAGGCGTCTGCGAGAAAATATTATGCTGACGGGTCGCTTCAATCCGAATGTGCGCTTGCGTGCCCAAGGTTCGTTCAATCACATTAGTTTGCAAACCAGTCATCAGCGCAGTAATAAACACAATCACTGCGGCACCGACTGAAATAGCCACACTAATTAACAAGGTTTGCAAAGGATTATCGGCTAAAAAACGTAGCGCGATACGCCATTCAATCCACAGCGAAGCACGCCATCTGCCCACACCACTAACGAATGACATGCTGCGCCTGCTCAAAGCGCACCTGGGCACGCTGACCATCGCTTAGTTTATCCGCCTGCACCACCACATCACCTTCAGCAAGACCGGAAAGAATTTCACTGTGAGTCATATTGCGTAGGCCCAGCTGCACATCAGCGGCATTGACGACACCGTCCTGCCAACGCAAAACCTGTGCCTGCCCTGTCGCATTAGACAGCAGATAATCATTAGGCAAAACCAAGGCACGCTCACGTTGTGCAGCAATAATATTGGCCGAGACCGTCATGCCCTGTAAAAATGCATGAGGCTGCTTGGCCTCATCAGCCAAGACACTGATATGCACATCAATGGTACCGCGCGAGCTGTCGACGGCTGGGGCAATAAAACTGACGATGCCAGGCACCGTTTGCGCCGGCCAGGCATCGGCAATCAGCTGCACAGATTGCTGCAATTGTAAGGGAGCAAAGCTTTTCTCATCCAAGGCCACCACCACTTCAAGACCATCACTGGCCGCACCCTGACGATCCAGCCCATCACTACGAGCGATTTCTAGCAGCACTTTACTCGGTTGCACCAAATCGCCGGGTTCAACATTGCGCGTTTGTACACGTCCAGCAAAAGGTGCATAGATACGGGTTTTCGCCAGTTCTGCCGCAGCGCTAGCAATACGCTGCTGCAATAAACGCTCTTCGCTGCCATTGGCCGCCAGTGAATCTGCGGCCAACTGCGCACGGGTTAGCGCCGTTTTCGCATTGAGTTCCAAGCGCTGTGCTTGCTCAGCCTGCTCGGTGGCAAGCATGCCTTGCTTAGCCAAGGTTTCACGGCGGCGCGCTTCACGGCTGGCTTGGCGCAGATTATCGCGCGCCTCAACTAAAGCCGCTTGCGCTTGTGGACGACTGGTTTTTTGCAATTGTTGCAGCAAGGTTTGTGCTTGGGCCAAGCGCGATTGCAACTCATCTGGGTTCAGTTCAATCAGCACATCACCTTTACTGACCCGATCACCTTCGCGGACATGGCGAGCGATGACCGTTCCGGTGATTTCACTACCAATCCGCGCCAACGACTGATAACGCACCTCACCACTGGCGACAATGCGCAGTTCCAGCGGCAACAGCTCAACCCTTAAGGCGGGCAGAACTGGACCACGCCACTTGGCGATCCCTATCAGTACAGCGGCGCACAGTGCCGCAATGACAACCCCATAAATAATGCGCATCTAAGCCCCGTGACAGCAGTATTACACCAGTTCGATGGCATCTGGCAGGATACGGATTAAACCGTGTTTATACAGACCACCAATGGCTTTTTTGAAATTACCTTTACTCACACCAAAGGCTTCAGCAATCACTGGTGCAGGGCTTTTATCACTCAGCGGCAAGCGGCCATTATTTGCATCCAGCTGAGCCAGAATTGCCTCACTTAAGCTATCGCGCAGCTCTCGCCCTTGTGGCTGCAAGCTCAGATTGATCAAACCATCCTCACGTATTTCGCGGATAAAACCACGTTCCTGCATACCGCTACGCAAAAATTTAAAAGCTTCATTTTTATGCACAAGGCCCCAATGCTTGCCATTGATAATCGCCTTAAAGCCTAGATCAGTGGCTTCGGCAATCAGCAAATCAACCTCATCACCCACCGTATAGTTGGCTGGGGTTCGATCTAAATAACGGTCTAAACGTGCGGTGGCAGTAATGCGTTTGGTGCGTTCATCAATATAGGCATACACCACACAATAATCACCCACCTGCAGCGGACGCTTTTCTTCAGAATGCGGCAGCAATAAATCTTTATTTAAGCCCCAGTCTAAGAACAAACCAATGCGGTTGATATCCACCACTTTCAGACTGGCAAACTCACCGACTTTGATAGTTGGCTTACGGCTGGTCGCGATGATGCGATCTTCACTGTCTAAATAGACAAAGACATTGACCCAGTCTTCATCTTCGCAGGGTTCACCTTTAGGCATTTCACGCCGTGGTAAAAGAATATCCCCTTGCGGACCACCATCCAAATACACGCCAAAATCAGCCTGTCGAATGACTTGCAGGGTATTCACATCTCCAATCAACGCCATGCGTATGCACCTTAGTTCAACACTTAAAGAAGTCTATTATGCCTGTTTAAGCAACCGTTGCGGGTGATTTAATGACGCACCTCAGTAGGAAAGCATGACAAGAAGAAACCCAGCGCAATAAGTACCGCGATTGACGGCAGTAAACCTGATCAAACGGCTGTTTCTCTTGCTGCGCGGCGCGCTCACAATTCAGCGAGAATACGCACAACTGCTGATCGCGTGCCCCTTTTCCGCTAGCGGCTAACATCCAAGGTCATCAGTTTGTGCCCTTGCTCAGTGTCGGCAATGCCGCATTGGGTAGACTATAAAACTGTTGGTAGATCTGTAAATAACGCTGCTGTTCTTCTGCCCAGCGCTGCGCATCCCAGCCTAAGCGCGGCTGACAGAGCACACGCACTTGCTCCAGTAGCGCAACAGCACCCTGCGCCACCAACAAACCTAATCGAGTACGACGCAGCAACAGATCATCCAAATGAATCACCAACTCATGCTCACAGGCATAGGCCAATTGCGCCCATAAAATGGAGGTGTGGGCAATCTGCTGCGCGCCCACCTGTTTAAACACATGACAAAAGTTAGACCAATCTGCTCGATAACGACCATATAAACGCCGCTGTAGCTCCGCCGGCAGATCGACAAGGCAATCTACAGGCGCATCCGGCGCGGCACGCTGTACAGCATGCGGGGTTTCTTGCATCGACCGGCCATTAAAAACCGCACAAGCCGCCAAGACCTCTAGAGCCAGCAAACGAAAAGTGGTGAGTTTTCCGCCAGCGAGACTGACACGTCCAGGCTCAATCCACAGCACATGCTCACGCGATTCGTCCGAGGGTTTGTGTACACCCGTGCCGGTTTTAGCCACAATCGGCCGCACCCCTGACCAAGTTGAAAGCACATCACTTTGGGTGATCTGCGCATCTGGAAATACCTTGGCACAGCCCGCCAGTAAATACGCCACCTCAGCTTGGCTGATCGATGCTTCTTGGCTTAAATCACCATGGTGATCAATATCAGTAGTACCCACCACCGTGGCTCCTTGCCAAGGAAAAATAAACATCAATCGCTGATCCTGAGGATGCTGCACACTCAGCGCCTGCTGCACGGGCAAGCGTGAACGTGGCAGCAATAGATGACTGCCACGCAATGGTCGAATATGCTGTGTCTGCCCACTGAGCACAGCGGCCTCTGTCCACCCCCCTTTCGCTTGGGCAACCGCCTGACAAGCTAACGACCACTGCTGACCGCTTAGCCTATCTTCAATCTGTAAACCCACAATACGCCGCTGAGTAGATTCAGCCGCCGCGTGACTGATATCGCGGTACACCGGCGCTACGACTTTTACCTGACTGACAATACATGCACCCAGTGCGCGTGCCTCCGCCAAGACATGCATGACTAAGCCGGCATCATCGGTGAGTGCATCTTGATACTGACTGGCACCGCTGAGCTTATCCTGCTGCAAGCCCGGTACAATCTCAGGCACCTGCCGCGCCGGATAAAACCTGTGCAAAGACTGCCCAGCAAAAGCATCGTAAAGACACAGCGCGCCGGTTAACCACCAGCGCCCGGGGAACTCGCCGCGATAATGAGGATAGACAAAGGCCAAAGGCTCAACTAGACCTGCGGCATCCTCTAACAAACGCTGTCGCTCTCGCACGCTATCACGGGTCAGCGCAAACTCGCCCTGGCGAATATAGCGCAGACCACCATGCACCATTTTCGAGGAGCGACTGGAGGTACCCCACGCAAAATCATGCTGCTCAAGCAATAAACAACGCCAACCACGCCGCGCCGCTTCGCGAATAATCCCAGCACCACTAATACCACCACCGACAACAATTAAATCCCAATTCTGCTCAACTAGGGTGGGTAACACCTGCTCACGCCAAGCGTGCGTCCAATTTAAATGTTCTGCTGTCGAGTTATTCATCGTGGTTATCCATACACTGCAACATCTAGCCAGACTTGATCCTATACGCAGCCAAACACAGAGCAGCCTGCAATGCAAAGGATGCTTAAGCAACAAGACAAAAACCAGACGCAGAAATATTAAGTTTTAAAGCGCAAATGAATAGCTGGCGAGGGCAAACTGTAGACTACCAACAGCGCAGAAGCAGTCAGACTGCCGATGACACGACCATTGATCAGTGGAGAATATTAAGCGCGCCAGTGCAGCGCGCTCAATATACTAGGCAGCCGCGCCGTTACAGAGTTAACGGGCGGTTTGAGGCTTTGATAAATTCTTTCTTTAAGTCGTCAAAGGTATGCACCGCAGGGAACTGCGGGAACTGCTCGATGACATTATCCGGCGCGTGGAACAAAATACCCGCGTTGGCTTCAGCCAGCATAGTGGTGTCGTTGTATGAATCACCGGCAGCAATCACGCGGTAGTACAAGGTTTTCAGAGCTAAGACAGACTGACGCTTAGGATCTTTTTGACGCAACTGATAGTCCACCACACGCCCCTTGTCATCGGTCACCAATTTGTGGCACAGCAAGGTAGGGAAACCCAACTGACGCATCAGCGGCTGGGAGAACTCATAAAAGGTATCCGAGAGAATTACTACCTGAAAACGCTCACGCAACCAGTTTACAAACTCAACCGCACCCTCAAGTGGCTTCAGTGTTGCAATCACTTCTTGGATATCGTTTAAGGTTAAACCGTGCTCATCCAGAATACGCAGGCGTTGCTTCATCAACACATCGTAATCAGGGATATCACGTGTGGTCGCCCGCAGGGATTCGATACCAGTTTTTTCTGCAAAGGCAATCCAGATTTCCGGAACCAATACACCCTCAAGGTCAAGGCAGGCGATTTCCACAGCAATTCCTCATCACATAAAAAAGATGCACTCTAGCCGCTCCACCCAGACCATGCAAGATTAAGATGATTTACCGACCTAATTATAGCCAAAAAGCATAAGCATAACGGTTTTTATTCATTCTAATAGCACTGCACTCTTTGCTAACATAGGAACCTTACCGTGCATATAAACCTTATAGGAATCGAGCATGACCACCTCAATTGATCTTCAGCAACTGATTGCTGATTGCGCCGACGCCTCCCCTAAAGACATTATTAAACAGGCTTTTGCGGCCTTTGGCGATGAGCTGTGGCTGTCATTTAGCGGTGCCGAAGATGTAGTACTGTTAGATATGGCTTGGAAAATCAATCCGCAGGTCAAAGTCTTTAGCTTAGATACCGGGCGCTTACACCCAGAAACCTATCAATTTATTGAAAAAGTCCGCGAGCATTATCAAATTAGCATTGAGGTGCTATCCCCTGATGCTCAGCAGGTTGAAGCATTGGTGCGCGACAAAGGCTTATTTAGTTTTTATAAAGATGGTCACAGTGAGTGCTGTGGCGTACGTAAAATCGCGCCACTCAAACGTAAACTGGCCAAGGTTAAAGCTTGGGCCACCGGCCAACGTCGCGATCAAAGTCCTGGCACGCGCAGCAATGTTGCGGCAGTGGAGTTGGACCTTGCGTTTTCAACGCCAGAACAGCCGCTGTACAAGTTCAATCCTCTAGCACAAATGAGCAGCGAAGACGTTTGGGCCTATATTCGCATGCTTGAATTGCCCTACAACAGTCTGCATCAGCGCGGTTTTATCAGTATTGGTTGTGAGCCTTGTACTCGCCCTGTCCTGCCCAATCAACACGAGCGCGAAGGCCGCTGGTGGTGGGAAGAAGCCACGCAAAAAGAATGCGGCTTACACGCAGGAAATATTATCACCGCGCAATAATTCTGCCCTTGGCTCATCTACGTAATAAATCCAACGTATTTTTTCATCCAATCACAATATAACGCGCTAAGCTGGTTATACTTGGCGCGCATCGCATAGTACTGGGTCTCTTGCTCAGTCACTCATCCATGCTTACATTTTATTTCTATCGTTAATTTATTTGGGAGCCCTATGAAAACCCCTGCACGCCTGATTCCCCTCGTCGAAGATGGGCTGATTGATGAGGTGTTACGCCCCCTAATGAACGGCAAAGAAGCTGCGGTCTATGTGGTACGCAGCGGCGATGAGATTCGTTGCGCCAAAGTCTATAAAGACATGGACAAACGCAGCTTCAAAAAGGCCTCCCTGTACCGCGAAGGCCGTAAAACCGGTAATAGCCGCCGCTCACGCGCCATGGAGAAAGGCTCAAAGTTTGGTCGCGGACAAGCTGAAGAGGCCTGGCAAAATGCTGAGGTGGATGCTCTCTACCGCCTAGCCGCTGCTGGCGTACGCGTACCCAAACCGTTTGGCTGTTTTGATGGCGTACTGCTGATGGAACTGGTCACCCTACCCGACGGCCAAGTCGCACCCCGCTTAAACGACGTGACCCTAGAGCCCGAGCAGGCCCGTAAAGACCATGCCACCTTAATGGAATCCATTAAGCGCATGCTCTGTGTCAGCTTAGTGCACGGCGACCTCTCTGAATTTAATGTGTTGGTCGATGAGCACGGCCCAGTAATTATTGATCTGCCGCAGGCCGTTGATGCTGCAGCCAATAACAATGCGTTCTTTATGCTCAATCGCGACGTCAACAATATCACTCAATATTATGCACAGTATGCCCCAGAGCTGCTTGAAACCCGTTACAGCCCAGAAATGTGGAGCCTGTACAAAGCAGGTCGCCTGGAGATGGACACTGTACTGACTGGCGAGTTTATTGAACCGGATACTGAAGCCGATGTTGATTCGGTTATGGCTGAGATTCAAGCAGTTCTAAGTGAGGAGCGTGAGCGTGTCGCTCGGGCTAATGCCGAGGACTTTGAAGACTTTTAAGCAAAGATAAGCTGTCAGTGTTTGCACTGGCAGTTTCTTCTAAGCAATAAAAAACCCGCTTAGAGCGGGTTTCTTGTGCAAGCACTGGCGGTGTGCTTGTTTAATATGGTGCCCGGAGCC
>LFRZ01000156.1 GCA_001513025.1 Gammaproteobacteria bacterium DTU037
ATACCCCAAAAGAACTAGTGTTTTAGAGGGTAAAGAACCTTAAGAAACCACTTGTAACAGACTGAAATTAGAGAACCATTTAAAGCAGACTGGAGTCTCTGAAGTGATCTTGCACGCCTATCTTTGAGCTTCAGTTTGGGCAAAATGCCGAACGAAAATCATAGGATTAGACGGCCATTTTGCCCAGGTGAGTCAATTTTAAGTTGGCGATGGTAGGTAAGTGTTGCGCTGGTGATAACAGTATTATGGCAGACACGCGCTGGCCACTTCTGAGTGAGCCAGCGAACAGCTGGTTGCAGTGTCGGTTAAGCCAGGCTGGACTGCAACAAGGGAGACTTATGCCTCCCTGCACTATCCATTCCTGAGCTAAAAGTACGGGGGGCTTTCGTGCAACGTGAGAAACCCTAGTGCTTTTTAGTATCACCGGCGACTTTGTCCATGATGGCAAATAATACGCCGGATACAACGAATGCCATGTGAATAATGACTTTCCATTTTAAACTGTTGGTGTCTGCATCGTTCATTGTCAGTGATATATCCATAAACGACTTTAAAAGATCAATCGCGGAAATTGCTACAATCGCACCGATGACCTTTAGTTTAAGTCCTGAAAAATCAACTTTCCCCATCCAGTCAGGTCGATCTTTATGATCGCCGGTATCAATTTTCGAGATAAATATTTCATAGCCGCTGAATATAATCATTAGCAATAAGCTGCCCACTAGGGACATATCAACCAACGCAAGTATCCCTACGATCACATCTGCTTCAGATGCAGTAACAACATGGGTTGCCAGGTGCCATAGCTCCTGAGCGAATTTTATGAATAATAAAAACACGCCCAGAACTAAACCTAAATAAAAGGGAGCAAGTATCCAGCGGCTGTTAAAAATAACCTTCTCTAAGGTGCGTTCAATATTTTTCAGCATGTAGGTCTCTTGAGGCTTCTATGACGATAAATTATAAGTTATGCCGTATTGCTTGAGATAGTAAAATACTTAACCAATGATGAGTATTTTTTGATTACTTTGGCAATGACAACGATCATTGGGTATGAGCGTTTTAAGCTCAAACCTAAGTAATGATCGCGGACTCACGAGTCCCCCATAAAATCTGCATGCATGTTTACCGTTTCAATCGGGCTCGCGTGTAAAGCGATAGAATAAATTGGGTTCACTGATCACGTACAAATAGCCATCTTCGTCAATGTTTACGCCTTCTGCCTGCGGAATACCTTTTTGTAAACCAGCAAACCCTCTAGCAAGGGATCTGAAACTAATCACTTTACCTTCAGTGGTTATTTCGATCAGTAGCTTCGACTCATCACTCAACAAAACTAAATGGCC
>LFRZ01000154.1:0-27335 GCA_001513025.1 Gammaproteobacteria bacterium DTU037
CGCGGCGCTTAAGCGATCGAGCCGAGTCTCTTAGCCGGCACAATAGGCTAAGAGACTAATGGTTTTTACGGGCAATTAAGAACTCAGTAAACTCTTCTGCAGGCACCGGTCTACTGATCAGATAGCCTTGCACTTCATCGCATAAGTTCGTCTTTAAGAAATCCATCTGCGCTTGCGTTTCCACCCCTTCAGCAATCACCACTAAGTTCAAGCCATGCGCCATGGTAATAATGGCTCGAGTAATGGCCGCATCCTCTTCATTGTCCGCGACCTCACGTATAAAACTTTGATCAATTTTTAGACTATTGGCCGGAAAGCGCTTTAAATAACTCAGCGATGAATAGCCCGTGCCAAAGTCATCAATAGCTAAGTGCACACCAAGCTCACGTAGCTGTTTAAAGGTCGTAATAACACTTTGCGCATTTTCGAGCATTTGACTTTCTGTCAGCTCCAGCTCAAGTAAGTGGGCCGGCAATCCCGTGCTGTCTAATGCATGCCGCACCACATCCACCAAGAGACCTTGGCGTACATGAGCCACTGAGACATTCACTGACACCCGAATCGGCATGCCTTGTTGCCACCAGAGCAACGCTTGCGCGCATGCTTGCTGCAGGACTTGTTCAGTCATAACCGCAATTAAGCCAGTCTCTTCTGCTAAGGTAATAAAGGCGCCTGGCGCCAGTAAACCACGCTGCGGATGATTCCAGCGCACCAATGCCTCCGCCGAGCGCACCACGCCATCCGCTAAGGTTAATTTGGGTTGGTAGTAGGCTTGCAACTCGCCTTCCTCGATCCCGCGGCGCAACTGCTGCTCCAGCTGCAAACGCTCTAAGGTGCTGGCTTGCAATTGATTATTGTAAAACTGGAAGTTATCACCGCCCAAATGCTTGGCATACTGCATGGCCATATCCGCTTGGCTGAGCAATGTCGTCGGCTCACGGGCATTGTCTGGCAAAACACTAATACCGAGGGATGCACTAATAATCAGCTCGTTATCAGCCACCGTCAGCGGCATACGAATATGCGCTAAAATTGATGTGGCTAAACGTGCCAAACTTGGTATCGATATATGCTTATCCAGAATCACTGCAAACTCATCACCCCCTAAACGCGCCAAGGTATTGGCCTCAGGTAATAATTGTGCCAGTCGCTGGCTAATCTGCTGTAAAACTTGGTCGGCCATTTCAACGCTGAGGCTGTCGTTGAGTACTTTAAAGCGGTCCAAATTAATATGCAGCAAAGCCATGCTGCTGTTCGCTTCACGGGTATATTCAGCGGCTTGGTACAAATGCTTCTGAAATAAAGCACGATTAGATAATCCGGTTAACTCATCATATTGGGTCAGATAACTTAAGCGTTCTTCGGTCTTGCGGCGCATGGTTAAATCGGTAAAAAAGCCAACTATACGGATGATGTCACCGTCTTTATCAGGCACAGCATGGGCTTGTAACCATTGCGGGTAGATTTCACCATTTTTACGCACATCAATAGATTCGCCT
Source organism: Gammaproteobacteria bacterium DTU037 (assembly GCA_001513025.1). GTDB lineage: Bacteria > Pseudomonadota > Gammaproteobacteria > Pseudomonadales > Pseudomonadaceae > Denitrificimonas. The sequence continues at coordinate 1,500 of LFRZ01000154.1, forward strand.
TGCCAACTACCCGTTTCAGCAATATGTGACCTGACCAACTGATACTGCCGATGCACTTCATCCGGTAGATCTTCAGCGAAGATAGAGCGTCCGACGATCTCTTCGCTGGAAAAACCTGTCACCCGAGCAAAGGCCTGATTAACCGCTAAAATAATGTAGTTATGATCTAAAATGATAATACTTTCAGTGCTGGCATCAAACACACTGGAGGCCAATAGCAGCTGCTCATCGTGCTCCTTACGTTGCGTAATATCACGCCGGGTACCCAGCATGCGCAACACCCGCCCATTGGCATCACGCTCTACCGCACGGCCTCGATCCTCAATCCAGACCCAATGTCCATCGTGATGCTTGATCCGATACTCAACAATATAGCCCTCTGTGCGCTGCTGCATATGCTCAATCATCGCCTTGCGCAGCACGGGCAAATCATCAGGGTGCAATAGCGGGCGTAAATCAGTCAGCACGCCACGCACCTGCTCATCATCTAACCCAAAAATATCTTTGGTGCGGGTATGATGAATTTCATCACTGACCAGATCCCAGTCCCACAGTGCTAATTGACTGGCATCTAATGCCAGCTCTAAGCGCTCTTGGCTTTTCTCCAGCGCTTGTAATGCGGCGTTTAACGCAAGTGTGCGGCCCTCAACAGTCTGTTCTAAGCTGGCCTGTACAGCTAATAACTCTTGTTCAGCCGTCTGCCTACCGGCCATTTCTTGTGTGAGCTCGGCATTAACAGCATTTGACTCCTGCTGTGTTGCTTGCAAGGTGCTAATTAACTGCTGATTGCTCGCACGCTGCTGCAACATCACGTTTAATAAACGATTCACTTGAATCACCGCAGCAGTCATGGCCGCCAGATACATCAGCATCAATAGCCCTAAGCCATTAAGTAGCGCTGAATCAGCAGTTAAATACACATAAATGATGGGCAAACATCCACATGCCACGTAACAGATAAACAGATAGAAATTGACTGCAAAAGCAATGCTGGCAGAGATGGCAACCACCGACAGCAAGCCAAGCAACAGCAATTGCTGACTCAACACTTGCTCAGGAATAAAGACAATCGCAACAAATGACAGTAAACAGCCTGAGACGCCGGCGCAAATAAATAAGGCATACATCCAAACAGCTGATGTCTGCTGGGTAGGCGTTGCGCGCTGAAACAGGCGTCCAGACACCAAGCGTAGTGCGGCCACGCCCAGCACTGTCATAAACCAAGCGAGCAATAGAGTCGGCTGCACGGTGTCGCGCAAAAACCACACGAAAGCAATACCACACAGCAACATCAAGACAGTGGGCAACTGCAAGCCGTGGTATAGCAAGCGAATACTGTCGGCATCCAGCGCCCAAAAAACTCGCTTAGTTTGGCTGCTGTTGAGCATCTTTCCATCCGTAGGCATTAGCATTTTCTATTGTTTCCTAATGTTTTCTACTTTCATTTATTCCTATACAAATTAATTAACTCTTAACTGCATAAGCAACATACATACGTTCGATCATCAGCGGCCAACATTAAGCGCTTTGAGCCATTATCCACAAGCTTAGAATGCAAAAAACACTGAACATCATGACTCAAATCTAGTGCGCCTGTTTAACTCATATACCTTTATATGCTGGTATTGTGTTTGCCCTTAATCAGATCGCCCACTAGAATGCTCAGATGCATGATGATATCTCACACTTATTAAACGCCCTCAACGAAGCCCAGCGTGAAGCTGTTGCTGCGCCTATTGGTCAACAACGCGTCTTGGCTGGCGCAGGCTCTGGTAAAACGCGGGTGTTAGTGCACCGTATTGCTTGGCTGATCCAAGTGGAAGGGGCTTCGCCACACAGCATTTTATCGGTCACCTTTACCAATAAAGCGGCCGCAGAAATGCGCACGCGTATTGAAGAACTGCTCGGGATGAATCCTGCGGGCATGTGGGTTGGCACCTTCCATGGCTTAGCTCACCGTTTATTGCGTGCACACTGGCAAGAAGCAGGGCTGGCTGAAGGCTTTAGTATCCTTGATGGCGATGATCAACAGCGCTTGCTTAAGCGCGTGATGCGCGAGCTCAATCTAGATGAGCAGCGCTGGCCCGTTCGCCAAGCACAATGGTTTATTAACGGACAAAAAGACGAAGGCCTGCGTCCACAGCATATTCAAGCGGGCGGTGATTTATTTCTCACCACCATGCTACACATTTATAGCGCTTACGAGGCGGCATGCGCGCGCGCTGGCGCCATTGATTTTGCTGAGCTATTACTGCGCGCGCTGGATTTATGGCGCGACAATCCAGGCCTCTTACAGCACTACCAGCAGCGTTTTCAGCATATCCTCGTCGATGAATTTCAAGATACCAACGCGGTACAATACGCGTGGTTACGCTTACTCGCGCAAGGTGGCAAAAGCTTAATGGTAGTGGGTGATGATGACCAATCCATCTACGGCTGGCGCGGCGCAAGAATTGAAAATATCCAACAGTTTTCCAGTGACTTTGTTAATACACAAAGTATTCGCTTAGAGCAAAACTATCGCTCGACCGCTAATATCCTCAACGCTGCCAACGCCTTGATTGACAACAACCAAGGCCGTCTTGGCAAAGAGCTGTGGACCGATGGCGCTGATGGCGAACCGATCAATCTGTATAACGCCTACAATGAATATGATGAAGCCCGCTATGTCGTCGAATGCATTGAGCAAACCTTACGCAAAGGTGAGCTGAAGCGCAGTGATATGGCTATTTTGTACCGCTCCAACGCCCAATCCCGGGTTCTCGAAGAAGCTTTATTACGTGCAGCAGTGCCCTACCGTATTTACGGCGGCCAACGCTTCTTCGAACGCTTAGAAATTAAAAATGCTCTGGCCTATCTGCGTTTATTGCGTAGCCGTGATGATGACGGTGCGATTGAGCGGGTGATCAATGTGCCCACCCGCGGCATTGGTGAGAAAACCATCGAAACGGTGCGCCAAGCCGCACGGGAACATGATGTGTCTCTGTGGCAAGCAATGCAACTGCTGATCCAGCAAAAAATCTTACCGGGGCGCGCCAGTAATGCCCTGCAAGGTTTTGTTGATCTAATTGAACAATTAGCCATCCAAACCCGCGATTGTGAACTACACGCTATCACGCAAATCGTGATTGAGCAGTCAGGCTTACTCAAATACCACACAGAAGAAAAAGGCGAGAAAGGCCAAGCGCGCGTGGAAAACCTTGAAGAGCTGGTCAACGCAGCACGCACCTTCAAGCAAAATGACGAGCTCGACGATGGCTTACCCCCTTTGGTGGCTTTTTTAGATCATGCTGTATTGGAAGCAGGCGACACCCAAGCCGATGAGTTTACTGAGGCGGTGCAACTGATGACCTTGCATAGTGCGAAAGGTCTGGAGTTCCCAGTGGTCTTTATGGTCGGCATGGAAGAAGGCTTATTTCCACACAAGATGAGCCTAGAGGAGCCAGGACGCTTAGAAGAAGAGCGCCGCTTAGCTTATGTTGGCATTACCCGTGCCATGCAACAGCTGTATCTAACCTGCGCAGAAACTCGGCGCTTATACGGCGCAGAAACTTACAATAAAGTCTCGCGCTTCGTGCGTGAAATCCCCGCTGAACTGCTGCAAGAAGTGCGCATGAATAATAGTGTCAGCCGTCCCTACCAAGGCAATCGCTCGGTGCAGCAACCCAGCAGTTTATTTATCGGCACCGAGATCCCACAAACAGAGTTTAAACTGGGCCAACTGGTCAGCCACTCGGTGTTTGGCGAAGGCGTTATTTTAAATTTTGAAGGTGCTGGCGCACAAGCGCGTGTACAGGTTAATTTCGCTAATGATGGAATCAAATGGCTGATGCTGGCGTACGCCAAACTGCAGCCACTCTAACGATCACCAACAGTTGTCTTGAGTTCAACAAGGACCTTATATGAAGCATCGTCATAGCTTTACTTTTGCAGCTGTTATCGCTGCTTGTTTTACCCTGCTGGGCTGCAACCAAGAAACCACCAGCAGCACAGATAGCCTTGCCAGCGTGCAAGAACGCTTCACTTGGAAAATGGTCACCGCTTGGCCTAAAAACTACCCAGCGCTAGGCACCTCTGCAGAACGCGTGGCAGAACGTATCAACAGTATGAGTGATGGCCGTTTAACCATTAAAGTTTATGCCGGTGGTGAATTGGTTCCGCCGCTGGAAGTCTTTGATGCCGTCTCGCGCGGTACTGCACAAATGGGCCATGGCGCGGCGTATTACTGGAAAGGCAAAACCGACACCGCACAGTTCTTCACCTCGGTACCTTTTGGTTTATCCGCGATTGAGATGAATGCCTGGCTGCACAAAGGGGACGGTCTGAAGCTATGGGAAGAGGCCTACGCACCCTTTGGCGTTAAACCTTTTGCCATTGGTAACTCAGGCATGCAAATGGGCGGCTGGTTTAACAAAGAAATTCTCAGCCTCGCCGATCTGCAAGGCTTAAAAATCCGCATGCCTGGCTTAGGTGGCGAAGTGCTCAATCGCTTAGGCGCAACCACGGTTAACTTACCGGGTAGCGAAGTCTTTACCGCACTGCAAACCAATGCCATTGATGCATCAGATTGGGTCAGCCCTTATAATGATTTGGCCTTTGGTTTACATAAAGCAGCTAAATACTACTACTATCCAGGTTGGCAAGAGCCGCAAGCAGTGCTGGAGTTGATTATCAATCAAGAGGCATGGGATAGTTTGCCTAAGGATTTACAAGCCATTGTCACTGAAGCAGTGCGTGCCGGTAACGCTGATATGCTCGATGACTTCACTTGGAATAACGCACGTGCTTTAGTTGAACTGAAACACGCTGATGTGCAATTGCGCCGTTTTCCTGATGAGGTACTGCAAGCTATGCAAGCGGAGTCGACTAAAGTGCTGGAGGACTTGGCCAGTAAAAGCGATCTAAACCAGCGTATTTGGGACTCGATGCAAGCCTTCCAAAAACAAGTCATGCTGATGCACGAAATTTCAGAAAAAGAACTGTATAACTGGCGTGACTAGCTATCGCAGCTTTATCTAAGCAGACATTACTTACAGCATAACCCTACTCAAGTCGGCACACATGCCGTGCCGACTGACTCAATTAACCTGACAATAAAAAGGTATCTTTATGCAACGTTTTCTCAGTCTCGCCTTAGCCCTGTGCTTAGGCTTAACCTTCAGCGTCGATGCTGATGCGCGCCGCTTTGGTGGTGGTAAATCATTCGGCTCAATGAAGCATCGGCAAACACAACAGCAACAACAAGCACCTGCCGCACAACCGAACAAACCAGCGCCAGCTGCTGGCGCAAAACCCGCCTTTGGTGGTATCGGCGGTATGTTAATGGGTCTGGCCGCCGGTGGTTTGCTTGCCTCATTATTTATGGGCGGTGGTTTTGAAGGCTTACAAATCATGGATATGTTGATTTTCGGTCTCATTGGCTTTGTTATCTTTAAGCTGATTGCCAGCCGTCGTCGACAAATGCCACAAGCCGCCACTGCCGGTGGTCCAGCGCTGCAACGTGAAGCACACAGTCCAGCACAAAATATCTTTGGCAGCGCCGCCCCCGCCGCAGCGACAGCCGCTCAACCTGTGATCAATGCACCAGCATGGTTTAATGAAAGCAGCTTCTTACAAGCGGCAGAAGGTCACTTTAACGCTCTGCAACAACATTGGGATGCCAATGAAATGGAGCAAATTGCTGAGTTTGTCACCCCAGAAATGCTGACCTTCTTAAGCAATGAACGCAGCAGCTTGGGTGACGAGATGCAATCCACTTACATTGACGACCTCAGCCTACAGCTGGACGGTGTTGATGAAGAAAACGGCGTCACTATTGCCACCCTAACCTTCCACGGCGTAGCTAAAACCTCACGCTTTGATCAAGGTGAAGCATTCAGCGAAAGCTGGCGTATGGAGCGTCAAAGCGGCGATAACCAACCTTGGTTAATCGCAGGCATTCGCCAAAACGCATAAAGCTCAGGTACGCCTCTGCAGCGGCCACCTCAAAGGGTGCCGCTGTCAGCCTTAAATAACAGCCGCAACCCATAGAGTAAACACACAGTGGAAGAAGTGATCGACGAGCTACGTGAACGCAATGAGCCGGTTCCTGTACCTCTAGAACTGCCGGAAGAAGAAACCCTAGTTGAGATTCAAGAACAAATCTTGATTCATCTGCCCTTTGCTTTGCGTGAGTTTTTATTGACGGTCAGTGACGTTGTCTATGGCCACCTTGAGCCTGTAACAGCTAGCGACCCCCATTCACATACCTATTTACCAGAGGTCACAGCAACAGCCTGGGATCTTGGCTTACCGCGCCATTTAGTACCAGTCTGTTATGACGCACCTGTGTATTACGCCGTGGATGAAGATGGCGAGGTATTTGCTTGGGACGAAGAAACCCAAGAAATGCTGGATGAAACCTGGGAAAGTGTCTGGCATTGGGCTCGTGATATCTGGCTGGAAAGCTAAGCAATATCAGAGTAAGGTAGCATTGCTTTTTCAGGCGCAGATGATACGCGCAACAAACACAATAAAAAGAGAGCCCTATGCAACCTGGATCCCCTACTCTGACCATGACCGTTTTAATGACCCCTGATAAGGCCAACTTTTCAGGTAACGTGCATGGTGGCACCCTACTGAAATATCTAGATGAAGTAGCCTATGCGTGCGCTAGCCGTTTTGCCGGTGGCTATGTTGTCACCCTATCCGTTGACCAAGTCACCTTTCGTCAGCCGATTCATGTCGGGGAGCTGGTGACCTTTCTCGCCTCAGTAAATTACACCGGGCGCACGTCAATCGAAATCGGTATTAAAGTGATCACCGAAGATATTCATAAGAAACTAGTGCGTCACACCAATAGCTGCTTCTTTACGATGGTAGCCATTGATGAGCAAGGCAAAACCGTTGAAGTGCCCAAGCTTATACCCAGCACTGAAAACGAAAAAAGACGCTTTGCTAACGCTCAAGAGCGCCGTTCAATTCGTGCTGAATTAGCTGAGCGCTACAAAGCACTCAAGAGCGAATAGCTCGCGTCTCGCGGTGCTACAGCACATACTAAAACGACCCAGCCGAAACCTATCGACTGGGTCGTTTGCTATGCAGCGTCAATCAGGTCAGTCGTTATACATCAATATTATTTTCAACTTCTTGCACCTTACCACCGCGTGCCAAAAACTCTTCCATCGCCTTAGCTAACGCATCACGCTCTTTTTGCTTGGCCTCAACTGAGGGCAAATCATCGGCACTGATCACCGCCTTAGCTTTTGCACGTGTGGGAGTAACCACCGCATCCGAACCATCATCAACACTATCGTCAACAACATCATCGTCAACGTCATCAGCATCTTCAATATCGCCGATATCTAAATCATCAGTATCCAGTTCGCTAGCATCGCCTGTATCTACTTCTTCTGTTTCTAATTCTTCATCAAACATAGTCAACCTCAAGCCTGCCTTCAGCAAGATAGATTTTAAACCTAGCGCCAAACGTATTTAGCACCGAAATTGGGGTCAGCATAATGACGAGTGATCTTGGACGTCAATAAGATGCGCACAGCGCAGTTCAAGCGGCCAACGGGTAGTCATCGGTTATGCATTGGGCGCGCATTCTAGTGTGATAAAAAGAAAATAACCACGATAACTCTATTCTTTTTTAATATTTCTAAAAACCGCTGATTGAGCGAGTACGCAGCCTATAATAAGCGCTAAAAGGCACTAAGGCGCAACCGGTGAGGGCTACGCCTTAGTCGTATTGATGCAACACTGCAAAATAGCCTTGGATAACAGCGCGCGCCAAACACAGCAGTACATTGAGCGCAATTAAATAGCGTCTGAACCAGTTTCGCCAGTACGAATACGTACGGCTTGCTCTAAGCTGACGACGAAAATTTTACCGTCACCAATTTTGCCAGTATTTGCCGCTTTGCTAATGGCTTCAATTACGCGATCCAACTGTGCAGTAGCAATTGCCACTTCAATTTTCACTTTCGGTAAGAAATCGACCACGTACTCTGCGCCACGGTACAACTCTGTGTGACCTTTCTGGCGGCCAAAGCCTTTTACTTCAGTCACTGTAATACCTTGTACGCCAATTTCTGATAACGCTTCACGTACATCATCCAGCTTAAAAGGTTTGATGATGGCGGTAACTAATTTCATACAGTATCTCCGAGATTAAATGACTTATCATTTAAGCCAATTTTTAACATGCTTAGGCTCAGCATCTGTGCATTAAGGTTCTAGACTGGCGCGCATCACGCATCTATACAGCCAATCCAGCAGCTGTTACTGACAATATTTGAGCAGACACACAAATACAAGACGCCTTTGACAAAAACATCTGTAGAGCATGCCAGTAATTTTAAATTATACCCAAGATTGCGCCGCTTCTCTTAGCTTTCATAGACCTTCATATCTATTCTGACGTGCTAAACTGAAGCCATCATGATGAAGGAAGTTTTTTATGTTACCGCCTAAGGCCTTATTTGATAGCATCAGCAGCCACGCCACACGTTTACTGGGCAGTGAAAACCCATTACCGCGGGCTGAAGTTGAAGCTCAGCTTAAAGCGTTATTACAAAGCACCTTGAGCAAACTTGACTTGGTCAGCCGAGAAGAGTTTGACAGCCAAATGGTGGTTCTGGCGCGCACCCGTGCACGTTTAGAGGCCCTAGAGAGCAAAGTTGCGGCCCTAGAAGAACAACTGCAGCACAGCGCACCTTAGGATAAGGGCGCTCAAGGGTTAGCAGCTTACCGCACCAAGCTGCCCAGCAGATCAGATCAAGGAGGATCGATGTCTCTCGCTATTATTCATAGTCGTGCGCAAATTGGTGTTGAAGCACCTTCCGTTAGTGTGGAAATCCATTTAACCAATGGTTTACCCTCGCTGACCATAGTTGGTTTACCCGAAACAGCCGTACGCGAAAGTAAAGATCGCGTACGCAGCGCCATCTTAAACAGCGCCCTAGAATTTCCACGCAAGCGTATCACCCTTAATTTAGCCCCAGCTGATCTACCTAAAGAAGGTGGCCGTTTTGATTTGGCGATCGCCTTAGGTTTATTAGCCGCCAGCGCACAACTGCCCGGTGGCTGTCTGGATAACTTTGAATGCTTGGGTGAGCTGGCACTCTCAGGCCATGTGCGTCCCGTGCGCGGCGTACTACCGGCGGCACTGGCAGCACGTGCTGCAGGACGGGCACTGGTCGTTGCTCTAGCCAACGCTGAAGAAGCCTGTTTAGCCACAGGTTTAAAGGTTTATGCGATTGAGCACTTGCTTGAATTAGTCGGCCATTTTAATCAACAAAACATTTTAAAGCCCTATCAGTCACAAGGCTTGATGGCGCCCGCCACACACTACCCCGACCTGCTTGACGTACAAGGCCAGCATGCGGCTAAGCGTGCGCTGGTGGTCGCCGCGGCGGGGATGCATAATTTACTGCTGAGTGGCCCACCCGGTACAGGCAAGACCTTACTGGCCAGCCGTTTACCGGGCCTCTTACCACCGCTCACCGAACAAGAAGCCTTAGAGGTGGCCGCCGTACAATCAGTGGTTAATCTGGAGCCTTTACGTGGCTGGCCACAGCGACCATTTCGACAACCCCACCATAGTGCTTCAGGTCCTGCTTTAGTTGGCGGAGGCAGCCGCCCACAACCTGGCGAGATCAGCTTAGCGCATCAAGGGATTTTATTTTTAGATGAACTGCCTGAATTTGATCGCAAGGTGCTTGAGGTACTGCGTGAACCCTTAGAGTCGGGCTATATTGTGATTGCCCGCGCCCACAGCAAAGCACGTTTTCCTGCACGCTTCCAATTGGTTGCCGCAATGAATCCCTGCCCGTGCGGCTATCATGGCGATCCCAGCGGTCGTTGCCGCTGCAACCCCGAGCACATCCAGCGTTACCGGCAAAAACTATCTGGCCCCTTACTCGACCGCATTGACCTGCATATCAACGTCGCGCGCGAAACCACCTCACTGCAACAACCTAAAGAACCTGGTTTAAGTTCAGCGCAGGCGGTGCAACAGGTCTGCGCGGCGCGCGAACGCCAACTCAGCCGCCAAGGTTGCAGTAATGCACAATTGGATTTAAACACCTTACGCCAGCATTGTGAGCTACAGAACCAGGACCGAGTTTGGCTTGAGCAAGCCAGCGAACGTTTAAACTTATCATTGCGTGCCACCCACCGAGTGCTTAAAGTCGCCCGCACCTTAGCCGACTTAGACAGCGCAGCCAACATTGGCCGTGGCCATCTCGCGGAGGCGCTACAGTATCGACTGACCGACCGGCAGTAAGATCAGTGGCAGCGCACTTCGACCAAGCGCGCTGCTCACCTTGCTTAGTCAGCCTTAGCTTTAGGCTTTCTCGGCATTAAATACTTCATCAAGCCCTGAAACCACATCACTAACATGGTGTTGCCTTGAATCTGAATATTTTTATCTTGAATGCCCTGCATAAACGCCAACTGCTTATTCTTAGCATTCATCGTAGCAAAACCAAAAGCTGCATCTTTAAAACCTATGGCAAAGGCCGGCTCTTGTGCAACACCTGACCGACTTTCGAGGCGATTATTTTTCACCACAAAATGCCGCGCAACCTTGCCATCCAATGTATGCAGCATAAAGGTCAAGTCTTTACCGTCCAGCTGTTTTTGAAAAGCAGGGTTGGTTTTGCTAGCCTTGCGCATCATGCGACCCAGCATCCAAAGTAGAAAACGAAATTTCATTAAGCAGTTCCAAGTAGTCAACAAAGTCGACCAAGGATCGCACGATAGTCACATACTGACCAGCTCTGCAGTGCAATTTCACGACAGTTTGATGAATAATCGATATTTTTCTTTCCCGCAGCACCTTAGCCCAGTATAAAAGCTTGGTTGATCGCTGAACAGTTGCCCAAAACCATCGATTAATGCGTGCTAAACTCAATTTTCATTTTTAAAAGTAAGCAGTACTGTGTCCACCATTACGTTAAACACAACCTTAAAAGCCAGCCCTTGGCATCGTACGCCCACAGCTTCGGTGGGATTAAATGACTGGCTGTTTGATCAAGACTCCTTAACTAAGCGTCTCACCCAATTATGCCGCGACAGTTTTACCGTGCAACTGCTGGCTGAAGGCTGGCACAGCCTGTCGGAGGATGAGTGCCTCACGCTCAATCTCGCCCAGGGCAGTTGTGGCTGGGTACGTGAAGTACTCTTATGCGATGGGCAGCGCCCTTGGGTGTTTGCCCGCAGTGTAGCCAGCCAAGCCGAACTGCAGGCCTCGGATTTCGATATCAGCCAACTGGGCACCCGCTCACTGGGCGAACTGCTCTTTAGTCATCAGGCCTTTAGCCGTGGCGCTTTGCATATCTGTCAGATGCCATGCCCACAACTGCCAGTCCTGGCGCAGCAACACGCGATCAATACGCCGCAGCTATGGGCACGCCGCTCCTGCTTTCAAAATAAAGCCCTGCGCGTGCTGGTGGCTGAAGTATTTCTGCCGCAACTTTGGCACGATACCGGTCACTCAGACTTTACCTCCCTTTAACCTCAGCGACACTTAGCCCAAGCCCTACTGCGGAGTCTTCTATGTATGTTCAACTGCTGAAATCTTTCAACCGCCTGCACCCTCGCGCATGGGATTTTATTCAGTTGATGCGCCTCGACCGTCCCATTGGGATTTATCTATTGCTCTGGCCAACCCTCTGGGCACTATGGATTGCTGGGGATGGCACGCCGAGTGTCAAAAATATGGTGATTTTTGTGCTCGGCGTTATTTTGATGCGCAGCGCAGGTTGCGCCATTAATGACTTTGCTGACCGCGGTATTGATGGTGATGTGGCGCGCACTAAAGGACGGCCCATCGTCACCGGTCGAGTCAGCGCGAAAGAGGCATTAATCACCTTTGCCACGCTGGTGGGGATAAGCTTGTGTTTAGTCTTACTCACCAACAGCCAAACGCTGTATTGGGCCTTTTTAGCCGTGGGCTTAGCTGCGCTCTACCCCTTTACTAAACGCTATACGCACTATCCACAAGTCGCGTTAGGCGCGGCCTACTCATGCAGCATCTTATTAGCCTTTAGCGCAGAAACAGGCACTGTACCCGCGGCGGTGTGGCTGATTTATATTGCCAACTTATTGTGGACCATTGCCTATGACACCTACTATGCTATGAGTGACCGTGAAGATGATTTGAAAATCGGGGTTAAATCCACTGCGGTTTTATTTGGTAAAGCTGACCGTGCTATCATCCTTAGCTTACAAGCCTGTGCTTTATTTTTATTGCTTTTGGCCGGTCAGCACTTTTCTTTAGGCGGCTACTTTCATCTCGGTTTACTGGGGGCTGTCGCCTGCTTTATGTGGGAGTTTATCCATACTCGCCAGCGTGACGCAGAGTCATCCTTACGTGCTTTTTTGCACAATCACTGGGCTGGTTTTGCGATTTTTTTGGGTATTGTTGCACACTACTCTTTTGCCGCTTAAGTGTGCCTAGAAAGGGGCTAATCCGCCTAAGTACTCAGCCCAACCGCAACAAGAAGCTGAGTCTTATTCACCGCCCACAGCAAAGTTAGGCAGGCTATTGACTGGCTGGTTAAAGTCAAAAGGAATCGACTCAAGGGCGAGCCCCACATTACGCTGCACGACAAAGTGCAAGTGTGGGCCGGTACTGTTGCCGGTATTACCCGATCGCGCTAACAGCGCACCTTGAGCAACGTGCTGCCCTTCGCTGACACTGACTGAGCCTGTTTGCAGATGCAAATACACGCCCATGGTGCCGTCATCATGCAAAATCCGCACAAAGTTACCAGCTGGATTGTTGCCTCGGCCTGTTTGTTGATTTTCAGTTTTCACCACAACACCGGCGCGCGCCGCGACAATAACCGTGCCTTCTGGCATAGCAATATCCAATGCATAACGGCCTTTGGGGGTGAAATGACTGTACTTACCATTGGCCCCTTGAGTTAGGCGAAACGGGCCGCCACGCCACGGCAGAGGGTATTGATAAGAGATTGGCAACAACTCTGGATCACCTAAGGCATAACGTAATTTAGGTGTATAGCGTATAGGTTGTGTGGGGTCTTTAGCCGCCAACTCGAGCAGAGTAAGAGTAGTACGTGCTGGCAACACTAGACGTATAGGTTTTTTTGCAGCACCGACTAGATTGGCTTGATTATCCAGCGCCAGCTCAACCTCAACTGGAGCATATAAATTATTGTGCACTTGTAAGCGTTCACCGTCAGCATGCTTATGGGTTAGCAGTTTGACATCATCTTCAATACGCTCAACCATGCGCTCTTTAAAAACGAACACCTGCGCACCGGCTTTCGCTTTATCGGTATAGGTCACCACACCATTGGCATCAATGTATTTATACACGGTAAAGCCATAACTTTGCGCGCTTAATGCCGCTAACATTGTAATAATTAAAGCTTTCTTAAACATCGCCTAGGCCTAAAATATATCTTGCGCTTATAGAGCATGCCCATTATTAAGCGCAAGAATATGGTGAACTGCAGTGTTATTTAGGCTTGAACCTCAGCACCGGCTTGCATGCGCTGTAATTCTTGCGCGTACAAGGCATCAAAGTTAACTGGCGCTAACATCAAGGCTGGGAAAGAGCCACGAACCACTAGGCTATCTAAGGTTTCACGTGCATAAGGGAATAAAATATTTGGGCAGAACGCACCTAAAGCATGCGCTTTAGAGCCGTCGTCTAGACCTTGAATCAAGAAAATACCGGCTTGCTGGACTTCAGCAATAAAAGCAGTTTCTTCGCCTGTTTTCACTGTTACGGTTAAAGTCAGGATTACTTCATGAAAATCGCCGTCAAGACTGCGCTGACGGGTATTCAAGTCTAGCTCAATACTCGGGTTCCACTCTTCACGAAAAATCTCTGGGCTTTTTGGTGCTTCAAAAGATAAATCTTTAACGTAAATACGCTGCAAAGAAAACTGTGATGTAGGCTCTTGTGCTGCAGCTGCAGTGTTATTTTGTTCGCTCATACTCTTTTCCCCTTAATTATAAATAGTGAAATGAACCGCTTATCTAAACAGCGAGTCCACTTTGTACAGTAACCATCACTGGTTTTCTAGACCGCTAATAAGGGATCTAGCTGGCCGGCACGTTCAAGCGCAAATAGCTCATCACAGCCGCCAACATGCAGCTCATCAATCCAAATTTGCGGCACCGATGTACGCTTAGCTTTAGCCGCCATTTGCGCGCGTACATCCGGCTTACCATCCACGCGAATTTCTTCGAAGGCCACACCTTTTTTACTCAACAATGCTTTGGCCCGAATACAAAAAGGGCACCAGTCGCTGGAGTAGATAATGACTTTAGCCATCTTATTTCACCACCGGCAGGTTCTCACTGCGCCAGCCGGTAATACCACCGGATAAACGCGCAACAGTAAAGCCTGCTTTCTTCAGCTCTGAACAGGCCGCACCCGCGTTAATCCCGGATGCACAGACCACAATAATGGTTTTATTTTTATGTTTTTCCAGTTCACTCATACGATCTTTCAACTGGTCGCTGCTGATATTGAGCGAACCCACAATATGGCCACTGGTAAAATCTTTTTTCGTCCGAATATCGAGCACACAGGCCTCATCGCGATTGACCATAGCGGTGAGTTCACGCGAACTGACATTACGCCCTGAATTACGCGATTGCTGCATGATTAACAGGACAACAATGGTGATAAATATTCCGCTGAGCACATAGTGCGCAGTAATAAACTCAAGGAACTTGGCAAGCGTATCAGCAATCATAATGGGTACTCAAAGCGTTAGAATCTGCAAAGTATACACAGACCTACGCATTCTCTGAACCACTAACAATGACGCGCCGCGCACATCCAGCTAAACTTAGCTTATATTCTGTTATTTACTTGTGAGTTTATTCTTATGCATGCCACGCCTAAACCTCTAGTTCTGGTTATTCTCGACGGTTTTGGTCATAGCGACTGCCCTGACTATAACGCCATTTACAGTGCCAACACCCCTGTTTACGATCGATTACGTGCGCAATATCCAAATAGCCTGATCTCTGGCAGTGGCATGGATGTTGGCTTACCTGATGGGCAAATGGGTAACTCTGAAGTCGGCCATATGAATCTGGGTGCAGGTCGCGTGGTGTATCAAGATTTCACCCGCATTACGAAAGCAATCAAGGATGGTGATTTTTTCACCAACCCCGCACTAACCCGCGCCGTTGACCAAGCCGTTACACAGGGCAAAGCCGTGCATATTTTAGGTTTGCTCTCAGAGGGCGGCGTACACAGTCACCAAGATCACATCATTGCGATGATCGAGCTGGCGGCACAACGCGGGGCGGAAAAGATTTACTTACATGCTTTCTTAGATGGCCGCGATACACCACCACGCAGCGCCCAACCGTCCATTGAAGCGATTGAAACGGCCTGCGCTAAACTGGGTAAAGGCCGTATCGCCAGCCTGATTGGTCGCTACTATGCGATGGATCGTGATAATCGCTGGGACCGTATTGAACAAGCCTGGCAGCTATTGGTTGATGGCCAAGGTATTCACCAAGCCGATAGCGCCACTGCCGCACTCGCCGCTTCTTATGCGTGTGATCAGTCCGATGAGTTTGTTAAAGCCACCAGCATTGGCGCACCTGTGCGTATGGAAGACGGCGACAGCGTCATTTTTATGAACTTCCGCTCTGACCGCGCCCGCGAACTGAGCCATGCTTTCCTAGATAAAGACTTCTCCGGCTTTGACCGCCAGCGCCGGCCGCAGCTGAGCCAATTTGTCATGCTCACCCAGTACGCTGCTGATTTAGACGCTCCCAGCGCTTTTGCCCCCACAGCGCTAGTTAATGTACTGGGCGAATACTTGGCTGATCAGGGTAAAACCCAACTGCGCATTGCTGAAACAGAAAAATATGCCCACGTCACCTTCTTCTTTTCCGGCGGGCGTGAACAACCCTTCCCCGGTGAAGAGCGTATTTTAATTCCCTCACCCAATGTCGCCACCTATGACTTACAGCCAGAAATGAGTGCACCTGAAGTCACCGACCGCATTGTCGAGGCCATTGAGCAACAACGCTATGACGTGATCGTGGTGAATTACGCTAACGGTGATATGGTTGGCCATACTGGTGTGTTCTCAGCAGCAGTAGCCGCTGTAGAATGCCTTGATGCCTGCTTGGCTCGTATTGTTAGCGCGCTGGATAAAGTAGGTGGTGAAGCACTGATTACAGCCGATCACGGTAACGTGGAACAAATGGAAGATGAATCCACCGGACAAGCGCATACCGCGCACACCTGTGAGCCAGTGCCGTTTATTTATGTTGGCAAGCGTCCTGCCAGCATGCGCAATAACGGCGTATTGGCCGATGTGGCACCCACCATGCTGACTCTGATGGGCTTACCTATCCCAGCGGAAATGACTGGCCGCAGTATTATTGAGCTAAAATAAATTGGACAACCCTAGTCTGGCAGCTGTGCTAAGTCCCACACTAGGGTTCAGTCTTCTAACTTAGCAGGCTGTGTGCTGCGCTACGTTTAGGCATAATAAAACCCTTGTCTTGTTCAGGTTACCCCCCGCTATGCTGCGCACATTTCTCTTTATTTTACTTAGTTGTACCTTCACTGTTGCTGTGGCGGATGATCAACGCGCGCAAACTAAACAACAGATTGCTCAAGCGGCAAAAGAGATTGCTGAGTTAAAAAAACAGCTCGGTAAAATCCAGCAAGAAAAATCCACAGCTGAGCAAGCACTGAAAAAAACCGAAACCGAAATTGGCAGCCTAGAAAAACAGGTTAATACCCTTAAGCAGCAGGAAAAAGATACCGCACAAGAGCTGGTCGCCCTCAATCAGAAAAAAGCCAAACTGCAGGACGCACGTCAGCAACAGCAAAAGCTCATTGCTATTCAAGCGCGCGCGGCTTTCCAAGCCGGTCAACAAGAGCCGCTACGTTTATTATTAAATCAGCAGCAGCCAGAAAAATTCTCTCGTAATCTGACCTACTACCAATATATTGGCCAAGCACGTCAGCAACAAATTACTGAATTTAATACCACGCTGCAGCAGCTGGCAGATATTGCTACACAAATCACCGAACAGCAACGTTTGCTCGCGGAACAACGCACCAGCCTTGCCACTCAACAAGAGACCCTGCAAACCTTGCGTAAACAGCGCCAGCAGAAGGTTGCGGCCATTACACAAAAACAGCGCAAAGAAGCGCAGTCACTGCAAACCCGTCAAGCTGACCAAGCAGCACTCAATACAGTGCTCAGCACCATTGAAGCCACCTTGGCCCGCCAAGCACGCGAGGCAAAAGAAGCTGAACGCCGCCAGCAACAGCGCCTTGCACAACAGCAACGAATTATTGCTGAGCAACAACGCCAATCAGCCAGCTCATCCAACACCAGCCAACCGGTAAAAACTGCCAAAGGCCCAATGGTATCCACGGCCTTCACCCACTCTGGCGGTTCCTTTGCCAACGTGCGCGGTCGCCTACCTTGGCCAATCAATGGTCGACTGATTGCACACTTCGGCAGTGCCCGTGGTGATAGTCGCGCCAAATGGGACGGGGTCATGATCAGCTCGCCCGCCGGCACACAAGTGCGCGCCATTCACCCAGGTCGTGTAGTATTTGCCGATTGGTTACGTGGCGCAGGATTATTGATCATTATTGACCATGGCGACGGTTACTTAAGTCTCTACGGTCATAACCAAAGTTTATTAAGCCGTCCGGGCGATAGGGTCAAAGTAGGCCAAGCGATCTCCACCGTAGGTAATACCGGTGGTCGTGATCAGGCAGCGCTGTACTTTGCTATACGGCAAAGAGGCCAACCGATTGATCCAATCAAGTGGTGTCGTACACAAGGCTAATAGGAATGCAAAAATTCACCAGGAGTTACGTCATGCCCTCTACTAAAACACGTTTAGCCTCAGCGCTATTAAGCAGCCTGCTGCTCTTGAGCCTGAGCTCGACCAGTGTGCTTGCTGCACCGAACGCTGCTGTGCCGCCGCCACCGAACGAGGCCTTGCCGCTGAATGATCTGCGCACCTTCGCTGAAGTACTAGAGCGGATAAAAACGGCCTATGTCGAGCCGATTGACGATAAAACTCTATTTGAGAATGCCATTAAAGGCATGCTCAGCAATCTCGATCCGCACTCCAGCTATTTAGAGCCGGAAGCCTTTCGTGAGCTGCAAGAAAGCACCAGCGGTGAGTTTGGTGGTTTAGGCATTGAAGTGGGCTTAGATGATGGCGTCCTACAAGTCATTGCCCCCATTGACGACACCCCAGCCGCTGCTGCAGGCCTTGAAGCACAAGATTTAATTGTCAAAATTGATGACCAACCGACTAAAGGTTTGTCGTTAATGGACGCTGTAGAAAAAATGCGCGGCAAACCCGGCACCAGCATTCGTTTGAGCATCGTACGCGAAGGGCGTAAGCCTTTTGATGTGACCCTCAAGCGCGCCGTGATTAAAAGTCGTAGCGTAAAAAGCCAGCTGCTCGACACCGATTACGGTTTTATCCGCATCAGTCAGTTCCAAGTCAATACCGGCGGCGAAGTTGAGAAAGCACTACGCAGCTTAAAGAAAGACAATAAAGGCACGCCTCTTAAAGGGCTGATCTTGGATTTGCGTAATAACCCAGGCGGCGTACTACAAGCTGCAGTCGAGGTCACTGACCACTTTTTAAGCTCGGGTTTGATCGTTTACACCAAAGGCCGCTTAGCCAATGCGGAGCTGCGTTTTTCCGCCAGTGCAGCTAACGCTAGCGCCGGTGTACCGCTGGTTGTTTTGATTAATGGTGGCAGCGCCTCAGCCTCAGAAATTGTTGCCGGCGCTTTGCAAGACCATAAGCGTGCGGTCCTGATGGGCACAGATAGCTTTGGTAAAGGTTCGGTACAAACCGTGTTGCCGCTGAATAACGACCGGGCCCTAAAGCTCACCACTGCACTGTATTACACGCCTAAAGGCCGTTCAATTCAGGCGCAAGGCATTGTTCCTGATATACATGTGGAGCGCGCTAAGATCAGCCAAGAAGACCGTGTACTCGGGATTAAAGAAGCCGACTTAGCCGGTCACTTAGGTAATGGCAATGGCGGCCCAGATAAACGCAAAAAAGCCGACAAAGATGCAACTCCGCGTCTGCAGGATGAGGACTATCAAATCAATCAGGCGATCAATTTGCTCAAAGGTATGAATGTCCTAAATACCTCTAACGCTAAGTAAGCCATACTCGGTCTGCTCTGGGCAATCATGCTGTATATAATACCAGCACTATTTCCTACTGCTAAGACTTTAACAGCCTATTCAGGGGCCGCTTGCGCCGCCCTCGCTATTCATCCTCACACTCAAAGTACGAGGTCTTACGCGACCTTGATAAAAACGGCATCTCAGCACGCTCAGATGCCGTTTTTATAAGCGGCGAACAGCCTTCAGTGCGGCTATTGGCGCACCACAATACCCTGACTGGCCAAATAGGCTTTGGCTTCTTGGATAGTGTATTCACCAAAGTGAAAAATACTCGCCGCCAAGACTGCATCAGCTTTACCCAGCAAAATACCATCGGCTAAGTGCTGCAAGTTACCCACACCACCCGACGCAATCACTGGAATATTGACTGCATCGCTAACGGCGCGGGTCACGCCCAGATCAAAACCGTTTTTCATCCCATCTTGATCCATACTGGTCAGCAGAATTTCACCAGCACCGTAGCTTTCCATTTTCTTCGCCCACTCAACCGCATCAATACCAGTTGGTTTGCGTCCACCATGGGTAAAGATTTCCCAGCGTGGCGGCTCACCAACAGCTGAGACTTGCTTGGCATCAATCGCGACAATAATCGATTGCGAGCCAAAGTGCTGCGCGGCTTCTTGGACAAACTCAGGGGTAAATACTGCCGCTGAGTTGATCGAAACTTTATCCGCCCCCGCATTGAGCAGATTGCGGATATCATTCACAGTGCGTACACCACCACCGACAGTCAGTGGGATAAACACTTGACTGGCCATGCGCTCAACGGTCTGCAGCATGGTGTCGCGACCTTCCAGCGTGGCAGTAATATCGAGAAAGGTAATCTCGTCAGCCCCTTGCTCGTTATAACGACGAGCAATTTCAACTGGATCGCCAGCATCACGAATATTCTCGAATTTTACGCCTTTTACTACACGGCCATTTTCAACATCAAGGCAAGGAATGATACGTTTCGCGAGCGTCATGCGGCTCTCCACAGAGTCAATTAAGTTGCACTAGTGTAATAAAAAAGCCCTTGTTTAAAAGGGCTTTTTTAAACAAATTACTTGAAGCTATCGCACAAGGCTTGTGCCTCGGCAATATCCAAGGTGCCCTCATAAATGGCACGCCCGGTAATCGCACCGACAATACCTGGCGCACGTGCATCCAACAGTGACTGCACATCCCCAATATGATGAATACCACCTGAAGCAATCACAGGAATACGCGTGGCACGCGCTAATGCTGCAGTCGCCTCAACGTTACAGCCTTGCATCATGCCGTCTTTGGCAATATCAGTGTAAACAATTGCAGATACGCCATCGGCTTCAAAACGCTTAGCCAAGTCAACCACCTGCAGCTCGCTGATTTCAGCCCAGCCATCAGTCGCCACAAAGCCATTCATCGCATCCAAGCCGACAATCACTTTACCTGGAAAGGCTTTACAAGCCTGCGCGACAAACTCAGGTTCTTTTACCGCTTTAGTGCCAATAATCACATAGCTAACGCCAGCACGCACATAGTGCTCAATAGTATCCAAGTTGCGAATACCACCACCAATTTGAATCGGCAGATTCGGGTAACGTGCGGCAATGGCTTTGACCACGTCACCATTGACGGGCTGACCTTCAAAAGCGCCATTTAAGTCCACTAAGTGCAAGCGACGGCAACCCGCCTCAACCCACTTCGCGGCCATTTCCACTGGATCATTTGAAAAAACAGTAGAATCTTCCATACGCCCTTGGCGCAGTCGTACACAAGCACCATCTTTTAAATCAATCGCGGGAATAATCAGCATTAAATTAGCCTGCCTAAAGGTTAAGTCAATCAAATCACTCAGACGCGAGCGCTACCAGCGCCCGTCCCAAGCAACAAAATTTTGTAAAAGTTGTAAGCCGTCAGTATGGCTTTTTTCTGGATGAAACTGCACCGCAAAACGCGGGCCATCAGCCAACGCCGCAGCAAACTCTACGCCATACTGACAACTACCGGCCACTTGGCGCGGATTATCTGCAGCAACGTAGTAACTGTGGACAAAATAAAAGCGCGCTTGATCAGCAATGTTATGCCACAAGGGATGCGGCAAGCGCTGAGTGACTTGATTCCAGCCCATATGCGGCACTTTTAAGTGTTGCCCCGCTTGAGACAACTCAGGACCAAAGCCACGCACCTGCCCAGCAAATAAGCCGAGACAATCAACGCCGCCATTCTCTTCGCTGCTATCGAGCAAAGCTTGCATGCCCACACAAATCCCTAAAAAAGGTCGATCGCTGCTGACTTCACGAATCACATCGAGCAATTGATGACGCTGCATCTCGGCCATGCAGTCGCGGATCGCACCCACACCCGGCAGAACAACACGGTCAGCATCGCGGATCACTTGCGCATCACTAGTGATCTGCACACGCGCCGAGCTGACATGCTCAAGCGCCTTGCCCACCGAATGCAAGTTACCCATGCCGTAATCAATGACGGCGATGGTTTGCATCACAAGCTACCTTTGGTCGATGGCATACGTCCTTCCATACGCGGATCAATTTCTACCGCCATCCGCAGCGCACGGCCAAAAGCCTTAAACACTGTTTCAATCTGGTGGTGGGTGTTGATGCCACGTAGGTTATCAATATGCAAAGTGACTTGGGCGTGATTGACAAAACCTTGAAAAAACTCTTGGAATAAATCCACATCAAAGCCGCCAACGACTGCGCGAGTAAAAGGCACATGCATTTGCAGTCCTGGACGGCCAGAAAAATCTAAAGCAACACGTGACAGCGCTTCGTCCATAGGTACATAGGAGTGACCATAACGGCGCAGACCACGCTTGTCGCCCACCGCTTTAGCAAAGGCTTGGCCAATAGTGATACCCACATCTTCAACGGTGTGGTGATCATCAATATGTAAGTCACCGGTGCACTGAATATCTAAATCAATCAAACCATGGCGCGCAACTTGATCCAGCATGTGCTCTAAAAACGGCACACCAATTGCAAAACGTCCCTCGCCAGTGCCATCTAAATTGATTGTGGCCTTAACTTGGGTCTCAAGCGTATTACGTTCAACAGAAACCTTACGTTCGGTCATGATTTGCTCCACCGCTAAAAGCCGCATAATACGGCCGACTTGTACCATTAGTTGCTTATTATAGGCCTGCAACGGCGATGACCGCTACCGATAGACGTTTTTGAACGGTACACTAAGCCATCAGTTGTAGGAGTTTTGTCATGCCTGTTTACTTTGAAAGCGCTACACAGCCTAGCCAGCAAGACCTGGCCGACCTCGAAAAAATTTATGCCGATGCACCCAGCTGGCTGTTTGCACCCTATGCCGATGCAACAGCTCTAATCCAGCATGGCCTCAGCCAAAACACCCTAGTCACCGCACGCTTTAATAGTCGCCTGCTGGGCGCGGCCTTATTGAATAAGCATAGCGCGCACTGGTTATTATCACATGTCTGCGTGCGTGAACTGACGCGCCAGCGTGGTGTGGCGCGGCGTCTGGTTGAAGAGGCCTCACGTTTAGCCGAGGAAGCAGGGCAAGTGCTGCAGCTTGCAATCCCCCAAGATCAAGCAGAACTACTGCAGCTGGCCGAGAAGCACTCTCTGCTTATCGCACCCCTGGCCTAACTGCCTATAACGCACTGCACTGAGTGACTTACCTACTCAACAGCAAGCCCAATTGTTTTATTTTCCACAAGGAATCGGCCCGTGAAATCTTTTAGCAAACTTATCGGTCTGCTACTTCTAGGTCTGCTACTGCTGCTAGTAGCAGCCGGATTTGCTCTGACCCATTTTTTTGACCCCAACGACTACAAAGATGAAATCCGTCAATTAGCTCACAAACATGCCAATCTTGAGCTCGAGCTCAATGGCGATATTGGTTGGAGTTTATTTCCTTGGCTGGGTATCGAAATTACCGATGCCAAAGTGGCCAGTGCAGATACCCCCGATAAGCCTTTTGCTGACGTACGCCTCTTAGGCCTCTCCGTACAAGTGCTGCCACTGCTGCTGCGTAAAGAAATCCAAATGAGCGATATCCGCATTGACGGCCTAAACCTTAGTCTGCAGCGTAACGTTAAAGGCCAAGCTAACTGGGAAAACATTGGCCAACTGCGTGCCGCACACCCTAGCGTCACTGCGCAAGACGCTCAACTTGCCAGCACAATAGATACAGCACAGACAGCTCAAACTTCTGCACCGGCTAACACGCCACTGCAACTTGATATCAACAGTTTGATTATTAATGGCGCACGGATTGATTATCGGGATGAACACAGCGGTCAGCAATTTAACCTAGAAAGCGTGCAGCTGACCACTGGGGCTATTCGTGATAATCAACCGATTGCTCTGAAGTTCAGCGGTTTTTTCGGCAATGCTAAGCCACTGCTGCGCGCACGCATCGAGCTGACCAGCAAAGCCAGTATTGATCAGGCCCGACAACGCTACCAACTTGATGACATCAAACTATCAGGCGAAATTGCTGGCGAACCCTTCCAAAGCAAAACGGCCAACTTCACTGTACGCGGCAACCTGCTCTATGACCAAAGCGCACAATTGGCACGCTGGGACAATCTAAAGCTGTCAATTAACCAACTTAAAGCGCTCGGCGAACTACAAGCAACCCAGCTCAACAAACAGGCACAGCTCAGCGGTGCACTATCGATTGCCCCGGTTAACTTGCAAGAGTTTCTCAGCGGTATCGGTTTTGAACTGCCCGCCATGGCCGATAAAACCGCGCTCAGTCACTTTGAATTTAACTCTCGCCTGCAAGGAACACTCAACAGCTTAATGTTTAACGAGATGGCCTTAAGCATTGACCAAACGGCTCTATCAGGCAGCGTCGGCATTAAAGATTTCGCCAATACCAAGCTTTATGCCCAACTGCAAGGTGATCAATTAGATGCCGATCGTTATTTGCCGCCGGTTGTAAAAAAAGCACCTACCGCACGTCAAGCTGAAGTCAAACAACAAACCGAACAAGCCGGCAGCAGCGGTACTACAGCCTTACCTGATACGCCGTCAAAATCGGCATGGAGCAGCGATCAGTTGCTGCCGATTAAGCAGTTAGGCAAACTCAATGCTGATCTAGATCTGGCCTTTAATAAGCTGACCATCAGCAAGTTTCCCATCTCCCAGGCCAAATTTAATCTGCTCGCCAAACAGGGCGTGATCCGCTTAAATAATTTACAAGGCAACCTGTTTAACGGCGAGTTTAAGACCAGCGCCAGTCTTGATACTAAAGCTGAGCCTGCGCTGCTGACCTTTAAACAAACCACACACAATATTCCAGTTGAAAAAATTCTGCAGACCCTTGAGCAGGATGTCACCATCACCGGCTTACTCGACCTCGACACTGACTTGCGCACAAGCGGCAACAGTCAACAAAATTGGGTTGATCACCTCAATGGCAACTTAAACTTCGCTCTGCACCAAGGTGTGCTGCCAGATGCCAATCTTGAACGCCAACTGTGCATCGGCATTGCCACCTTAAATCGCAAAAAACTCAGCGCCAACACCACAGCCAAAGACACGGCCTTTAACGATCTGCAGGGTTCACTAAAGATCCGCAATGGTCTGGCTAATAATCCCGATTTACGTGTCGCCATCCCAGGTATCAGCGTAAAAGGTAAAGGCGATATCGACTTACGCGTCCTTAGTCTTGATTACTATTTGGGCATTATTATCGAAGGCGATACCCATCCGATGCCTGACCCTGCCTGCCAAATCAATAAACGCTATGTCGGCTTAGAATGGCCGGTGCGCTGCCGCGGACCCTTGGAGTTGGGCGCGAAAGCCTGTCGGATTGATCAAGATGGCTTAGGTAAAATTGCTGCCACCCTCGCGGGTGAAAAACTCACCGAAAAGCTGGATGAAAAACTCGGCGACAAAATAAGTCCTGAATTAAAAGATGCCCTCAAAGGGTTATTTAAACGATGAGTCCAGATGCCTTTGGCCCCGCAGTCGTTGCTTGGCATACTGAGCACGGTCGTAAAAACTTACCTTGGCAGCAGGATATATCGCCGTATCGCGTGTGGATCTCGGAGATTATGCTGCAACAAACCCAAGTAGCGACCGTACTCGGCTATTTCGCACGTTTTATGCAGGCTTTGCCCACTGTACAAGCCCTAGCGGCGGCGCCGCTGGATGAAGTGCTGCATTTGTGGACAGGTTTAGGCTATTACACTCGGGCGCGTAACTTGCACAAAACCGCGCAACAGGTGTGCGATAACTACCAAGGTGAGTTTCCACGCAGCGCTGCACTTTTAGCTACGTTGCCTGGGATTGGCCCGTCCACCGCTGGAGCCATTGCCAGCCTCAGCATGGGCTTACGTGCACCTATCCTCGATGGCAACGTAAAACGCGTACTGGCACGCTACAGCGCCTTAGAAAGCTACCCTGGCGGCAGCCAAGCCAGCAAACAATTATGGCAACTGGCTGAATTGCTAACCCCGCAGCACGATGTTGCCCAGTACACTCAGGCAATGATGGATTTAGGCGCCACGCTGTGTACACGCAAACAACCACAATGCGTGCGTTGTCCGGTACGCAGCGGCTGTTTAGCCTATCAAAGGAACCAACAACACCTCTTGCCCGCGCCGCGCCCACGTAAGGAGCTGCCTGTAAGGCGCGTAGCGATGCCATTATTGGTCAACCAGGACGATGAC
>LFRZ01000154.1:27390-36211 GCA_001513025.1 Gammaproteobacteria bacterium DTU037
TTAGTGCCGCTGCGCCACACCTTTAGCCATTTCCATTTAGATATCGAGCCTTGGCTGATTCGTGTGCAGAGCAGCGCGCCATTTAGCGTAGCCGAAAATAATTGGCTCTGGTATAACCCACACAACCCTCAGCGCTTAGGTTTAGCAGCTCCAATTAAAGAGCTTATTGAGCGCGTACTTATTCAGCTGCAACAGGAGAATTAAGATGACTCGTATGATTATGTGCCGCAAACATCAGCAAGAACTGGCCGGCTTAGCCCAGCCGCCCTTCCCTGGTAGTAAAGGCGAAGATATCTACAATAATATTTCCCAACAAGCCTGGGGCGAATGGCAAACCCATCAAACCATGCTAATTAACGAGCGTCATCTGAATATGATGAATGCCGATGACCGCAAATTTATCATGCAAGAAATGGACAAATTCTTCGCTGGTGAAGACTTTGCCAAGGCTGACGGTTACGTGCCGCCCAGCCAATAAAAACTATTTTCACAAAGATCCTTGACGGCAGGGCGATAAATCTATTTAATAGCACCCCGTTGAGCCCTGATAGCTCAGTCGGTAGAGCAGAGGATTGAAAATCCTCGTGTCGGCGGTTCGATTCCGTCTCAGGGCACCATATTTAAAAAACTCATTCAATTTGAATGAGTTTTTTTTTGCAAAAATTTTACCTATCGACAGCCTAGCAGCCATTTATACTGTGTTGCTGTACGGCATTAAGCGCTCTCGCCAAACACCTATTCAGTATATAATCTGAGACATCTCTCATTCTGAGTTTGCCGCCCAAATGAAGCCGACACCTGCCCGATTAAAATATTTTTTAGTGTATGCACTGCTGGGTACAAGCTGGGTGCTCGGTAGCTTTAGCGTATCTGTTGGATGGGCGCACACCGCTGATAGCAGCACACAATTACTTTTGCTCAGTCTCGCCGTATTTGTCTTAGTCTCTGGGCTGTACTGGTTTGTTGTTACACAACGCCAAAGTCAACAACAATCACAGCAACAGATCGATGCACAGGTCAGTCTAGAACGCCTTAAGCTGGCCTTAGACTCAGCGCAAGAGGCCTTGTGGGACTGGAGCTTAAACAAGCAACAGGAGGTATTCTTTTCCACCACCTATTGCGCCAATCTTGGTTATAGCCAAGCAGAATTCGGCACCAACCAGCAGGCGTGGCAAAGTCGCTTAATCCCTGAAGAGCGCGAACGTATTTATCGGCACGTGATGCGTTTTATTGCCGAAGGCGATGGCAACTACGACAGCACCTACCGCATGCTGCACAAAGATAACAGCCCGCGCTGGATACGCTCGCGCGGGCGCTTAATCAAAAACGCCCAAGGCCAACCGGTACGTTTTATTGGTATTGCGCAAGATATCACCAAGCAACGTGGTGCAGAGGAACGCTTAAAACAAGCCAATGCAGTGTTTGAATGCACCCATGAAGGTGTCTTAATCTCTGACAACACCAATACCATTGTGCATATCAATCCAGCCTTTAGTCATATTACCGGCTATAGCGCCGATGAAGTCATTGGACAAAAACCCAGCATGTTTAAGTCTGGACGCCATACACCTGAATTTTATAAATCCTTATGGACCACCTTAGAAGCCACCAATGAATGGAGTGGTGAAATTTGGAACCGCCGTAAAAATGGTGAAGTACTGCCGCAATATCAAACCATTCGGCTGATTCGTGATGAAAATGGCTTTATCTCGCATAACGTCGCAGTTTTTTCAGATATTTCGATTCTAAAAGACTCACAATCAGAGCTCAATTATCTCTCACTCTATGACCCGCTGACCGGCTTGGCCAACCGTCCACATCTCTACGAACGATTAAAAAAAGCCCTGCAAGCCGCTATTGATCTGCACAAAAACAGCACTCTGTTCTTAATCGACTTGGATCATTTTAAAAATATCAACGAAAGCTTAGGCCACAGTGTCGGTGATCAACTGCTGCAAAAAGTGGCTCTGCGCATCACCAAAAAAATCAACAAAAGCTGCACATTAGCCCGTATTGGCGGTGATGAGTTTGTCTTGATCAGCGAAACAGCCACCAGCCCTATTGAAGCAGCAATGATGGCGCAAAAAGTCATTAAGGCCTGTAAAGAGCCTTTTGTTTTAGATAACAATGAACTGTTTATAAGCGCCAGTGTGGGTATCTGCTTGTTTCCACGAGCAGGTGACACTGTTGAAGAAATCATGCGTAATGCCGACTCGGCACTGAGTAAAGCAAAAGCCAGTGGCCGTGATACATTTGCCTTCTACTCATCTGAACTGACTGAACTCGCTCTACAGCGAATTCGGATTGCCAGCGAGTTACGTCATGCGTTAGAAACCGAAGGCTTGCAAGTCTACTACCAGCCGGTCTATGCACTGGATACGCTGCAATTAGTCGGCTGTGAAGCCTTAGTGCGCTGGAATCACCCTGAGCGCGGCTTACTAACGCCCAATGAGTTTATTCCTATTGCGGAAGAAAATGGCCTGATTAGCTTAGTTGATGAGTGGGTACTGCAGCATGCTTGCCAACAAATGCGTCAATGGCTGGATGCCGGTACTCAATTACAAGGTATCGCAGTCAACCTATCCAGCCGCTCCTTGTCCAATCCGGCACTGGCAACAACAGTTGCCAGTGCCTTGCTCAAGGCCAATATTGCGCCGCAGTTTCTAGAATTAGAAGTCACCGAAAGCACTATTATGGAAGATCCAGAGAACGCTGATCAACTGTTAAACGAACTGCGTTTGCTCGGTGTGCAGTTAGCCATTGATGATTTCGGCACCGGCTACTCATCGTTAGCACGCCTGAAATCCTTACCTGTGCATAAACTAAAAATTGACCAGAGTTTTGTGCGTAATCTACCCAGTAACACTGACGATAAGGCGATTGTTCGCGCCATTATCGCGCTGGGCACCAGCTTGGGCCTTAAAATACAAGCCGAAGGCATCGAAACAGAAGAGCAATTGCAATTTTTACAACAACAAAACTGTACTTTAGGCCAAGGTTACTGGTTTGGTCGCCCTGTCCCAGCAGAAGCCTTTACCCAGCTACCGAGCGCTAGCGCTACTGATCAGGAAAACCCAGCCTAGGCACGGCTAAACACGGGCTAAACTTAAAAAGAACAACATAAAGAACGGCGCCGCTACGGTGAGAATCAAACCGCTGATAATCGCCGTTGGTACATACTCATAATGGCAGGCTTTACGCACAAAAGGTAAGGTGGTATCCATCGCCGTGGCCGCGCAGACCGCAATGCTGCTATTGGCATATTTACCACCCAATAAAAACACCACAGTTAAGCCAATCAGCTCACGCATCAAGTCATTAAGCAGCGCCACACTGCCGTAAGCATCGCCCAAATATTGCCCAGCCAAGGCCCCCGACAAACTAAACCAGCCAAAACCGGTACTCAGCGCCAGCGCGACCGCTAACTGCTCTCCGGTCACCAGACTAATCAGCACGCCAGCCAACATCGAGCCAATCATCACTAAACAAGGGATCAGCAACACCCGCGGTGCCAACCATGAGCGGCTAATGGTGACTTGTGCCAAATCAATGCCAATCAGCAACAGCAACACATACAGCCAGTAAGAGATATTAAAGACAACCTCGCCCAGCTGATTTTCATGCCAATGCAAACGGTAAAAAAATGCACCGAGCAACACCAAGCTAAAGGCAATTAAACATTCTTTTAATGGATCCCTGAGCGCTGCCCACGAACTGGGCTCATGATCCTCTGCCGCAGGCTTACGGTTAAATGGCATAATTAGCACAAAGACTAGGCTACTGATGGTAAAAGCATAGAGCGCCGCGTGTTTAAGGATATCCAGCCCTGCTGCCAGCGAATTAAACGCCTCACCAGACTCCAATCCAATCACAAATAAAATACTCCACACCACCGGCGTAATCCATTTAATGGCGCTATGTACCATGCGTTTTACCAGTATCTGGCCTAAAGCATAGCCACCGACTAAAAATAATAAAATCGGTAAGACAGAGGATAAAATATTATATAACACAGCAGTCACAGACAGCCTCTTCAGAATCAAGGTAAGAATAGAGAAAGGTCAAAGAATGGCGGCTAGTCTAGTGCATTGCCTATTTAAAAGGGGGCCGCTTGGGGGGTTATTTATTCTTTTAGCGCAGCCCCAAGCCCCCCGCCCGCCTACGCGGCGACACTTTATCCTTTATCGAGGGCTGGCCAGTCGTTTATGCTAGGTAGCTTGCACATATCTAGATCGAGTCGTGATGAGCAGTACTGCACGCAACGCCCTGTTATTAATGATTGGTAGCTCCCTTATTCTGGCGTTGTCGTTAGGCATTCGCCATGCCTTTGGTTTGTTTTTACAACCCATGAGTAGTGAGTTTGGCTGGGGCCGTGAAATCTTCGCCTTTGCCATCGCCATCCAGAATTTGATTTGGGGTATGCTCCAGCCTTTTGTCGGCGCTTTTGCCGATCGTTATGGGGTCAAGCGCACCGTTTTTATTAGTGCCCTAGCCTATA
Organism: Gammaproteobacteria bacterium DTU037; assembly: GCA_001513025.1. Taxonomy (GTDB): domain Bacteria; phylum Pseudomonadota; class Gammaproteobacteria; order Pseudomonadales; family Pseudomonadaceae; genus Denitrificimonas. The sequence goes on from LFRZ01000154.1 coordinate 31,889, forward strand.
TCCTCGGCTTAGTCTTAATGGCCTACGCCAATACCCCTTCAGCGCTGATTTTAAGTGCCGGCGTGTTAATTGGCTTTGGCTTATCCGGCACCTCATTTGCCGTATTACTGTCGGCTGTGGGGCGCTCGGTTGCACCAGAGAAACGCAGTATGGCGATGGGCATGGCCAGTGCCGCCGGCTCCTTTGGCCAATTTGTTATGCTGCCTGGTACCTTAGGTTTACTGGAGTGGCTGGGTTGGTCAGCGGCTTTACTGGTCAGTGCTGGACTGATTGCCTTGCTCCTGCCCTTGTCACGTATGCTGAAGGAAGATCTTACTCCTGCCGATGAGAGCAAAAAGCTGCCGCTGCGCACGGTATTAAAACAAGTGGCGGGGCATGCTGACTTTTGGCTGCTGTCGTTAGGCTTCTTTGTCTGCGGTTTTCAGGTGGTGTTTATTGGTATCCACATCCCCGCCTACTTGGTCGATCAGCATCTACCCGCACAGGCTGGCACGACGGTGTTAGCCTTAGTCGGACTCTTTAATATTGCAGGGACTTGGTGTGCAGGCTGGCTTGGCGGGCATTATTCAAAACCGCACTTACTTGCGGGGTTATACTTTTTGCGCGCGATTGCCATTACCTTGTTCTTTTATCTGCCACTTAGTGAGTTCTCCGCCTATGCCTTTGCTGTGGCAATGGGCTTACTCTGGCTGTCCACGGTACCGCTGACCAACGGCACCATTGCTACGATGTTTGGTGTACGGCATTTATCTATGCTGGCTGGGATAGTATTTTTATTCCACCAAGTGGGCTCATTTTTAGGCGGCTGGCTGGGCGGTTTAGTCTATGACCAAACCGGTAGTTATTCGTTAGTCTGGCAACTCTCGATTGTTTTAAGCGTAATGGCAGCGCTGCTAAATTTGCCCATTCGCGAGCGTTTTATCAGCTTCACTACCGCGCATAAAAGTGTTTAGCAGGAGAAAGCATGACGAAAAAATATCTGTATATCACTGCTGCAGTTTTAGCACTGGGCACAGTGCTGGTCGCGGCGTGGTGGGGCTGGTCGCAAGCAGGGCTCGCGGTATTGCAGCTGGATATGGGTGTTTGTTAATCAGCCGGATGGCCCAAACCACAGGCGCAACTGTTGTTATCCCAATGTAATACAGCGCGGCCACTGAGATGCCGCGCTAAGTGGCGGTTAAAATAGCCGGCTAAATTAAAAATCGCCCCACAACTGCTGCGCGACACTTAATGCCACCACCGGCGCGGTTTCGGTGCGCAACACCCGTGGGCCTAAGCGCGCAGGCTGAAAATCATACTGCCCGGCCTGCGCCACTTCTGCTTCAGTTAAGCCACCTTCGGGGCCGATTAAAAAGGCTAAAGTACTGGGTGCGTTATGTTGGCTTAACGGCTGCGCCAGCGGATGCAAAACCAACTTCAAATCAGCTTGCACACGGGCTTGCCAGTCTTTAAGTTGTTGCGGTGCATGCACTACAGGTACTTTAGAGCGCCCGCACTGCTCACAGGCGCTGATGGCAATCTGCTGCCAATGCTCTAGGCGTTTCTGCGCGCGCTCATCGTTTAAGCGCACCTCACAGCGCTCAGTGAACAAGGGGGTAATTTCTGCCACACCCAGTTCAGTGGCTTTTTGAATCGCCCAATCCATACGTTCGCCACGGGATAATCCTTGGCCTAAATGTATATGCAAGGATGATTCGGCAAGGCCGTCGAAGCGCTCCAGCAGATCCACCTGCACCGCCTTCTTAGTGACGCTGCTCAAGCGACCGCGATACTCTTGGCCACTGCCATCAAAGAGTTGCACCGCCGCGCCCACAGTTAAACGCAGCACCCGACTGAGGTAGTGCGCTTGCGCCTCAGGTAAGTCATAGACAGCCAACGCCAAAGGCCCAGCAACAAAAAAACGCGGTAGCGACATCATTCAACTCCAGGCATTAAAAAACCACGCTATGGTGCGTGGTTTTTTATAGAGCGTCTAGCCGTTAATCGCGCGTTGCACGATCAATGCCTTCAGTGGCCACTTCGGCCAGCCAATCAATTTGCTCAGGGGTGATCACATAAGGTGGAATAAAGTACACCACATTGCCTAATGGGCGCAGCAAGGCACCTTTGGCCATGGCATGCTCAAACACCTTCAGCCCACGGCGTTCTTGCCAAGCAAAGGGTTCTTTAGTGGCTTTATCTTTAACCATTTCAATCGCCAGCACCATGCCGGTCTGACGCACTTCAGCCACATGCGGATGATCCTTAAGGTGCTCGGTGGCCTTGCCCATATGCTTGGCTAAGACTTTGTTGTTTTCAATCACATTGTCTTGGGCAAAAATATCTAAAGTGGCCAAGGCCGCAGCGCAAGCCAGTGGATTACCGGTGTAGGTATGCGAATGTAAAAAGGCGCGCATTCTATCGTATTCAGCGTAGAAAGCCTGATACACATCTTCAGTGGTCATAATCGCCGCCATGGGCAAATAACCACCGGTCAAGGCTTTGGATAAAATCATAAAGTCCGGGGTGATATTGGCCTGCTCACAAGCAAACATACTCCCGGTGCGGCCAAAACCCATGGCAATTTCATCAACAATCAAATGCACACCATACTCATCACAGGCTTCACGCAGTAAAGTCAAATAGATCGGATGGTACATGCGCATACCGCCTGCGCCTTGCACCAGCGGCTCTAAAATCACTGCGGATAACTCCGCGTGATGCTCAGCCAGCGTCTGACGCATAGGCTCAAACATTAAGCGTGAATGCGCTTCCCAACTCACCCCTTCTGGGCGGTGGTAGCAGTCCGGACTGGGCACTTTAATGCAGTCCATCAGCAAAGCTTTATAGGTTTCAGTAAATAGCGCGACATCGCCCACGGCCAAAGTCGCCAAGGTTTCACCGTGGTAACCGTTGCTGATGGTGGCAAAACGTTTTTTGTTTGGCTGATCATGATTGAGCCAATAGTGATGGCTCATTTTCAGTGCCACTTCAATACCGGAGGAGCCATTATCGGCATAGAACACGCGCTCTAAACCCTGCGGCGTCATCGCCACTAAACGCTCTGACAACTCAATCACTGGCGCATGGCTAAAACCAGCGAGCATCACATGCTCAAGCTGATCCAATTGCTGTTTAATCCGATCATTGATCCGTGGATTGCAGTGGCCAAATATATTGGTCCACCAAGAACTCACCGCATCTAAATAGCGGTTACCATCAAAATCTTCCAGCCAAATACCCTCAGCACGACGAATCGGCACAATAGGCAAGGTTTCATGGTCTTTCATTTGTGTGCAGGGATGCCAAAGTACGGCTAAATCGCGCTGCATCCATTGATCATTTGAACTCAAGTGTTTGCTCCCATTTATCGACGATTTAGCCTATCAGATGCACCCCTCTCTGACAGGAAAACCTGTTTTATTCTTGTTTAGGCTCAGGCGTACAACTCAATTGCAACTGTAAGCGATGACGTTCACCCGCTGCCAGCAGTAGATGGTCATCCAACACATTAGCGGTTTCAATACAGAGCATCTGCTGCCACGCCTCTTTAGCAAAACCGCTGAGATTTTCTGCTTTAGCCGTCCACGGATTCCAGACAATCGCCGAGCGCGAGCCTTGGCTGCGCAAATGAATGCGCCGCTGCCAGCCCCGATCAATAATTTGCAGATGCTCAGGCACCTGAGTGTAAATACGATCGATTTCACCGCTAAAGGTTAGCGCGCCCGCTTGCTCACGTAACTGCCATTGCGCAAGGGTTTCATAATAAGGGCAGCCGGCTAGGCCCTCGACTGCAACCTTGTGGATATCACTCACAGCAAAATAGCTGTGCAGCGCCTGACTGATAGCCAATGGCTGGCTGCCTAAATTGTGATTGTCCAGCACCAGGGTTAAGCCCTCATTGAGCTCAATATGCAAGTGCAACCTCGCCGCCTGCGGCCAGCCGGCCAAGCCTTGACTGGCATCCAACTGCAGACTTAATTGCACACCCTGACTGTCAGCGCTGCTGTGCAGCAACTGCCACTCTAAAGTGCGCGCTAAGCCATGAAAAGGTACAGCGCCAGTGGTGGTTTTTTGTACCGCCTCTGGATTGCGTTGCAGATCGCCAAACCAAGGCCAACAGAGCGGCACGCCACCACGCACGCTTTGCCCCTGCTGATATTCGGCACAATCACTGAGCCAAATCAGCGGCGGCTGCTCAATATCAGGAAAATAACTGAGGACTTGCCCACCTTGCGCACAGATATCCAGCTGCGCTGAACCAAAACGTAAACGCCAGCCCGGCAAGCCAGAAAAATCCATTGGTGTTATCGAATGCTGCATCTTCAGTTCCCCTGCCCGATC
>LFRZ01000046.1 GCA_001513025.1 Gammaproteobacteria bacterium DTU037
CCGCCACGGCAATCCTGCATGGTCAGCCCAAGACTCAAAGTTTGCATAAGTTGCTGTATACCAAAACTTCGACTTTCCTAAGTTAAGCGCATAGTTGCTTTCATTTTCAATATATACGCGGGTCGTGACAATATCGTATGCAGGCGAAAGTCGGGGAGTCACTTGATCAGGATAGAGCAAACTCCAGTTTTTCAGATGTGCATCACCATTTGCGAGCAAAATATTGACCAGTAAGCGTCGAGCGAACTGTTGCACATCAGCCAGTCCATCGCCTGAAAACTGATATAAAACTCTAGCAATTTGCTCATAGTTTGCTGAATTATATTTTTCGTGCGGATACTTGACGAAGACCTGGGCAAAATCCTCCATATGCACACGTTGCGCATCATCACGATCAAAGCGTTTAATCGCAAAAGCCAAGTGCTCATCAGGAAGATTGATAGGTGGTAGGTTATCCAGTTTACTCAGTTCAACAAGCTTTATTTCAGGAATATTAACGCCAACTGATGACGCTAACATCATCGCCGTATACTCGTTCAATGGCACATCGGCATGCAGAGTTGAAGGCGTTTTAACGATCCAGTCACCAAGCACACCACCCTGAGACAGGTTGTAGCGCCCATCTTTTTCCTTCATTGAAAACTTCATTTGTACTCCAGCCAAGGAGAACTTATTTTCTTGCACTGCCTTTGCGAGCTTGATTATTTTGACATTTTCTTGCGATTGAAAAACACCATCAGGTACGTCAGCTGGTTCCATGGGCGTCGCAATAAGAGCACCTGGCAAATCTTGACCAAGATATGAAAGGAGATGAAACTCGCTATCAATATGAACTTTTAGGACTTGTGAAATTAAGGCGCGAAGAGACCCTTCAGGTAATAAATTAGACAGTGTCGGATGTAGACACTGCTGCCTTACCCATGGACTGGTCATAACTTTTTCTGAGTAAGGGAATGACGGATGGGTAATTAAACTAAATGTTGGGCGTGCATTGTTATGTTTATAGCCCTCAACAAAACTCAGTATATTTTTACCGCTACGCAAACCCGCAAGATAGCCAACGAGGTGCCCATGCAATGTGAGCTGGAGAACACTGGCTTCATCGGGAGGCACTCTAGTCATGTCTCGTCCCCCAACAATCCCTGCCAAGGATCAATTGAGTAGTCTTTTTCTTCATCAAACAGCTGTTGTTTGTCAGAAGCAGCTGAAACGTTAGCATCGTCCGTATTAAGAATAGCCAAGACGGCATTAAGCTTTTCTTTGGGAATTAATAAAACTTCGCTGTTAAGCCCCTTGGCAATCAGCTCAAGGGTATCCAGTCGAGGATTGCCCTTGGCTTCTAAGCGCTGATACTGCTGTCGAGAAATACCAATACGTAACAGCATGTCACTCTGCCTAAAACCCAGTGCTTCACGACGTTCTTTAACTTGTTGGAGAATAGAGTCCATAGGTAAACACATATATTGCTTTTATCGATATAAGCAACATATTAGTTTCTATAAACACACAAAGCAATTGATATGTTGCCACGACCCTGC
>LFRZ01000118.1:0-17766 GCA_001513025.1 Gammaproteobacteria bacterium DTU037
CCAATCAACCTGTGGCGCATCGAATACTGCACGACTCACGGCCCTAGAAACCAACTCAGATAAAGCTAAATAACTTGATGCTGTGTCGATATGTATGGTTTTTTTAGGCGGCTCTGCTTGTGTACCAATAAAGCGTACGCCAACCGGTACATGAGTAATCGCCGGTGCGGGTATTTCACGCATCCCTGACATTTGCATACGATCACCTGCTAAAGCAGCACCATGCTCAGGCACAAAAACCACCATGGCTTGGCGCCCACTGGCTTCGATTTCTTGCATAAAACTGTCAAAGTCATCAAGCAATTGTTTAGCGCGCTTGGGATAAGGCGATACACGACTGCCGCCATCCAAGGTAGCTTCACGGTTGCCGTCATGCAATGTAATGCTGTTGTAAAAAAGTGCCGTAGCTGGCGCATCACTGGCTAAGCGTTCTTGCCACCACATATTCAAGGCATCGTAATCACTCCAAATAGGCGTGCCATCAAAGCCTTTTAAGTGAGGTCGTAAACGCCTAGGTACTAAGGGTGGGGCTGATAAACCAGCCACTTTAAGCTCATCAATAAAGTTTTCAAACTCACCCGTATGGTTTAGTGCTGCACTATCGGTAAAGCCCAATGCTCTTAAATTTTCAAAAATATGACACTGACTATCCGCTGATTGATACAGCGCTTTATGCCCCGTTTGTCCGCAACTGGCGCGCATCAAGCGTATCACTGCCGGCCCGCTATAGGAGGTTGCTGAGTTGAACTGATCAAACATGATGTCCATTTTCTCAAACAATGGATGCGCGCTTAACTGGCTGATTTCTAAATCTGACCAAGCCAGAGAACACACGTTAAGCAACAATACATCAAAGGGCGCAGCATCTGCTGTAGGCGCACTAAACTCAGTACGTCGACTTTGCTCCGCTTGATAAAAACGCTCCAGCTCTTCATTCAGTACAGTATTCATATCTGCCGCACGTGGTGCTGCAGCTGTATTGTTAGGCGCTATATTTAAACCCTGTGTGACCACATCAGTCGCATCATTAAAAGAGAAATGCGGTAACCCTGGCATGCGAGGTAACGCCACCAAAAGCAACGCCAGCAAACTCCAAGCGGTCATACGTAACCAAGATGCAAGAAACAAATACACCACTAAAAAAATAAAGCCGGTGCCCAATAGTTGCCAATTAATAAAGCGTAAAAGCAACTCCAACAAATAGTCACTGGAGAAGTTCAATACCTCGGGCTGCTCGATTAAGCGCTGTATGGGCGGCAGCCAGCTGTCGTAATACAACACAGCAATGGCAATGGGCACAGCCAACCAATGACGTAAGACACTCAGCGTATTGGGGCGTAACGGCAGCAATAAAAATGCAGCAAAGACAGCATTATAAAAAATGTCAAAATTGATAGAGCCGGCCCAATACAGCCCCAGCTTAGCCATAAAATAAAAATTCCAATGGCCGAACCCTCGCCAGACTGGCGCATGCGTTTCTTGCACTTCAGTGCATGTATTATTGGCCACTGTAATCCTTGCTTATTGGTGCACCATCATTGCGATAGCGCACAGGATGCGCCTCTAACTTCTGCGCAGGTAAAGCACGAATCGATAACCAGCGACTGATTTTTTGATACAACAAGGTTGCGATGCAACCGCACACTACACCCAGAAAAAAAACACCCATACTGACCACCTTAATCTTGTTATTAACCATGCAATGACACCGGTTTGAGACGCGGCTTGAATACAATTGACTCAACCTGCGCCTGCTGTCCACTAGGTGCCGCTCGATCAGCGGATGACAGAACGTTATCTATTTGCTTAGGGACAACAGCCAGCCGCTCTACGGGTAATAACTGTAAACGCCGCACCTGATCCTCGATGCTGGCATGATCACTGTGCACAACATAGGCAGAGACAATATCCTTCAAGGGCAACGAAAAAAGTTTACGCAAAATAATATCAACAAAATCCATCTGGCAATTCAATAAAAACACATAGACCACGCCCTCAGCAACGCAGGCCACATCACCTTTGCGTACGATACGCAATAGCGCTATAAACTGCTCGGCAGTCAAGCTACTGCTGGGGCGCAGACTGATCAAAACACCAATGGCCTTACTATTCATAGTATGTGCTAACAATTGATCTATATAGGTGGTCAACTCAAATACCGAAATCACACCTTGAATCTTTGGTGTTCTAATTTGCGCCAGCGCAGACTCTAAATTTTCAATCAGTGGACGATTGGTTTTTTGCTTTTGCAGCGCCTCTAACTTGCTAAAAAAGCGAGACAAGTGCGTATCAACTAAAACAATTAAATCCGCACCGCACTGCAATAACAGCTCCTCTTCTTGGCCGCGTAATGCTTGTTGCATCTCCCGCACAACCAAACGCACCGATGCGCCCCGTTGCCGACGTATGCCATATAAGGTGCGTGCCAAGGCTTCAATTTCATTGTTTGCATGTAAAGCAAAGACAAAAGTACCGCTAGCCACCTCTGAGGCGGAATGCACTAACGCCTGCCAATCCTCAGCAATCCGCCATTTTTCCGCCATAAAAATTGGCGCACCCTCTAACACACTGCGCTGCAAAAAGACTTCGCCAGGAGCTAATTGAGCTTCGTTTCTCGTAGTTGCTATCGCCACCAGTTGTCTATTTTTATCATGCAACTCAAGTTCAGCAGCACTTTGCACACCTAAACTATTAATCCAGTAGTCCAGCTGATAGATAAAACCATTGGGCTGCCCTTTTAGATGCGCAATACCTGAGATAAAGCGATGTCCAAACGCTAGGGTTTGGCAGGCTTGAGCAGCTTGTTTGCCATAGACCAAAACCAATAGAATACAGCCATTATTTTCACACCAATCACGCCAACCTTTCAGCACAACCTGTATGTTTTTCTCAAGCCGAATCAGCGTTTCAACCGAGAGCAAACACAAGATAAGGCGCTTACGAGGTGTCAACGTACGATCTAATTGCTCGGTCAAATGCAATACAGCAGAGGCTTCAGTACCTCGCCAAGAATAACTACGTAACTCAGCCGGCCCTTGATGGTCAGCTAATCCTGCCACCACTGCAGAAATGCTCTTGCAACCCACAAGCACCGCACGGCTATCAGTGTCTAAATCAGCCAATACTTGTGTAGCAACGCGCAGCGCAGTAGCCAAGCTATCCATACTCAATGCATAGAACAAGCCAGCAGACATTTGCTGATATTCTTTTAAGCAGCCGACAATACCCAGCGTTGGCGCTAAAACGCCTGCGTGGCCATTATTCATAAGAGTCATAGTGTGATTAAGTACTTTATAAAATAGCGCGTGAATTATTATATTAAACTAGCTATATACTTTATACATCACTAAATAGATAAGCTAAAAAGTTAATTTTATCAGTTTCGCGTAAGACCTCGTACTTTGAGTGCGAGGATGGATAGCAAGGGCTGCGTAAGCAGCCCTTTAATAAAATCAGCATCGATACAACCAGCGACCTCCTTCACAGACCGCCTGCCCTGCAATTTCAAAATCAGTCAGGGTACCTAACACCTCATGCACAGGCAGCGCGCTTAACTCAACCAATTGATCAATATCCAAGGGTCTGACTTTTAATAACTCCAGCAGTGGATGTTGCAGTACCAATGATTGCTGTCGCGCAGGCGGTTCCGGCTGCGCAGTAAATTGCCAACCTTGTAGCGATGCTAAAATATCATCCACGCATTCAACCAAGAGCGCACCATCCCGAATCAACTGATGGCAACCGCGCGCGCCCGGCGCATGAATAGAGCCGGGAACCGCATAAACCTCACGGCCTTGCTCAGCCGCTAAGCGCGCGGTAATTAATGAGCCGCTGGACGGGCTGGCCTCCACCACTAAAACGCCCAAGGAGAGACCACTGATAATACGATTGCGTCGTGGGAAATGGCTGGCATGCGGGGCGCTGCGTAACGCCAACTCAGAGACCAGCGCCCCGCCTTGCGCAATAATCGTCTCAGCTAAGCCTCGATGCCGCGCTGGATACATTTGGTCAAGTCCGGTCCCCACCACCGCAATAGTGAGACCCTCAACATCTAACGCACCTTGGTGCGCCGCAGCATCAACGCCTAAGGCTAAACCGCTGGTCACGGTAAAACCACCCTTAGCCAAACTGCGGGCAAAACGTTGTGCGGTATCTAGGCTCGGCTGCGCGGCTTGACGGCTACCAACAATGGCAATTTGCGGTCGCTCTAAAATAGAGGGATCACCTTGTACAAAGAGCAACGGCGGTGCGCCTGCGGTTTCTTTTAATAGCGCTGGATACTCAGGCATATCATGCAAGAGCACATGCTGCTGCTTGCGCTCAGCCCAGCGTAAGGTCAGCAAGGCTTGATCTCGAACTTGCTCAGAGCGCCTGGCCTCTGTACTGCGCTGCGGCATACCAATAACGCGCCACGCCGCGGCCGGCGCGCTGAGTGCTGAACTGGCCGAACCAAACACCTCAAGTAATCGATAAAACCGTTGTGGCCCAATATCTGGAAGGCTATGTAAGCGCAAACGTGCTTCAAGTTCTGCAGGTGAACACTGTGTCATATCAATATCCTTATTCTAAGGGAAATGACGTCCTGTCATTCTTGCTACTCAGTCTAGTCGGCAGATACTAAAAAGCAAAAAAGCGCCCTTGTGCAAGGACGCTTTCGGCGATGATCAGTAACAGTTGTGCTCGGACGGCTGGTTAAGGGTTTTTAACTTTATCCAATACCGCCAGTTGACGACTGGCATTCAGGACTAAACCATAACTGAGTTTGTCATAGGTACGAAACACCATCAGCAGACCCGAACGCTCGTCAGGTATTTTTACTGACTCACCACTGACTCGGTCACGCACCGTCTCGCCGGTTTTATACACCGCTAAAACGCTACCTTCGACCAAGCCGTCGTAGGTACCTTTATTAATGGTGACCACATCAAACTGTCCAATTTGTGAAACACCGCGCGGCACATCAAGAATCACACCGTCAATATCTTGGCTGGGCTCGCTCGGAAAAAATGTAGAGTTAATCGCGCGCTCTTCAGTGCGAAACAAACGATCCGCAACACGAACTTCTTGCGTGGTACGCGCTAAGCGCATGGTACTGACATCATCCTCTACGGCAATCACTTCACCACTGCCAATATCATCGGCATTAATACCAAGAAACTCTTGAGTAAAGGGGTCAATATAGCTACGACCTTGGCGGTAAATACCGTAAATAGCGTTCTCTTCAAGGACGCCACGTACATAAATACGATCGCCCGTGCCGCTGATCACACGCTCAGCATTACCCGCCAGCACATAGGGCGCATCACTGAACTCTGCATTCGTATCAATAATACGATTGCTCAGCAGGAAGCTATTAATAGCGCGTAATGGTATGGTTGGGATAGCCTCAACCATGGGCACACTACGAATTTTAGGCGACAATTTAATCGTGCCGCGGTTGGCACCACGATTAAGCATAATACGCGGTTGCCCATCAATATAGACTAGGTTTAGACGGTCGCCAGGATAAATCAAATGCGGGTTAGTCACCTGTGGGTTAGCATGCCAGATCTCAGGCCACTTCCATGGCTTGTATAAAAACTGAGCGGAAATATCCCATAAGGTATCGCCCTGAACCACAGTATAAGTGTCTGGATGACCTTCTTTTAGCTGTACTTGTGCATGCACCGCAGCACTCACAAGTAGCAACAAAACAAGTAATGTTTTCCTCATCCGGCGAATCCCTTTATCATATGTAATAATAGTGGAGCGCCTGATGGCGATTCCAGACTCCAATTTTGGCTTTACCGCTATTTCTTCATTATGCTACGTATCATAGTAGCAGTGCTGTCTAATTTTATTCCAGAAGTACATTACCAACACATATGGCAATTTTAAATATACTCGAGTATCCCGACCCACGACTGCGTACCATAGCTAAACCTGTGGCGCAGGTCGATGACGAAATCCGCCGCCTGATTGATGACATGCTAGAAACCATGTACGACGCACCCGGTATTGGTTTAGCTGCCACTCAGGTCGACCAACATATCCGCTTAGTAGTGATGGATTTATCTGAAGATAAATCTGCCCCGCAAGTGTTTATTAACCCTGAATTTGAAGTACTCACCGAGGAAACTGCGCTTTATCAAGAAGGCTGTCTCTCGGTGCCTGGTTTTTTTGAAGATGTGCAACGACCACAGCGAGTTAAAATACGCGCGCTCGATCGCAACGGTGAACCCTTTGAGCTATTAGCCGACGAGTTACTTGCCGTGTGCATTCAACACGAGTGTGATCATTTAAACGGCAAGCTGTTTGTTGACTATTTGTCTTCTCTGAAGCGTAACCGCATCAAGAAAAAACTAGAAAAAATTCATCGCCAGCAAAAAGATTAAGTGTTTTTTAAATCTCGGCTGCGCAGTGACACCTCTTTTGTATTCGCAAGGTAATTGTATGTCCTCGTCTCTACGTATTGTGTTTGCCGGTACACCCGAGTTTGCCGCCAGTCATTTACAAGCGCTACTCGATAGCCAGCACAGTGTTGTAGCGGTGTATACACAACCTGACCGCCCAGCTGGACGGGGTCAAAAACTGACGCCCAGCCCCGTTAAACAACTGGCGGCTAAACACGGCATTCCCGTCTTGCAGCCGGTTAATTTACGCAGTGCCGAAGCGCAGCAAGAACTTGCTGAATTTAATGCCGATGTGTTAGTCGTCGTGGCCTATGGCTTAATTCTGCCGCAAGTGATTCTTGATACACCGCGTTTAGGTTGTATTAATAGTCATGCCTCACTGCTGCCACGCTGGCGTGGTGCCGCGCCGATTCAACGGGCGATTGAAGCCGGTGATACACAAAGCGGTATTACCGTGATGCAAATGGAGGCTGGCTTAGACACCGGCCCCATGCTGCTTAAAGTCAGCACACCAATCTTAACCAGCGATACTGGCGGCAGCTTGCATGATCGTTTAGCGACCCTCGGCCCTGATGCGGTGTTAAAGGCTATTCAAGGTTTACAAGATGGCAGCCTCACCCCAGAAAAACAGCTGGATGGTTTGGCCACCTATGCACACAAACTCAATAAACAAGCAGCCTTAATTGACTGGCAGCGTCCAGCGGCCGTCTTGGATTGCCAAATCCGCGCCATGCACCCATGGCCGATTTGTCATAGCACCCTTGCTGGTGAAACCATAAAAATCCATGCAGCCGAACTGGCACAAGGGCAAGGGCAAGCCGGGGAAATCCTCAGCGCCGAGCGTGACGGTTTATTGGTCGCCTGTGGTGAGCAAGCACTGCGTCTGACCCGCCTACAGTTACCCAACGGCAAGGCCTTAGCCTTTAGCGATCTGCTCAACAGTAAGCAAGCCCTGTTCGCGCCTGGTCAGGTATTAGGTCTATGAACCCTCGTCTCGCGGCAGCGCGTGCCCTGAAAGCAGTCCTTGCGGGTAAAGCCTCCTTAGCCAGCAGCCTGCCAAGCCAACTAGAACGCGTTGAGCCTCGTGATAAAGGTTTAGTCCAAGAACTGGCCTTTGGCGCAGCCCGTTGGCAGCCGCGCTTATCCGCGCTTGCCTTAGCACTGCTGAGTAAACCTTTTCGCAAGGCTGACCAAGATGTAGAAGCCCTGCTATTAATCGGTTTATACCAACTGCTGTATACCCGTATTCCAGCCCATGCGGCGATTGCCGAAACCGTTGGCTGCGCCACCGCACTGAAAAAACCTTGGGCGAAAGGTTTACTCAATGCAGTGCTACGCCGTGCACAACGTGAAGCAGAAACATTACTACCCGCATTAGAAAAAGATCCTGTGGTCTTAACCGCTCACCCACGCTGGTTACAAAAATCACTTAAAGCCTTTTGGCCGGATGATTGGTTGGCTATTTGCGCTGCCAATAACAGCCATCCACCGCTGACCCTTAGAGTCAATCAACAGCAGTTCAGCCGCGAAGCCTATTTAGCTCAGCTGAGCGAATGTGGGTTTGAGGCGCAAGCCACTGTGTTTAGTAAAGACGGTATCACCTTGGCCGCCCCTTGCGATGTCACCACCCTGCCAGGTTTTTCTGCTGGTGCAGTGAGCGTACAAGATGAGGCGGCGCAATTGGCTGCTGAGTTACTGATGCTCGAGCCTGAGCAACGGGTACTGGATGCCTGCTGCGCCCCCGGTGGTAAAACCTGCCATATCTTAGAAAGCCAAGCGCAACTGCGCGAAGTGGTGGCCATTGACTTGGAACCGGCACGCCTAGAGCGAGTTAAAGCCAATCTGGCGCGCTTAAAGCTCAATGCCACAGTAATAGCCGGTGATGCCCGCGCGACCGATCAATGGTGGGACGGTGAGACGTTCCAACGTATTTTGCTCGATGCACCCTGCTCGGCTACCGGTGTGATTCGCCGTCACCCAGATATTAAACTAACGCGCCAAGCCGACGACATTATCGCGCTGGCGCAGTTGCAAGGTGAGTTGCTCGATGCGCTCTGGGCCACGCTGGCAGAGAACGGCATCTTGCTCTACGCCACCTGCTCCACCTTACCCACAGAAAATACCGAAGTGATTGCCGCGTTTTTACAACGCACCAGTGACGCCAAAGAACTGCCCTTTAATGCAGCCTTCGGTAAACAACAGCCACATGGCCAGCAATTACTGGCACAGATCGACGGGCATGATGGTTTTTACTATGCGCGTTTGATCAAACAAGCGCCGGCGCAGCGTACTTAAGGGCATCGCATGAAAATTATTATTCTAGGTGCAGGGCAAGTGGGTGGCACGCTGGCAGAGCATTTAGCCAGTGAAGCCAATGATATTACCGTGGTTGATACTGACACTGAGCGACTGCGTGATCTGGGTGACCGCTTAGATATTCGCACCGTAATTGGTCATTGTTCATTTCCAACTATTTTACGCCAAGCCGGTGCTGACGATGCGGATATGCTGGTGGCGGTGACCAACAGCGATGAAACCAATATGGTCGCCTGCCAAGTGGCACACACCCTATTTCGCACTCCCACCAAGATTGCCCGCGTGCGTGAGCCTGCCTATCTAACCCGTGCTGAGCTGTTTGATAATGATGCCATTCCCATTGATGTACTGATCAGCCCTGAACAAGCCGTAACCAATCATATTAAGCGCTTAATTGAATACCCTGGCGCCTTACAAGTGTTGGATTTTGCTGAAGGCAAAGCACAATTAGTCTGTGTGCGTGCCCACTATGGTGGGCTACTGATTGGTCAAGAACTGCGCCAGTTACGTGCCCATATGCCCAATGTAGAAACCCGCGTGGCAGCTATTTTTCGCCGTGATCGACCGATTTTCCCCACCGGCGACACCATTATCGAAGTGGATGATGAAGTCTTCTTTATTGCGGCTCGCGGCCATATTCGTGCGGTAATGAGTGAGTTACGCCGTATGGAAGACAGCTACCGCAAAGTGATTATTGCCGGTGGTGGCCATATTGGTGAGCGCTTAGCTGAAGCGATTGAAAGCCGCTATCAAGTCAAAATTATTGAGATCAATGCGGCACGCTGCCGTTATTTATCCGACAGTTTAGACACCACAGTGGTACTGCATGGCAGCGCATCTGACCGTGACTTATTAGTGGAAGAAAACATCGATGAAGTGGATATTTTCTTAGCGCTGACCAATGATGATGAAGCCAATATCATGGCCTCGTTACTGGCCAAACGTCTGGGCGCGCGGAAAGTGATGGCGATTATTAATAACCCGGCCTACGCTGATTTAGTCCAAGGCGGCGCGATTGATATTGCCATCAGCCCGCAGTTGGCCACACTGAGTACCTTACTGACCCATGTACGCCGCGGCGATATTGTTAGCGTGCACTCACTGCGCCGTGGTGCTGCTGAGGCGATTGAAGCCATCGCGCATGGCGATCAAAAATCCAGTAAAGTCATTGGGCGCAAGGTCTGTGAGATTCAATTACCACCAGCGACCACCATTGGCGCGATTATTCGCAATGATGAAGTGCTGATCGGTATCGAAGATATTGTGATTCAAGCTGATGATCACTTTATTTTGTTCGTGGTCGATAAAAAATATATTCGTGATGTGGAGCGTCTGTTCCAGCCTGGGCTGACTTTCTTTTAATCTATAATTTTACGTATTCTTTGAACGAGTAGCCTTCATGCACTTTGCCGCGATTGGTCGAATCCTTGGCGTTCTCTTGATGCTGTTTAGCATCAGCCATGTGCCGCCCTTACTGATTGCTTTGTATGATGATGGGGGTTCCAGCTCAAGCTTTGCTTGGTCATTTGCCATCACTTTATTGACTGGTTTATTTCTTTGGCTGCCGGTGCGTCACGCTCGAGCTGAGCTGCGGGTGCGGGACGGTTACTTAATCACGGCTTTGTTTTGGATCGTACTGGGCAGCTTCGGGGCGATCCCCTTTATCTTATCACCCAGTCCCAATATGGGCGTCACCGAATCGCTGTTTGAGGCCTTTTCTGGATTAAGCACCACTGGCGCCACAGTACTCACTGGGATTGATCAACTGCCGCGCTCGATTCTCTATTATCGCCAGCAATTACAATGGCTCGGCGGCATGGGCATTGTAGTCTTGGCTGTGGCTATTATGCCGATGCTTGGCGTCGGCGGCATGCAGCTCTATCGCACAGAAATGCCCGGCCCGCTGAAAGACAATAAACTCTCACCGCGCATTGCCGATACGGCGAAAACCCTTTGGCTGATTTATTGTGCACTGACTGTGCTCTGTGCACTGGCCTACTGGGCGGCGGGAATGAATCTATTTGATGCCATTGGCCACAGCTTTTCCACCATTGCCATTGGTGGTTTCTCCACCCACGACGCCAGTATTGGCTATTTTGATAGCGCACTGATTGAGTTGATCTGCATCTTTTTTATGGTGATTTCTGGGATGAACTTTGCCCTGCACTTTTTAGCCTTGCGCAGCCGCTCCTTAAAAGCTTATTTAAGCGATCCTGAGTGTCAAACCTATCTAAAGATATTAGCGGCAACCATTCTAATCACCGCCACTGTATTGATGATTTACAATTATCATGACAACCCTTTGCTCTCGATCCGCTATGCCGCGTTCCAAGTGGTATCAGTGGCCACCACCACCGGCTTTGGCATCACTGATTTTAGTGGCTGGCCAAGTTTTCTACCGTTTTTACTGCTCTACACCACCTTTATCGGCGCCTGTGCTGGCTCTACCGGTGGCGGTATGAAAGTGATGCGCGTGATGCTGCTGTACCGCCAGGGCCAGCGTGAAATTCTGCGCTTATTGCACCCTAACGGCGTGTTCACTATTAAGTTAGGCAAGCGTAGAGTCCCCGACCGCGTGATTGAATCGGTATGGGGCTTCTGTGTGGTGTATATGGTGACCTTTTTTACCTTGATGCTGGCGCTGCTGGCCTGTGAGTTAGACGCTATTACGGCCTTCTCAGCCTTAGCCTCCTGTATGAATAACCTCGGCCCTGCACTGGGTGATGCCACCGCTAACTACGGCAGCCTGCCACCTGCAGCGCAGCTGATTCTTAGCTTAGCGATGATTCTCGGTCGTCTTGAAGTATTTTCTTTATTGATCTTATTATCTCCAGCCTTCTGGCGCTATTAAGCAGCATGCGAGCACGCCTCTGGCTGTGCTCGCATATGCCATATGCCNNNNTATCTTTTAAGCGTACATAATTACCTGCTCCATAGGTAAAAAAGGCCATTTCCTCCTCAGTTAAAGCGCGCACTCGCTTAGCGGGGCGCCCCATATATAAATAACCCCTGACAAGCTGCTTGCCCGGCGGCACTAAACTGCCCGCGCCCAGCACCACCTCATCCTCAATACGCGCACCATCCATCACAATCGAGCCCATACCAATTAAAACCCGTGAGCCAATACTGCAACCGTGCAGCAAAACTTGATGACCAATGGTGACATCATCACCAATCTTTAATGGGTAACCCTCGGGGTTAAAGGGCCCTGCATGCGTGATATGCAGCACGCTGCCGTCTTGCACACTGGTGCGGGCACCGATACGAATACTGTGCATATCGCCACGAATCACCGCATTGGGCCACACCGAACAATCATC
Organism: Gammaproteobacteria bacterium DTU037; assembly: GCA_001513025.1. Lineage (GTDB taxonomy): Bacteria > Pseudomonadota > Gammaproteobacteria > Pseudomonadales > Pseudomonadaceae > Denitrificimonas. Next base: position 12,029 of record LFRZ01000118.1, read on the forward strand.
GCCCAACTGCACATCACCAATAATCACAGCACTGGCGTCGACAAATACCCGAGCCCCGCACTGTGGTAATATTTTGTTATAGATTCTAATCGACACTATAGAAAACCTTAAGCCGCCTGGGCCCTGATTTGTATTAAGATAGATGCATCATTGGCGGCAACACGCCATCCCTCTTTTTTGTTTTTACAGGTATTACTGTGACCCTTCAAGACAATCCTTTACTCAAAGATTTTGATTTACCCAGTTACTCTGCCATTCGTCCTGAGCATATCGAGCCGGCTATTGATACCATTTTAGCCGACAGCCGCGCAGCGATTGAGCACTTATTAAGCACGACACAACAGCCCACTTGGGACACTTTAGTGCTGCCTATGGACCAGTTAGGTGCACGTTTAGGTGAAGCTTGGAGCCCTGTCAGCCACCTCAATGCGGTCTGCAATAGCCCAGAACTGCGCGCTGCCTATGAAGCCTGCCTACCCAAACTGTCCGAGTTCTGGACTGAACTGGGGCAAAATCGCGCCTTATTTGAGGCCTATCAAGCCTTAGCTCAGAGCCCTGCAGCTGAGCAGTTTTCCATTGCGCAAAAGACCATTTTAGAGAATGAACTGCGTGACTTTCATTTATCTGGTATTGACCTTGAGCCCGCTCAACAAAAGCGTTATGGCGAAATCCAAATGCGCCTTTCTGACTTATCCAGCAGCTTCTCCAATAACTTATTGGATGCTACCCAAGCCTGGAGCAAGCATATTAACGATGAGCAAGCATTAGCCGGCCTCACCGATTCAGCAAAAGAGCAAATGGCGCAAGCCGCCACAGATAAAGCGCTGGATGGCTGGTTAATTACGCTGGAATTCCCGAGCTATTACGCCGTCATGACCTACGCCGATGACCGCGCGTTGCGCGAAGAAGTCTATCGCGCCTACAGCACCCGCGCTTCAGATCAAGGCCCCAATGCCGGTCAATTGGATAACTCACCGGTGATGGCGGAAATCCTTGATTTACGCTTAGAATTAGCGCAGTTATTGGGTTTTAAAAATTACAGCGAATTGTCGCTGAGCACTAAAATGGCCGAATCCAGCGAGCAAGTTTTAAGCTTCTTGCACGACTTAGCCGAGCGCAGCAAACCCTTTGCAGCCCAAGATTTAACTGAATTAGGTGCCTTTGCGGCCGAGCATAATGTCAGCGATCTGAACAGCTGGGATCTGGGCTATTTTAGCGAAAAACTGCGTGAGCAACGCTATGACATCAGCGAAGAAGAGTTGCGCGCTTATTTCCCGATCAACAAAGTACTCAGTGGCCTCTTTGCCATTGTCGAGCAGTTGTACGGTATTCAAATCACTGAACTGAGCGATTTTGATAGCTGGCACCCCGATGTCCGTCTGTTTGAAATCACTGAAGATGGCCAACATGTCGGACGTTTCTTCTTTGATCTTTACGCCCGTGCGCACAAACGTGGCGGTGCTTGGATGGATGGTTCACGCGACAAATACCGTGCCGCCAACGGCACCCTGATTAACCCTATTGCTTACTTGGTCTGTAACTTCACCCCAGCCAGCCAAAGCAAACCCGCCTTGCTCACCCACGATGAAGTCACCACTTTATTCCACGAATTTGGCCACGGCCTGCATCACCTGCTGACCCGTATTGAATTTGCCGGTGCCTCTGGGATTAATGGTGTGGCTTGGGATGCGGTCGAACTGCCCAGTCAGTTTATGGAAAACTGGTGCTGGGAGCCTGAAGGCTTAGCGCTGATTTCTGGACATTACCAAACCCAAGAAGTTTTACCCAAAGCACTGCTGGATAAAATGCTTGCTGCGCGCAACTTCCAATCCGGCTTAGGTATGTTGCGCCAGTTGGAGTTTTCATTGTTCGACTTTGAACTGCATTGCAGTCATGGCGATGGCCGCAGCGTCTTGGATGTACTGCACAGCGTACGTGAGCAAGTGGCGGTTATGACGCCCCCAGCTTGGAACCGTTTTGCTAACAGTTTTGCGCATATTTTTGCCGGTGGTTATGCCGCAGGTTATTACAGCTATAAGTGGGCAGAAGTTTTATCTGCCGATGCCTTCTCACGTTTTGAAGAAGAAGGTGTGCTTAACCCGGCAACAGGCCGAGCCTTCCGTGATGCTATCTTGGCTAAAGGTGGTTCACAATCACCCATGCAACTCTTTATTGAGTTTCGCGGACGCGAACCAGCCATTGATGCTCTATTGCGTCACAGCGGCCTCAGCGACGACCATGCAGCCTAATAAACGAGATAATCATGACTACGCCAAGCAGTACCACAACTAAAAAACGCTTTATCGCCGGTGCCGTATGCCCCGCCTGCCAGGCTATAGATGGTATTCGCATGTGGGAAGTGGATGGCGTGCCCAACCGCGACTGCGTGCATTGCGGTTACAGCGACACCTTAAATGCCGACGGCAATTCAATTCCCAATGAATTAGCCACGCGGGTTAATACCAGTGCACTGCAAAAGCCTAAAGAAAGTAAAGGCCAAGCGCTGCAATTTTTCCCCAACCCGAAACTGAAAAAAGATAAGTGATCATCCATAGAAAACGGCCCTTAAGGGCCGTTTTCTATACTCTTACTTTTTCTCGACCTTAGCAAAAGGCTCTGGACGTGGAGTATCCGCTGTAGAGGGTGGCAACATCGGTATAGCAAAACTGGGCTGCTCACCGGTTAAACTTTTCAAGAAAGCGGTCATCTGGCTGATTTCAGTTTTCTCAAGCTTGCGGCCGAGCTGCAAACGCGCCATCACATCAACCACTTCTTCCAAGTTCCAATACGCGCCATCATGGAAGTAGGGGTAGGTTAATTCAACGTTACGCAGGGTTGGCACTTTAAACTTAAAGCGATCTAAGTCATTACCGCTTAGACCCGCCACTCCTTCTGCTGGGTTAGCCGTAACATACTCTTCAAACAGACCCATTTTCTGGAACGAGTTACCACCCACTGCTGGGCCATTATGGCAGGCAGTACAGCCGACATCTTTAAACAATTTATAGCCTGCTTTCGCCTCCGCCGTTAATGCACCCTCATCACCTTTAAGCCACTTATCAAAAGGTGCATTAGGCGTGACTAAGGTTTTTTCAAACTCAGCAATGGCATCTGTGACTTCATTGATAGTAATTTTTTCAACGTTATAGACGTTTTTAAATGACTGCACATACTGCGGAATTGAGGTTAAAACTTTTACCGCTAAATCGTGAGTAAAGCCCATTTCCATAGGGTTATCAATCGGGCCGCCAGCCTGCGCTTTTAAGTCTGCCGCACGACCATCCCAAAATTGAGCGATGTTCAAGCTTGAGTTTAATACGGTCGGTGAGTTAATCGGACCTTCTTGCCAGTTATGCCCAATTGAAGAGGGCAAGTTATCACTGCCGCCCATGCTTAAGTTATGGCATGAGTTACAGGAGATAAAACCTGATTTAGATAAACGAGGATCAAAGAACAGTTGCTTACCAAGCTCGACTTTTGCTTGATCAGTCACTGCATATGGCTCAATCGGCTGAATCGGTTCGTTTGTTTGTGGTGCAGCAAAGGCGGCAACACTCATACTAACAGTGAGTGCTAATACGGATAGTCGAAGCATCAGGCTATTCCTCCATGGAATTTAATATCTTTCTTGTGTTTCAGCATGCTTGATCACATATCGCCTTTAGTTGATCAGGATCAATAAAAGTATACTAATTTGATAATTTGGTATGCATTTGTGCATAAGTTATGCCAAATCAAGGGTTTAGTCAGACGTTTACCCTTGTGCTGCGCGTCCTACACTGGCTGAATCCAAGGCCTGCATGGCCGCATATTGACTGACAAAGACGTGCCCACCAAAGTGCTGAAGAAAATCCGAGCGATGCAATTGATCCATGACGGGGCCCTTCACCTCGGATAAATGCAGCTGTATGCCTGCTGCAGTCAAGCGCTCAGCAATGGCTTCTAAACTGTCTAATGCGCTGGCATCAATAAGATTGACCCCGGAACACATTAATACCAAATGTTTACACTCAGGATACTCAACCATTAACTGGGTAATGCGCTCTTCTAAATAACGCGCATTAGGAAAGTACAAGCTTTCATCGACCCGTAAGGACACAACAAACTCACTTTGCACCACCGAAAAACGTTCGATATTTCGAAAATGCTCACTGCCTGGCAGCTGCCCCACTACGGCACTGTGTGGACGACTGGTGCGCCATAAAAACAACAATAAAGATAAGCTCACACCCAAAATAATACCGATTTCAACACCCAGAAACAGCACACCAAACATAGTGGCCGCTTGCGCAATAAAGTCTTGTTTAGAAAAACGCCAAGTGCGCTTTAAAGAGCCAAAATCGACCAAACTGAGCACTGCAACAATAATGGTAGCGGCTAATACTGCATGCGGTAAGTTATGAAATAAAGGAGTAAAAAACAACGCAGTAAAAGCAATCCCAATAGCTGTTAAAATCCCAGCCATTGGTGTTCTAGCGCCCGCATCAAAGTTAACAATCGACCTTGAAAAACCACCGGTAACCGGAAAACCACCACTGACTGCTGCGGCAATATTGGCCGCACCTAAACCCACCAGTTCTTGGTCAGGGTCAATTCGCTCACGACGTTTAGCTGCCAATGTTTGCGCCACCGAGACCGATTCAACAAAGCCTACCAAGCTAATCAGTAACGCCGCGGGGAGTAACTGCAGCGCCAACTGCCAGTCCATGGTTGGTAACTGTAGGATGGGCAGACCTTCTGGAATACGACCAACAACACGCACACCACTGCTATCTAAATTAAACAGCGTGACCACCCATACCGAGACAATAATGGTTAAAACAGGGCCCGTTTTAGTCAAGCTATCTGCCCAACCTGAGCTCAAACCCAAGCCCAACAATAGATCTTTTAAACGGGTACGCGCCAGCTGTAAAAACAGCAGACAGACACCACCCACCAGCAAAGTGGGCATATTAACCAAGGGGAGTTGTTCAGCCAATGACGGCAGGAGTTGCAAGACCGTTTGCCCTTCGGCTTTGACACCTAAAATATGCTTGAGCTGGCTTAATGCGATCAGCAAACCTGAAGCACTAATAAACCCAGAAATCACTGGGTGACTTAGAAAATTAGCTAAAAAACCCAGACGCAACACCGCCATCAGTAGCAAAATCACGCCCGATAAAGCTGCCAACAGCATCGCAGCACCTATATAGGCGCTCGAGCCTGTTGCAAACATCGGCCCTAAGGCCGCGGCGGTCATTAATGAAATCACCGCAACTGGACCCACTGCTAAAGTGCGACTTGAGCCAAAAATAGCATATAAAAACAGGGGTGCGATACTGGCATACAAACCTGTGATCGGCGGTAAACCCGCCAGCATCGCATAGGCTAAACTTTGCGGAATCAGCATCAGAGTAACAATCACCGCAGCCAACGCATCTTTGCCAGCGGTGACTCGATTATAAGAGGCTGCCCAGCCAATACAGGGCAGCCAACGCTTTAGATTCACTCTTTTTTCTCCGCCTCGAAATCACATGCTTGCTCGGCAACTGGAGCCTGGGGTTCATGATCAAGAAGCAGCGGCCTGGCCAGCCATTCGCGACCTTTAAGCATCATATCGAAGTAGATATGCGGCATACAGCGCGCTTTCAGTAGCCAAGCGAAACGACGAACAACTGTTGGCTCGAGCGGAAAAGTCGGCAATAATGTCCCTCCATAGCCAAATTCAGCCAAAATTGCTTTACCTCGCTCAACCACCA
>LFRZ01000118.1:17879-39978 GCA_001513025.1 Gammaproteobacteria bacterium DTU037
CGTAAGGTGTCGTTCTGCACATCGAGCCAGCCGTCAGAGTTAGCCAGTACGCTTTCGCGAATAAAACGTGGTGCACGCTGTGGCGGTACTACATGCAATAGGTCGAAGGATTTTTCGATACGCTGCTGGTGCCCTTCAGCATCAGTGACGCTGAACCATGCTTTACCTGCAGGGCCATCCACTTCAATTAAATTGTGCTGAAAGTTCAACTGTGTCTGATATTTTTCAATGTACTGCATCAATGGCGGCACAAACTCAGGAACCCCAAAGAGCACCCCGCCGGCAGTGCAAAACTCAGTTTTAATCTGCTGCTGTACGCCTTCTTTTTGCCACCAATCAGCAGACATATACAGTGCTTTTTGTGGCGCTCCCGCGCATTTAATGGGCATTGGCGGTTGAGTAAAAATAGCCCGCCCTTTACGTAGATTCTGCACCAACTGCCAAGTATAGGGCGCCAATTCTAAGACATAGTTAGAGGTCACACCATTTTTACCAAGGGTTTCTCGCAGGCCCTTAATCGCATCCCAGTGCAGTTTTAAACCCGGGCAAACAATCAAGGTGCGATAGCCAAGTTGGCGTCCATCCTCCAATACGACAGTATTTTTTTCTGGGACAAAGCCTGTCGCTGCCGCGCGAATCCACTGCGCGGGTTTAGGGATGCAGTGCAGCATCGGCCGCTCAGTTTGTGAGCGAGTAAACACCCCTGCGCCAACCATAGTCCAGCCGGGCTGATAATAATGCGCTTCGCTAGGTTCAATCACACCAATCCGCAAGCTGGCATCACGGCTGAGCAAACTGGCCGTCACCGCGCAGCCTGCCGCACCACCGCCCACCACTAAAACATCATAGCGATTACTTTGTGCGCTCTGTCCAGCATCGGGTACACAGACTTGCTCAGTCCAGCGCTGCTGTAAACGTGGCAGCAGTCCGGTGAGGTCATAGCCAACAGTTTTGGCCGTAGCCAAGATGGCTGCGGAGTCGAGATGATGCGCCTCACTCAGTGCCCATAAACTGGACGAACGAGTTCCGGTACGACAGAAGGCCAAAACAGGCCCTTTTACTTGCGCTAGCAGTTGGCCAAAGTCACTGACATTTTGATCACTGATTTGCCCAGCAATAACTGGCAAATAATGATATTGCAAACCTAAGGCCTGTGCCGCCGCCGCTATCTCAGCATTAGTTGGCTGCCCTTCACCTTCATTATCCGGACGATTATTAATGACAGTCAGAAATCCAGACGAAGCAACTGCAGCCATATCGGCAGGCTGAACTTGTCCAATAACGGATAAAAAAGGCGTAAGTTGTTTGATTGCTTCCATCGGCGTGGCTCCACAGCTACAGTGCGTTAAGAGGGATTTTCAAATAGCTTACACCGTTACTTTCCGCAGGTGGCAACTCGCCGGCGCGCATATTGACTTGCACTGAGGGCAAGATCAGCGTGGGCATGGCTAAGGTCGCATCACGTGCGCTGCGCATCGCCACAAACTCATCAACGCTGACCCCTTGGTGCACATGAATATTGTGCTGACGTTCAGCCGCAACGGTCGTTTCATTGCAATACTCCTCACGACCCGGTGCTTTATAGTCATGGCACATAAACATACGTGTGTTATCCGGTAGCTGGAATAAGCGCTGGATGGAGGCATATAAGGTGCGCGCATCACCACCCGGAAAATCACAGCGGGCGGTACCATAATCGGGCATAAACAAGGTGTCGCCGACAAAAACTGCGTTACCAATCAGATAGCTTAAACACGCAGGAGTATGCCCAGGCGTATGCATCACCTGCACGCTCAGTGCGCCAAAAGTTAAAGTGTCGCCATCCTGCAATAAGCGGTCAAACTGACTGCCGTCAGCGGCAAACTGCTGCTCTACATTAAAGATCTGGCCAAATACTTTTTGCACCGTCGTAATATAAGTGCCAATCGCCAGTTGTCCACCCAATTGCTGCTTAAGATAGGGTGCAGCCGATAAATGATCGGCATGTACATGCGTTTCTAACAGCCAGTCCACCGTCAACTGCTGTTCACGCACAAAGGACACAATTTTCTCAGCACTGACTGTACTGGTCCGTCCCGATGCCGGATCATAATCCAGCACAGAATCAATAATCACACAGGACTGCGAGGCAGGGTCACGTACCACATAGCTATAGGTATAAGTTGCAGGATCAAAAAAAGTTGTTACTGCAGGTCGCATAGCACTGCCCTCACAGAAAGACTCAATACACATAGGATTTATCATACACTACAAATAAGTAATATACTTATAACTGATAGGAATATAATAGACTGACAGCAGTCTAGCAGCCGTAAAAAAGGCACCCTAAGGTGCCTTGATTGTCACATGCCACATCATGTCTATTTTTTATTGCAGCCTTTAGTGCCACAGGTATTTAGACCAATGATGCTATATAGAGGGCAACTGCCTAGAGCACCAGTTGCAAGCGGCACAAGACCTAACCAACCCCACCAACCAACAGTGCCAGTCAGTGCTAAGACGACTAAAACTAGCCCGACAAGAACCCGTAGAGCACGATCAATTGAACCCATATTGCATTTCATAATGATTCCTCACTGCTGCTGTCAAAATGCTACTTCAACAATATACTATACAGAGAGATAAATTGTTTAGGCTTAACTGATTTTTCTGTGGACTCGCCTAACAACAGACTATTTAGCATCACCACAGTAGATATTGTAGAGCGTTTCAATAATTGATAACGCCTGCGGGCTACTGATGCTGTAATAAATCTGCCGACCATCACGGCGAGTATCGACTAAGCCTTCACGGCGCAACACACCCAACTGCTGAGACAAAGTGGGCTGCACAATTTTCAGACGATCTTCTAGCTCTCCGACATTCATCTCGCCGTGCACCAATTGACATAGCAATAAGAGACGATCAGGGTTTCCCAGCGCTTTTAACAATTGTCCTGCAGCTTCTGCATTATCACGCAGTTGATCAATATCTATCAAAATAGCTGAGTTATTCATTTAATACATCCTAAAACAAGTCGCAGCGGAATGACTTTGGCTGTGATCAGTGTTATCCAACATGACACACCAAAAACAATTCAGCCTATTATTTATGAGTAGTACTACCCTGTTACTAAGTGATATAAATCTGGGCGTGCAAGCATAATCTAATAATAAAAAATAGTATGAATTTTCTATGGTTCAGGCACGTATTTTGCCACGTTCACTGGTTATTTTGTATTGATACAAAACAAGTATAATGTTTTAGCTTTTTTCAGGAACCATCAAAGCCCACACTAACCCCCAGAGCAAGGCTCCAGCGCCCAACCAAAAGGCTCCTTGCAGCGTGCCACTCGCCGCCAGCCATTGCCCGGTTAACCAGGGGCCGGTGAGTTGGGTAAAGCCATATAAAGCCACCAACGCCGCGGACAAACGCGGCCCTTGATGCGGATGCAAAGTGCGCGCTAAACGCTGAGTTAACAGCACTGTGCCTAAAAAGGTACCACCGACCAGCATGGCGCAGAGCACCACACCCCAAGCGGCGGGTAACAACAGTACCGCCAAGACACCCAACAACTGCAAAATATAATTGATGCGTAACGCCAAAGCATCGCCGATGCGCGCACCTAACTTGTTCCAAATCCAGGGAGCAGGCAAGGTCGCCAGCGCCACCAGTAACCAGCTGCCATCAATTAAAAAGCTACCCGGCTCAAGTTGTAGGCGGGCCAACATCGGCAAAAAAGTCATAGGCAAAATATAGCCCAAGCCCGCCCCAGCATAAGATAAAAATAACGGTGTGCTGGCACGGTCAAACAAATGCAATGAGGGCGCGGTCGCGTTATCACTGGGCAAAACAACGGGTGCAGGAATATCCAAAACGGCCAACTGCCGCCACCCCCACCACGCCAACGGCACACTTAACACAAAGGCCGGCCACCAACGTTCGGCACCCTGCAGCCATTGCGCCGGCACCGCCACTAAAGCGCTGGATACTAATAAACCGACGCCAACGCCGAGATACACTAAACCACTGGCCGCGGCACGGCCATGTCGCGCCAACCACTCCAGGATCAAGGACGGCGCTTGCACAAAGACAATACCGTTGGTGATGCCGTTAATTAAACGCAAAGCAGATAGGGCTTCAGCGCTTTCAGCTTGCGTCTGTAACAAAGTGCAGAGAACGTTAATTGCCAGCGCCCAAGGCAACAGCCGATGGATCTGCTCAATGCGATACCAACGCATCGCCACCAGTGCACCGAGCAAATAGCCAAGATAATTCCAACTGGCAACATCTGCGCCCTGCTTGAGACTCAGCAGCCCATCGTCCACCAACCACGGCAGCAACGGCGTATAAATAAAACGCCCTAAGGTATGCACTACCAGCAGCACCAGCGCGCCAGCAATAATCACCCGTAAGATATCTGGTGTTTTTTGAGTCATAATTTTTTCTTATTATTAAACGACTAGTCTGCAGCGCTTACGCGCGCGCTGCTTTGCGACATTAGTAGCAATGTATAGCATTTACTGCAGCGATCCTTAAGTTTTGTGTAAGCGAGCTAAGAATTGCCCACGCCAAGCGGCCTGTTGCGGTAAAGCGACAAAAAACGGATTTAAATAACTGTCTTGAGCAGCATAGGTTAGCGGCTGGCCTTGCAGATTTAACACCTGCCCACCAGCACCTTCGAGCACCCCTTGCGCAGCCGCCGTATCCCACTGCGAGGTGGGCGCAAGCCGTGGATACAGATCCGCAGCCCCTTCAGCCAGCTGACAAAACTTCAGCGAACTACCGACATTAACCAAGCGTAGCGCTGGAAAATCCTCACTCAATCCCTGCAACAAAGCCTCTTGTGCGGGACTGCTATGGCGCTTACTGGCGACCACCACTAACTCATCTGCCGGTGCCATTCGCATCTGTAAACCACGTGCTTGGCCATCGGCATCACGGCAATAGGCGCCACAGGCAGTACCGCCATAATAGATATGGCCCGTCACGGGTACACCAACCACACCAAACAGCACGCGGCCACGCTCAATCAGCGCCACATTGACGGTGTACTCATCGCTGCCACTGATAAACTCTTTGGTACCATCTAACGGATCAACCAGCCACCAGCGCGTCCATTGCTCACGCTCGCTTAGAGGAATGTCACAATCCTCCTCAGACAACACTGGAATGCTTGCATCTAACGCGCTCAAGCCTGCAGCCAACACTTGATGCGCCGCAATATCGGCGGCAGTCACTGGTGAATCATCGGCTTTCGTCTGCACCGTAATATCCGCTTGCCAATAGGGCAAGGTGGCCTGACCTGCTGCATGGACCAGTTCCAGCACAGCATCCATCAGCGGATGCATCATGGCGTAAATTCTCCGCGTTGCTGCAGCAGATCACGCACCACATACATGGCCGCCAACGCACGTCCTTCAGTGAACTGCGGATGCTCTAATAAGCCCAGCAGATTGCGCAAACTCACCGTTTCCACACGCATCGGCTCAGGCTCATCACCCTCTAAGCGCGACGGATATAAATCACGTGCCAGCACCACATGAATGCGCTGGCTCATATACCCCGGCGATAAACTTAATTCAGTAATCAACTCCAAGGAGCGCGCAGCAAAGCCTGCCTCTTCTTGCAGCTCACGATTGGCCGCTTGCAAAGCATCTTCACCGGGATCAATTAACCCCTTGGGCAGCGACAGCTCGTAGGCCTCACTGCCCGCGCAATACTCTTCAACCAACACTACGTTTTCTTCATCGACCATAGCGACAATCATGACCGCACCCAGACCACCGGCTTTGCCACGTAAACGCTCATAGGTACGCTCAACGCCATTACTGAAACGCAGCTGTAACTGTTCGACGCGAAAAATTCGACTACGCGCCACTTCTTCACTGGCTAAAATGACTGGTTTTTCTCGCATAACACAACTCCAAATGCTGATGCAGGTATCATAGCGCGCTTGCACACAGTTTTAGAGAGAATTAGCTATGCAACAGCTGCCTTGGGAGAACATTGATACCGTTTTATTAGATATGGACGGTACATTACTCGACCTGCATTTTGATAATCATTTCTGGCTGAACTACTTACCACAATGCTATGCCGATAAAAATGGACTGTCACGCGCCGACGCTGATGCCTATCTACAGCCTTTATTTGCCGCCTATACCGGTCAACTGAACTGGTATTGCGTAGAGTTCTGGAGTAAAACGCTCGATTTGCCAATCAAGCAAATGAAGCGCGATACCGCGCACTTAATTGACCTTAGGGCCAATGCGGATGAGTTTTTAGCCGCCCTTAAGCGCGCGGGGAAACGCAGGGTACTGGTGACCAATGCGCACCGTGACTCATTGCAGATCAAACTGGAAAAAGTGCATTTAGCACCGCTGTTAGATGTGCTTATCAGCTCGCATGATTACGGCTATCCAAAAGAAGATCAACGTTTCTGGACCAGTCTCAGCCAGCAGATTGATTATCAGCCGCAGCGCAGCCTGTTTATTGATGACAGTTTACCCGTGCTACGCAGCGCCCAGCGTTATGGCATCGGCCATTTACGCGCGGTATTGCAGCCGGACAGTTTAGGCCCAGATAAAAACTGTGAAGAGTTTATTCCCTCAACTGATCTACGCGACTTGGTGCGTAATTTATAAGCGCAATCCGCTACGTAAGGGCAAGGCTCAATAGCCTTGCCCTTACGTAGCCGTTGAGCCCCGCCCAGCACTCTTATTTAAGGCAAAGTGCTGGCGGGCTCTAGGCTATTAATCAAGCAAATATTCAGGTTTGAGAATGTCTTTAAGCTCAGTATAAGTGAGGGTTAAGCGTACTTCGCCGGCAGAATACGGACCCAAAACATATGCGGGGTAACTAAAGGTCAGGCCTTGATCATTAAACACAAAGTTATCCGTGAGAAAAGTCTCGGCCTGCTCTGCTGGATTTTCACTCAACCAGGTTTCTGCATAGTCGGCATACTGTTCTTGATAGAGCTCACGTAGCTTTTCCAGTAGTTTCTGATCGGCCGACTGCTGCACAATATCCGCTAGCAGTAATTGCCGCTGGGCATTTAAGTCAAACAATAAATAACTGATATTCGACATGCCATGCGCACCACCCGAATAAGCATAAGAGAACTGCTTAAAGCTGGCCAGATGATTACGTTGTGCAATAAAGCGCAAGCTATCCTGATGCTCATAGGCGATGATAGCCGGCTCAGCCAATTGGCGCCCCTGCTTAATTTCATCATAGCTCTCAGCCAGCCAAGCAATGGACTGTTGCTCGATCAAGCGCAGCTGCGCTTGTATATCGGTCGCGGCCTCTTTGCTCTTATCATTGCTCAGATCAAGCCGCGCCAATAAGATACTGTCTAACCAAGGCACGGCTGTGGTTTCAAGATCAATGCGTATCTCAGCACAAAACTCGTGCTCAGTTTCTTTTACGCATTTTTTCTGCTCTACCACGCTCAGCAACTGCGGCACAATCAATGGCACCCGCGTGACTTGAGGCATTGTACTTGCGGCTAAGGCACTCACAGACAGACTGCTCAGTAACAGCCCGCCAGCTAATAAACGTTGTAATCGTTGCATAGTAAATACATCCTCAATAACGGTCTGGGGTATGACATTGTATTCAGAATAGCGTGCAAAACAGATACATACACCACATTAAGGATGATTGGGTCGCGCCAGCCCCAAATGTTCACGCAAGGTGCTGCCCTCATATTCAGTGCGGAATAAGCCACGGCGCTGCAACTCAGGCACCACCTGCTCAACAAAGTCTTCGATGCCATAGGGCAACGACGGCGGCATCAAGTTAAAACCATCAGCGCCTTCATTGCGGAACCAGTGCTCCATTTTATCGGCAATTTGCTGCGGGGTGCCGACCATAGTGCAATGGCCACCGCCAGCAGCTAAACGTCCGAGCAACTGACGTACGGTCGGTTTTTCGGTTTCGATAATACGTAAAATGGTGCTGTAACGGCCTTGCGGGCCTTTAAACTCAGACAGTGACGGCAAGGCTGGTACTGGTGCATCCAACGCCCAATCCATGCAATCTTGCTCGGTAAAGACGCCTAACTGACGCAAAGAGGCCTCAGTGGGCAGCAACGCATCCAACTCACGCTGCTTGGCCTGAGCTTCTTCCTCAGTCGCAGCAACGTAAGTCACCAGACCCGGCATAATAGGCACAGAAACGCTGCGCCCAGCGGCGTTAACCCGCTGCTTAATATCACGGTAATAACTTTGTGATGCAGGCAAATCATAGGCCACCGCATAGATGGCTTCTGCGCATTGAGCAGCCAAAGTGCGCCCTTGTTCAGAGGACCCCGCTTGAAATAACACCGGGTGCCCTTGCGGCGGGCGGGGAATATTTAAAGGGCCATCCACTAAGAAAAATTCACCTTCATGCTCAATCGGCCGCACTTTAGCTGGATTAGCATAGCGCCCCTGACGGTCAAACTCCAAGGCATCATCCTGCCACGAATCCCAGAGTCCCAGCACAGTTTGGACAAACTCTTCAGCGCGGCGATAACGCTCAGCGTGGGCGGGCATGGCCTGATAACCATGGTTGCGCGCCTCTTCATCAAACATTGAGGTGACCACATTCCAGCCGATGCGACCTTTACTGATATGGTCCAAAGATGCCAGCAAACGCGCCGCGTGGAATGGTGTGTAAAAAGTGCTGGATACTGTACTGATAAAGCCGATTTTTTCGGTGGCGCGGCTCATGGCGGCAATGGCTGTGATCGGCTCCATAAACCAAGGACTGCCATCGGCAACATTGCCCACCGACGCGCCGTCGGCAAAAAACACCGCATCCAATTTGCCGCGCTCGGCAATTTGCGCCAGACGCTCGTAATAAGCAATATCACCCAGTTGCTCCACCCTGGAGTTGGGATGACGCCAGGCCGCCTTATGGTGCCCGCAGCCCATAATAAAAAGATTGAGATGCATCATGCGTGCGTTGCTGGATAGGTTATTCATCAATTGTTCACCAAGCCGCCATCAACAATAAGGTTCTGCCCCGTCACCGAGCGCGCCCAAGGTGAGGCAAAAAACAAGATGGCATCAGCAAACTCCGCCGGTGTCGTCACCCGGCGTAATGGCGTATTGGCTGCAATATAATCAAACACGGCTTCAGGGGTGGCAGCCGAGGCATCAGTGGTGCGCAACAAACCACCAGACACCATATTCACCGTAATATTATCAGGCCCTAAATCATGTGACAGGGTGCGGGTCAGCGACAACAAAGCGGCTTTGCTTGCCGTGTAATCATGGTAAGGCACCACTGGATTTTGAAACAGGTTGGTCCCGATATTGATGATGCGCCCAAAACAGGCTTCGCGCATCCCCGCCAAGGCAGCTTGGGTGGTATTCAGTGCCCCACCGACCACGCCGGTAAACTGCTGGTTTAAATCTGCCATGCTGAGCTGTTCAACCTTGGGCCGCGCATCGCCATTAAAGGAAAAATCCGGTAACGCATTATTAATCACAGTGGTCACCGGCATACCAAAATGTTCGCGCGCTTGGGCAAACATGGCCTGCACTGCAGCGCTATCGGTGATATCGGCTTGAATGGCGAGCAATTGCTCGGGCGCTTCATTGGCCAGAGTCTTGGCTGCCGCGGCACTCTTGTGGTAGTTGATGACCACCTTGGCCCCTTCGCGTAAAAACGCGCGCACCAAGTGTTCACCCAAACCACGGGCCGCGCCGGTAACCAGCACCAGCTGTTGATCAAGACGTAAAGAATGTTGCATAGACACCTCAAAAGTGAGGCGAAGATATGGATAGACAGACGGGCACTCAAGTTGCGACTGACATCCCTTCGCCAGTATGAACTGGATCAGGTTCAACGGGTATGCTCTCAGCCCTACATAAAGGACACCCCGTGCCGAAGCAAAACCATAGCATATAAAATACACCACGTTGTAGGTACAAACTGACGCAAGACCTCATCAGTCGCCTATTTGAAATTGACAATTGCCGCTAAGCTTTCTAGTCTGTGCGCAATCCAAGGGGAGCCAAGCAACGGCTGAGACTCTGTATTTTTACAGTAACCCTTTGAACCTGATCCGGGTAATGCCGGCGAAGGGATGGAGAACGCTGATCCTTTCTGTGTCTGCGCACGCCTTTATTTCTTTGCTGCTATCCCGCTCGTGCGCCATTTTGGCGAGTATGTTAGTGCCTGATCGGCAAGGAAAACAATCAATGCTAAGTGCTTCTACCGCTCTTGTATGGCTGGTGTTATTCGCCGTACTGTTCGCCGTCCCCGGCCTGATTTATGCTCGCCGCAGCCAAGATAAGCTGGATGATTTTTTAGTTGCGCGCAACAGCCAAAGTAGCACTGCCACCCTGCTCACCTTATTGGCCACCACCCTGGGTACTTGGATTTTATTTGGTCCGGCACAGGCCGCTACCTGGGGCGGAATTGGCGCCATTACCGGTTACGCGCTGGGCGCCTTGGTGCCACGCCTGATTATGATTCCACTGGGCAATCGCATCCGCAGCCTGATGCCTGAAGGCCACACCCTGACTGAGTTTGTCCTCGGCCGCTATGGTCGAGCCATGTATGCTTTTGTCTTGGTGATTATGATTTTCTATATGTTTATCAGCCTCACCGCGGGACTGACCGCCATTGCACAAATGGTGGCGTTGCTGGCCCCTGTGCCCCTCTGGCTCACCGCAACTATAGTGATGGGCGCAACCTTGCTTTACACCCTATACGGCGGTTTGCGCGTCACCATTTTCACCGACCGCTTGCAGATGCTGATCATCATCCCATTTCTTGTGGTACTGATCGGTTTTGGCTGGAAAACCATAGGAGGCTTCGCGCCGGCCCTGCAAGGCCTGCAAGAAAAAGCACCGCACTTGCTCAACCCACTGAATATCAATGGCTTAAAATCGGGTCTAACCTTCTTTATTGCCGTGGTCCTGACTGGGCTATTTTATCAGGGTACCTGGCAGCGCATCTTTGCCGCGCGGGACAATAAAGTGATTCGCAATGGCTTTATTCTCAGCGGCTTGCTGAGCTTTCCGATTATTTTCATTATGGGCTTATTTGGCTTGGCCTTTGTCGGACTCGATTTGCCCGGTGATGGCTCAGTGGCTTTATTTAGTGTGCTACTGGCCGATGCACCGCTGTGGTTTGCCATTGGCCTGCTGCCCTTTGGCTTGGCGTTGATTATGAGCAGTGCCGACTCAACTATTAGCGGGCTGTCCAGTATCTTTGTCGTTGATATTCACCGTCTACTGCCTACACTGAGCAACCAGAAACTGCTCTTACTCTCGCGCTGGCTGATTATCCTGCTGTCGGTGCCAGTTCTGATCGCAGCGGCGCAAGGTTACAGTATTCTCTACCTGTTCCTCTTGGCCGATCTGCTGTGTTGCGCCGCAGCTTTCCCCGTGTTTTTTGGTTTTTACAGCGCCCGCTATCAAAGCTATAACGCCGCACTCAGTACACTGGGCGGCTTAAGTGCGGGTCTGCTGATGTTTCCAGCGCCAGGCGCGCCGACCACCTACTTACTTGAGTCCTTTCTGTTGGCCTCGCTGGTGCCGGTGGCAATATCGCTGACCTTACTCTTGCTGCCCAACAAAAAGCACTTTGATTTTTCTGTCTTGGCACAACGGGTACGCAATTTTCAGGGCTAAAATACTCAGCCAGACAGCGAGAGTCTGCCAGCTAAAGCCTGCTCAGAATGCATTGTCATGCCACAACCCGCGCTTGTAGAGTAGCTTTAACCCAAAACCGGCACGGTAATTCAGTGCCGGTTTTCACCTTTTATTTATAATGAAGGACTGGGTTAAGCGCTAACAACCTCTTGCTCACTGGTCTGTAATACCGTTTCTGCCTGCCCTTTAGAGGCAGCATGAGCACCGGCACGCCGACCAGAGAAGAAGCAGTCCGCTGCTGACAGGCCACTGATATACAGATGCGATGGCAAACCGATAGCGGCGCGACCCGCAGCGTACAAACCCTTAATCCGACTATTATCGCTGCGCAATACTTCACCCGTGTCTTCATCCACCTTTAAACCACCCACAGTCATGGTTGACAGTGGCAACAGTTTGCTTTTGGCGCCCACATCAATGGCGTAGAAGGGTCCGTCGACAATACTGTGCATATCGCTTTGGTCCTTACCAAAGGGATCATCCTGCCAGCCCGCTGCTGTGCGGTTATAAGTATCTGCGGTCTGGCGTAACGTATGAGGATCAAAGCCGCATTTCTCTGCCAGCTGATCGAGACTGCGCGCCTTGCGCGCAAACAGGAGTGCCAATTTACCCGGCTGACGCTGGAACGGCAGCATTTCGTCTTTGCGCAGCTGTTGCTTGGCCTTGCGGTAGAGATTCTTGTCCAAAATTAGCCAGCCAATCCCGTTTTGCTGGTCGCCCAGCACCTGGCCCACAGCAGCACCATAAAGCGCTTCGTTAACATAGCGTTCGCCTTTAGCATTGACCAACATGCCGGCGGCAAACGCCTGTGGCGGATTGAGAAAGCGCCAGCTGCTGATGCGCTCCAGCCGATCGACTGCACCGCCAACAGTCTGACCCAAGCGGATACCACTGCCATTATCACCCGGCGAGCCCATAGCCATACTGGCGCTGTAGCCTGGCGCATAATGCTTCACCATGGGCCGGTTTTGGATAAAGCCACCGGTACTCAGACACACACCTTTCAGGGCGCGAATGCGACGTACGGTGCTGTGAGCAAATTTGATCTCGTTGGCCCGCTGCCAATACCGCTCAGCAATACCATTGGTGATATTAAAACCGGGGAAACTGCTCGGCAACATCATCTGCCATTTGGTAGCTAGCGCCATCAACCGGCGACACTCCTCGGCTTTTGGGCCCGGCGGCATTTGCACCACACTGAGTCCCATCACGGCGCCGCTTTGATCCATAATCAATTGCCGCGCTTCGGTTTGCGCCATAAAACGCACACCACGGCGCGAGGCGCTTTTGCGCAACGGATCAGTCAAATGTTTACCAAAACCGATGGCAGCGTTAGTCGGTGAGCACCAAGCTTTGTGACCGCGCGCCGCAGGTTTCGCCACAGCTGAGTGGGAGGGTGATAATGAGCTATCAGCATGGTAAAGAAAGTAGCCTTGCGGTGGATAGGATGTTTTAGAGCGAAACAGCGTGCTGTCGAATCTAACCCCATGCCCGGTGAGCCAATCAATCATTCCCGGACTTTGCTCGCAAAAGCGACGCAGAGTGGAATCTTTAATCACCCCTTGGGTTTCCAGCGCGAGGTATTTATACATTTCTTCGACATTGTCCTCGACCCCAGCCTCCTTTTGGATAGCAGTACCGCCGCCGGCGTAGACCACGCCACCGTTCATCGCTGTAGAGCCACCGCCTTGAAACAGGTCAATCGCCAAGACATCTAAACCGCCTTCGACTGCCTCAAGGGCTGCAGCCATACCGGCGCCGCCGTAGCCGACTACAACAAAATCTGCACTATCATCCCACTGGGCGTCTTCTAGCTCAGCAACCGTTTCCGGTAATTGTACCGATGAGAGCCAAGCGGCTGAATCAGGACCAAATGTATATGTCAAAGGATACCCTCCAAGAGCTTTTTTTATTATTCATCACAACAGCTGCGGCGACGACTTTGAAATAAGCTGTATTAGCCGCTCTAACAGGATAATATTCACCTTGATTTAAACTAAACGCAACGTTTAGTTTAAAATAAAAATCAGGAGACTCTGTGAAAACAACTAACACGCCTGCATCTGCCGCAGGCAAAACCTGCAGCGAATCTCGCCGAGGTGGCCGTCCTTCACTTAAACAAGCCGCTGACATACAAGAAAGCATCCTTGATGCAGCCGAAGTACTGTTTTTAGAAGCGGGCTTTAGCGCCACTGGCATCGAGGCAATAGCCAAGCACGCCGGCACGTCAAAAGCCACAGTCTATGCCCGTTTTAGCAGCAAAGAAGCCTTATTTATTGCCGTCAGTAACCGAGTATTGAGCACGCACTTTTCGCCCATTGTGCTGAGGACTGGCAGTTTTCAGGAACGGCTGACAGACCTGGCGGTGCAGATGCTAGATGCGCTATTGGATCCCAAAATCCTGCGTATGTACCGAATCATCATGGCTGAATCCGAGCGTTTCCCTGAGTTGGCACGTCTGAGTGATAACAAGTCCGCTTTCGCTGGGCAGCATCTACTTGAAACCTTGTTGGCGGAAGAACAGGCCGCAGGCCATTTGGGGACTTATGCGCTTGCGCCACTCTCGCAATTATTTATAGCGTCCGTGGTACTTGAGCCACTGCGGCTGGAAAGCCTTGGCTTGCGCAGTTTTGACACCGCTGCGCGGCGAGAGTGGGTCAATTTAGTGGTAACCATTTTCTTAAACGGCTGTCGCTGACAGCAAGATACATTGCTACTGTAAATGCTACTTATACAACCCAGTTCACAGGCTGATTGAGAGGACAGTATTTTGCGCACTCAGACTTCAACAGCATGCCCTAGTTTGTTTATTCCCCATGGTGGTGGTCCGTGTTTTTTATGAACTGGACTTGGGGACCTGCTGTCAGCCTATGGTTTTGGTGTCACGCCCGAGGTGGCACAAGCGCTTGTGCGGTAACAAACAGCGCAAGCACTGCTGTGCTGGATATCATTTTTGCTGCTGCGTATCGCGCCAGGTTAGGTAGATACGCAAATCGAATTCATATTGATGATAATCCGGCAGCATGTGTTGGCATAACTTATAGAAGGCTTTGTTGTGATCTTTCTCGCGTAGATGCGCCAGCTCATGCACCACAATCATGTGCAAAAACTCCGGCGGCGTATCGCGAAATAAGGCGGCAATACGGATTTCTTTTTTCGCCGTAAGCTTATTACCCTGCACCCGCGAAATAGCCGTATGCAAACCCAGCGCATGGCGCAACACATCCAGTTTGCTGTCATACAATACTTTGTCGATATTGGGCGCATTGCGCAGATACTGCTGCTTAAGATCAGTAGTGAACTGATACAAGGCTTTATCACTTTGTACGCTATGCCGTTCGGGATAACGCTGCTGCAAATAGGCGCCCAACTTATCCTGCGCCAACATGCTGCGTACTTGCGCCTGCAACTCGGGTGCATAGGCGGCTAAGTATTTAAGCTCAGACATCGTTATTCTAATTCCTCTCAACACAATTAATTAAAAACGCTAGACTCACAGCCATACCGGCTCACAACCTGCCTTGCATAATGCCACGCAGTGCTTGCTCAACCCTCACAAACCCTACAATGGCCCGCCTATGAAAGCCCCGTGCATCACCTTAGATCAATGGAAAATCTTGCAAGCTGTCATTGATCATGGCGGCTATGCACAAGCGGCACAAGCGCTGCACTGTTCGCAATCATCGATCAGTTACAACATTGCCCGCATGCAAGAACAGCTGGCCATGCCATTATTGCGCATTGAGGGGCGCAAAGCGGTATTAACTGAAACTGGCGAAATTCTGCTGAGGCGCTCACGGCAATTAACTGCCGATGCGGCGCAGCTGGAAGCTTTGGCCCAGCAAATCGAAGACGGCTGGGAAGCCGAAGTGCGTTTAGTGGTGGATGTGGCCTACCCCAGTCAAAAAATCGTGCAAGCTCTGCAGGCTTTTAAACCTCTGAGTCGCGGTTGCCGGGTGTTATTACGGGAAGAAGTGTTGTCTGGCACAGAAGAAGTGCTGCATGACGGTGCCGCTGATATTGCCATCAGCGTGTTAAACATTACCGGTTATCTACCCATTGAACTGGGCTCGATTACCTTTATCGCCGTTGCCCATCACCATCATCCATTGCATCAACTGGAGCAAAAGCTCAGCGCCAATGATCTCTCTGCGCATATGCAGGTGGTGGTGCGTGATTCGGGCAAACGTCAGCCGCGGGATGTGGGTTGGTTAGGTGCGGAACAGCGCTGGACAGTGGCCAGTTTAGCCACATCAGCTGAATTTATTCGTGCGGGTTTAGGCTTTGCTTGGTTGCCCGAACATATCGTTGCGGATGATTTAGCCAGCGGTTTACTGAAAAAACTGCGCCTGCAAACCAGCGGCGTTCGGCATCAACCCTTTTACCTGTATAGCCATAAGGATAAGCTGCTCGGAAAAGCGGCGCAAATCTTAGTCGATTGTATTCGTGCCAGTGCGCTACCGATGCAAGGTAGCGCCACTGACTAAGGCGATATTACTTGCGTACGCCTTCAACGGCTAAGGTCAACTCAACACTTTCTGACGCTGGGCCTAAGTTAGCTTTAATGCCGAAATCAGATAATTGCAGTGTGGTAGTGCCTTCAAAACCGGCACGGTAGCCGCCCCAAGGGTCATCGCCTTCACCAATAAAGTTGGCAGCAATCACTACTTCTTTAGTCACACCATTGAGGGTTAAATCACCGACAATATCAGCGGTGCCTTCACCAGTGCTGACCACTTTAGTGGAGGCAAAGGTCGCTTTGGGGTGCTTACTGGTGTTTAAAAAGTCAGCGCTACGTAAGTGCTTGTCACGCTCAGCATGGTTACTGTCGAGGCTAGCAGTGCGCAAGTTAACATGAACTTTGCTCGCTTCTGGCTGCTCTGCGTCATAGCTAAAGGTGCCATCAAAATCTTTAAAGGTACCGTATAACCAGCTGTAACCTAAGTGACTGATTTTAAAGTTAACAAAAGCGTGCTGGCCTTCTTGGTCAATCACGTAATCGGCTGCAGATACTGCACCAGTGGTTAATACCGAGCCTAATAGCAATGCTGCAAATGTTTTCTTAAACATGTTTTTACCTCTAAATTAATTAAAAGAATCTAAGTCGTACGAAATTATTTTGGCCCACAACCCAGCATGCGCTTGAGTGTGGCATCGCGATCAATAAAGTGATGCTTCAAAGCTGCTAAACCATGCAATCCAGCAAACACTACTAAGCCCCAGGCCACATAGAAATGCACTTCCCCAGCCAGATCCGCCTGATCGGGCAAGCCGGTAATCAGCGCAGGAATTTCAAACAGATCAAAGACGCTGATGCCACGACCTTCCGCGGTGGAAATTAGATAGCCTGAAATCATCACAAGAAAAATACCCAGATACAGCAGGCCATGGCCTAAGCTGCTCAACATCCGCACTGTTGCCGAATGACTACTTATTGGCGCAGGCTTGGGTGTTAAAAAACGCCACAGTACGCGTAACAACATCACTGCAAACAGCACGACTCCAACACTTTTATGCAGTGCAGGTGCCGTGCGATACCACTCGCTGTAATAGGTTAGCCCAGTCATCCACAGACCCAAGCCAAACAAAGCAAATACGGCCAGTGCGACTAACCAATGTATGACTACACTGACTAAACCATAGCGATTTGAAGAATTAAGCAACTGCATATGAACTCTCTTATGTTGTTGATGCTGACTATTGTAGCCACATTACTATTGATAAAAAGCGCTAATTATTGCTAATAGCTATCGACTTTTTAGATATATCGGGGTTTGTAATATAAAACCCACCTGCACTTAGTCTATAAAAGTGCTATTTCAAAAGCAGTTGAACCTCCGTTTTGTAGAAAATGAGACAAATCAACTCTCCCAGCTAGCCAAATTACTTGCGCACGCATCATTTACTTATTCCTATGATGCGCACTGATACAATCATGCAGCGCATCGGTTAGAGAAATGGGATAGGATCTTTAGCAAGAGTATATTTGACCTCAATTAAAAAGGGGCTCTATACTCTGTTGTAATAGTTTTACTCTCAATAGCTAGGCATGTGCCGCTGACTGTAAAATGACATAAGACAGACTTTAGTGCTGGTTACCTCAAGGCTGGGAACTTAAACCGCAAGACTTCAATCAAATAACTTACAAATAGTCGAAATGGGAGGTAATCATGGTCGCTGCTTTAGTAGTCATCATCCTAGTTATCGTAATAATCAAAATAATTTAATGCGCATAAGCAACATGCATAGCTGGTTCGCCAGCAATGCATGTGGTTGTCTGTCTATCGCTTATTAGCGCTTAATAATTAAGCAGTATTTATTGCATCACGTACTAGATACTTCGATCCAGAGCGCCAAGCTTGGTTCTATTACGTGCGAAACCTTATTCAAGGTAGAACCTTAATCTATGCAACTCCAAGTCAACAATCTTACCAAGCTCTATGGTCAGAATAGAGGGCTTGCACCAACCAGCTTTGCCGTAGCAAAAGGCGAGTTAATTGCTATTGTCGGGCACAATGGCGCGGGTAAATCGACGCTGCTAAAAATGCTAGCTAACTGGATTGTTCCGGACAGTGGTGGGGTCAGCATCGATAATATCGATCTGAAAAACAGAGCTGTAGCAGTCAGAAAAATAGGCTTTATTCCAGAAGATCCTAATCTATTTGACTTCTTTTCCGTTGAATACAATCTGAAGCTATTCGCTAAGCTCTCGCAGACGCCCTTGCTCCGCGTAGAAGAAATACTGGACGAGTTCAACCTGCTCTCCTTTCGCAAATCTAAGGTACAAACACTCTCCAAAGGTTTAAAACAAAGAGTCAGCATCGGCCGTGCACTGCTGGCAGATCCCTCGCTATTGCTGTTGGATGAGCCAACCTCAGGACTGGACTTCGAGACCACTCGGGAAATCTACCGCCTACTAAACAGCATGCATGCTACAGGAAAAACCATTTTATTTACCTCGCACCGCCCCGAAGAAATCAGAAACCTGGCAACGCGTATCATGGTTCTGCACCAAGGTAAGGTGATCTTCGATGGCTTTCCTCAAGAATATTTCCAGTCCGATATCCATAAAGAACTGTACGCATAATGAAAAATATTCTGCTGTTGACACTCAATGATCTGGCGATTGCGGTTAAGAATAAAACCCTGTTGCTGGTGCTATTTATTCCTTTATTTGTTTTTGTCTCACTAAGTCTGGTCGATGAGACTGATGCTGAAGCAAGCAAAATCAACATTGGTCTGCTGCAGGATTACGTGTATACACCCGAAATCACCAGCAGCATCGAAGCTGCAGAGAATGCCATTGAGGTGACTTGGCTGGAGAATGAAGAACACGGCCTGCACCTACTCAAAGATCACAGCATCAACGGTGTGGTAACCAACAACGATCAACAGCCTGGCAGTTTGGCCTTGTTGGTGCTGAAAAAAGAGTCCCTGCACACCATTGCCATCGTGCAAAGCTTTTCTGCTTTACAGAAAGCGGCTGAAGGGCATCCACCCAGCTGGATTACCGAGATCAGCTCGCTACACACAGGCGGTATGCAACGCGAGACCTTGCCAACCTGGATTTTGATGGTGATTCTGCTGGTTGGTTTTATCATTCTGCCTGCGCAAATCGCTGAAGAAAAAGAGAAAAAACTGCTACTTGGCCTACTGCAAACACCCATCCATGAGGCCCAGTGGCTAGCCGCAAAACTACTGTTAGGCATGGCCCTGATTATTGTCGCGACACTCCTACTCCATCTACTGAGCAATGTTTGGCCAGTACATGCCTTCAGCTATATTTTCTTTATCTTGGTTGGTGGTTTTTGTTTTAGTGCCTATGGCGTTTTCCTTGGCTTTCTCTGCCGCAACCAAGCAACGGCAAGAACCCTCGGCGTCATCTTTTATTTACCGCACCTGTTGCCATCAGCCATGTCTGATGTGTCACAAAAACTGACCGCAGTGGCACCTGTCCTGCCCTCTTACCAATTGTATATGCCCCTACAGTCAATACTTTTGGAAGATAGCAATATGGCGAATATGTCGTTTGCTTGGATCTATTTAACTCTACTGGGAGCAGCGCTGTTCTCACTGGCCTATGTATTAATGAAAAAACGTTGGTTAATGTGATGTGCAGTAGCTACCGCCGGTTATACATCGCCTATTGAGCAATATGGGTCAACCAGCATACGGGCTCTGCGCTTTGATCAGCGCCTTGATCGTTAAACAGCTACATATACATTTCAATTGCGCTCAGCTCCTGCGCGGTTAGCACCCTACTCTGCCCCAGCTTAAGTCCGGTTAGAGTCAGAGACCCAACCGAGGCCCGATGCAGTGCCAGCACTTGATTTTGAAAAAAACCAAACATGCGCTTCACTTGGTGGTATTTACCTTCGGTTAGCGTCAGCTTAGCGTTGTATTCAGACAATATTTCTAAGCAGGCCGGCTGGGTGGTAATGCCTTCATACGCAAAATAAATGCCCTCACGAAACACCTCAATGTACTCAGCTGTTAATGGCTGAGCCACAGTCACTTCATAGGTTTTGGCCAGTTTGGTCTCGGGCAAGCTGATCTGTCGTGACCACGCGCCATCGTTGGTTAATAACACCAACCCGGTTGTGTTTAAGTCGAGACGGCCAACAATATGCAACTCATTTTTCTGTGGATGTTCAAGCAAGTCGAGTACGGTCGTGTGCTGCAAATCTTTGGTGGCGCTTACCACTCCTTGAGGTTTATTCAGAATAAGGTAAACCGATTGGTTATCTTGTAAACACTGATCATCCAAAAGTACATGGGTGAATTGGGTTACTTTTTGCTGAGCAGAATGGGCTAACTGTCCATCCAACAGAATCCGCTTTTGTGCAATTAACAAGCGCGTATCGGCTCGCTTAAACGCACTGTTCTGGCTAATGAATCGATCAAGTCGGTAGCTGTTGGATTTCATCAGAACGCTCTAATCACACAAAGGAAACAATGTATGGGCAGGGTAAGTTTGTGTTAAAGCAGTCATACAATTACCGATCAAAAAGGACAAGAGCACCGTCCATGGACGGCTTCGCCAGTCACTGGATGCACAAAATACAGATCACTGGCATGCAATAATAAACGTTCGGCCAATTGCTCACTCTGGCTGCTTGCATACAAATCACAACCAAGAATCGGGTGGCCAATTTCCAGACTGTGAATGCGTAACTGATGGGTGCGCCCAGTCAGCGGGGTAAATTGCACCAAGCTGCGCCGCGGCGACTCTAAGCGCTGCACTAAAATGTATTCACTGATCGCAGTTTTACCTGTGCTGTGGCAAATTTTTACTCGCGGGAACAGGCTTTTATCTTTAGCGATAGCCGCGCTAATCTGCCCCTGATCCTCCTCAAGCCAACCTTCTAACATCGCCAGATAACGCTTTTGGATCGTACGTAATTGAAACTGCTGATTAAGATGCTGCGCCGACTCGGCATTGAGACCGACCAGCATAATCCCCGAGGTACCAAAATCCAGTCGATGGGCTAATTTTGCTTCGGGGAATGCAGGACTCACCCCTACTTGACCATGCACTAAACGATAATGTACTGAGTCCCAGTTAAGCGGATTCTTACCCGACAAACTAAGCAAGCCACTGGGTTTATTAATCAACAGAATATCGTCGTCTTGGTACACAATGGTCACAAAATCGCGGCAGATTGGTGCAATAAAATTATCAATGAGGCTGTCTGTCGATTGCTCTGTAGTGCGCATTGAACCATCTCTATTATCGGCATACAGGGTGCTAAAGTTTAAACCCATTATTCACGCTGTATTATTTTCGCGCACAATAGTTAAACAGCATCGTAAAAGCGCGCTGTCTGTTCCACTTGCTATAGGAAATAAAGCCACAACAAAAGGAAGAGGCCTGAGCTAAGCGCAGTCGCTTTAGCGGCCGCACAAATAGCCGAAGGTGGGTTGATAATTGGTTTGCGCAACAATAACGACACATGCGCAAACCAATTCGAAATAGGCCAGCCAATAAGCATCACAGCTTATTCTGCTTGAGCCAAGTGATCTGTGTTATTTATGCGCAATTGGCTTATCGGTAAACAGATAATCCTTCAGCTCTTTATCCAAGACAGTGTCGCGCCTGCGAATCCATTCAAGCACCATGGCCGCATGCTCTTTTTCTTCATCTCGATTGTGGACAAGGATTGCCCTCAATTCGTCGTCTTTGCAGGCATCAATGCGTTGGTTATACCAATCCACTGCTTCAAACTCTTCCATCAATGATGTGATGGCTCGATGCATGTCGCGTGTTTCGTCTGAGAGCTCTTCGATAGGCTCATGATAACCTTCATTTGACATAGTACTTACCCCATACATGGTGATTGGTTTTTACATCATGCGAGTGCCGCCGCGCATTTACAAGAGATGCAATGGTAATAGCAGGCAAACAAACGCTACTTATTAGGTGGCAGTCAAAAGGATAGGTTCAGAAATAACCTATCCTGGTA
>LFRZ01000138.1:0-140 GCA_001513025.1 Gammaproteobacteria bacterium DTU037
AGAGGCATAATCAATATGAAAAAACTCACTAAAGCCGCATTAACGCGGTTAACAAAAAAAGCGATAAATGGCGATTCAGACGCTCAGTTTGTCTTGGCCAATGTATACCGTTACGAAGCAGCAGATGGCGTAACAGAAGA
>LFRZ01000138.1:231-683 GCA_001513025.1 Gammaproteobacteria bacterium DTU037
CAGATCGTGCAAGAGCTTTAAAAATGCTTGATAAAGCTGCACTGCAGGGCTGTCCAAACGCATACCACACGATTAAATGCATTAATCAAAATATGTAACCACATGAACATACTGCAAGCGCCTACATCCCAACCCGGTATGTAGGCGTTTTTATTTGTGCTACCCGGAATACAGGGTTGGGATAGAGCTATAAACACCGTATCTCGCCCTTCTGAACCAATGCTGATTAGCAGTTTTTGGTACTGACCGACAGCGTCTGGACAACCCAACACAAGTTACCTATTATTCGCTTATGTTCCGCTAATCGTTGATTAGCAACATGCCAAAAGCCGTGTACATGATGCAAAGCGGCGCTCACGTTGTGAGTTCATGTTTAACCTACCTACCCTTGGCGGAAAATACTTTCCGTCAGGACAAGTGTTTCTCCGCTTTTTGCTTTTTTGGAGAAACAC
>LFRZ01000116.1 GCA_001513025.1 Gammaproteobacteria bacterium DTU037
GTCTGTTACAAGTGGTTTCTTAAGGTTCTTTACCCTCTAAAACACTAGTTCTTTTGGGGTATACCCTATAAGAACTAGAATAAATCGTTTTTCAAATTAGCCACATACTATGTTAGAACACAGTCAGCTCACCGAAGCTGAACAACCATTGGAAACTTTGAATCAAGGAAGCAAGCCGCACACTCAGCACATCATGGATAAACTGAGACGGCAAAAACAACAAAAAGAATAAGAACCGCAAAGTAAAACGTTAAGTTCAAAATTATTTACAGGGTCTGTATCACTTTTCTGCATCAATGCGCTTGAACTACTACTAATCTAAGATAGCTCTTAGCTTATCTAAATAATCAGCCCAAGCCTGCATCATTTCGGCACGCCATTACTATCTACGTGAGATAGAGCAGCTTCAATAAGAGGGGCATTTTTACAATACCGTTAACATCCAGCAGCTACGTCAATACTTAATACTGCCTAGCCCCTGATAGACACGACCTTTCTAAACTGCGCCTCGTTGAGCGCAGCCACTGACAAGCTACCAGTCGCAGCCTGCTGAATATGCTCACTCCACCAATCCATCATAGGTCGTCGCCGTTCAATATAATCAGCACGGTTGTAGGCGCTACGAACCTCGTCTTTATCAACGTGAGCAAGTGCCACCTCAATTAACTCAGGCTCAAAGCCTTTCTCGTTCAGCGTAGTACTGGCAATAGATCGCATGCCATGGCTAACAAGTCGCCCTGCAAATCCCATACGCTTTAAAGCCATATTTGCCGTCTGGCTATTGCAATGAGTACGAGGATCACGGTCTGCTGGAAATACGTACTCTCGGTGCCCGCTGTATGCTTTCACTGCATCCAAAACAGCCAAGGCTTGCTCAGTTAGCGGAACAGTATGCGCTCGGCGTTTTTTCATACGCTCCGCTGGGATTGTCCAGATTTTCGTATTGAAGTCGATATCAGACCAGCGGGTGGTAGCAGCTTCTATTGGGCGAGTCATGGTGTGCAATTGCCACTCGATAAGAGCGCGAGTGGTCCTTTTAATACTAGCGTTCGCAATCGCCACCATTAGCTCAGGAAGTTCGTCAGGATTCAGTGCTGGCATGTTTTGCTTTTTAGGTTTTTTGAAAACCGCACGTATACCGCCAAGTGGATTAGCATGTATCAAGCCAGAGTTAACAGCATAGGTCATAACCTCATTCAGTCGCTGTGACACACGCTTAACGGTCTCAAGACTGCCTTTAGCTTCAAGCGGGCGTAAAAGATCAATAGCCATAGGTGCTGTAAGTTTAGATATCGGCGTACCACCAATATTTGGAAACACATGCAAAGTGAGTGAGCGCCATATATCTTCAGCATAAGGCTGCGTGACGCTCTCTTTTTTCAGGTCAAACCAAGCCTCTGCAACCTTTTCTAATGTGTGCTCAGTTGCCGCACGCTGTTGATAGCGGGTAACTTCGCGCTCTTCCTTTGGATCTTTGTCGATTGCAACGAGCTCCCGAGCTTCCAGAGTCATCTTTCTAGCTTGAGCAAGGGAAACTTCAGGGTATGGACCAAACCCCATGGTTACACGCTTTTTAGTAAAAGGGTGTGTATAGATAAACATCCAGAGCTTGGAGCCGTTGATTCTTATTCTTAACTGTAATCCATTGCCATCCCCTAGCGCGTAATCTTTATCCTTAGGATTAGCCTGCTTGATTTTGGTTTCTGTCAGTCTAGTTGTGCGAGGGGGCATGTCGAGGGACTCCGAGGCGCATTGATGTGCACCAAAAAATACCACCCTTTGCCGTGGTGTACAATCTGGTGCACATAAATACGTAGCTGCAGATAGATCCCCATAGACACCAACAGACCTGAAAGCCCCGTATTTGCTGGATTTCAGGCACAAAAAAAGACGTCCGTGGACGTCTTTAGATGTGTATTTGGTGGAGCCGGGGGGATTTGAACCCCCGTCCGCCAGTACTCCGCTGTCGGTACTACATGCTTAGCCGTGTCTACTAATTTAATCCGCAGCCGCCCGATCGGCAGGGTGCTTTGGATGAGTTGTGTAAGTTTTAGCCACTTCGTCCACAACGTACTACGCGGCGATTCTGTTCTATCTGACAGTCACTTTGAGTTTACAGACATCCTCTAGTGACTGCTGGCGCCGAAGCGACCAGAGGAGCGGCTAGGCTGCTTACGCAGCTAGAGCTGTTGCTCCGTAGTTTTCGTCATTGGCAACTATAGAAGTTGCAACAGTGGATTTACGAGTTCTGTTACCAACTCGGCATGCACCTAAAGTTTCGCAACCAGCGTCGAATCCTAATCGGCCCCAAGCTGTTACTTGTTACTTACAAGGTAGTAGGCATCTTACACTAAATCGGGTGCCATGTCGATCAATCATCTATTTCTAGGCTAACTGCTCAACCACCC
Source organism: Gammaproteobacteria bacterium DTU037 (assembly GCA_001513025.1). GTDB lineage: Bacteria > Pseudomonadota > Gammaproteobacteria > Pseudomonadales > Pseudomonadaceae > Denitrificimonas. The sequence goes on from LFRZ01000116.1 coordinate 2,409, forward strand.
TTTCTTGCTTGCCTGACTATAAGATGGGGCTGCTCTGTACCTTTTCAAGGCCTGCACCTAAATACTTTTACACAATCTACTGAACCCCACTACAAGGCAACAGTATACGTCCTTGAATAGTATTAAAAACAGATTAAGATAGGAAATTCTTAACTGTTTAATCCAACATAAAAGCACTGCCTGAGCACAGGTTTAAACCGCAGGCAGTTCACTGAGCTCGATTAGGGGAGCAATCATGACAATACTATCGGCAGCTGCATACGATGCCTGGTATGCCAGTGAGCGTGGCGCATGGATTGGTGCAACTGAACAGAAACTATTGGTTAACTTACTTAAACCCCAAGCGAATGAACGTCTGCTAGATGTCGGCTGCGGTACTGGATGGTTTACCCGTCGCTTTGCGCAAACACCAGGTCTTCACGTAACGGGCGTGGATATTAATCAACAATGGCTCGACTATGCTCGCCAGCAAGATCCTCTTAGTCACTATCAATTCAGCGATGCGCGAGCACTACCCTTTGCCGAGAACAGTTTCGATTGCAGCGTATCGATTACCGCACTGTGCTTTGTCGATAACTGGCCCTTGGCAATTAAAGAAATTGTTCGGGTGACAAGTTCACGCTTTGCCATTGCCCTACTCAATCGCAACAGTTTGCTCTGGCGTGAAAAAGGCCAAAATGGTGGTCAAGGTGCTTATCGCGGTGCGCACTGGCATAGCATTGCCGAGTTGCGCCCTGTATTGGACGCCCTACCCGTGCAACAGGTAGCCTACCATAGCGCTATATTTTTGCCGTCTGGCTCAACAGAAGCACGCCAAGTTGAGACGTTGCTATCCAATGATTTGGACTGGGGTAGCTTTCTAGTTGTGTCCGGCCTACTGCAAGAGCAGCAACCGCTGCAGCAAGCAGGGCAATATGGCGCGCATACCCACAAACACAGCGAGTTGACATCCTCCCCGGCCTAAAGAGGCTGTCGCAAATCATTTAATAGCCCATGATGAAATAGTTGCTCGGCGATTTCGATGACAGGACGATTCAATTGCGCTCATCCGGGTAGTTACAATCTTTTTCTGTCATCGACAGGATGAGCCCTGACATCCCAAGCAGTGAGCCCATAAAAAACTGATCCTCAAGTGGCATCATGCCCAAAAAAATGGCCTTAGCGTCTCCCTGCTTGAAGCGTCGTCCTGATGAGGTTGTCGTCACTCGGTGGGGCGGGGGTGATGAGGCTGGCAATTCCTGAAAAAGCGCAAATTGCCTGTCATCAGGCGTGGGCATGCATGCTGTCGACACGGTAAGCTCTCAGATGGAAATGTGATCCGTTTTACAGTATTACCCCTTTCGCGACAGCCTCTAAAGGACGGGAATTCCTACTGCTAGACGGCCATGCCCGACCGCGAGAATGTTTTGCGCCGCATTGACATCGCGGTCGTGGGCGACACCGCACCCACTGCACGTCCATTCTCTTATTCCAAGTCCTGCGATACCTTTCGGCCTCGATTCGGGCAAGCTACCACAATGCGAACAGGTTTGGGTGGTGTATGCCTCGTTCACTTCCTTAAAAACAATGCCTGCGTGAGCGCATTTATAGTCCAGCATTGTTTTTAATTGACCCCAGCCAGCGTCCAGCACTGACTTGGCCATCTTGGTTTTAACGAGTTTTAAACGACTGACATTACCCACATAGATTTCACCGCAGCGGTTGACCAACTCGCGGCTGAACTTGTGCAGCGCATCTTTTCTACGGTTAGCAATCTTGGCGTGAATGGTTTTAACTTGGGTTTTATTTCTAGCCCGTTGCGCTATAGCCAGTTTCTCTTCGAGGCCACGATAGAAACGACCGGCTTCCAGATTGGTGCCATCTGAGCAGGTGCCCGTATCCGATAAAACAAAGCCAGCGTCATCCTTTGCGCTGTCATACCAACACTCTCGTTTAACCGAGAGTGTTGAATTCACAACCAGCGTTATATTTTAACGCAACTGCGGCCCACTAAAGCCGGCCAGAATCGCGATACGCTCCGCCACGCTGGCACCTAGCCGTTTGGCAAAACGATCAAAAGGTGATTCTTCTAAGGTGAAGTCCACAATCTCTGCTTGACCAATCACTTCACGCGCTACATAACTGCTGTTGCCAAGCGCATCAACCAAGCCTAACTCTAGCGCTTGTTCACCGGTCCAAATCAAGCCAGAAAACAGTTCTGGATGCTCAGCATCTTTTAAGCGGTCGCCACGGCCTTGTTTGACGCTAGCAATAAATTGCTTATGCGTAGTTTGCAGCACGCTTTGCCAAAATTTCGTTTCTTCTGCATTTTGTGGCTGGAAGGGATCAAGGAACGCTTTGTGTTCACCCGAGGTATAAACGCGACGGTCTACACCAAGCATTTCCATGCTACCAACAAAACCAAAACCGGCCGCAGTCACACCAATCGAGCCGACGAGACTGGATTTATCGGCATAAATCTCATCCGCGGCGCTGGCAATATAATAGGCTCCGGACGCGCCAAGATCACTGATCACCGCATAAACTTTGGTATCTGGATGCAGCACGCGCAAGCGGCGAATTTCATCATAAATATAGCCTGACTGGACTGGACTACCGCCAGGACTGTTGATGCGTAGTACAACGCCTTTGGTGTTTTTATCGGCAAAGGCCTTACGCAATGCGCTGACAATGTTATCGGCGCTGGCACTCTCTTGATCGGCAATCATTCCACGCACTTCAATTAACGCTGTATGTGCACCTGTGGTTACGCTTTTGCTACTGCCTGCAAACGGTGAGAAAAAGAACAGCATACCCATTAAGTAGGTAAAGGTTAGTAATTTAAAAAAGATACCCCAACGCCGTGAGCGACGTTGCTCACTGACGCTGGCGAGTACTGCTTTTTCCAGCAGCTTCCATGTTTTGCTATCAACATTGTGATCAGTCATCGATGAATCCTTTGCGCTAGGGGGCGAGTTATCAATATGGCTATTATCAGTCCAAGGATCTCTTGGGCGATCACCTGAGTTATCAGTCATGCAAGGCTCCCTTAAGCTTAAGTAAAGTATTGGGCTGCTGTTGCAACCAAGTGGTCAGTTCAGAAAAGTGATCAATGGCTAACACCGGACGCTCTTGCTGCAACACGCTCAAGGGCTGGGCACCGTAACTGACCGCAACACCCGGCACTCTGGCATTATTAGCCATGCGCAAATCAAAGGGCGAATCGCCGACCATAATAGCCTGCTGTGGCGCGGCTGAGCAGTACTGTAAAATCTCGTGGAGCATTAACGGATCGGGCTTGCTACGCGTTTCATCGGCGCAGCGGGTGATGTCAAAATAGTCGACCATTTTGTGCCCGCTTAACACCCGGTGCAAACCACGACGGCTTTTCCCCGTGGCAACGGCCAATTGATAGCCAGCACTGCGATACTGCTCCAGCGCATCCAACACCCCCGGATAAAACGCTGAGGGCTGCTCTTCTAAACGAATATACTCATCACTGTAGGCGGTAATAAAGCGCTGTTTTAAATCCGCATCATCCGCCTCAGGGTACAGCACATCATAGGCTTGCGGCATGGCCAAACCAATAATTGCGCGCACTTCATCATCGGTACAACGCGGCACCGCGCAGCTATCAGAGGCCACATGCATCGCCTCAATAATGCGCATAATCGAATCCACTAAGGTGCCATCCCAATCAAAAATCAACAGCCTAAACCTATCCACCCAATTCTCCTGAATATAAAAATCTTTTAAATGTGTATAACATCGTTGTCGATCGCCTATGCGCAAGACTGTGGCTCGCCTTTAGCGCAACATGCCGAGCTCAAGCCCGACCGAAAAACGCACAGCAACAGCCTTAACCATCGACCAATTGTTTAATCACATCCTGCCACTGTTCTTCTGGCTCAGCATGCACGGCCAATACTTCGCCATCGGGCAAAGTCACACGCAAATCACAAGCATGTAAAAATAAACGTTTACCACCCAGCTCGCGGATTTCTTTAGAGAAGTCTTCATCACCATATTTACTGTCACCCGCAATCGCATGCCCTGCATATAAAGCATGCACTCGAATCTGGTGAGTACGACCGGTGATCGGACTGGCCTCGATTAAGGTGGCAAACTCACCAAAACGGCGCAGCACCTTAAATAAGGTCAAAGCGTCTTTACCTTCTTGATTGACTTCAACCATACGTTCACCGGAACGCACATTGCTCTTCTGCAACGGCGCGTCCACTTGTTTGCGCGACGCCGGCCAACGGCCACGCACCAGCGCCATATAACGTTTATCCACCCCATCGCCGCGCAAGGCTTCATGCAAATGACGCAACATGCTGCGTTTTTTGGCAATCATCAATAAACCTGAGGTGTCGCGATCAAGTCGGTGCACCAACTCAATTTCTTTACACAGCGGGCGCATCTGGCGAAAGGCTTCAATCACGCCATAGGTCAGACCACTGCCACCATGCACGGCAATTCCGGCAGGCTTATTTAAAACAATCAGACCCTTATCTTCGTAGACAATCGCAGCCTCAAGACGTTCTAACAAACTCTTAGCCAAGGGCACTGGTTCATCGGCTTGAGTCATGCGCATGGGTGGTACGCGCACGATATCGCCTTCTTTAATTCGATAATCAGGCTTAATCCGCCCTTTATTCACGCGCACCTCGCCCTTGCGTAAAATGCGGTAGATCATAGTTTTAGGCACGCCCTTTAAGCGCGCCAACAGAAAATTATCAATGCGCTGCCCTTCTAGGCCTGCCGACACTTCAAGTAACTGCACACCGGTCGCGGCTTGCGAATCCATCTTAGTCATAACTATACACATCCAAAAAGTAGCCCAGCATCAATGCTGCAATGTTAACAACAAACCAGCCGCGACACTTAGCAAATTGCAGCCAAGACCCGCACCCTCAATACAAAAGCCATCCAGATAAAACAGCGCTGCCCTGACCCACTTATTTATTGAAGAAAACAGCACATACTGCTATATTCTGAAGGCTGCCAAAAGCAGTCAGATAAAAGCCGGCGCTAAAACAAATTAAAACAAAACGTTGACCCTCATCTGGTTTGAGTATTGTTACAGGTCACAGCCACCTCGCTAAGCAGCACACGACTTAGCCAAAGCTGTAGAGAAACATAATCCGCGAACGCACCATTGCGATCGTATTTTTATAAACCCGCTCACGAACACACCGAGCGGCACCCGACTTATTAAAGGGAAATGTGTTGGGTGGAGATGCACAGTAGTATTGACCTGCGTAGCCACACGCTTTGATTCAGACGTTTCATCACGTCCGCGGCCAATCTCTGATTCCTCCTCCTGATACAAAGGCGCTGCAAGCAAGTTTAAATATTGCAGCCAACTGGAGACGCAGTCGCGCCATCGGCTTATGACCCTTGTGCGCTAGACACGGTTAAGCTATTTAACTTAACTGCGCGACCCCGACACCAACCCTAATGATCGAGTGTGCCAATTACGTGATCCGTGAACACGGAAGATATTGGTACCCCATGAAAAGAATGCTAATTAACGCAACTCAGCCTGAAGAGTTGCGTGTTGCACTTGTTGATGGACAACGTTTGTTTGACCTCGACATCGAGTCAGGCGCACGTGAACAGAAGAAATCAAACATCTACAAAGGCCGTATTACCCGCGTAGAACCCAGCTTAGAAGCCGCCTTCGTGGACTTCGGTTCTGAGCGTCACGGTTTCCTCCCTCTGAAAGAAATTTCCCGCGAATACTTCAAGAAAACTGGCGAAAGCACCGGCCGCGTTAATATCAAAGACGTGCTGACTGAAGGCCAAGAAGTGATCGTTCAAGTTGAAAAAGAAGAGCGCGGCAACAAAGGCGCAGCCCTCACCACTTTTATCAGCCTCGCCGGCCGTTATATGGTGCTGATGCCAAATAACCCACGTGCTGGTGGTATTTCTCGCCGTATTGAAGGCGAAGAACGCAACGAACTGCGCGAAGCCCTCAACTCTCTGAACGCCCCTGCTGATATGGGTTTAATCGTACGCACTGCGGGTTTAGGCCGTAACAGCCAAGAACTACAGTGGGACCTCGATTACCTTGTACAACTGTGGACTGCGATTAAAGAAGCCGCCGATGGCCGCAGCGCTCCGTTCTTGATCTATCAAGAAAGCAATGTGATTATCCGCGCGATTCGCGACTACTTACGCCAAGATATCGGCGAAGTATTGATTGATAGCGTCGATGCCCAAGAAGAAGCCTTAAGCTTTATTCGTCAGGTGATGCCGCAGTACGCCAACAAAATCAAACTCTACCAAGACAGCGTACCGCTGTTTAACCGCTTCCAAATCGAAAGCCAGATCGAAACTGCGTTCCAACGTGAAGTGAAGCTGCCATCTGGCGGCGCGGTAGTCATAGATCCCACCGAAGCTTTAGTGTCCATTGACATTAACTCGGCGCGCGCCACTAAAGGCAGCGACATCGAAGAAACGGCACTGCAAACCAACCTGGAAGCGGCTGAAGAAATCGCGCGCCAACTGCGTTTACGTGACATTGGCGGCCTGATCGTTATCGACTTTATCGATATGACCCCGGCAAAAAACCAACGTGCTGTTGAAGATCGCATGCGCGAATGCCTGGAAGCCGACCGTGCCCGCGTACAAGTCGGCCGTATCTCACGTTTTGGCTTGTTAGAAATGTCGCGCCAGCGTCTGCGTCCATCCTTGGGCGAAAGCAGCGGCGTGGTTTGTCCGCGTTGTAACGGCCAAGGCATTATTCGTGACGTTGAGTCCTTATCTTTAGCTATTCTGCGTTTAATCGAAGAAGAAGCGCTGAAAGATCGTACCGCTGAAGTGCGCGCTCGTGTGCCCTTCCAAGTCGCGGCGTTCTTGCTCAACGAAAAACGTAACGCCATTACCAAAATTGAATTACGCACCCGTGTGCGCATTTTCATCCTGCCAGATGACCATCTAGAAACGCCGCACTTTGAAGTGATGCGTTTGCGTGACGACAGCCCAGAAGCCTTGTCGGGTCAATCCAGCTATGAAATGGCGCCAGAAGAAACCGAAGAAGTGCAACCAGTGAGCGCAACCCGTTCATTAGTACGCGAAGAAGCTGCGGTAAAAACCACTAACGCGGAGCGTGCTGCGCCACCACCAGAAAAATCTGCAACGCCAGCACCTGCACCTGTGGCAGCCAAAGCACAGCCAAGCATGCTTAAAGGCTTAGTGAAGTCACTGGTCAGTTTCTTTGCCAGCGATGCAACACCAGCTGAGCCAGTGGCTAAGCCAGAACCACGTGAAGCCAGCACGCCGAACCGTAACACCGAGCGTCGTACTGAGCGCCCAGCAGCACAAAATCGCAGCCGTCGCGACAATACCCGCAACAACCGCGATGAAGAGCGTAAGCCGCGTGAAACCACACGTGACAGCAGTTCTGAGCGTGACAGTGCGCCACGTGATAACACCTCAAGCAACCGTAACAGCAATGCCTCTAATAGCAGCTCGGACAATCGCCGCACTGAGCGCCCACAACGTGAAGAGCGTCCTGCACGCCCAGAACGCGCGGATCGTTCTGAGCGCGCCGATCGTTCTGAGCGCAAGCGTCCAACCCGCGAACTGCGTCCTGCACGTGAAACGCCTGAGCCGCGTCATTTACGCAATGCTCCAGTGGTGCAAGAATCAAGCAGCGACGACAAGCCAACGCCAGTGCGTACCCAGCGTGAGCCACGTCAAACTGATGAGCGTCCGATCCGCCCTGAGCGTCAAGAGCGCGCGCCACACCCGAAGCCAACTTTAGAGACGGAAACGGATGAGCTAGAAAGCAACTTGCCAGAGCAAAACGATGCGCAAGATGACAACAGTACTGATGAAGAGCGCCCACGTCGCCGTTCACGCGGTCAACGTCGTCGCAGCAACCGTCGCGAGCGTCAGCAAGTGGATGTGGATGGCAATGCAATAGATGACAGCTCAGCTGAGAATGCACCCGCGCCAACAGAATCAACAGCTCAGCCTGTCGAGACCGTAACGGATGCAGGCGTAACTGAGAAAACACCAGTCCGCACAGCCCCAACACTGCCTGCCACGGCAGCTGTTGTAGTGCCTGCAACGACGGATGTGAAGCCTGTTGTAGTGGATGCCGCTGCTGGCCGTGGTGCTGTCGCCATGGTTGATCCTGCGCAAACAGTGTCGCTCTCTGCGGATCAGCCGCTGCTGCAAATCTCTGAGCCATCAGCTGCGCCTGTCGCGGTTGAAATGCCTAAAGCAAGCCCAGTGCGTCAACAGCAGGCGGAGAAATCTGTTGTTGTCACACCAGTCAGCGAGGCCGTTACCGAGGTTAAAGCTGCAGCGCCAATCGTTGAACAGAAAGCTGCCGCAACTGTGGCACAGCCTAAAGCAGAACCTGTTAAAGCTGAGCCAGTCGCTAAAGTAGAGCCAGCAGTGTCCAACGACACAGCGAGCCTGCCGGCCAAAGCACCTGAAGTTGTCGCCGAAGTGGCCGCTAAGTCAGAGGTTAAGGCCGAAGCTGTAGCAACCCCAGCACCAGCTAAAACCGTGGCTGACAAAGCCGCGCAACAACCTGCTCGCCCTGTTGGTCGCGCCTCGAATGATCCGCGTGAGCGTCGTCGTTTAGAGCGTTTGGCACGTGAAGCCGAAGCGGCTCAAACAGCGGCACCAAAGGCGGCAGTAGCGCCAGCAGTACAAGCTGAGCTGCCAGTAGCAGATGTTAAATCTATCGCTGCGCCGGTTGAGCCTGTTGTTGAGCCCTCTGTCACACCAACTGAGCCAGTCGCAACCAAGCAAGACGTGCCAAGTTCACCTGCAGTGCCTGCAGAAACTGAGCACAATCAAACAGCAGCCAAACAGACGCAGTCTTCAAAACATGATGACGCGCCTGCTGCCGAGCAGGATGAGACCAAGCCACACGCCTAGTCTGTACCTGCGCTACAAAAAAGGATGCCTAATCGGCATCCTTTTTTTTGCCTGCAATTCGATGAAAAACCAACCAATAACAACCTAAATCTAACCCTCAAAATACCCTAGGTTAGAAGCTGGCCGGACCTGCGACTGCGGCCAAGCACCCCTAGGCCACTCAACAGCCACCCTGGTGCACAGACCACTTTACTGCCAACCGCACCAATAAAACCGAACAGACACAAGCCATCGGCCGATGGACAAGCACGCTTGCGCAAAGTCGACTCTCAGAAACAACTAGATGTGGGCTACTTAGATATATTGCAGGCATCGCCAGCTATTGATGAATTGACCGCTGGCTGATCGGGGCGCTTGTGACGGCAATGCAGTCACAAGCGAATACACAGTGCCTATTCGGGATACACACCAAGGTTTTGCAGGGCGACAACCACTTCAGCTAAAGGCAGGCCCACTACCGCGCTGTAGCTGCCTGATAAGGTACTGACAAAGATGCCGCCTTTGCTTTGGATACCATACCCGCCGGCCTTATCTTGCTGCTCGCCGGTCTGCCAATACCATTCGATTTCTTTGCTGGTGATGGATCTAAAAAACACCGTGGTATTGACCCGCTGTACACGTATTTGCTCTGCGGTTTTGATTGCAAACGCCGTCATCACCACATGTGAACGACCTGACAATGAACGCAACATATCCTGAGCCTGGCTCTGACTGCTGGGCTTACCCAGAATAGTGTCTTCAAGCACAACAATGGTATCGGCTGCCAGCACGATAGCATTTTCATCCTCTTGCACACTCTGAAAGCCCGCTAAGGCTTTTTCTTTAGCCAGACGCTCGACATAGGCGGTCGGCAACTCATTGCGACGTTGCGTCTCATCGATAGCGATATCAAGCACCGAGAACTTAAGATCCGTTTGCGACAATAGTTCACGGCGTCTGGGCGATGTGGAAGCTAAGTACAGCGTCATACGTTTTTAAACCTGTGTGATCGAATCAATTAATTTAATGCTAAGGGCTTTGCTATGGCAGTGGCTGCGATGACAGCGTAGATTGGCGTGTGCTGTGCAGGATAAATGGCAGACAGGTTAATTGGCCCTTTATGTCTATATAGTTTTAATTATGAGTGAAAAGGTACATAAGGTCACCCTTTAATCAGGAGTTGCATGGGTTGTCTCTGTGTTTTTGTGCACTATATTACTTTTTATGGAGTTTGTAATGGAACGTGTTGTGATTCTTGTCGATGTGCAAAATATTTATCATACGGTACGCCAAGGATTTTCTACGGGATTTGATTACAACCAGTTTTGGCGCGAGGTATCTGCTGGGCGTGAAGTGGTTAAAGCCATTGCTTATGCCACCGATAGAGGCGATGCCAAACAACAACAATTTCAGAATATTTTGCGCGCCATTGGTTTTGAAGTGAAATTAAAACCTTACGTACAGCGCGGGGATGGCAGCCGCAAAGGTGATTGGGATGTAGGGATTGCGGTGGACGCCATGGAATTTTCCGGTTTAGCCGATGTATTAGTGCTCGCCTCTGGAGATGGCGATTTTGCCGTTTTACTCGAGCGCGTGCAACAACTGTACGAGGTTAAGGCTGAAGTCTTCGGTGTGGCCGAGTTTACCGCTTTTTCCTTGATTCGTGCCGCCTCTAAATTCACCCCGATTGAGGGCAACTTATTGCTGGCACGCTGATGTTGTATGCGCCAGATCCTAGCCCATACAACAGCGAAAAACCGGCCCACGGTAAGAGCCGACCATGCCAATCATCGCACAAACCCTACAAGCACAAGGCCGATCTACCTCAGCGGCACACTCTCCAACACCCCTTGAAACGCCTGTTGGCGCAGGCCTTTTTGCCGTTGCGTGTTATGCCGCACATAGCCGATCAAAGGATGTTGCGCAGGCAGTTGCTCAGCGTATGCCGCAATGCTGCCGGCGATATGCAACTGCTCTGCTGGCTGGGCACTATCATCAGCATGCGCCAGCAGGTGAGTCAAACTGGGCAACAGCATATGCGTATAAGCCCCATGCAGCGCGATACTTAAACCCGCGCTATCATAGTCACCAAAGTAAATCAGCGGCCGACCTGTGGCGGCATAAGCCTCAACCAAGGCTGTACGCGCTCGACTTTCCAAACCGTCGCCGCGATAGATCACCAAGGCATTCAGCGCCAAATCCGGCAGTGTGTAGCGCTGCGGATGATGGGCAAAGTACTGATAAAAACTATCCAGATTTTCCACCACCAGCAGACTCGGAAAGACACTGAGCTGCAAGGTTTGCCAATCAATGTCCATCACCCACTGACTGGGTGAGGCATTCACCCAGTCAGGGAAATACGCTCCGCAGTTGGCCTGTGCCATCAACACCCGTCGATCTTTCGGCGCGTGGCCCAGACTTTTATGCTCAACGCGGCTGCTATCACTTTGCTGAAAACGATCTTGTTGCTGAATATCCTCATCAAGGCGATGCAAACCCAGCTCAAGAAGGGTTTGCTCGATACGCGCGAGAATACGGCGATCAAAGTTCACCTTCGTTGTGCTAAACCACGGCTGGGTCTCAATCCCATGCTGCATACACCACGTCCGTAACACCTGCATGCTGGTTTGTTTAGCCGGTTGCTGAACACAGGCATCCTGCTGCAGTTTTATCTGCACGCGCTGCAATACGCCGCGTACGTTTTGTCCTAGATCGACACTCATGCGCCCACTCCTTCACTGAGTAATTGCAGTTGCACATCGGCAATCAGCAGCACCTGATTAAACACCCCAGCCACCTGCTCATCATACTGCAAACGAAAAGCAGCTTTATCGCTGCTGGCCAAACCTTGATACTCCGCAATCACTTGATACAACCAGATTTCCGGATCCCAGTGCAGCTGTGCATCGGCCAAATACGCCAAGGCACTCTGACTCTGCTGTTGATCCAGCACGCTTAAATAAAAGGACACCACATCCTCATGTAATGCACGACGCTTGGCCAGAATAGTTTCATCTTCTTGCCAAGCCAGCGGCTGCGCGGCACTGGGCAGATCGGCGCGCGGCTGATGGCGCGCCGGCAACTGCACCAGCAGCTGCTGCATGGCATGTTTATCTTGATGGCGATCTAAGGCAATCGAAGCGCTGGGCAGTAACGCCGCGGCTTGATTGACCAAATCCACCACATGGCTGCGCTGGGCATAATCTGAGGGCTGAAAATTTGGCTTTTGCTGGAAAAACTGCAGCATGCCGCGCACCAACAGATTGCGCGCTTGCTGCTGACGAAAACGCGCCATCAGTTCATTCAGACGCTTCTGTACTTCGCGCAAACTACTAAAATGCACGCTGACCTGGCCTTGCAACTGACGCACTAACACATGCCGCAAGCCACCATTACTGCCAGCAAAGGCAATCAACTCCTTAAAATCAATCAGCTGTAAACCATCCAGCCAACGCAACACTTCACTGTGGGCTTTTTCGTTTTCGTGGATTTTTTCTTGCACCGTACTGACAAAAGCAAAATCGGTATGCAAACGATTCCATAAGCTATCAATCCCAGTGGCAATCCGACTGTTTAAATCATCCACTTCTTGGCTGAGCTGGGCCTGCAAATAGGTGCTGTGTTGATAATTACCCTTATGCTCGGCGTCATTGATCTTACCCACCAGCAGGCGGATATTCAGCAGAAACTCCCCCACTTCAGCATTGACTTTACGCCGTTGCTCATCGGCGATTAAGTGCACAATCATCTCACGCACCGGGCCGGTGAGTTTTAAGCCCGACTCTTCATCCGGCCGCCAAACAATATTGGCCTCGAGTAACTGATTAACCACCCGTGCGCCAGCCTGTGCTTCATCCAACTCAGCACCGTAATAGTTCTGCATCAACAGCTCGCTGTACTTGCCCAGCAGTTTCAGCCGTTCAATACCTTGCTTCACCGCCTCACTGTGGTAATCCAGAGTACTCATGCCAGCAGATCCTCTTGGCTGGGCGGCACGTCCTCGTCAATGTAAATGTTTTCTTCTTCGCGAATAAAGCGGGTCAGATCAATCAGATAATCAATCTTGCCAGTGACCACATAATGATGGCGATCTTTATGCGGCTGATGCAAATAACCATGGCTGCGTAAACGATCAAAAACCTGCTTAAGCTGCCCCGCCACATCTTCACTTTGCGATTGGAAAAAGCGCGTTTGCACCAAGGCCTGCAATTGCTCACGCAGACTGGGATTGTTTTCAATCCGTGCGGCCAGATCATGCCGATTGATAATATCGTTGGCGGTTAACACATTCTCATGGCCCAAAGTTTCTTGGGTCAGCTGCAAGAGTTTTAACATCGGGATCAGGCTGTCGAGGGTCTCTTTAAACTGCTGCGAAAGTTGCTCACGCAAGTCTGCGGTCAATTCGCGCCAGGCTAAAAACCACACTGTACCTTCGGGATTACTGGCCAAGCGGCGATTGAGCGGGCGCAGATATTGATCAAGCGCCGCGCGCTGCTCTTCATCCTGCAAATGACGAAAACCCTGACTGTCAGTCACCTCGCAAATAAAACCACCGGCCAACAGCTGCTCAAGTAAATGGCTGTATTGCATCATCATTGTGCGGCCTCCGCGCGGTGTTGTTGTAAGCGTTGCGCCAGCCGACTGAGCTTAGGCTCAATACGTTTCAGCTGACTGAGCGCACCTTTGCGGCTGTCTTTTTCAATCAGATAACGGTGTTTAAATAAGCCCAACACATCCGACTCTGGATTAGGAAACGCACCGACAATAAAGATATTGTTGTTTTCGCAGGCCTTAAATAGTTTTTCTACGTTGTGATAGGCCAAAGTACCGATTTCATCAATCGGCCAATGGATAGTCACCTGCGCTTTGCCGCGCAATAAACGGGTAAAAGCCAGCAAGTATTTACACAAAATCAAATAGGCCATACCGTGACTGGAGGACTCCAACAACTGCCGATCATTACGAATCACCAGATCAGTGCCGCCTTCATTCAGATGCAACTCTAAGCGCAGCAGACTTTCAAAGGTGAACTGCTGATCGCTGCGCAATAATTCTGCCACATCACCCAGCGCATCCAAATAGGCCTCGCTGGGCAAGCGCTCAAAATCTTGCTCCCATTGGCTGTAGAGTTTAGAAAAGCGCTTAAGCGGCCCCCAAAAGCCCAGCTCATCAATGGTCGACTGGATTTTCACCTCGGATTTACTAATCCCCTCCAGCACAAACTCCTCACTGACCTCCTCACTTAAACGCCGACTTTGCGCGCTAATGCGCCGATTTAGATCACTAAATACGGTAAAGAAACTTTGCAAATCGGCACCGTAGTTACGTCCAGTAGCGAGCAAGTTCTGTTGTTGGTTTTGCAAAAGCTGCAGCATTTCTTGATAGGCGCCCAACAATTCTTGCGGGCTGGAACTCAGGCCTAAACGTTGCTGCTGACTGGCCCAAATATCGGTGAAGTTGGCACTGGCATCGCTGAGCAACTCGCGCTCAAACAGATACAAACCGTTTTTCACTCGCACATCCAGCTGCTGCTTATCTTGCAAGGCACGCCGCGTCCGCTCAATGCGCTCGGCGTAATCGCCGGTATTGTGCGCCGCGAGGCTGTCCTGTAGCTCGGCGGGTGCGGGAAATTGCTCCAGTTGTTTCAACAAGGGCAGGATTTGCTCTAACAGTTTGCGCTGGCCATCCAACTGCTGCTCGCTGTTTTTGATTGCCACTAATTCAGCTTTTTGTTGCTCTAAAAAGGCCTTTTCTAGGTTTTTTAGCTGCTCAGCTAAACTCAGCTTTTCTTGTTTGAGTTGATGTTCCTGCGCCAGCAATTCAGGCTTGCGCACGTGCCAATCGACGCGTAAAAAGCGTCGATAGTCGTCCAGCTCATTGCTGCGCGACTCAGTATTGGTAATCTGCTGACGAATACCTTTTAAGCGCTGCTCAGTGTCTTTAAGGGTCTGTGGATCAATACCCTGCGCACGCAACTCGCCCTCCAGCGCCACTTGCAACTCATGCACTTGCAGCTCAGTTTCACGACGCTTGGCGCTGATACTGGCACTGTAGTGCTGGATTTTTTCCTGTAACAGTTGCAACGCTTGCTGCCAATCGGCTTGATACTCCAGCAGCATATTTCTAAAGGCACTGTCGTGTTCTTTTAAAGCGGTAAGTTGCTGGGCTTTCAGGCTGTCCAACTGCTGCGCCAAGTCACTCTGCTGCTGTTGCAGACTCTGTTTGCGCTGTTGCTGCAACTGCTGCTGGCGTTCAATTAAACGCTGACGCGAATCTTGGGCAAAACGTAAATCTTCACGGTAGCGATCGCGAGTCTGCTGAGCTTTTTGCAGGCGGGCCTGCTGTTGCTGACTGTTGGCATTGTGAACTTTCTGCGCCTCTGCAAGGCTGTGCAATAACTGCTCAGCCTCATGCAGCGTATCGAGCGCTTGCGCAATCGCGGTCAATAGCGCCTGCTCATCCTGTGCGTAAGGCGGCAGCTCAATTGCGGCGAGATCCAGGCGCAAATTAAACAGTTGCGCCTCATCACTGACGCCCTGGCTGCTCACGCTGACGATAGCTGGATTCAGGCTCGGTGCTAAATCGCCGCGTTCGAGTAAGTCTTCACGCAGCACTTTACCCAGAGTGTGCTGCCAGCCCGCGACTTGCTGCTGCAGAAACTGGCGCAGACTGCCATCAGTTGGTGCTTGTTGGCGTTTCAGTTGATTGTAATGTTGTTCGGCCTGACGCAGTTTTTTGCGTTGCTGCTCAATCTCGTTTAAATGAGCATTTTGCAGGGTTTTACCTTGCTCATACTGATCACGTAACTGCTCAAGCACATCGCTTTGATTGCTTAATTGCTGCTGAATGTCTTCAATCCGCGCCTGCTCTGCGGCCAGCTCCAGCTGCTCCTCAGGGCTCAGCTGCGACACCGCCAGACGCGCTTTAACCTCGGCCTGCAGCTGGAATATCTCATTTTGTTGATCTTGGCATTCAGCCTGCAGTACTTGACGCCGCTGCTGTTGCTCGTGCTCTAACTGGTTCTTTTGCACCTCTTGCTGCTGACGCAAGGCCTGCTCTTGATCGCGAACTTTTTGCTGTTGATGCGTGCTGTTCTCAACAAACTCATCAAGTCGCTCGCTCAATTCTAATTTACGCGCATCAAAGCGCTGCCTTGAGCCGCCTTCCGCTTCACGCAGCAACTGCAAATGGGTGTCCAACTCATCACGCTCAAGGCGCCAACTGGGCAACTGATTGACCGCCTGCTCCAGACCCGGCATATCGCGCTGGCTAAAATCGCTGTGACTGTTCTCGATATGATTCAGGTCTGCTTCGACATGGTCCAACTGACTGCTGACTTGGCTGGCACTGCTATTGAGCGCATGTTGCTCACTGCGATAACGCTGCTCCTGCTCAGCGGTCTGGCGCTTGGCTCGTTTGATCTCGGCCTCTTGGTCAGCGCAACTGATCTCCAGTTGACCGGCATCTTTGAGCAATAAAGGCTGCAACTGCCACAGATTCTGCTCAATAGCATTTAGGCTGTCGACTTGCTGAGCCAGACCCTGCATATCACGTTGCAAAGTGCTGAGTCGTGCCGATTGGCGCACGTGCTGCAGCCACTCGCGCACTTGGGTACTTTTGATTTTCGTGGTGGGTAGCGCCACCCCTTCATCTTCAAAAATCGCCGCCAGCATGGTTTTCAAGGTGTCCATCTTGCCTTCTTTGGCATGCACCGCTGAAACCAGTTTTTCGATATGACGTAAACGGTGCGGATTTTCCGCCAGACTGTAGCGCAACGCGGTTTGCCGCAGGCGCGTCGATTCGGCTCGCGGCAAGCTGCCGGTTAACAGGCTAAAGTCATTTTGAATAATGCTGCGGTATTCGCTAATGGTATCGACCAGATTGGAGTACTCGATACTGTGCTGGCGTAAATGCGCGGTAAATTCTTGATAGCTCAGCGCTTGCGCTTGGCCTTCGGCGTTGCTTCTTAGATAAAGCTCAGGGCGATAGGCACTATTAATAAAGCGGTAACTGATGCCATCGTCTTTTTTACGGGTGATAGTGACATGGCAAGTTGTGCCGGTTTCGCGACGGTATTCGTAGATTAGATATGAGTCGCTGTGCGGCAGGTAATACTGGTCGAATTTTTTCCGCGTTTTCGGCACGACGTTATTCGGCCGCTCACCATAAAACACCGGAATCAAACGCTGCAGCGTGGTTTTCCCTGAGGCATTGGTGCCGCAGATATTGGTGTGGCCATTGAGATCAAGCTCAACGATGCCTTGCAGGTGGCCGTTGATCATAATGATGCGCAGTAAATGAGACATAGTGTTGCTCTGAGCTCCAGGCTATGGCGGGAATAGTGAAGGATGGGCGGCGATAAATATGTGGTTAAGATTACCTTAGTTTAGCCGGGATTTGCAGGCGGGATGGCTGGTTTTTGTGATCTCTGCAGCATGCGTAACAGAGGCTCTTGGGCTGCATTTATACTGCGCAGCCAAGCACAGCAGCACCTGATCTAAAAGCACCTAAGAGCCAACTCTAGCAATAACGACACTATCCATCGGCCCGCCGAAAAATAGTGTTAACAAACACAAGCTGACAGGAAGTGACAAAAAGTGTCACTCTGTGACAACTCCACGCAAAAAACAGGGGTTTAACGACCCAAATATAATGCCGTCAACTCGCCCTCAATGAGCGTTCGGCATGCGGGCCAGAATTTATAGTGCGAGACACAAACAACCGCAATAACCGCGTAAACACTGGAGAAATAGGCGCTATAAGCAGTTAGCAACCTGCTAAGCTTAAACCGCAGTCGTAATAAAGCACTGCAAAACCAACAAAAAACAACACTTGGCACGCGCTTTGCTATATTACATACAGGTCACATGACCTTTCTATTCAATAAATGGAGCTTCATTATGAAAGCACAAATGCAAAAGGGTTTTACCCTCATTGAGTTAATGATCGTTGTTGCGATTATTGGTATTTTGGCTGCGGTGGCCTTGCCTGCTTATCAGGATTACACTGTTCGTGCGCGCATAACCGAGGGTTTAAGCCTTGCGGCACCAGCAAAAGCTATGATTGCCTCAGAAGGCTCTGCTTCAGCAGATGATCTTACACGAGTAATAAACACATGGAACGCTCAAAGTGCTAATACCGGCGCTAATAGTAAGTATGTAAGCAGCGTGCTTATGACTCCTGCTACTGGTGTAATTACTATCACATACAACCCAGCAACCGTTGGTGTAGCTGCAACTCAAAATACAATAAGATTGGCTCCATATGTGCGCACCGCTGCTGCTAACACAAGTATTACTTTAGCCGCTGCGATAACCGCTGGAACTACTGGTGCGATTGACTGGGCATGTGCGTCAGCAGCACAAACTGCTGCTAACGCTAGCGGTATGAATAACGTGCCAGCAGGTTTATTACAATCCAAATTTGCCCCTGCCAACTGCCGTTAATAGCTAATTATTGGCTCTAGCAGCATAAAAACAACGCCTCGTGAAATCACGGGGCGTTGTACATTTAAAATACATTATTTTATATCCAGCCTAACTTGCGTTAAGAATGAGCCTCCTATGTACACTTATTCAAAACACTATCAAGGCTTTACTTTAATCGAACTGATGCTTGTGATCGCCATCATTGGCCTACTCGCAGCCATTGCTGTACCTGCTTACAAGGATTACACCGTACGCAGTAGAGTTTCGGAAGGCTTAATCTTAGCCGCTGCCGCAAAATTTGCAGTTACTGAAACTCTTGCAAGCAGTGGAACCGCTGCCATTGCTGCCTATAGTGGTACCGGCCCTTCTGTCGGCCCCTCATACAACTACACATTTACGCCCTCTAAATACGTGGCCAGTATCGCCATCGCTGCTATCGCTAATACAAGCGCAATATCCTTGCCTGAAGGCCGTATCAGCATTAGCTATGCAGCAGACCTGCAGAATCTATTAGGCACAGCGCTATTACTCACGCCCGGTAGCGGCACAGTTACTGGCGGTATACCTTCTGCTGCGATGACAGCAAGCGCACCGATTGTTTGGGGTTGCGCTATTGATTCAGCAGCGGCTTTTCGTTATGTCCCTGCCAACTGTCGTTTTTTACCCTAAGATGAATTTTGTATCTTTACCATCTGTATTTGAAGTAGCCCTTTATGAACCCACGCATTAAAGCCTTTACCCTACACTTGCTAATTTCCGCGTTGATCGCTTTAACCGTGATCGCAGTGGTTTTCTATCTCTGGTATCCGACCCCTCTGCATACGGCGGTCGGCGTCACGCAGATTTTTCTTCTTCTGTTAGCTGTCGATGTGGTGCTCGGTCCCTTATTAACTCTTCTAGTCTATAAAGTCGGCAAAAAAACCCTGATTATGGATTTAACCGTGATTGCTGTGCTGCAAATCTCTGCTCTCGGTTACGGTCTATGGACGGTCGCCGAAGGCCGCCCCGCTTGGCTGGTATTTGCCGTTGATCGTTTTGAGTTGGTGCGCGTATTAGATATTGATCAGCGTAAACTTGATCAAGCAGACAGCGCATATCGCCAGCCGTCTTTACTGGGCCCACAATGGGTCGCGGCGGTCAATCCAAGCGATACTGAAGAGAAAAATGACATTGTAATGGAGTCAGTTTTTGCTGGTGTGGATATTGCCCAGCGCCCTAATTTGTACCAGTCGCTTGATTCGCAACAAGCAGCTATCCAAAACCGCCTGCTAGAATTGCCAGCACTCTCTGCAAACAATGCAGCCCAAACGATTCAAGCAACATTAGCCAAATACCCCAGCGCAGACGCCTGGCTACCACTCAGCGCCAACAAGCAGGATATGGTGGTACTGATGCGCAAAGACACTACTGAAATCATAGCTATCGTTGATTTACGGCCGTGGGACTAGGATTTCAACTCATTCATTAACCTTTAGCAGACTAAGGATACTCTGCTAAAAAACTACCCAGCTACGCTTGCGTTCTATACAATCCAGCTAAATTTAACTTCGATATAACTATACAAAGGAATGTAGCCATGCAAAAAGCCATAGTGTTCTTATTTGTTGTCAGTGGCTGGTATGCAAATCAGTACGACTGGCCTGAACCTGTGCAAGCATTGGGCAATAGCGTGATCACCCACATTTCACTGTTAGCCACACCACCTAATCCATCTAAGTACCCAGCAACATCTTCTGTAGCGACAACACCTGTTCGCTGTGATGCAGGAGCTCACTGCTCACACATGCAGTAAGAAACATACCGTTGTGAATGCATGAGCATCATAGCGGGCACGCACATCTCACCCACCCGACTTCTTCGCCGTAAACCCTCGCTTACGCAAATCCTCCAGCAGCAACTCAACCTGATCCCCTTGAATCTCAATCACCCCCTCTTTTAATGACCCACCACAACCACAGCGTTTTTTCAAGGCAGCTGTGAGGGTTTTCAGCTCCCCTGCCGTAAGGCATAAACCTTGAATAGTCGTCACTGTCTTACCGCCACGGCCTTTGCTTTCGCGGCGTACGCGGGCGATGCCGTCACCGCTATTGAGCGCTTGCTCGGCGCAGATGCAATGGGCTTCAGGCTGTTCACATACTGGGCAATGACGGCCGCTATCGGT
>LFRZ01000099.1 GCA_001513025.1 Gammaproteobacteria bacterium DTU037
TATAAGCAACATATTAGTTTCTATAAACACACAAAGCAATTGATATGTTGCCACGACCCTGCGCATCAGAGTCAAGGCTTTAACGCTGTTGATCCAGCAGATGATTCATGGCGGTTTTTAAGCGCATGGGTTTGACCGGTTTATGCATGAGAGTATGGCCGAGAGCGCGCATTTGCTGTTTCAGCTCATTGCTGTAATTGGCGGTAATCATTAGCGTGGGAATCGGCTGCTTGCGCTGCTGATTTATATTGACCACCACATCAACGCCATTGACCTCATTATCCAAGTGATAATCAACAACCAGTAAATCTGCCGCCGCTTGAAAGCTACCGACCTGCTCGATTAGATCGTCTTCCGAGAGACCGGTACTGACCAAACAGCCCCAGCCTTCCAATAAGGTGCGCATCGCCATACAAATGGCCATATCGTTATCCAGCACCCAGACCCGCGCACCCTGCAGACGATCTAAAGCATAAGACGGCACGTCCACTTCTGGCTGCTGTTGCAGCTCATACGCATGCGCTAAGGGCACGTCCACGGCAAAGACTGAGCCTTTACCCGGCTGCGACGCCACGCGCACGCGATGGCCTAAAATACGGGTAATTTTATCGACAATCGCCAAGCCTAAACCAAGACCACGGTCTTGCTTTAAGTGCTGGCCATCACCGCGTTTAAACTCCTGAAAAATCTCTTC
>LFRZ01000006.1 GCA_001513025.1 Gammaproteobacteria bacterium DTU037
CCCCTGCCCGGCAAACTGACCCCCATATTGGCACGGCTGATGCGGCGCGCTGGCAGCTCGTCATCACGCACCCCCAGCTGACGAAAGCCGGCGGTGGTGGCCGTGGTCTGTGCCCCCATACTAAAACGCCGACCACGGTGCTCAACGCCAAGGCTGGCGAGCCCACCCTCATCTGTTTTAGCTGTGCTGCCGGCCAGCGATGCGGTGAGCACACCGAAACGCTGACCGGCCAACCAAGCGCCACTGAGTCCCGCTGTTTGCTGATCCTTCAGCACCTCCAAGCGCACCCCGCCCGTTAAACGATTGTTAATTCCCAACTGATGGCTGGCGACGGCGAAGCTGCGGCCGTACTCATTACTTTGTTGTGAGTAATTTTTACGGATTGCTCCGATCTCATAGGTGTAGTCATGCAGCCCAGCACGTAGCAGTTGCTGACTGGCATAAAAGGGCTGTTCAATCACCTGCTCGCGGCCCAGCACATCGCGCACCACTAAGCGCAGATCATTGGCGCCGGTGACCACCGGAATATTATTGATTGAGAACGGACCCGCATTGAGTTGATCGACAGTTTGACGTTGGTCGTTGGCATAGATTTCCACCGACGATGGCATAATCGCCTCACCCTGCACATCTGGCAACGGAAAGGTGGTGAAGTCAGGGCGGGTGCCAAAATTAGTCCCCCATTGGATGCCACCATAGAGCACACCGCGGCCCCACGCATCTGCACGAGAGTAAGTATCGCCCAATGTCAGCGTGCGCAGCTTGCTTGGATCATCATGGCGCAACGAGGTGTTAAGCCGCACCACACCACTGTGCTGTTGGCCCTGATTGTGGTCGCGCGCAAGCAGTGTTGTGCTCAGCAGCCCCCAAGTATTGAATCCAGCCAACTCAAAACTGCCACTGCTCGAGTCGCTGAAACCTTCGCGCATTTCATGCAGAAGATCATAGTTGATAAAGCCGCCACGGGAATCGGTCTGCGGTGTGCTCAATGCTTTGTTATTCAGATCAATATGCGAACCCGCCAACTGACCTGCACCGACCTGCACCATCAAGGTCTGACTGGCGCTATCGATTGAGTAGTGCACATCAGTCAACTGACGCAACGGGTAATAATCCTGCCCCTGATATTCTACTGCCTGAATGCTTGCCGGTAACGACAACTGCCAGCGGCTAAATTCATCACGTGGCACCAGCACACCCAGCTCAGGGCTAGCCAATATCAGTACCGCTTGGGTAAAACGCTGGCCATTCACCTCAGCGACAAGTAGCTGTGGCGTAACGCTTTCGGCGCTAATACTTGCAGCAGCGCACACCGTCGGAGTGTGCGCTGCTGCAATGCCTAATAGTGCCAATAGCGCACAGACGGCAACACGCTTATGGCGCGGAGTGGCTAATCGTGGTTTCAAGTACACCGTCTTTCGCCTCGGCCTTGATGCGATAAGGTGCGGCCGTTCCTACGGGAACATCCAGCACCCAGTGACGACGGCTGCCTGGTAAGAGGTAACTGAGCTGCTCGGCAGTCGCTATAACTTTGTCTTTATCCATAAGCATCAGACGCGAAATTTTAGTATGCGCATTGCCCTGATTCTCGGCGGTAATTTGCAATCGACCATTGGCTAAGCGTTTCGCCTGCCAGACTAACTTGCTGGTGCTGACCCCAGCCGCTTTGACAAAGACCGGAATGCCCAGACGTAACATCATTTGTACACCGCGCGGCCCTCTGGCTGCTGCATCAGCGGCACTCTCATCACCGGGTGTCGCTGGCGCTTGTTCAAGAAACACGCGAAAACTTTGCTCCACACCCTTAGGCGCAGTGTCACTGAGACCAATACGCACAATTTGGCTTTTGCCCGGCGCTACTTGGAATACTGGTGGACTGACAATCAGCGCAGTGGTTGCCGCATAATGCTCTTCATTATCGCGAATTGACCAAGCATTGACCGAGGCCTGCATCACCACATCATCGCTGCCATTGTTGGTAAGGGTCATGGCGGCGATGGAGTCGCTAGCGCTCAGTGTGATGATGACTGGGTTAACTGAGAGACTGGCAGCTTGCACCAAACTAACGAACAACCACAGCATCAAGCCGGCAAACAGCCGGCTCCCGCAGTATAAAGAATGCATAACCTGCATAAGTTAGTAGACAATGGTTACGGTGATGGTGTCAGTGTAGCTTGCAGCTGGCACATACCGTCCTGCCAAAATCTGGCCATAAACTGTGTGAGTATTGGCTCCTGCAACCGCTGTACTAGCGACTGTGGTTGTTGCATTCCAATCAGTAGCGTGACTTGAATCGGAATACAACTCATAATCAAGGTAGTTACCACCGCCAAGCATGGCTCGCGTTGTATCTGTAGCACTACCACCGTTACTACCGAAATCTAAAGCTAAAGTGTAATCAGTACCCTCAGTACAAGTTGCGGTAATAGTGCTGGTGGCTTCGTTATCAGTCGCAGCGTTCGGATCGTAGGCCCCAAAAGCTAAGGGCGTTGCACTAACTAGACAACTATCAGCAACCGTAGCAGTGACTTGGAATGTGGCTGTATCCGTTCCTGCCGCCATGGCTGAATTTGCAAACAGCAGCCCAGCAGCGGCGATTAAGGTTGATTTTAAAATTTGCTTGTTCATAAGCACGCTCTCAATTGT
>LFRZ01000062.1:0-438 GCA_001513025.1 Gammaproteobacteria bacterium DTU037
TGATCTGGGGTTTTGGTGTAAGCGCTTGACGATGACCTACTCTCACATGGGGAAACCCCACACTACCATCGGCGATACATCGTTTCACTTCTGAGTTCGGGATGGGATCAGGTGGTTCCAACGTTCTATGGTCGTCAAGCAATTCTTTCTGAGGAGCCGTTTCTCACTTACGTGATCATCGTCTTCTCTAATTAGGCATGTAATAGTGTACTAAATTTGTGTGTCTTGCAAACTTTCGGTCACAATTCGTTCTTCCCAAATTGTTTGGGTGTTATATGGTCAAGCCTCACGGGCAATTAGTATTGGTTAGCTCAATGCCTCACAGCACTTACACACCCAACCTATCAACCTTGTAGTCTTCAAGGGCCCTTCAGGAAGCTTAAAGCTCCAGTGAGATCTCATCTTGAGGCAAGTTTCCCGCTTAGATGCTTTCAGCGG
>LFRZ01000062.1:657-1003 GCA_001513025.1 Gammaproteobacteria bacterium DTU037
ATGGCCCTTCCATACAGAACCACCGGATCACTAAGACCTACTTTCGTACCTGCTCGACTTGTTGGTCTCGCAGTTAAGCGCGCTTTTGCCTTTATACTCTACGACCGATTTCCGACCGGTCTGAGCGCACCTTCGTACTCCTCCGTTACTCTTTAGGAGGAGACCGCCCCAGTCAAACTACCCACCATACACTGTCCTCGATCCGGATAACGGACCAGAGTTAGAACCTCAAAGTTGCCAGGGTGGTATTTCAAGGTTGGCTCCACTGCAACTAGCGTCACAGTTTCAAAGCCTCCCACCTATCCTACACAAACAACTTCAAAGTCCAGTGCAAAGCTATAGTAAA
>LFRZ01000027.1:0-16536 GCA_001513025.1 Gammaproteobacteria bacterium DTU037
TTCCCTGCATCGGCAGCAATAGCTGCTAAGTTGACTGCTGTTGTGGTTTTACCTACGCCACCTTTAGTGGAAATAACAGCTACTTTTTTCATGACTACCTCACAGAAAGAAATCTGAGAGGTGCTTTTAAACCTGAGTATGTGAGGAGTTTTCAACCCTTAAAAAGGGGTGCTTGGCATTTTGACTTGTAATCAGTAGGTCCCGAGTTCGACTCTTGGTGCCGGCACCATTTTAAAAGGCCTCGCAGAAATGCGGGGCTTTTTTTTGTCCATTATTTGGCGTTTAGCGATTTTTACGCGCCTTATCCATGGCCTAGCTCTGCTGTAAAACAGGTTAAACACACAGGTGTTGCGCTGTACTCGCCTTAAAGATTTTGTGTGTTTGCGCCGCCTACTCGCCCCTTTGCTCTGCCTAAATACACCTAAGTATTTGATTGGACTGCAGATTTGCACACCTTATCTGCACGCGCGACTGGTTGTAAGTTCTAAGTTCGCTTTCTAGACTCGAGTCAACCCTAACGTAATGCTTAGGGTGCCTATTTCAAAAATAATTTCAATAATAGGAACTCGCCATGCTTATCTTAAGCTACCTCGGCCTTTTTGTAGGTCTGTCACTTTTGGTCATTATGACCATGCGCGGTATCGGTATTATTGTCTCAGCGATTGTCTGTGCACTGGTTGTTGCTCTAACCAGTGAGATGAATCTTGGTGATGCCATGCTCAACTATTATATGAAGGGCTTTACCGGTTTCTTTACCACTTGGTTTCCAGCCATCTTACTCGGCGCTATTTTTGGCCGCTTAATGGACGACAGTGGTGCTGCGCTCTCGATTGCTAATAAAACTAAGCAGGTGCTGGGTGCTAAACGCGCGATTATGGCAGTGGTGGGTGCTGGGGCGATTTTGACCTATGGCGGCGTTAGCGTGTTTGTGGTGGGCTTTACCTTATATCCAATTGCCTTTGAGTTATTCCGCAGCGCTAATATCGCTCACCGTTTTATTCCTGCGGCGATTATTTTTGGTTCTATTTCCTTCACCATGGTGTCGCCCGGTTCGCCAGAAATTCAAAACCTAATCCCCACCACTTATTTTGGTACCACGGCCACTGCCGGTGGTATTATTGGCCTATTAATGGCTTTGCTGATTATGGTGTCCGGTGGTTTCGCTTTAAGGTTTATGGCCAATCGTGCAACTGCCAATGGTGAAAATTTTGACTTGCCAGCTGACTATGGCGAGGAAGCGGTGAGCAAAGAATCACTGGTGAGCTTTCTCAGTGCGATTGTCCCGCTTATTATCTTAGTGGGTGGTTTTAACCTGCTCAGCCACTATATTAGTGTGATTGAGGCGTTACTGGCGGCGATGCTGAGCAGTTTGCTGATCGGTTATGTACTGTTTCGTAAAACCATTGAAGCGCCTGGGAAAATGATTAGCGTGGGCAGTGAAAATGCCTTGATTGCGATTTCTAACACCTGTGCGGTGGTCGGCTTTGGTGCTGTTGCCGCGCAGTCACCGGCCTTTGCTAATATCGTTGCGTTTCTCACCGATATGCCAGGTCTTGAATATGCAGGATTGGCGGTTGCGGTGACTGTGATTGCCGGTATTACTGGCTCAGCGTCCGGTGGTTTAGGCATCGCGCTACCGATTTTAGCGCCGATTTATCAAGGTATGGGCTTGGATAATGGCGCTATGCACCGTATTTCCTCCATCGCATCGGGTGGCTTAGATTCCCTGCCGCATAACGGCTATGTGGTCACCACCATCCGCGCGATCTGTAAAGAAACCCACCAGCGTGCTTATCCGGCCGCTTTTGTCGTGAGTGTGTTAATCCCGTTGCCGGTACTGGCCATAGCAGTGCTGCTGTACAGCTACTTTGCTTAATTCAGCTTAGGACAAATAGGAAAGTTCAAGCCTATATATGCCTTACTTAGATCATAAGAGGGGCCGCTATGGGGTTGAGCTTTTTGCAGTTGTCGCCGCTACATTATTGATGTGAAAACATCCGCAGCAGTACTTTGACTGAGAATTAACTGCAGCTGCTGTATAGTTGGCGCAGATAATGCGCTCTGTATTATAGGCTTGTTAGGCGTTAGATGCGCTGTGGGTTAAACATGTTTAAGCGATTGCGTCACTGGTTGGACAATAGACGTATTAAGAAAATGGGCTTTACTGCCGCTCAATGGGAAGCGGCAGTTGCTGACTGGCCAGTTATGCAGCGTTATCAGGGTGCTGAGCGTGAGGCGCTGCGCATTATGACCTTGCGTTTTCTTGCTCGAAAAAGCTTCAGTTCGGGCGCTGGTTTTCAATTGACCGATGCGATGGGTTTAAAAATCGCCACTATGGCCTGCGTGCCTGTTCTGCATCTTGGTCTCGATTGGTACAAGGGTTGGCGCACGGTGATTCTTTATGAGGGCGGTTTTGTACCCAATCGCTCCTATCGCAGTGGCGATGGCATTGTGCACGCTAAGGGGCCTGCTTTAAGTGGTGAGGCATGGTTTCGTGGGCCGGTGATTTTGTCGTGGCAAGCGATTACTCAATCCGGTGCATATGCGCACAGTGGTAAGGCCAGTAATGTGGTGATTCATGAGGTGGCGCACAAGCTTGATATGCTGCGCGATGGTGCCAATGGTGCACCGCCCATGCATCCTGATATGCGTGCGGGCGAATGGCACCGTATTTTTACCGCGGCTTGGGATCGCTTACAGAGTGATTTTGCGCAGGATCGACCCTTGCCGCTCAATGCGTATGGGCTGACCAGCCCGGCAGAATTCTTTGCGGTGTGCAGTGAGACGTTTTTTGAAGCTCCAGAAACCATGCAAGAACAGATGCCTGAGGTGTATCGGCTGCTGTGTCAATTCTACCGTCAGCAACCGGTGCCGTTGCCAACCTGCGCGACATAAGCTGTCCATAGCGGCCAAGGTTTGATTTTTCAGCTATTTTCACCTCATCTTAGGGCATATAACGTGTTGGACTACGCGTCAATCGCATACCAAGCGCTGCAAACCTTGTGGTGGCTGATTCCCATCGCACTGATTATTGGCGTATTCAAAAAATCTTGGTTTAAGGGCATGCAAGGTGAAGTTATGGTCAAATATGCTGCCAAGTTTCGGTTGGCGGCAGGCACATACCATCCCATGCATAATCTCACCTTGCCTACGCCAGATGGCTCGACACAGATCGATCATGTTTTTGTTTCGCGCTTTGGCATTTTTGTTGTTGAAACAAAAAACATGAAGGGGTTGATTCTCGGCAAGGAACATCAAGCGCAATGGACCCAGCAATTCTTTAAGAGGTCCTACCTCTTTCAAAACCCTTTGCGGCAAAATTATAAGCATATTAAAGCCTTAGAGTTAGCGCTTGACGTCCCAGCCGAGGCTATCCATTCTGTTATTGTGTTTGTTGGTGCCAGCACCTTTAAGTCAACAATGCCAGTCAATGTGACCCACGGCTGGGGCTTTATTGGCTATATCAAGTCGTTTCGTGACGTGCTGCTTTCAGAGGCCGAGGTGCAAAACACCTTGGCGCAGATTACTGTGCTTCGTTTAAAACCGACGCGCAAAACAAATCGGCGACACGTAAAGCAACTTAAAGCGCGCTTCGATCCGCGAACCCAGAAAAAGTGTCCAGCCTGTGGCCATAATATGGTGTTGCGTACGGCTCAGCGTGGAGGCTATGCCGGCCGCACGTTTTGGGGGTGTTCGGCGTATCCCAGCTGTCGGCAGGTACAAGCTGTGAGCTAGCAAGGGATTGAGCGGCGCTGCTTGGTTGCGCTATCAGATGTGCTGGAATTGAAGCAAACAGACGTGGGCAGATATATAGACTAATAAGCATAAATAATATTGTATGGGCTATGCCTCGCTATTTTATTTTGAGATGGAGTATATGCGTCGACTTTTAAATTATTTTGCTTGCATGCTGCTGTTGTGCTTGGCGACTGCTGCCCTTGCGCAGCCTGTCGCTGAGCCTGAGCGTGAGCGTATTGGACTGGTGTTATCCGGTGGTGCCGCACGCGGTTTAGCACATATTGGTGTGCTTAAAGCTTTAGAAGAGCAGGGCGTGACCATTGATGCGATTGCCGGTACCAGTATGGGCGCCGTGGTGGGTGGTTTATATGCGGCGGGTTATCGAATTGCTGAATTAGAGACCTTAGCCATTGAGTTGAACTGGCAGCGCGCTTTGTCAGATGCGCCGCCGCGTGAAGATATTCCGTTTCGCCGTAAGCAAGATGACCGTGACTTTTTGGTCAAACAAAAGCTCAGTTTCCGTGATGACGGCAGTCTAGGTTTGCCATTGGGGGTTTTGCAAGGACAGAACTTGGCGCTGCTCTTAGAAAAGCTCTTTGCTCGCGTCGGTGCACTGGAAGATTTTGACCAGCTGCCTATTCCATTTCGTGCTGTTGCTGCAGATATTGCCAGCGGTGAAACTGTGGTGTTTTCGCAAGGGCATTTAGCCTTAGCGGTGCGTGCCAGTATGTCGATTCCTGCACTATTAACTCCGGTTGAGGTGGATGGACGGCTGTTGGTGGACGGTGGGATTTCTAATAATATCCCTGTGGATATCGCGCGGCAGATGGGTGTTGATCGAGTGATTGTGGTGGATATTGGCTCGCCCTTGGCCTCCACAGAATCCTTGAGAACAGTGTTTGATATTTTAAATCAGTCAGTGTCTTTGCTGACGCGGCGCAATTCCGAGGCGCAGTTGGCCACTTTGCAGGTCGATGATATTTTAGTGCAGCCAATGCTGGCCGGTTTCGGCGTGACTGATTTTTCCCGTGCGCAAGAAATGATGGATGCCGGTTACCGTGCCACTGATGCGCTGCAATGGCGTTTTGCTGGGCTGGCGCAGCCTATGCTTGAGCAACCTAGAGTACCCAGTAACCTTAAAAAGATTAAACAGACACCCTTGATCAGCTCGATACGGGTGCAAAATACCTCGAAAGTCGGTGATGAGGTGATTGGCTATTATATTCGGCAAAGGCTGGGCGAACCGCTGGATATTGGGCAGCTGCAAAAAGATATGGGTACGTTGTACGGCTTGGAATATTTTGATCGCGTGGAGTACCGTTTACAGCCTGAAAAGGGCGGTCATGCGCTGGTGATTAAGGCGACAGATAAGCGTACGGGCACCGATTACTTGCGCTTGGGGCTGAATTTATCGGATGACTTACGCGGCGACAGCGTCTTTAATATCGGTGCCAGTTTTCGTATGAACGGTATCAATCGCTTAGGCGCTGAGTGGTTCACTCGCGCTCAGATGGGCGATCATCAAGAGCTTTATACTGAATTTTATCAGCCGCTGGATATAGGCTCACGCTACTTTGTCTCGCCTTGGCTCAATGCTGATGTGCGCAATATTAAGTTTACCGAAGCACGCGCGCCCATCGCCGAGTACCGGCTGCAGCGGATTCGTTATGGCTTTAATCTGGGGCGACAAATTTCCACTAATGCGGAAGTGCGCTTTGGCGTCGGCTCCGGTTGGGGCAATGCAGATGTGCGCATTGGCGATCCAAACTTGCCGGACTTTAGTTTTAAAGAAGGTTATTACCAGCTGCAATATGCCTTTGATAGTTTAGATAATGTCAACTTCCCCAGTCGTGGCGAGGAAGTGCGCCTTTCGCTGATGCAACATGCCACTGAACTGGGTTCAGATGAGCGCTATCGACAGTGGTTGGTTGAGCTGAATAAACCGCTCAATTGGGGTGCCAATACCTGGGTTATCGGTGGACGTTATGGGCGTACCTTAGATGCTCAGGAAGTGGTTACCTCCAGCTACCAAATTGGTGGCGCGCAAAAGCTCTCAGGTTATCGAGAAAATGCCTTAGCAGGGCAAAATGTTAGCATTGGGCGACTGATTTATTATCGCCGTTTAACCCCCATGCGCTCTTTTTCGCTGGGTTTGCCCGTGTATGCAGGCCTCTCTTTGGAGCGTGGTCGGGTTTGGAATCAGGCTAACGATTTAGACAGTGGGTATATCAATGCGATGAGTGTATTTGTGGCAGTGGAGACCCCGTTAGGGCCACTCAACTTAAGTTATGGCATTAATAATGATGATGAAAGTGCGCTGTATCTGAATTTGGGGCGCAGTTTTTAATGCGGCACGGCTTATGTATCGTTGTTGCGTAGAGAAAAGAGGCGTCAGTGCTGCTCTGTCGGTGCGTGACAGGGCAGCGCTGCGAACGCATGGCTTATGATTCTAGAACGTCATCTTGCTCATCATCGTCTTCATCGGTAGCGTCATCGTCAATGGGCTCAAGTAATTGCAGCCAGCTGGCTAAAACATGGTGTGCTTCTTCGATACCAATGCGCTTGGTCGAGGAGAACAGCTGGATGGTGGCGGTGTCGCCCCATTTCTGTTGAATGTCTTTTTGTGTTTTTAGCAGGGCAGCACGACCGGCGCCAAAGGTCAGCTTGTCAGCTTTGGTTAATAAAATATGTATGGGCATTTTGCTGCTCGCGGCCCAATCCAGCATTAAGCAGTCAAAGGGCGTCAGAGGATGGCGGATATCCATCATCAAGACCAAACCCATTAGGCTGGTGCGACTCCCGAAGTAGGCTTCTAAGTGACGCTGCCAGTGCAGTTTCAGTGGAATAGGTACTTTGGCATAGCCATAGCCGGGTAAGTCGACCAAGCGTCGATCTTCATCGAGGCCGAAAAAGTTTAATAACTGGGTGCGGCCCGGTGTTTTTGAGGTGCGCGCTAAACCTGCCCGAGTCAGGGTGTTGAGTGCGCTGGATTTGCCTGCATTAGAGCGACCTGCAAAGGCGACTTCGTAGCCTTCATCTTCAGGACACTGCTCAACACGCGCCGCGCTGGTGAGAAAGCTGGCTTGTTGGCACAGGCCAATAATGGGGTTTTTAGGCTGCATAAGGTATCCAAGTAAAAGTGCTGCAAGAGGTTCGTGTTTGTTTTAGTCTGAGCAGTATATAATGCTTAGGATTGTATGTACGCATTGCTATCGATCTATCTGTAAAAGGTTGTCTGCGCAACAAATTGTGGTAATCTTCTCGTAATTTATAAGCGCCGAGACTCGCTCAGTCTACAGAATGATTGAGGTCGGTCCGGTAAATAATTTTTAGCCGTAGTTGGAAGAGCTGATGAACAAACTATTTGTAAGTCTGTTATTGACCTTGGGCATCAGTGGTTTAGCCCAAGCCGCTGGAGATGCTGCAGCAGGTCAAGGTAAAATTGCTATGTGTTCTGCTTGCCACAATGCTGATGGTAATAGCATGGTGCCAACCTTTCCTAAGCTTGCTGGTCAAGGTCAGCGTTATTTGCTTAAGCAAATGAATGACATTAAATCAGGTCTGCGTCCAATCGTGGAAATGACCGGAATGTTGGATGCCATGACCGAGCAAGATATGGCAGACATTGCGGCTTGGTATTCAAGTCAAAAAGGTACTGTTGGTGCTGCCGATCCTGCTGTGGTTAAGCAAGGTGAACAGCTTTTCCAAGGTGGAAAAATTGCCGATGGTATGCCTGCTTGCACTGGTTGCCATTCGCCTGATGGTGCAGGTATCGATTTAGCTGTTTACCCTAAGCTCAACGGTCAACATGAAGCCTATCTGACTAAACAGCTTACTGATTTCCGTGAAGGTAATCGTAGCAACGATGGTGATGCAATGATCATGCGTTCAGTGGCTGCTAAACTGAGCAATAAAGATATCAAAGCTTTATCAAGTTACATCCAAGGCTTAAATTAATAGCTGAGCCTATTAATCAAAACCGCCCTGCAGACCCACTGCTCGGCGGTTTTTTTGTGTCTGTGAGGTCTGTACGGCGCGCATGCTTGCCGAAAAGATATTATTCTTCTTGATCCTAATCTAGCAAGAGTTCTTATTAACAGGGCTATGCTGTAGACCATAGAGCAGACGTATGCTCCACCAGTGCGTAAAGACGTGCTGGCAGGGTTGAGGAGAATGATTGTGAATGTAATTGATCGGCGTCAGGCGTTAGCTATTACGCCCTTTTTCCGCTTAGGCTTTCGGCCTTTTTTCTTGCTGGGCAGCGTCTTAGCGATGCTGGCGATTCCTTTGTGGATTATGGGGCTCAACGGTTGGTTTGCTGAGTGGCAACCGACGGGGGGTTGGCTGGCATGGCACCGACATGAGCTTTTGTTCGGTTTTGCCGCCGCAATTATCGCGGGTTTTTTGCTGACTGCGGTGCAGACTTGGACCGGCTTTCCTGGGCTTTCTGGCAAGCCGCTGATGGCCTTGACGGCATTGTGGGTTGCTGCACGTTTGGCTTGGCTGGTTGGCGCGCCGGTCTGGTGCGTGGTGATACTCGACGGTTTATTTTTACCTTTGGTGGCGGCGCAAATGGCGCGCAGTGTCTGGCCCGTACGTCAGGTGCGAAACTATCCGCTGGTGCTGGTCTTGGTGCTACTGGCGATTGCCAATGCGCTGACTTTGTATGGCGTTGCCACAGGTAACGATCAATTACAGCGTCAAGCGACAGTAGGTGGCGTGTGGTTTGTGGCTGCGCTGATGAGCATGATTGGTGGGCGGGTGATTCCGTTTTTTACTCAGCGTGGTCTGCTGCGTAAAGAGGGTGTAACGCCTTGGCCAAAGCTGGACTGGGCTTTATTAATCGGCACTATAGTGCTGTCGATTAGCTTAATGCTGGGCTGGGCGATGCAGTCGAATAGCCTGATCGGTATTGGCTTTGCAGCTGTAGGTCTGGGGCATCTGACGCGTAACGCGCGTTGGTATGATGCGGGTATTTGGCGCGTGCCTTTATTGTGGTCTCTGCATCTGGCGCATGCGTGGATTGGTGTGGCGTGCTTGGCCATGGCATTATGGCACTTCTCGGTGTTTGCTAATATGAGCCTTGCTCTGCATGCGCTAACTGTGGGTGCGATGGGTGGCTTGATTCTAGGCATGATTGCTCGGGTAACGCTGGGCCATACTGGGCGGCAGTTGCAGCCGCCAAAATCAATGACGTGGGCCTTTGTGCTATTTAATCTGGGCGCCTTATCACGCGTGGTGTTGGTTGATTGGGCCTATATGCCAGGCTTATGGATCGCGGCAAGTTGCTGGGCGCTGAGTTTTGCTCTGTATGTGTGGCACTATGCGCCCATGTTATGGCAAGCGCGGGTGGATGGTCATCCCGGTTAGTCACGCCGCAGTGTGTTCTGAGTTGTTAAAAACCACCTGCGGGTGGTTTTTTTATGTCTGCACTGCAGGACAGTCGCGCAGCGCTGGTTGTGGTTTTCTATATTCAGCACAAAATTCGCTGTATATATCGCTCTGAGTTGATGTTTTTCACTGTTAGTAGGGTTTTAGCAATAAAACTTTAGTTTTAATTGTTGGGGGTTTATGTTTAAAATGATCGGACTAAGACTCAATAACAACAAAAAGTCATAGTGTGAGCATTATCCAGATCTCGTGTTTTATGCGATTTTAGGCTCTGCATTTATCAGCAGCAAACTCTATTTGCTTGATCACTCACGCTTGTTCATTGGTGCACTGACACAGTGCTCAATTGCTTGTTGGCTTTGAGGCGCGTATCGCGACATGCCATTCGTAGCATGTCGCCTACTATTTATAACTATAAAAACACAGGAGACATGCAGTGCATATTGGTATTCCTAAAGAAACACAGGCCGGTGAAACGCGGGTCGCCGCAAGCCCTGAGACAATAAAAAAGCTTATTAATCAGGGCCATAGCATCACTGTTGCAGCGGGCGCTGGGTTGAATGCTAGCATTGCTGATCAAGCTTATGCCGAGGCCGGTGCCAGCATCGCCAGTCAAGAAGCGGCGCTAGCTGCAGATATAGTGCTTAAAGTGGTTGCACCCAGTGCCGCTGAACTTGAGCATATTAAGCCCCATGCGGTGTTAATCGGCATGCTTAATCCCTTTTGTAATACCACTATTGCGGCACTGAATGCTGCGCAAGTGACGGCCTTTGCCTTGGAAGCTGCGCCGCGTACCTCGCGTGCGCAAAGCCTCGATGTCTTATCTTCGCAAGCCAATATTGCGGGTTACAAAGCTGTTTTGCTTGCCGCGCATCATTACCCACGCTTTATGCCCATGTTGATGACAGCCGCAGGTACGGTTAAAGCTGCGCGGATTTTAATTTTAGGCGCAGGCGTGGCTGGTTTACAGGCGATTGCTACCGCTAAACGTTTAGGTGCGGTGATTGAAGCCTCTGATGTGCGTCCTGCAGTAAAAGAGCAAATTGAATCTTTAGGCGCAAAATTCGTTGATGTGCCTTGTATTACTGATGAAGAGCGAGAGTGTGCAGAAGGTGTCGGTGGTTATGCCCGGCCCATGCCCGCTTCGTGGATGGAGCGTCAAGCACAAGCGGTGCATGAGCGTGCTAAGCAGGCTGATATTGTGATTACCACGGCGCTGATTCCAGGCCGTAAAGCCCCTGTTTTGTTGCAGGTCGCAACGGTTGAAGCGATGAAACCGGGTTCTGTGGTGATTGATTTAGCTGCGGCGCAAGGCGGTAATTGCCCGCTGACGGTGGCTGAACAAGTGGTCAAGCACAAGGGTGTGACTATCGTCGGCTACACCAATTTAGCTGCGCAGGTTCCTGCGGATGCATCGGCTTTATATGCGCGCAATGTACTGGATTTTTTAAAACTGGTACTCGCTGAAGACGGCCAGTTCCAGCTTAATTTAAACGATGACATCGTCGCGGCCTGCTTAATCTGCCATGCCGGCGAAATCATTCGTAACAATGCTTAAGAGAGGATGTAGAGATGGAAATTGCTGACGGTATCTACAATTTAATTATTTTTGTGCTCGCCATTTATGTGGGCTATCACGTGGTCTGGAATGTGACGCCAGCCTTACATACACCGCTCATGGCAGTCACCAATGCGATATCTGCGATTGTGATTGTTGGTGCAATGCTGGCCGCGGCGCTGACGGTGACGCCTTTGGGTAAAACCATGGGCACGTTGGCAGTCGCGTTAGCTGCAGTGAATGTCTTTGGTGGTTTTTTAGTGACCCGCCGTATGTTGGAAATGTTTAAGAAGAAGGCAGCAAAAGCGCCCGTGGAGAAAGGATAAGATGAGCATGAATCTAATCACAACCTTTTATTTAATCGCCTCTATTTGCTTTATTCAAGCGTTAAAAGGTCTGTCGCATCCCACTACGTCACGACGTGGTAATTTATTTGGCATGATCGGTATGGGTATCGCCGTGCTGACCACGCTGGTGCTGATTATGAAGCTCAGTGTGCAGTTGGCGGATGGCGGGAGTCTGGGCCAAGGTATTGGTTATGTGCTGGTTGGCCTGTTACTGGGTGGTACTGTTGGTGCGGTGATGGCGAAACGTGTCGAAATGACCAAAATGCCAGAGCTGGTCGCTTTTATGCACAGCATGATCGGTTTGGCGGCAGTCTTTATCGCTATCGCGGCTGTGGTCGAGCCGCAATCTTTGGGTATTGTTGAGCACATTACGGATGCAATCCCTGCGGGTAACCGTCTTGAGTTGTTCTTAGGCGCAGCTATTGGTGCGATTACCTTCTCAGGATCAGTGATTGCTTTTGGTAAATTATCAGGCAAATACAAATTCCGCTTATTCCAAGGTGCGCCAGTCTCCTTTAAAGGTCAGCATTTGCTCAACCTAGCCTTGGGTCTGCTGATTATTGCTTTAGGTCTGTATTACACCTTTACCGGTAATCTCACTGCCTTTGCGGTGGTGGTGGCTTTGGCCTTTGTGATAGGTGTGCTGATTATTATCCCCATTGGTGGCGCGGATATGCCGGTGGTGGTGTCCATGCTCAACAGTTACTCAGGTTGGGCTGCTGCGGGTATCGGTTTCTCACTGAATAACTCGATGTTGATTATTGCAGGTTCTTTGGTTGGCTCAAGTGGTGCAATTCTCTCCTACATTATGTGTAAGGCGATGAACCGCTCGTTCTTTAATGTGATTTTGGGTGGTTTTGGTAATACGCCTGACGCCGCTGTCAGTGGCGCGCAGCAAGAGCAACGCCCGGTTAAATCAGGATCTTCGGATGATGCGGCGTTTTTGTTAACCAATGCTGATACGGTCATTATTGTTCCAGGTTATGGCTTGGCAGTGGCCCGTGCACAGCATGCTTTGATGGAGTTGACTGAGAAGCTGACGCAACGTGGGGTTACCGTAAAGTATGCGATTCACCCAGTGGCGGGGCGTATGCCTGGACATATGAACGTTTTGCTGGCTGAAGCAGAAGTGCCTTACGAGCAAGTGTTTGAGATGGATGATATCAATTCTGAGTTTGGCCAAACGGATGTGGTACTGGTGCTTGGCGCTAATGATGTGGTTAACCCTGCGGCGAAAACCGATCCTCACTCAGTGATTGCTGGCATGCCGATTCTCGAGGCGTATAAGGCGAAAACGGTGATTGTGAATAAACGCTCAATGGCCAGTGGCTATGCAGGTTTAGATAATGAGTTGTTCTATATGGACAAAACCATGATGGTGTTTGGTGACGCGAAGAAAGTCATCGAAGATATGGTCAAGGCAGTTGAATAAGCAGGTGTAGTAACGTTTGTTGCTTTAGACATGCCCTAGCCTATGTACACTGCGCTAGGGCATTTTTTTATGCATGTTTTTCGAGGTTGTTGTAAGGTAATGCG
This sequence comes from Gammaproteobacteria bacterium DTU037, assembly GCA_001513025.1. Classification (GTDB taxonomy): domain Bacteria; phylum Pseudomonadota; class Gammaproteobacteria; order Pseudomonadales; family Pseudomonadaceae; genus Denitrificimonas. Next base: position 12,571 of record LFRZ01000027.1, read on the forward strand.
CAACTAGGACGTGGTCAGGATTGAATGCTTAAAAGCCCTACCAAAATCGACCTTAGTATAGATGTTAAAAAATCTTATAGGCATAGAATGTTGAAATATAGTCAAAGCATCTGAAGTGTTGCGATGTGCAGTGATAGCCTGTATTAACGCTCAGAAAAGCCTAGATTATCAAGGCTGCTGTCAGACATATTTCAAAAACAACAACTCTTTAAAGGTGGTTGCATGAGTACTGATTTAAGTAAGTTTATCCGTAATAAAGCGTTTTTAGATAAAGTCGTTACAGCAGAAGAAGCAGCCACATGGATTGAAGACGGCATGACCTTGGGTATGAGTGGTTTCACCTTGTTCGGTGAGCCAAAACTCTTCCCTAAAGCTCTGGCTGAACGCGGTAAGAACGAAAAGTTCAAAGTTAACCTGTTCACTGGTGCCTCAATGGGTCCAGCAGCTGACCAGTCCATGGCTGAAGCTGACATCATTAATTTACGTGTGCCGTATCAAGGTAACGCGGTTCAGCGTAAAAAAATCAATGCGGGCGAAATTTTCTATATTGATCAGCACTTATCTCATATGGCTGAGTCAATTCGTCAGGGCACTTATCCAGCGATTGATTACGCGATTATTGAAGCCGCGGCGATCACTGAAGATGGCGATATTATTCCTACTGGTTCTGTAGGTAACTCGCCGATTTTCCTACAAACTGCTAAGCATGTGATTATTGAGCTAAATATCGCAGCACCACGTGAATACGAAGGTATGCACGATATTTATATGCCAGAAGCGGCAGGCGAAAATACTCGTGAAGCCATTCCAGTGTTTGAAGTAAGCAAGCGTATTGGTACGCCGGGCATGAAAGTTGATCCTGCGAAAATCCGCGGTATCATCATTTCAAGCGAAGCAGATATTCCATCACCACTGTTTGAACCAAACGCAGAAACTCAGCAAATTGCTAATAACTTGCTAGCGTTTTTAGGTGAAGAAGTTAAAGCCGGTCGTTTAACTGAAAGCCTTGCACCACTGCAGTCTGGCGTAGGTTCAGTGGCTAACGCTGTACTCAACGGTATGAAAACTTCAGGTTTTAAAGACATCATTGTTGCTTCTGAAGTGCTGCAAGACGGTGTCTTCGATCTGATTGATGCTGGCGTAGTGAAGTTTGCTGCGGGTACAGCGCTGTCGTTGTCGGCAAAGCGTGTCGCTACCTTGGGTAAAGACCTTGCTAAGTACAAAGACAAAATTGTCTTCCGTCCACAAGAAATCTCTAACCACCCTGAAGTGATTCGTCGCTTAGGTATTATCTCGTTCAACACTGCGTTAGAAGCTGATATTTACGGTAACGTGAACTCAACGCACGTTGGTGGTACGCATATGATGAACGGTATTGGTGGCTCCGGCGACTTCGCGCGTAATGCGCGCATCACTATTTTCGTGACGCAGTCGACTGCTAAAGGTGGTGCTATTTCTGCCATCGTGCCGTTTGTAACTCACGTAGACCACACCAATCATGACGTTGATGTGCTGATTACTGAACAAGGTTATGCTGATATTCGTGGTTTAGCGCCAATTCAGGCCGCTGAGCGTATTATCGAAAACTGCGTACACCCTGACTATAAGCAGCAAGCACGTGATTACTTAGCTGAAGCCAAGACACGTGGCGGTCAAACCCCACACAACTTGGAAAAAGCCTTCTCATGGCACAGCAACTTTGCTAAAAACGGTACGATGTTACTGAAATAAGCACCGCTGCTGGGAGCATCCCACGCAGATGCTCCTTGGTTTAAGTGGTTTTAAGTTGAAAAAAGGCAGATGTTTTTAAGCATCTGCCTTTTTTATGCGCGTGATTTAAGCTGTGGCGCCAGCGATTAAGACTTGAGCAAAGACTCTGCTAGAGCACGTTAATCAAAGGAATGCTGAGCTTTTCTAAGAACCGCGCCTGCGCATTGCACTCCTCTTGTTCGGCATTGGGCTGCAGATGTTGGTAGCTGCCATCACTGTGTAGCAGCCAAGCATGGGTGTTGTCCGACAGGTAGGTGAGCAGTTCTTTTTTAACCCGTGAAACCAGTTTTTTACCTTCCAGCGGAAAACAGGTTTCGATACGTTTATCGAGATTACGCTCCATCCAATCAGCACTGGATAGCAGTAGTTGCTCTTCAGCATCGCTGTTTAAAAAATAAAACACACGGCTGTGTTCCAGTAACCGGCCAATAATTGAGCGTACTTGAATATTGTGCGAAACACCTGGAATACCTGGGCGTAAGCAGCACATGCCGCGCACAATAAGATCAATTTTGACCCCGGCCTGACTGGCTTTATAGAGCGCTTTGATCATGCGTGCATCGGTCAGTGCATTCACCTTAATAATAATGCGAGCTTGTTTGCCGTCGTTGGCATTGCTGGCTTCACGGGCAATGTAATCCAGCAGGGTTTTTCTTAAGGTAAAGGGTGCATGGAATAGTTTTTTCATGCGCAAGGTTTTACCCATGCCAATTAACTGATTAAACAGTTTGGAGACATCTTCACACAGATCAGGATCGGCGGTGAGTAAGCTGTAATCGGTGTACAAACGGGCGTTGCCAGCATGGTAATTGCCGGTACCCAAGTGTGCATAGCGCACTAGGTTGCCGTTCTCACGACGTAAGATGGAGACAATCTTGGCGTGAGTTTTAAAGTCCACTACGCCGTAGATCACCACCGCCCCGGCCGCTTGTAAGCGACTGGCTAAGGCCAGGTTGGACTCTTCATCAAAGCGCGCACGCAGCTCAATAACTACCGTGACTTCTTTGCCGTTACGCGCCGCATCCACTAAGGCGTCAACAATTTCTGAGTTGGCCCCCGCACGGTATAAGGTTTGTTTCACCGCAAGTACATTGGGGTCTTTGGCCGCACCACGCAGTAAGTCGACGACTGGGGTAAAGGATTCAAATGGGTGGTAGAGCAAAATATCTTGTTTGCTGATGGCTTGGAAAATATTCTCGCTATTTTGTAAGGCCTTGGGAATCGATGGGGTAAAAGGCGGAAATTGTAAATGGGGGTGACTGTCGAGACGGGTCACGCTAAATAAGCGCGTCAGGTTGACTGGGCCATTGACCTGATAGAGTTCAGCGGTGGATAAACCAAACTGCTTAAGTAAAGAGTTGACTAAATGCGCGGGGCAGGTGTCCGCCACCTCAAGACGCACCGCATCGCCAAAGCGCCGCGAGTAGAGCTCGCCACGTAAGGCGCGGGCTAAGTCTTCGACGCCTTCTGCATCCACTGACAGGTCGGCGTTACGGGTCAGTCTAAATTGATAGCAGCCTTTGACGCTCATGCCATGAAATAAATCATCAGCATGTGCGTGAATCATGGACGATAAAAATACATAGTTAACCCCTGGACCGCCCACCTCTGCAGGCACTTGAATAATACGCGGGAGCAAACGTGGCGCAGGTAAAATCGCTAAACCTGAGTCACGGCCAAAGGCATCGACGCCTTCCAATTCAACAATAAAATTTAGACTTTTATTGACCAGTAGTGGAAAAGGGTGAGTTGGATCAAGACCGATCGGGGTAATAATAGGTGCAATTTCTGCGTCAAAATACTCTTTGACCCAAGCTTTTATTTTGCTGGTCCAAGAGCGGCGCCGAATAAAACGAATATCTTGCTTGGCCAGTTCGGGCAGTAAAATATCATTAAGAATTTGGTATTGACGATCGACTTGCTCATGCACCACCTCAGCAATACGGGCTAAGGCTTGGTGTGGCTGCAGACCATCGGCATCGGCTTGTTCACGCGCAAAGGTGATCTGTTTTTTCAGTCCAGCGACGCGAATTTCAAAAAACTCATCGAGATTGCTGGAGAAAATCAGTAGAAATTTGAGACGCTCTAACAACGGCGTCGACTCGTCTAGGGCTTGCTCTAATACGCGAATATTAAACTGCAGTTGTGAAAGTTCACGGTGTATATACAGACTGCTGTCATCGAGATTGCTGATTG
>LFRZ01000027.1:16574-25773 GCA_001513025.1 Gammaproteobacteria bacterium DTU037
ATCTGCTGCCTGGTGTAGCCCTTCGTTGCTCATAGACTCTCCCGTGCGAGTTAAGCGCCTTGCTTTAGTTGTTTTGCCGCATGTACGGCAAAGTAGGTGAGAATACCGTCAGCACCAGCACGTTTAAATGCCACTAATGATTCCATAATCACCGCTTCGCTGAGCCAGCCATTTTGAATCGCGGCCATATGCATGGCGTATTCACCGCTGACTTGGTAAACAAAGGTTGGCGCTCGAAATTCGTCTTTAACGCGGTGCAAAATGTCCAAGTACGGCATGCCCGGCTTAACCATCACCATATCCGCACCTTCACTGAGGTCAGTGGCGACTTCATGCAGGGCTTCATTGCTGTTGGCTGGGTCCATTTGGTAGGTGGATTTATTCGCTTTACCTAAGTTGCTGGCTGAGCCGACGGCATCGCGAAATGGGCCGTAGTAGGCGCTGGCATATTTAGCCGAGTAGGCCATGATGCGCACGTTGCTGTGTCCTGCCATTTCAAGTGCTTCGCGAATCGCTTGAATGCGGCCATCCATCATATCGGATGGTGCCACGATCTGTGCACCGGCATCGGCATGGGAGAGCGCTTGGCGCACTAAGGCGTCAACGGTCTCATCATTTTGCACATAGTTGTTGTCATCTAGGATGCCGTCTTGACCATGCGTGGTAAATGGGTCAAGCGCAACGTCAGTGATCACACCCAGCTCTGGGAAACGTTCGCGCAATGCACGCACCGCGCGTTGCGCAATACCTTGAGGATTCCACGCTTCGGCGGCATCCAGTGATTTGCTTTCTACTGGGGTGACGGGGAACAGTGCCAGTGCTGGAATACCCAGCTCAACCCACTCTTCGGCGGCTTCGAGCAGTAAGTCAATGGATAAGCGCTCTACGCCTGGCATTGAGGCAACGGCTTCCCTGCGATTGCTGCCATCTAGAACAAATACCGGCAGGATTAGATCATCCACGCTCAGTTGATTTTCACGCACTAAACGACGTGAAAAATCATCACGACGGTTGCGACGTAATCGAGTGGCTGGAAAAAGACGGTTAGCAGTATTGATGCTCACAGTAGCTCCTCATCCCGCAATGGCGGGGTTGTGTAACAGTATGTAGGCTAATAGTATGACGAAAAGATCACAGAAGTGCGAAAGCTGTGTTATTTAAATCTTGCTATGTGTCGCGCAGTGCGATTCTTTCTGAAAAATACGGCTGGGTGAGTATTGCTAAATAAGACTATTGCAACAGGGGCTTGCTCTGGTATTATTCTCACCCTGTTTTTCGTGCGGTACTCGACAATGGTGTTGGGTGGCGGCACGGTTATGTTGAGGAAACACCATGAAAGCCGATATTCACCCAAATTATGTGCAAATCAACGCTACCTGCAGCTGCGGTAACGTGATTACTACTCGTTCTACTATCGGTAAAGACATCAGCATTGATGTGTGCTCCGAGTGCCACCCGTTCTATACCGGCAAACAAAAAGTGCTTGATGTGGGTGGTCGTATTGATCGCTTCAAACAACGCTTTGGCGGTTTCGGCGCAACAAAAGAAGCAGCAGAATAAGCATTTAACTGACCTGCTTAAATGGGGTCATGATGATGTTAAAAAAAGCGCCCTTTTAGGGCGTTTTTTTTTGCTATTTTTAATGACCAAGCGATATTTTTGTTGGCTGCGGTATTAAATAAGCTCTTATTGATGGCTAGAGTGGCGCTGAGTTAGCCGTCATCTGTGAGTGCTCCAGCTTGACTAAATGTCACTCTAACCGTGATTTAGGGCAGAATCAGTGTTGAATTATGCGGCTTTGTATGCATGGATGAGTGGATCCTCTTGTGGGCTTTGTCGTTCTTGAGTATGCTCAGAGGCCAATAAATTAATTCTATAGCCAAGCGGAAATTGCCCATTATGTCTGATCTAAAAACAGCCGCTCTCGAATACCATGCTTTCCCTCGCCCGGGAAAACTAAGCGTTGAGCTCACTAAACCCACTGCCACTGCTCGTGATTTGGGCCTAGCCTATAGCCCAGGTGTGGCTGAGCCGGTGCGTGAAATCGCCCGCGATGCAGAACTTGCCTATAAATACACCGGTAAGGGCAACCTCGTAGCAGTTATTTCAGACGGTACTGCAATTTTAGGTTTAGGCAATCTTGGCCCCTTGGCATCGAAGCCTGTTATGGAAGGTAAAGGCGTATTATTTAAGCGCTTTGCTGGTGTGGATGTTTTTGATATCGAAGTGGATGCAGAAAGTCCGCAGGCTTTTATTGATACTGTTAAGCGCATCTCTATTACCTTTGGTGGTATCAATCTTGAAGATATTAAAGCACCTGAGTGCTTTGAGATTGAGCGTGCGTTAATCGAACAATGTGATATCCCCGTATTCCATGATGATCAACACGGTACTGCAATTGTAACCGCAGCCGGTATGCTTAATGCTCTGGAAATCGTGGGTAAAAAACTAGAAGAAGCACATATCGTTTGCTTGGGTGCCGGCGCTGCAGCAACCGCCTGCATGAAGCTGCTAATCAGCCTAGGCGCTAAAGTTGAAAATATCTTTATGGTTGACCGTAAAGGTGTGATTCACTCCGGTCGTGATGACTTGAACCAGTACAAAGCGGTGTTTGCCCATGAAACCAGTCGTCGTACCTTGGCGGATGCCATGGACGGCGCTGATGTATTTGTTGGCTTGTCAGGTGCGAACCTGCTCAGTGCTGAGAACTTAGCGCGTATGGCGGCCGACCCTATTGTGTTTGCTTGCTCCAATCCCGATCCTGAAATTGACCCAAAATTAGCCCATGCCACACGTCCTGATGTGATCATGGCCACAGGCCGTTCAGACTATCCGAACCAAGTGAATAACGTATTGGGTTTCCCATTCATTTTCCGCGGTGCGCTGGATGTGCGTGCAAAACGTATCAACGAAGAGATGAAAATTGCTGCGGTGCACGCGCTACGTGATTTGGCGAAACTGCCAGTATCCAGCGGAGTATGTGACGCTTATGGTATTGATTGTCTTGAGTTTGGCCGTGAGTACATTATTCCTAAGCCAATGGACCCACGTTTAATTACCTTGGTGTCTGATGCTGTGGCTAAAGCAGCAATTGAAACAGGCGTGGCTACCTTGCCGTATCCTAAACACTATCCGCTGACGTCAGTGGATGAAGTGTTTAACGGTTAAGCTGTTAATCGCGCATAAAAAACCCGCTTTGTGCGGGTTTTTTATGCGTCGGTGTTGAGCAATTTGGCGTGCTGTTTAGAACAGATCGATAGGGGCCGTTTCAGAGGGGCCAAAGTATGATTCGTTCGGGCTATCCCAGCGGTTTTCAAATTCATCCATTGTCGGCGGCGCGTCTTCACTTTTGAATATCTCAAAGTAAGCCTTGGCTGTGCCAGGTCGAGCAATGCGGCCGGTCTCAGGGTCAATCCGTAAGGTCATCATACCTGCCGGTTCTTTTATGTGATGCATCGGCTTATCTTTGAGCGCATAGGCCATATAGTCAATCCAGATAGGTAAGGCCACGGTGCCGCCGTATTCATTGCGCCCTAGGCTTTCAGGTTGATCAAAGCCTGCCCAAACGGTAGTGACAACGTCACCGTTATAACCAGCGAACCAGCTGTCTTTGGATTCATTGGTGGTGCCCGTTTTGCCGGCTAAGTCGCTACGATTTAAGCTGAGGGCGCGGCGACCGGTACCGCGCTTAATCACATCTTGCAGCATGCTGGTCATGATATAGGTGGTGCGCTCATCAATAATACGAGGCGCGTCTACAGGGGCTGCAACGTCATTGTCAGCGATAAGCTGTTCTGTGATTGCACTCTGGGTCGTGGTCACTTGGCTTGCTGGGGTGCGTGCTGGGTTGGCTAAAAAAATCGTTTTCCCGTCACGATTATCGATACGCTCAATCAAATAGGGTGTCACTTTATAGCCGCCATTCGCAAAGACCGTCCAGCCCGTAGTGATTTCTAATGGGGTGAGCGTTGCTGTGCCGAGAGCTAAAGAGAGATTGCCGGGTAGATCATTGAGGTTAAAGCCAAATTGACTGATGTAATCACGCGCATATTGCATACCAATATCTTGTAACAGACGAATTGAGACGAGATTACGTGATCGGTAGAGGCCTTCGCGCACTCGAATGGGGCCCAGGAAGGTGTTGTTATCATTTTTCGGACGCCAGACCTCTTTCATGCCCGGCTCGAAAATCTCTAAAGGCGCATCATTGACCATGGTCGCTGCGGTGTAGCCGGCATCCAGCGCCGCGCTATAAATAAAAGGTTTAAAGCTTGAGCCTGGCTGGCGTTTGGCTTGGATGGCGCGATTATATTTACTTTGCTCAAAAGACAGTCCCCCAACCAAGGCGCGGATGGCACCGCTAGAGGGATCTAAAGAAACCAATGCTGCTTGTGCTTTAGGAATTTGGGTGAAGCTTAGTGAGTGGTCATTTTGACGGCTGACACGCACCAAGTCGCCAATTTTTACAATATCGGCAGGTTTTCTGGGGACGGGACCCATGCTGCGGTTATTAATAAAAGGACGGGCCCAACGCATGCTTGACCACGCTACAGGCTCTTGCTCACCATTGGCGAGCAGCACGCGAATACCATCAGTGTTGACTTGGGTGACAATAGCAGGCAAGAAATGCGCGATGTTGTTGGTTTTAGCTAAAGCGGCCGCCCATTGGCTTTCTGGCAGTGCCGATTGCTCGGGTTTGCGATAACCGTGGCGCTGGTCATAGGCGCTTAAGCCTTGGATCACGGCTTGGTGCGCTTGCGTTTGTAAATCCGAAGGCACTGTGGTGGTGACGCTGTAGCCGTCAGTGTAGGCGTGCCCACCGAAGCGGCCGACCAACTCTGCTCGAGCCATTTCTGCGATATACGGGGCGTTGATGTCTGGTGCAGTGACATGCAAACGTGCGGTTAAGGGCTCGGCCAGCGCTGCTTGGTAATCTTGTTCAGAAATACGTCCTAACTTGAACATGCGCCCTAGAATCCAGTTACGCCGTTGCATGCTGCGCTCTGGGTTGGCAATAGGGTTAAAGCGTGAAGGGGCTTTAGGTAACCCAGCAATCATCGCCATTTCTGCTAAGCTGATTTCACCAATAGATTTGCCGTAATAGACCTGCGCTGCGGCTTCAATCCCATAAGCACGGTTGCCAAGGTATATTTTATTGATGTAAAGCTCTAGAATCTGATCTTTAGTTAATTCGCGCTCAATTTGTAAGGCTAAGAGGATCTCATTGGCCTTACGCGAAAAGCTGCGCTCACTGGATAGAAAGTAGTTTTTGGCAACTTGCATGGTGATGGTGCTGCCGCCCGTTTGGATATGGCCGGTTTTTAAAATTTGCGCTGCGGCACGTACTAAACTGCCAGGATCTACGCCATAATGATTGGCAAAGTTATCGTCCTCGGCAGCCAGCAGTGCGTGAATAAAGTTTTTGGGGATTTCGTTGAAGGAAATCGGCGCGCGTCGCATTTCTCCGAACTCAGCAATTAACTTTGCATCGCTACTATAAACGCGCAATGGAATCTGTAACTCGATACTCAGCAGGGATTCTATAGAGGGTAGGTTTGGGCTTAAGTAAAGAAAGGCGCCGCTAAGGCTGAGCGTTAGCCCACAAACGATAGCAGTAAAGGTTGCAAAGAGAAATTTCAGCAAGCGAATCAAGACGATTGGATTCCAGAATAAAATGATGAGAGATGAAGATTGCGGCGTCATACAATAAAACAGAACACATTATAAGCGTTTTTAAGCAAGAGAAGCTATTTGCGCTTTCTTACTAAATTATCTTTAAATGTGCAAAGAAACCTTAACCGTGCATCAATGACGGGTGCTGATAGGAATACGCTTGTGCTAGGGATCTTCAAAAATAAAGCGAATACGCTGCTGGGGATCGATATCAGTTCGACTTCAGTCAAGCTCATTGAACTGAGTCGCTCCGGCAGCCGCTATAAAGTAGAGGCCTATGCTGTTGAGCCGCTTCCTAATAACGCGATCATTGAAAAAAATATTGCCGAGTTAGAGCAGGTTGGCGAAGCGCTCGCTAAACTCGTGATTAAAGCGCAAACCAGTGTTAAGCAGGTGGCGGTGGCGGTATCCGGTGCTGCGGTGATTACCAAGATCGTTGAAATGGATGCTGGCCTGACTGATGATGAGCTGGAATATCAGGTAGAACTCGAAGCTGATCAATATATACCCTATTCGCTGGAAGAAGTTGCTCTCGATTTTGAGGTGCAAGGGCGTTCTGCACGTAGTAGCGATAAGGTCAATGTGTTGCTTGCTGCTTGCCGTAAAGAAAATATTGAAGTGCGCGAAGCAGCCTTAGCCTTGGCAGGCCTTACCGCTAAAGTTGTTGAAATTGAAGCCTATGCCATGGAGCGCGCGTGTGGTTTGTTGGCTGAACAGTTGGGTGATGGTGAAGAAAACCTCACCGTTGCGGTTGTCGATATTGGTGCCACTATGACGACCTTAAGTGTTTTGCATAATAATCAAACCATCTATACACGTGAGCAGATGTTTGGTGGTAAACAGTTGACCGATGAAATCCAGCGTCGCTACGGCTTGCCGGTAGAGGAGGCGGGTCGAGCGAAAAAGCATGGTGGGCTGCCAGATGATTATGAGCGCGAAGTCTTGAATCCATTTAAGGACGCTGTTGTTCAGCAAGTATTACGCTCACTGCAGTTCTTTTTTGCTGCAGGGCAGTACAGTCACGTTGATTATATTGTTTTGGCTGGGGGAGGCTCCTCTATTACTGGGCTTGAACAGCTGGTACAAGAAAAGACGGGTACCCGCACTCTGCTGGCTAATCCATTTTCGAATATGACCCTAAGCCATAAAGTTAACGCAGGTGCATTAGCCAGTGATGCACCGTCTTTGATGATTGCCTGTGGCTTAGCTATGAGGAGTTTTGACTGATGGCGCGCATCAACTTACTTCCATGGCGTGAGCAGTTACGCGAAGAGCGTAAAAAGCAGTTTGTCGTTGTTTTTCTGGGCATCTTGATAATTGCTGGGGGACTTGTGTTGTTAGCCAGTCAACGTTTAAACGCCGCCATGACTGAGCAAAATACACGCAACGAGTTTATCCGTACCGAAAATGCTGCACTGGATTTGCGTATTAAAGAAATCAGAGAGCTTAAAACACGTCGTCAACAGTTGGTTGACCGAATGAAGATTATTCGAGATTTACAAGGCAATCGACCAATTGTGGCGCATATATTTGACCAGTTGGTACGCACACTGCCTGATGGTGTTTATTTCACTGCCTTGAACATGACTGGGTCATCTATTTTTATCGAAGGTGTCGCTGAGTCAAATAATTTGGTCTCCAGCTTGATGCGCAATCAAGAAAACTCAGCTTGGCTTACTGCACCCAACTTGCTCGAAGTTAAGGTGGTCAGTGCGGATAAATTAGATCAATCCAATACCTTTAAGCTCACTGTGCAACAAACAGAACCCAGCGATCGTAATCAGCAAGGAGAGCAGAAATGAGTTTACTGGACTCCTTTAAGAGCTTACATAAGGTCGATTTCGCCGAGTTGGATGTGAATAATATCGGCGCATGGCCGGCGGCAGTGCGTGTGTTGGTCTGTTTAATTACGCTAGTGGTTGTTTTGACCTTGGGCTATTTTCTGCACTTAACTAACTTGCAAAAGATGCTCGAGAGTTATAAGGCAGAGGAGGTCACATTAAAAGAACAGTTCACCACAAAAGTTCGCCAAGCCGCTAATCTTGAAGCATATAAAGAGCAGATGACGCTGATGGAGGCTTCCTTTGAAGCGCTCTTACGTCAACTGCCCAGTGATACTGAGGTGCCTGGCTTGCTGGAAGATATTACCAGCGCGGGTTTGAATGCGGGCTTGGAGTTTGAAGAGATTAAGTTACTGGCAGAAGTCACCCAGCCTTTCTATATTGAACTACCTATCCAGATTACCGTGATTGCCAGTTACCATGACCTTGCGACTTTCGTCAGCGCGGTCGCTGGAATGCCACGTATCGTGACCTTGCATGACTTCTCTATCAAGCCGCTGACGACAGGCACTAGCCCTAAATTGTCGATGAGCATTTTAGTAAAAACCTACCGCTACAATGATCAAGGAGCGAAGCTATGAAGCGCTCTCAGTGTGCACTGGTGGCCCTGCTAGCGTTCTTTTTAGCTGGTTGCGACTCGTCCGCTAACCTTGCCGACTTGCAAACTTTTATGGATGAGGTTATAGCTCAGCCTAAGGGTGCAATTGAAGCCATGCCTAAAGAGGTGGTGTATGAGCCTTTTACCTATATGGCGGCGGATATGCGCAGCCCATTTCAGCCGCCGATGAAGGCAAATTTGAGCCATAATGAAAGGGGTCATAGCGATATTAAACCTGATGAAACACGGGTTAAACAGTTTCTTGAAGGCTTTAATATTGAAAGTTTTGTGATGGTGGGTACGCTCGCTAATAGTACCAATACCTACGCTTTGCTGCGTGGTACCGATGCTGTGTACCGTGTGCGGGTGGGGGATTACTTGGGCAGTAATAATGGACGTATTACTGCGATTACTGCATCTAGCGTAGCAGTTATCGAAGTTGTTTCTGATGGTGATGGGCGGTGGCTGGAGCGGCCTCGTACTTTGACATTGCAGGAAGGCCCTTGAGTGCGGACAGGTTATATACGTTGACTATTAGAAAGCACAATGGAATTTAAAAATGAAAATAAAATTGTCTCGCATCACTATGGCTTTACTGATTGCTGCATTATCACCAATGTTGCTTGCGGCCAACCTACAAGCGCTCGATGTTGCCAGCTTACCCGGTGATAAAGTTGAGCTTAAATTAACTTTTGATCAGCCGGTTGCTGCGCCTCAAGGGTACACCATTGGCCAGCCTGCTCGTATCGCGTTGGATTTGCCTGGGGTTAAAAATAAGCTAAGTGTTAAACGTCATGAGTTAGGTGACGGTAATGCGCGCAGTGTCAGTATTGTGGAGGCGAACGACCGTACTCGTTTAATTATTAACCTGACCACTTTAGCGCCCTACAATACGCGTGTAGAAGGTAAGCATGTGTATGTAGTTGTGGGTGAGGCTGCGAGTGTGCATGCGTCAGCGCCACGCGTCAGTGCACCCATGGCTAGGCCAGCGCTTGCCCCGTCGCGCGGCATCAGTAATATTGACTTTCAACGGGGTGATAAAGGTGAAGGTAATGTGATCATTGAGCTGAATGATCCGTCCAGTACC
>LFRZ01000035.1 GCA_001513025.1 Gammaproteobacteria bacterium DTU037
GTAGCTATCAGTGCTGTACATGGCGTCTGGCGCAGCCTCTAAAATCACTTTAAAACCGCTGCCATCGTCCAAACGGATCGCATGTAGAAAAACGGCCGCCACTTTATCTTGTTTACCGCCCAGCATCCCTGCAACAAACTTACTGGTTAAAGCCGTAGTACCAAGAAAGGGGACAAAGAGACCTGAACTGCGACTGGGTTCTGGATCAGCCGGAATCCCCACTGAACCACCATTACGTACTTCCTTGATCACACTGATAATGCCTTCACGGGTGGAGGGGGCAACACGGTTGCCTTGCTGCACACGCTGGGTTTTCAGTAGGTCATCTAAGGCTTTTAGTTTTGGTGGGCGGTAAAAAATAATTGGCTTACATTGCGCGCAATAGAAGTGATTAAGCACCTCCCAATTGCCTAAATGACTGGTAATACCCACCACGCCTTTGCCACTGGCCAATGCTGCTTCCAGTACCTCCAAGCCTTCCACTTCGCGTACATACTTGAGGGTTTTTTCCGGCGGCCAGATCCAAGCGCAGGCGCT
>LFRZ01000074.1 GCA_001513025.1 Gammaproteobacteria bacterium DTU037
GGTTTGAGTCGGGTGGCGGCCAATGAATGGGCTAAAGACAAGATCCGGGTGAACGTTGTCTGCCCCAAGGCGCTCACCGAAGGGGTGGCGCATTGGAAGGAGAACCACCCTGAAGCCTATCAGGAGGCGGTCGCTCGGGTGCCTTTGGGTTATTTTGGTGATCCGCAAAAAGATATCGCTCCAGTGGTTGCCTTTTTACTCAGCGATGACAGCCGCTATATGACAGGGCAAACTTTGATGGCCGATGGCGGCTCGATCAAACTGCGCTGATTGTTTGAGAAAAAGTACCTCAGTGCTACGCCAGCGGCAGCTCTATATACAATAAATAGCGCGCGCTCAACAACATCGGCCTGTTTGGAAAACGAACAGGCCGATGTGTGTTTGCAGCCAAGGTGTCGCCGGTCTTAATTAGGCTAGTGCGGGACAGCTTTGTGCACTGAAGCTCTCCCAGTGTTAGCGGAAAAAACCGAAGCGCCGTACACACACATCCACATCAAACGCCTGACCAATGGCCACCACGGCAATGCTTCTGATCGTTGCAGGTTGCAGTTCAGCCTCGGTGCGGTGCGCCTGCAGTTGCTCATAGGGCAGAATAAAGCGCGTCCATTGCGGCTGCACCGCTAAGCTGCAGCGAAAGGATTGCCAAGGCCGCGTCAGCTGGGTGGTTTTGACGTGCAAGTTATAGTCGTGTGCAGTGCCGCACAGTTCAATAAATACGCCTCGGTAATCCGTATGCAACTCGCTCGGCGGGATATCAAGCTTCATCTGCACAAAACCACCGTTGTTATCCAGACGGGTGCGGCCGACTAAACAGCTGCAATTTGAGCCATAACGCACGTT
>LFRZ01000004.1 GCA_001513025.1 Gammaproteobacteria bacterium DTU037
GCGCTAACGGCTGGCCCGGCTCGACCAGTTCATCACCGGTGGAGACCACGGCTACGCGCAATTGACGGCGCACCTTGACCTGCGCGCAGCCCAAGGATGCTGCCATAGCCAATTCAATTGGCCCCAGACGAATCCCTACTGGCAATATTTCATCACCGGGCATTGCTTCTTGGCCTTTAGGGCGTACAAACTTAGCCACAGGCACGGCTTGCACAAAGCGCACAGAGCCATCTGCCAGCACCTCAGCGTTCTCTTGCATCTCCACCGCATCCGCACCTTCTGGCATGGGTGCCCCGGTGAAAATGCGTGCACATGTTCCCTCAGCCAACGGCTCAGGACTGTGTCCGGCAAATATTTTCTGACTGACAGGCAAGGCTTGGCCTGCCTGCACTTCAGCACTGCGCACGGCATAACCGTCCATCGAGCTGTTGGGCCAAGGTGGCATCGCAAACTGAGCCAGTAACGGCTCAGCCAATACGCGGTTTTCTGCCGCATCTAAAGCAAGCATTTCAATCTCTAAGCGCGCCGCGGACTGCGCTTGCTTCAGCAAAATCTGCAGCGCAGCATCGACGTTCAATAAGCTCATTTAACCGCGTCCTGTACAAGCCGTTTTTTTGCCCAAATGCGCAACAAAGTTGCAAGGCTTATGGGTCGCATCCAACTGGTCGACTAAAATACCCTGCCACGCTGTGCGACACGCATTGGTTGAGCCAGGCATGCAGCAGATCAGCGTGTGATTGGACAAGCCGGCTAAGGCGCGTGATTGAATTGTCGAGGTACCTATTTCGGTATAGGAGATCTGACGGAACAGCTCGCCAAAACCTTCAACATGCTGGTCAAACAGGCAGCTGACCGCCTCTGGCGTGCTATCGCGATCAGTAAAGCCGGTACCGCCAGTGATCAAAACCACTTGCGTATCATCACTGGCAATCCAATTCGCCACCTGCGCACGGATTTGATATAGGTTATCCTTCAGAATCACACGCTCAACCACGGTATGGCCCGCTTTGATCAGTTGCTCAAACAAGTACTGTCCTGAGGTGTCGGTTTCTGCGGTGCGCGTATCACTAACCGTTAATACCGCAACATTTAATGGAACAAATTGACTGCTAACGTGGCTCATGTGATGACCTATGTTGATAAATTTGCGCCAAGATATACCACAATTCACCTGAATAATTGAGCTTTGTATGCCCAGCTACCCATTATTTTCCAATTGTTCCATTGTCCTGCTGGCTGGCGGTCGCGGCCAGCGTATGGGTGGTCAAGATAAAGG
>LFRZ01000011.1 GCA_001513025.1 Gammaproteobacteria bacterium DTU037
ACACTGTCGTAGCCTTGCGCATTCAGCTGTTGGCCTAAGCTGGCAAAGCCACTTTCACGCCCAATACGTTTAACCAAAGAACGGCCTGGAGTCGGTGGCACCGATAAGGTAATCGCCTCTAAGCCGCGATCGGTACGGGTACCGGTGGCATATAGATGAGTAAAAGCTAAGCTTTCACTGCGTAATTTATCTAAGTTAGGCGTCAGTCCACGCGTATCACCAAAGCTGCCTAAATACTTCGCCGACAGGCTTTCAATAGTGACCAGCACGATATTCAAAGGACGCGGCGCACCCTCATTGATGATTTCACGACGAATATTTAAAGGATTGTCACTGACAAAGCGCGCATTGTCTTCTACGACTTCGGCACGCAATAACTCCCCCACTTGCGACGCATCTAAAGTGGCGTAAAAACTTGGATAATCGAGTTCATTATTCCGAAAGGCGGCAAAAAACTGATAAGGACCATTGGCAGCGAGTTCACGCTGATAACTATTACCACCGCTGCCACGGGGAAAATCCTGACTGAGCACCAGTCCAGCAACGACCGCTACGACAGCCAGCATGGCCAAGCCACTCAGCCTAGACGCCAAGCCACTGGCGGGAACAGACACG
Organism: Gammaproteobacteria bacterium DTU037; assembly: GCA_001513025.1. Classification (GTDB taxonomy): domain Bacteria; phylum Pseudomonadota; class Gammaproteobacteria; order Pseudomonadales; family Pseudomonadaceae; genus Denitrificimonas. Next base: position 616 of record LFRZ01000011.1, read on the forward strand.
GCTCTAGCCAACTGTTTCCTGAGCATAAATGTCAACACAATCGCCA
>LFRZ01000105.1:0-1003 GCA_001513025.1 Gammaproteobacteria bacterium DTU037
GGGTAAGCGGATTAAATGGTTGATCTTACCTTTGCATGAGAGTGAGACAGACCGGCATCTCATCGGATTATCTGGTTGATGCTTCACCTACTGCTGGTGCATGTTTCCTTCGCTAATTCCAGCAAGAACCCCACACGCCTCAACTTCCCGGTCATCGTTGCAACTCGCTCTCAGTGAAACGAGTTGTTTCTCAAGCGCTTGCAGAGCGGTTATCTGCGACCGCACATGAGAGATGTGATCATCGAGCAAGGCGTTGACGGCGGTACAAGGCTGATGAGGGTCGTCCTGATAGCTCTGTAGTTCGTGAATCTCAGCCAGTGACAGGCCCAGGATTCTGCAGCGACGGATGAAGGCCAGCCCCTCACCATGCTTCTCGGTATAGACACGGTAACCGTTGTCCTGCCGATCAGGCGGCGGCAACAAGCCCTGCTGTTCATAGAAGCGGATCGTCTGTGTTTCGACCCCTACCAACTGCGCCAACTGACCAATGCGCATCAGCCTCCTCCCCAACGGATTCTTTACTCTATTGACCTTATAGTAGCTTTATAGTTTTAAATGGTACCACAACATTGTTCAAGTGGAGTCGTATCATGAGCAAATCCTGTGGTGGCGCCTGTGGCGGTGATGCAACGTCCGCAGCGGATACCGATATACAGGCCTCCTCCGAGGCGCCAGGGAGATGGGTCAGTGTTTATGCCGTGCCGAAGATGGACTGTCCATCAGAAGAACGAATGATTCGCCTAGCCCTGAACGGCTTTGAGGAGATTCGGGCGCTGTCCTTCGACTTGTCGAACCGCCGGCTGAAGGTCGTGCATGACGGCGAGGTCGAGCCCGTCACCTCGAAACTGAAGACCTTGGGGCTAGGCGCCTCGCTTCAGGAAACCGTCGCTGCAAATCCGGAGACCATCAAGGCCGCCGAGTTTTCGGCAGCTTCTGCTAAGCAAGAATCCGGGACCCTGCGCTGGTTGCTCGGCATCAATGCACTTCTGTTCGTGGTGGAAAT
>LFRZ01000105.1:1129-2221 GCA_001513025.1 Gammaproteobacteria bacterium DTU037
CGCTTTGTATTCGGTAGTGAGCCTGAATCGCTGGTGATGATGGCTATCGCATTCGTCGCATTGATTGCCAATACCAGTTGTCTGCTGCTCATATCCAAACATCGGGAAGGCGGGGCGCACATGAAGGCAAGCTGGATATTCTCGGCCAACGACGTGGTGATCAACCTGGGGGTCATCACCGCCGGCGCCCTGGTCGCGTGGACCGGTTCCAATTATCCGGATCTGATTATCGGCATCATCGCGGGGGGCATTGTACTTAACGGTGCCAGACGCATTTTGGCGTTGAAGGGTTAAATAATGCTCATTATTGGCAAAAAGCTCTCGCCGTATGCCCTATTGTCCATATCGGGCCTGCTGGCAGCGTCTGATCAGGCTGTAAAGTGGCTGGTGCAGCAATCAATGGCCTATGGCGAGTATGTTTCGGTGACCCCGTTCTTTAACTGGGTGCACCTATGGAACACAGGTGCCGCATTCAGTCTTTTTGCGAATGGTGGAGGCTGGCAGCGCTACTTTTTTATCGGAATCGCGGTAGTGGTCTCGATTTTTCTGATCAACCTGATCCTTGAAAATCGTCATAAAGGAGAAGCCATCGCTTACAGTCTTATCCTCGGTGGCGCCATGGGCAACCTGATTGACCGGGTCTTTCGCGGCTATGTTGTGGATTCCTTTGATTTCTATTGGCGAGACTGGCATTGGCCGGCCTTCAACCTGGCTGATATTGCAATTGTCCTCGGTGCCTTACTTTTCGTTTCCAGCAGCTTGTTGGGTAAAAAAGCAAACACCAATGCCGAGCCGGATGGATCTGACTGACACCTACGCCTATACAACACCATGACCGAACTTCCCGACAACATCCTTCACCTGCCGCAATACCAAGTACTGGGCTGCAAATCAACCGACGACGAAATGCACTTCCAGGTGGACGTGCCCGATCCCATCGCCTGCGAGGAATGCGGCGTGCAGGGTGAGTTCGTACGGTTCGGCAAGCGTGACGTTCCCTATCGTGATCTGCCCATCCACGGCAAGCGGGTCACTCTCTGGGTGGTCCGCCGCCGATACACCTGCCGGGCCTGCAAGACAACATTCAGGCCC
>LFRZ01000087.1 GCA_001513025.1 Gammaproteobacteria bacterium DTU037
TCATACCGCGCACGGCAAATTTGGAGTCGGTATAGCCAATAGCACCGCCGACTAAACCATTAATCGATGAAATATTAATAATCGAGCCTTGTTGGCTGTTTTGCATCGATGGAATAACCGCCTTCATACCCAAAAACACTGAGACTTGGTTAATCTCAATGATGCGTCGGTAATCCTCTAAGGTTGTATTTAAAATCGATTTAGCCATGGTAATGCCGGCGTTATTGACCAGCACATTAACCGCTCCAAACTGCGCTTCAGTGGTTGCCACAACCTGCGCCCAGCCCTCTTCACTGGTGACGTCGTGCTTGATAAATAAAGCGTTGCTACCCAACTCAGTGGCTAAGGCTTGGCCTTTTTCAGCGTTGATATCGGTCAGAACAACCTTCGCACCGGCCTCAATGCAGAGACGAGCATGAGTGGCGCCCATACCTTGTGCAGCACCGGTAATAATAATCACTTTGTCTTGTAAACGAGCCATGTTATTTCCTCTTCGGACTATTGTTTTCACTCAGTATAATGGGCGCACAGGGGATTGAACTCACGCGTTTGTATTAGAGCGGTTGCGCTTGTGCGTCGCAGCTATGCATCCTCAGGTTCTGCTCTGTGCCGGCGGCGTGCTTTAGCTTGTTGCAAAATACCTATAGGCTGCTTGGTATTCAGTGCTTTAAGCGTCATTTTGGCTGTTTAGCGCGCATATTGCGCTGATAATCCGATAGAACAGGCCGATAAAAGTGTGAGCAAAGTCGGACTAATTAACCAGAGGTGTGTTATGCAATTAACAGATGCTTTAACTCGACGCTATGCCACTAAGGCCTTTGATCCCAGTAAAACTCTGCCGGAGGCTGTGGTTGAACAACTTTTGGCCTTACTGCGTTTAAGCCCATCGAGCACCAATATCCAGCCTTGGCATTTTATTGTGGCCAGTAGCGCTGAGGGTAAGGCGCGTTTAGCGAAAGGCGCGGCGGGCAGTTACAGTTATAACCAAAGTAAAATTCTTAATGCTTCGCATGTGGTGCTGTTTTGTGCGCGAACGCAGATTGATGATGCCCATCTACAAAAGGTACTGGCCGCTGAAGAGCGTGACGGCCGTTTTACTACGGCGCCGGAAATTAAAACAGCCGCCCATAATACGCGAGTCAATTATTTAAAAGAGCACATCTACGCGAAGAAAGATGTGCCGCACTGGTTGGAAAAACAACTCTATTTAAATATGGGCAGTTTTTTACTGGGTGCCGGACTGCTGGGCATAGATGCGGTACCGATGGAAGGGATTGATCCGATGATACTGGATGCTGAGTTTGCCTTAAACGAGCGCGATCTGACGGCCGTTGCGGCGGTGGCGCTGGGTTACCGTGCTGAGACTGACTTTAATGCCAAACTACCCAAATCCCGCTTAGGCGCAGAAGATATCTTCACTCTGATGTAAGCCGAGCCAGTGTGCGCAGTGTTGGTTGATCAGTGAGTGTATGGCGGGTTGGGCTCAGTGTCAGCCTGCCTGTCTAAGCAAGTGAGAAGATGTTGATGCGTATTATTAAGACGCCACACAGCTATCAAGAAGAAATCCGTAAGAGCCGTTTTTTGGCACAAGCGGTGTATCTGTCGCGTGCGGAACAGGCACCAGAGCTGATTGCTCAATTGAGTACGGCCAATGTCTCGCATAACTGCTGGGCGTGGCGCTGTGGCGATCAATACCGCTTTAACGATGATGGCGAACCGAGTGGTACTGCCGGTCGGCCGATTTTAGCCGCGATTGAAAACCAGCAGTTTGATCAGGTGTTAGTGGTGGTGACGCGTTGGTACGGTGGTATTCAGCTGGGTACCGGCGGTTTAGCGCGTGCTTATGGTGGCTGTGCAACTCAGGTGTTGCAGACTGCTGCCAGTGAAAGGCTAGTGCAGCGCATCGCCTTAACGGGGCATTGCCCATACACTTATTTGGATGTGTTTAAAGTGCGACTTGCCAACGCGGGTGCGGTGCTCAATAGCGAAACATTTGACGCTGAGGGTGCACTGTTGCAGATCGCGGTGCCAGTGGCACAGGTTGCTGCACTGCAAGACATCCTCAGTCAGGCCACCCGCGGTGCCAGTGTTTTGCACGAAGTTACGTTGCCCTAAACGAACAAACCGCCCTCGAGAGGCGGTCTGTTGTGATCGACTTGCGGCGATTAACGCCAGTCAGCGCGGTCCATTAAGCGGATGGCTTCGGCTTGACGCTTACCGGCGACTTCCACAGGGATAGTGTCAGCTTTGAATTCACCCCAAGCGGCCACTTCTGCAGAGGGTTTAACGCTTGGATTGGCCGGAAACTCTTGATTGACTCCAGCAAAGATACTTTGCGCTTCTGCAGTGGTCATCCACTCTAAAAGCTTGCGAGCTTGGTCTGGGTGCGGTGCGTATTTAGTGATACCCGCACCCGATAAGTTAACGTGTACACCACGACCATCCTGGTTAGGCCAGAATAGTTTTACTTTTAAATCGGGGTTTTGTTGGTGCAAACGGCCGTAGTAGTAAGTATTAACGATACCGACATCACATTGCCCAGCATTGATGGCTTCAAGCAGCGCCGTATCATCTGAGAAAACATCGGTTGCGAGGTTGTTGACCCAACCTTTAACCAGCTGTTCAGTTTTTTCTGCACCATGAGTTTCGATCAAAGTGGCAGTCAGTGATTGGTTATACACTTTTTTACTGGTACGTAAGCATAAACGGCCGTCCCAATTTTTATCTGCTAGGGCTTCGTAGGTGCTCAGCTCTTTGGGATCCACACGATCGGTTGAATACACGATGGTACGTGCGCGCAAAGATAGACCTGTCCATGCATCGCTGCTGGAGCGGTATTGGGCAGGGATATTGGTTTTGATTGTTTCAGAGTTGAAGGGTTGTAAAATACCCATCTGTTCAGCTTGCCAGAGGTTACCGGCATCGACAGTGATCAGGATATCGGCTGGAGTGTTGCCACCTTCAGCCTTGAGTCGCGCCATCAAAGGGGCTTCTTTATCAGTAATAAATTTGATTTTAACCCCAGTTTGTTCGGTGTATTTATCAAAAACCGGTTTGATCAGTTCGTCGATACGTGAGGAGTACACAACGAGATCGTCTGCTGCTTGTACATGGCCTGCCATAACGCTTAATGCAAGTGCTGCGAGAATGGGTTTACGAATCGACATAGCAACCTCGGGTTGGGGTGAATTATGTAAATGATAGTTAATTGCATTTAGTTTATCAACTAAATATGCAAAATGTGTGATGAATATTTGTCGACAACACACATTGTATCGATGCTTACCCCTCTATCAGCCTGCTCTGTAGGCATCCTACTGGGGGGATTTAAGGTTTGGCTAAGTCGGGTAAATCGATACCTAGGCCCAGTGCTTGACGAATAAACAGCGCTTTTGCCTCATTTAAATTATCCACCATCTTCAGTCCACTATTACGCAACCAGCGCAGCGCTAAGCTATCGGCTTGGAATAGATGTTGAAAACCTTCCATCGCCGCCATCATGGCTAAATTATGTGGCATGCGCCGACGCTCAAAACGACTCAGAACACGCTCGCTAGCAATATCTTCACCGCGCTGCTGTGCGCTGAGTAAGACCTCGGCTAAGACTGCCGCGTCTAAAAAGCCGAGATTCACCCCTTGCCCAGCCAGAGGATGAATGGTGTGTGCTGCATCACCAATTAGCGCTAAGCCCGGTGCAATATAGCGTTTGGCATGGCGCTGGCGCAGCGCAATACTGTGGCGCGGGTCGGCCTGTTCAATCGCGCCTAAACGATGTTCACAGGCTTGACCCAGCGCCGTGCAAAAGGCGGCATCGTCCAGTGCCATGATCTGCTCAGCCTGTTCGGCTGGAAGTGACCAAACAATCGAGCACCAGTTTTTGCCATCACGGTGTTGCAAAGGCAGTAAGGCCAGCGGTCCCTGATCAGTAAAGCGCTGCCAGGCGGTGTCTTGGTGCGGTTGCTCGCAGCGGATGCTGGTGACAATGGCATGGTGTAGGTAGTCCCACTCGCGGGTGGCGCAACCGGTTAGGCGGCGTACTGTCGAGTTGGCACCATCGGCAGCAATCACCAGAGGGCTACGTATGCTATTGCCATCGTCTAACTGCATCAGCCAACCATCGCCTGAGCGGCGCAGTTGTTCGACGCGTGAGTAGGCTAATAGACCTATATCAGAGTCGTGCAATTGCTCCAGTAAGGCATCTTGCACAATGCGGTTTTCGACAATATGCCCGAGCACCTCGGCATGCACGCTGCTGGCGGAAAAATGAATCTTGCCGGTGCCAGAACCATCCCACACATGCATATCACGGTAGGGGCTGGCGCGTCGCTGGAGGATGCCGGGCCATGCATTAACCCGCGTTAAAATACGCTGACTGGCAATAGATAAGGCACTGACGCGTGGCTCGAAGGGTTGTTCTGCTTTAAATGGCGTAATGCGCAGTGGGCTGCTATCCACCAAAAGGATAGTGAGGCCACTGTCTTTCAGGGCTAAAGCGAGCGTGCTGCCCACCATGCCGGCGCCGACGATGATTAAATCTGCATGCATATTGAGATCCTTCTGTGTGGCGTCAGCAAGCTGCGCTTTAAGTGGGCGATGAAGAGGCTTAGGCATCGCTTGATCAGTCTTAAATTCGGCAGATAGGTGATCTGTACCGCCGAGGTTTTATTCAGCATAGGCTAGTCCTGATCCTGCGAGTGACGTACGCCTAAGCCCATGGCCTGGCGCGCAAACCAGCGTTTGGCTGGTGGCAGTAGATCCAGTCCCAATAAACCAAGATTTCTGCCGCCGGCTAACCAAGGCTGGCCGTTAGAAAATAAGCGCGTAACGCGGTCAGAAAAACCAATGGTAAAGGCTTGGTCGAGTTGTTGGTTGTTTTGAAAACGCTGCAAGGTGGCCAAGTCGCCCGGTGTATCCGGTCCAGCTAATAAGCACTCGGCCAACGTGACACTGTCGCGCAGAGACAGGTTGTAGCCTTGTCCCGCAACAGGGTGCAGGCTGTGTGCGGCATTACCCAGCACGACTAAATTGGCGCGTACTTGCTCGCTGCTTTCGACCAAGCTTAACGGGTATAAATGACGGCTACCGACCTGCTCGATAGCACCCAGACGGTAACCAAAACAGGCTTGTAACTCGTGCTGAAACTCCGCGTCAGGCAGCGCATAGAGACGCTGTGCTTCCTTGGGTTCGCGCGTCCAAATCAGTACGCAGCGGTTGTCTGGTAGGGGTAATAAGGCCAATGGTCCCGCATCGGTAAAACGTTCAAAGGCGACCCCTTGGTGCGGTAAGGATGTGCTGATATTGCTGATTAACGCCGTTTGCCGGTAAGGCGTGCTGTGGGCGTGGATGCCCAGTTGTTCGCGCAGACCTGAGCGACCGCCATCGGCTAAAATTGCCACGTCGCAGTCAAGCTCGCTGCCATCGTTCAAGCGCAGGCGGTAACCATCGCTGAGTGCCTGCATATGCTCAACCTGTGCCGGACAGCGCCATTCAACCACATCGCGATCCAGCGCTGCCCATAAACAATGGCCGAGCCAGGCATTCTCAACCACATAACCTAAAGCTGGCACACCTTCTTCGGCAGCGCTAAGTCGCGCGGCAGCAAAGCGTCCGCGATCGGAAATATGAATATTTTTGATCGCTTCAGCGCGCTCAGCAAGCGCTGGCCAGAGGCCTAAACGCTGGTAGATTTGCTGGCTGCCGTAGGATAACGCTGAGGCGCGTGCGTCATAGCTGGGTTGGTAGCTGTCGCCGGGTGCGTAGGGCTCAATCAGGACGATTTTCCATTGCCGCTCACGTGCGCCCGCTTGTAGCGCTAAGGCTAAGCTGGCACCGACTAAACCACCACCAATAATTGCAATCTGCACGCGGCTCATGGCTAGGCTCCTTGCTGCTGTGCAGTGGCCATTAAGGCTTCAATCTCGGCTACTGTTTTAGGGACTGCGTTGGTTAGCACATGGCAGCCCTGTTCGGTAACGACCACATCATCTTCAATACGCACGCCAATGCCACGCCATTGCACAGGCACAGTCAGGTTGTCGGTCGCAATATAGATACCCGGCTCGACCGTCATGGTCATGCCGACTTCAAGCATGCGCCAAGCGCCGTTGACCTTGTACTCGCCAACATCGTGCACATCTAAGCCCAGCCAGTGTCCGGCGCGGTGCATATAAAAAGCTTTGTAGGCTTCGTTGCTCATCAGTTCATCCAGCTCACCGTGCAGTAAGCCCAATTCGAGTAAGCCTGCGGTAATCACTCGCACTGTGGCATCGTGGGCGTCATTCCAGCAATGTTGCGTTGAAATATACTTCATCGCTTCCAGATTGGCTTTAAGTACCAACTCATAAATGGCTTTTTGCTCGGCACTAAAACGGCCATTGACGGGAAAGGTGCGGGTGATATCACTGGCGTAGCAGTCCAGCTCACAACCGGCATCAATCAGCACTAAATCGCCATCTTGCAAGGGTGCATTGTTTTCTGTGTAGTGCAAAATGCAGGCGTTTTTGCCACTGGCGACAATGGATGAATACGCCGCTAAACGTGCGCCACCTTTGCGAAACTCATAATCCAGCTCGGCTTCCAGATGGTACTCATACAGTCCAGGCTTAGCGGCTTGCATGGCGCGGATATGCGCACGACAGGAAATGTCCGCTGCCTGCTGCATGGTGGCAATTTCTGCTGGGCTTTTATGCAGGCGCGCATCGTGTAAGAGGTGATCGAGCATGACAAATTCTTTAGGCGGCTGTGCGCCCATGCGTGCTTTGCTGCGAATGCTATTGAGCCATTCCATCATCTGCTGATCAAAGTCGGCATTGTTACCAATGGAGTAGTACACCCGCTCTCGGCCTTCAATTAAACCGGGCAAAATGTCATCAATATCATTGATCGGGAAAGCATCGTCGGCCTGATAGTTGGCGATGGCGCCTTCTTGGCCTGCACGTAGGCCATCCCAGAGTTCGCGCTCTGGATTGCGCTCACGGCAAAATAAAATAAATTCTCCGTGCTCGCGTTTAGGGATAAGGACCAACACCGCTTCGGGCTCAGAAAATCCTGACAAGTAAAAAAAGTCGCTGTCTTGCCGGTACGGGTATTCAACGCTGTTATTACGGGTACTGATAGCTGCCGCAGGCAAGATGGCAATGCTATTGGGCGTCATACGCTGCATCAGTTGTTGGCGGCGTTGTGCGTATTCAGAGGTGCTGATCGAGCTCATGCGGTGTGGCTCCTGTAAATTTAATGTACGGCAGGTGTTTCGTCTGTTACGTCATCGGCGCTGGGCGGCGTGTAGTTGGCGCATTCGCTAAAGATAAATAAAGGTGCAACGCGTAAATACTCGTTGATTTCCATATAGGCCACTTCGCCGTCTTCGTCCTCTTCTTCATCGGCTTGAATTTGCGCGATGGAGATCATATCTTCAATAATTTCACGTACATCTTTCGAGAGCTCAGTATTGCCAATATTACCGCCAAAGCCGCTTAAAAAGCCTTGTGCCCATTGACCGATAGCAATAGTGCGCTCTGCTAAGAACTCATCATCACTGGGTAGCAGCAGGGTTAAAGAGACGCTGCTGGCCGCAAGTAATTCAGTTTTGACCATTTGTTGCAGGCCCAATAATGCCGCATGGAGGCTGCTGGGGACTTCGCTGTCAAATAAGTCTTGCGCTTCTTCGAGCCAGCCTTCGCCAGCAAAACCAGCGCCGGCGCAGCAGCGACCCAGCAGTAGGCCTTGCAGTTCGGCAGGTGAAACAGGGTGGCCGCAGGTGTTGAGTAAGGCGGCAAATGAGGTGTAAGCAGATTGAGTTTGGGGCATGGAAAATCCGAAATAATGGAACTGTTGCGTGGTTTTGAGGGTCGTTTACATCATGCGTATCAGTATATCGTGTTGTTGAGTATGGCGCTAAGTGGGGATATTTGCAGCCCATCTATAGGTATCGCTGTGACGCCGCCATTTGTAGTACTGCATTAGCAGTATAAATTGTGCAGTATGTCACTGATTGACACATAAGTTTATTTCTCTGATGTGCTGTATAGCACTGTGCGCGGCGGCGTACGGGCGTTAGAATAATCAGTGCAATGGTTGTGTGATCTGACTTGGTTATGATTGGAGGGCTTGTGAAAAATATGGATTTACCAGCCTTAGTGCAGGCCGTTGAGCAACTGATTCAACGTAACGCTGAGCTTAGAGCACAGAATAAAGTGCTGCGTGAAGAACGTAGGCATTTGATAGAAAAAAACGAAATAGCGCAGCAAAAAGTTGCCGCTATGATTTCTCGGCTTAAAGCGTTGGAGCAGGACTTATGACTCAAACCCAGACGGTGACTGTGCGAATTTTGGATAAGGATTACCATATTGCTTGTCCTATTTCTGAAAGTAGCAATTTAGAACGTGCTGCTGAATACCTTGATACAAAAATGCGTGAAATTCGCCGTTCTGGGAAAGTCATTGGTGCGGAGCGGATTGCGGTAATGGCAGCACTCAATATCACCCACGCATTGCACAGTAAACAGCATGAAGCATTATTTAACAGTCAAGATACTGAGCAGGTTCAGCAGTTATTGGTGCGGGTGCAGAAGAGTTTAGACAGCGCTGAATAATGTGCACTTGAGGGGTTTTAGGAATTGTGTATACTGGGCACGTCTCCCTAGAGTGTGCGCCAGTGGGCTACGTCCCTGAGCCGATTCACACCAACCCGGAGGTTACATTTTTAGATCGGTGTGCATGTCCGCTTGCGGAAAGCCTAAAGATCTGACGTAATCTCCACCTTGAACTTTCGGGTTCAAGGGCTATGTCGACAGCGGCACATCTGGGGAGTCTTTTTTAGTTTATGCAAGTCAATACCTCTTTATCCCGTGCCCAGTTACGCTCAGTACTGCGCCAACGGCGACGTAGTTTATCCCCTAGTCAGCAAGCCCAAGCGGCGCAGCAGTTGTATCGACAACTGGTCCAGCATCCGCTGTTTTTGCGTGCCCAACATATTGCTTTATATATTGCCGGTGATGGTGAAATTGATCCGCAGCCATTGATCCGCGAAGCCTGGCGTCGTGGTAAGCAGGTGTATTTGCCTGTACTGCCACATTGGCCGCAAACTGCCATGGTGTTTCAGCGCGTACGCCCGATTCAACCATGGGAAAAAAACCGTTTTGGTATTTTACAGCCACGTTGGTGTACCGCCGATCAGCGTGCAGTCTGGACCTTGGATGCGGTGTTTTTACCTTTGGTGGGCTTTGATCGGTGCGGTGGACGCTTAGGTATGGGCGGTGGTTTTTATGATCGTTGTTTTGCCGCGCTGCATCAGCGTGATCATTTAATCACGCCGCAGCGCATTGGTTTAGCACATGAGTGCCAGCGCGTTGAGTGCGTACCCTTGGCGCCTTGGGATGTTCCGCTACACGCTGTGGTTACTGATCAGCAGTGGTATGCGGCAACAACATAGTTTGCGCTTGATCGCCCGGTGGTGTGGTTGGATAGACACTGCGTTCGCGCAAGCTTTGTGTATAGCCTGTGGTGACTACACCTAAGCTTAGAATAATTACTAAAATCCACATTAAGTCAGGTTTGCGTTTCATTGATGTTTTGCTCTCCAGCAAAATGAGCAGCCCTGTATGCTGCATCGCCAAATGATCTTGAGTGCGATGGAGGCTGTTTTGACAGCGGCATCCTACGTTAATCGATAATGTTTGCAACCCTAAAGAAATGTTCAGTCCTTTTTTATTAGAGGTACTGTAATACTGCCTTTAATTAAACGCAAATTATGTGCTCTGTAGCAATGTTTGACCGCCGTACCTGCTGCTGCGCGCCTAGACTGCTGCCATATGCCGGTTATAATTAACTGATACTTTTTGAGTATTGCATAAGCTGAAAATTTCATTATGGATAAACTCGGCTTTTGCTTTAGTTTGTATACAATAGGCCGTGGATTATTGTTACATTGTTTTCATTTGCTAGGAGCAAGCATGTCTGCGCATAAAAAACCTTCTCGTTTATTTGTTCTACCGTTATTGATTGCTTTACTGGCTGCAGGTGCTTTTGGCTATTGGAAATCCTTACAAGATCGCTTGCCTGAAGGCGTATATGAGGCCAATGGCCGCTTGGAAGCCACTGAAGTGCAGGTGGCGACTAAATACCCCGGGCGATTGGCTGAGGTGTTGGTGGCTGAAGGTGATAGCGTCACTGTCGGGCAATTATTAGCCCGTATTGATACCCGCACGTTAGAGGCGCAGCGCAGCCAAGCAGAATCTGAGGTGCTGCGTGCCCGTGAAAATGTTGCCGCGGCTGAGGCCACAGTGCATTTACGTGTCAGTGAGCGGCGTTTAGCTCAGCAAGACTTGGCGCGTTTTCGTGAGCTGTATGCGCGTGGGCATGCCAGCGGTCAGCAAATTGATCAGCAACAAGCACGTTTTGATACCGCCTCTGCTGCTTTAGATGCAGCGAAAGCGCAAGTGCAAGCGGCGCAGGCGGCGATTGCCTCAGCACAAGCGATGGTTGCGCAGTTAAGCAGTGAAATTGATGACAGCAGTTTGCGCGCACCGATGAATGGCGTGGTGCAATTGCGTTTAGCTGAGCCTGGCGAAGTGCTGGGTGCGGGCGGACGGGTATTTTTACTGATTGATCCCTCTGATCAGTATATGAATGTCTATTTACCTTCGGCGGTTGCTGGACGTTTAGTGGCGGGCGAGGAGGCACGTATTGTGTTAGATGCGCTACGCGAACAACCCTTGCCGGCTCAAGTCGCTTTTGTGGCGGCCAAAGCACAATTTACCCCCAAAGAAGTGGAAACCCGTGACGAACGGCAAAAGCTGGTGTTTCGGGTTAAGTTGCGCCTGACTGATCCAGCGGCGATGCCGCAAGCCAAACCTGGTATGCCAGGTTCAGCCTATGTGCGTAAGACGGCAGAGATTCACTGGCCTGAGCAATTGCAGTAAGGCCATCAGCCTTTGCGGCACGCCTGATGCCGCCAAGGCTTAGGTGGCTGGGTTATAGCGCACTAAGGTTTGGTGCATCAATGGATGGGTTAGGTCGAGCAGCATGAGTACAGACGCAGTCAATGCCGTTAATATTTCTCACCGTTATGGCAAGCAGCAGGCCTTAGAAGGGGTCAGCTTTAGTTTGCCGGTGGGCAGCCGTTGCGGCTTAATTGGCCCCGATGGTGCAGGTAAATCCAGTTTGCTGGGGCTGATCTCTGGGGTGAAAATCCTGCAGCAGGGTGAGCTGGATATCTTAGGGGGTCCGATTAATAAGCGTCGGCATCGGGCGTCTTTATACCAGCGCATTGCCTTTATGCCGCAAGGTTTGGGGCATAACCTCTACCCTGATTTATCCATTGCCGAAAATATCCGTTTTTTTGCTGATTTATTTGGTTTAAGCCGGGCTGAGCGTGAAGTGCGTATGGCGGGTCTGCTGGAAGCCACGGATCTCAGTGCCTTTATTGATCGCCCCGCCGGCAAGCTGTCCGGTGGTATGAAACAAAAGTTGGGCCTGTGTTGTGCGTTGATTCATGACCCTGATTTACTGATTCTCGATGAGCCCACCACCGGGGTTGACCCTTTGGCGCGGCGTCACTTTTGGGAATTGATTGAGCGTGTGCGCAGTGATCGCCCGCAGCTGACCTTATTGGTGGCCACCGCTTATATGGAAGAAGCGGAGCAATTTGAGCAGTGCTTGATGATGGATCGCGGACGCCTGATTGCTTCAGGTTTAACTCAAGAATTAGCTGCAGCAACGCCCAGCGGCAAGTTGGATGATGCCTTTACCTATTACCAAGGGGCGGGTGCGACCCAAGTTGAGCCGCTAAAGATCACACCTTTTGCACCGGACAATCACGAAATTGTGATTGAGGCCACCGACCTCACTTTGCGCTTTGGTGATTTTACCGCGGTGAAAAATGTCAGCTTTGAGATTGAACGCGGTGAGATCTTTGGCTTTCTCGGCTCCAACGGTTGCGGTAAAACCACCACCATGAAAGTGCTGACCGGTTTATTGCCGGCCACAGAAGGTGAGGCTTGGCTGCTGGGCAAATCCGTGGATGCCAATGATTTGGCCACCCGTAAACGGGTCGGCTTTATGTCGCAAAGCTTCTCTTTATATGGCGAGCTGAGCGTGCTGCAAAACCTTGAATTGCATGCGCACTTATTTGATATCCCTAAGGCTATAGGTGCCGAGCGCGCCCAAGCGCTGATTAAGCGCTTTGAGTTAGGTCAGTACACCGACGAGCAAGCTGGCGCTTTGCCTTTGGGCTTACGTCAGCGCTTATCTTTGGCGGTGGCGGTGATTCATGAGCCCGAAGTGTTGATTCTGGATGAACCCACTTCCGGGGTTGACCCGGCTGCACGCGATGATTTTTGGCGTTTGCTGTTTGAATTATCCCGAGAACAAGGGGTCACCATTTTCCTCTCCACCCACTTTATGAATGAAGCCGCACGCTGTGATCGCATTTCTTTAATGCATGCGGCAGAAGTCTTGGCGGTGGGTACCCCCGCGCAGCTGCAAGAGCAGTACGCTGGTGAAACCCTAGAGGATGCTTTTGTTGCCTGTTTGCAAGAGGCACAGGGTATCAGTGATGAACCTTTAGCTATAAAAAGCACGGCCACTGATGCTTTAACCAGCATCCCGCGGCGTGGTTTTAGCTTAAAGCGCACTCGAGCCTTAGTGGTACGGGAAAGTAAAGAACTGCTGCGTGACCGCATCCGCCTCTGGTTTGCTTTGCTTGGCGCAGTTTTTATGATGATTATTTTGGGCTTTGGTATTTCACTTGATGTGGAGGACTTAGCCTTTGCCACTTTGGATCAGGACAATAGTGCGCAAAGTCGCGCTTATTTAGAAGGTTTTCGTGGTTCGCGCTATTTTTCTGAACGTGAACCGCTCACCAATATGCAAGATTTACATGCGCGTTTGCAGCGCGCCGATATTAAGTTGGCGATTGAAATACCCGCTGGTTTTGGCCGTGATTTATATGCGGGCCGTCACCCTGAAGTGGCGGTGTGGATCGATGGCGGGATGCCGTTTCGTGCGGAAACCAGTCGTGGTTATGTGCAGGCCTTGCATCAAGATAATGTGCAGCGTTTAAGGGATGAAGGCACTGCGGCCATCCCGCCTTTAGCTGCGCCAGCCCGCTTAGAAACCCGCTTTCGTTATAACCAAGATGTGATCAGCGTGAATGCCATTGGCCCTGGGGTGATGGCGCTGATTTTGGTGTTTATTCCAGCCATGTTGACGGCTTTGGGTGTAGTGCGGGAAAAAGAGCTGGGTTCCATTACCAACTTTTATGCCACGCCGCTGACCCGTTTGGAGTTTTTGCTGGGCAAACAAATGCCCTATTTAGCGGTCAGTGTGCTTAATCTTGCCTTATTGGTGGCGATTAATCGTTGGCTATTTGAGGTGCCGCTTAAGGGTAGCCCTGTGGCCTTAGCCGTGGGTGGTGTGCTCTATGTGTTGGCCACCACCAGCTTTGGTTTATTGGTCTCTACCGTGACTAAAACGCAAATCGCAGCCATTTTGGGCACCATGATTTTAACCACGCTGCCAACGGTGCAGTTTTCGGGCTTGATTACGCCACGCTCGTCCTTGGATGGCGGTGCGGCGCTGATGGGGATTTTATTCCCCGCGGGCTATTTCTTGGATATTGCCGTGGGGACCTTTACTAAAGCGCTTAATTTGCGCGACTTATGGCTGCAGTGCTTAATTTTGTTTGGCTTTTTTATCGGTTTTACCGGTTTAAGTCTGCTGCTTTTGAAAAAGCAGGAGGTCTAAGTCATGCATAAATTATCCCATATCTTTCGCTTAGGCATTAAAGAGCTGATCAGTTTGCGTTTTGACTCAGTGGTGCTCTTGTTTATGTTGTATGCCTTTAGTGCGGCGATTTATATGCCGGCTTCTGGCTCTACCGTGGGGGTGCACAATGCCAGTGTGGCCATTGTCGATGAGGATAACAGCCGTTTATCCCGGCAATTGGCCGAAGTATTAAGGCCGCCTGAGTTTAAAACCCCAGTGCGCTTGCCTTACGCGCAGATTGACCAGGTGCTGGATAGCGGACGCTATACCTTTGTGATCAATGTACCGGTGAATTTTCAGGCCGACTTATTAGCAGGTAAACAACCTGAGCTGCAGATCAATGTGGATGCCACGGCCATGAGCCAAGCCTTTATGGGCGCAGGCTATATGGGGCGCATCTTTCAGCGTGAATTGCAGCAGCTGAGTGGGGCCAATGTTGAGCCACCGATTAAACTGACCACGCGTGCGCTGTTTAATAGCAATATGCAAAGTGGCTGGTTTTTGGCGATTATTCAGATTATTAATAACGTCACTATTTTAGCGATTTTGCTCACAGGTACAGCGCTGTTGCGTGAACGTGAGCATGGCACCCTTGAGCACTTATTGGTGCTGCCCCTGACTGCCTTTGAAATTATGCTGTCGAAAGTTTGGACCAGTATCGCAGTGGTGGTGTTCTGCACTTGGCTCTCGTTGGAGCTGATTGTGAAAAAAGCCTTGGGCGTGCCTTTAGCCGGCTCGATGCTGCTGTATTTATGGGTGACGGCGCTGTACCTGTTTGCCAGCACCTCATTGGCAGTATTTTTGACCACTTTGGCGCGTTCGATTCCGCAGTTTGGGCTCTTAGCTATTCCGGTGGTGTTGCCGATGCTCTTGCTGTCAGGCGGTACCACGCCGTTGGATAGCATGCCGGTCTGGCTGCAATCGGTGATGCAACTCTCGCCCACCACACACTTTGTCAGTTTATCCACCGCTATTTTATTTAGAGATGCGGGGATTGCCTTAGTCTGGCCAGAAATGCTGGCACTGACCGCCATAGGTCTGGTGTTTTTTTTAGTCGCGCTGAAGCGTTTTCGGCGCAGCTTAACCGCCTAGTGCTGGCGCTGCTTGTGCATGCTGAGCCTGCTGGCTGTGTGCTTAGGCTTTAAGTTTAAGCCCAAACCAGCAGCCAGCGCCCAGTCTTTAGGTGCGCTGTAACCGGCTTTAATACCAGCGTTTCTCACCTTCAGGACGTTGCTTAAAGCGCTTCATCGTCCACATATACTGATCAGGCCAGCGTTCTACATAGCTGGCCAGGACCTCGCTCATGGCGCTGACTGCAGTGTAGCTATCAGTGCTGTACATGGCGTCTGGCGCAGCCTCTAAAATCACTTTAAAACCGCTGC
>LFRZ01000112.1 GCA_001513025.1 Gammaproteobacteria bacterium DTU037
CGCCACCCATATCTGCTGGTGCTGCCTTGCGATGCACCACGCATTGATCAAGCGCTTCTGATGCAACTCTACCAACAGGCCAGCGAACGCCCTGCCTTGCTTAAGCAGCAAGGCCATTGGCAACCGCTGTTTAGTATTATTCCAGCGGCACAACTGGGCACGTTACAAGCCTTATGGGAGGCTGGCGAGCGCAGTCCTAAGCATGCGCTATTGCAGTTAAATCCTGTGACCATTCACTGTGCCGATGATGAGCAACGTCTGGCTAATTTCAATGATCCCAGTGTATTGCAACAACCAATTTTAATGAAGGAAACACTATGCTGACTCACATTGATGAGCACGGTCGCGCCAATATGGTCGACGTCACCGATAAAGCCAACACCCAGCGTGAAGCCACCGCCGAGTCATGGGTGCGCATGCTGCCCAGTACTTTAGCGATGATTACTGATGGCCAGCACCCTAAAGGTGATGTGTTTGCCGTGGCACGCATTGCCGGTATTCAAGCGGCAAAGCGCACTCACGAGTTGATCCCTTTGTGCCACCCATTATTATTAACCAGTAT
>LFRZ01000077.1 GCA_001513025.1 Gammaproteobacteria bacterium DTU037
AAGGTAAAGGTCACGCCTGCAGTTTCACCGCTGGCCAACACAGTCGTATTATCTGTCGTGATCTCAAGCGTCGGCGCAACAACATCAATGCTATAACCTTTGCTCTCACTGATCGAACCAACGTTGCCAGCCTCATCGGACGCAGCAACAACCACATCAACGGTCATGTCCACATCGTTGACTAACTCAGTGCCTGCAACGCTAACGCTGAACTTACCGTCGGCATCAACAGTGGTCTCATAACTGGTGTCATTGACAGTCACCGTCACCGCATCACCGGCATTGAACTCACCGCCCACCATACCTGTAATCGTAACGTTACCTGCAGACTCAGTTTTGTTAATGACATTATCTTCAGTGACGGCATCAATCACAAGAGTGGTGGTCGAGCCATTCGGCGCAACCGTGTCGACGATAATATCAACAGTTTCAGCAGTGGTATTGCCTGCAGGATCTTTGGCTGTGGCCGTTAAAGTTTCAGGGCCTTCCTCCATTGCAGCAACATCATCTGCATCAACAGCAATGCTCCAAGTTCCTTCAGATGTAACCGTCGTTTCACCAATCAGATCGCCCAATTCGTTAGTCAACGTGATGATGTCGCCGGCAGTACCTGTACCCGTAACGTCAAAGCCGTCTTCTGCTTCTTGAGCATCAACAACGTCATCGCCCGTCACGGGGTTAATCGTTAAAACAGGTGCCTCTAGGTCTACGATTGCAGTCGCAGTGCCTTCAGGACTTACGTTACCCGCAACGTCAGTAATGGTCACAGCAACATTAAGTGTTTCACCATGAGCCGGTGCGGCGACAGTACCTGTCACCTGACCTGCGTCGAGGTCATCTTGAGTAAGCGTAATCACTTCATCAAGACCCTTAACTGTGTCACCTACTTCAGCATCAATAGGTAGCTCAACAATAACCGTCACTTTGCCGTCAGCAATCTCATCAGCGGTGATGAATCCATCACCATTACCAAGAACAACGCTCGGCGCAGATGGCGCTGTCGTATCAGCATCTGCATCCGCGTCAGCATCCGAATCACTGTCTGAATCCGAGTCGCTGTCTGAATCCGAATCACTGTCTGAATCCGAATCACTGTCTGAATCAGAGTCACTGTCTGAATCAGAGTTTCGACTAGATGATGAGCCGCCACTGCTCTTACCAACGATTAAACCACCTACGACCAACAGTCCCAACCCTACCTTAACCCAGTTAGGCACCCCACCTGCTGCGCCTGCTGTTACACCAGCCATCACATCAAGACTTGCAACTTCGGTAAACGTAAACGCTGAGAGTCCAGAATCAAACTGCCCCCACCAAAGAACACCGTCATCATCTTCTAGTACAAGCTCGCTCTGCTCATCTTCTTCACCAAACATGGTAAAAAAGTTTTCAACAGTCACACTCTCGCCAGACTTAAGATTAATAATTAAATCCGCATCATCTGCTTGATAAGATTCGACGTCTCTTGGCCCAAATGGCATTTTAACTACGCTGATAGAATCCAAAGTTACGGTATCAGTCCATTCTATGGAAATAGCTTTACCACTTGCTTTTTCAACCACACCAATTGATTGACTGATCATCGTATATTTGCTCCTTCGCAAAGTTAAAAAACGCACATCACCACACATGAAGAGCGCCTTAAAATACCACCTAGTAAAATCTAATTAGCCTAGGTATTTTTAGTACAAATATTTATTGTAAACCATAAGTAGCTAAACACATAGTGTAATAGCCTAACGATTGTAGTCAATTATTAAGGTACTGTAGTCGCTCAACAATGAGAAGTGTCCATTCAAAAAACACATCAAAGAAAAATTCGCTATCTGAAGTCAAGCAAGAAACGGAGCCCCTAGCGTTAGATAAAGACTGNNCTGTACCACCTGCTCTGGGCAGTATTAGCTCTGCCGCTTTAAAGTGCTAAATTGAACAAAGTAACCAAAAGCAAAAAGATAGCGAGCCTGCTAACTGTAAAGCGCCACTCCTGAGTAGCTAGGGTTAAGCAAACAAGGATTAACACCTAAATAACCTACAGCGTAAACAACTGAATAACCTTACTCAGCGACCAGAGCGACGACTTTTTATTTAACACTTTGAACATGAATTTTACCCATACTTATTTGATTCATATTTATTCTAAAACAAGACTCAATCCAACTTATCTAATTGAAGTGAAAACTTATACTAGACCAGAAAGATATTAAAATTTTAAGCTGCTAAGTTATTTAAATTAAGCTCTGTAGCTAAGCATCCATAAGAACGGTGTCATTGCCATAAAAAACGCCCCAGCAGATCAACTCTACTGAGGCGTTTTTAATTATCGTGGCATACAGCAATATCTGTGTGCTTAGCATGCCCTGCCACCTGCGCTAACCGGCAACTTCGGCTCTGCTAGGACTACTCTGCGTAGGCTGGATAGTCGGTATAGCCTTGCGCCGTGCCACCATACAGGGTCGCAGGATCGACCGGATTCAGCGGCCAGCCATTGGCGATACGCTGCGGTAAATCAGGGTTGGCAATAAATGGACGCCCAAAGGCAATCAAATCACCCAAGCCCGCCTCGAGCGTTTTTATACCACGCTCCACCGTGTAGCGGCCCGCATAGATAATCCGACCACTAAAGGTTTGTCGCACAGCGCGGCGGAAATCGTCAGGCAACTCTGGGGCATTGTCCCAGTCGGCTTCAGCAATCGACAAATAGGCGATACCGGCCTCTTGCAGCACTTTAATCGCTTCGATATACGTGTTGTGCGGGTCACTTTCAACCAAGCCCATATACACCCGCTCTTCTTCAGTACTGGCAAACAACGGGGCAAAGCGCACACCGACACAATCAGCACCCACCACCTCAGACACCGCCGCAACAATTTCGCGCAAGAAACGCAAACGATTCGGCAAAGAACCGCCGTACTCATCCTCACGCTGATTGCTGTGTTCAGAGATAAATTGATTGACCAAATAACCATTGGCACAGTGCAGCTCTATACCGTCAAAGCCTGCACTTAAGGCATTACGCGCGGCCTGTGCATACAATTGCACCAACTCTTGCACTTCAGCCGTACTGAGCGCGCGGGGCATTGAAGGTGCTGCTAAAGCACCGCTGCCAGGGCCCGTTTCCACAAAGACTTTAACATTGTCCGCCGCAATCGCCGAAGGTGCTATAGGCGCAGCCCCGTCAGGCTGCAACGAGGTATGCGAGACGCGGCCCACATGCCAAAGCTGAGCAAAAATAATATTGCCTTGCGCATGTACAGCCTCAGTCACTTTGCGCCAGCCTTCAATTTGCGCTGCACTATAAATACCCGGTGTCCAAGCATAACCCTGTCCACGTGGCTCGATCTGGGTACCTTCGGTCACCATAAATCCGGCACCGGCGCGCTGCTTATAATAAGTGGCCATTAAATCATTGGCGATATCACCCGGCTGACTGCTCCGTGAACGCGTTAATGGCGGCAGAACAATACGGTTGCTCAGTCGATGACGGCCCAGTTTGAGCGGCGTAAATAAAGTTTCTGTTTTCATTTTATATGTCCTAGTGACGTCATAATACGTCGGGTTATAGCTATTAAAGCAAAGTAATAACTTTAAAATAGACCAGTCTCTTACAAAAAGAGTAAAATTTTTAACACACAGCGTGCTGCAAAAAAACATAGCTGCAACGCGATGCGCCTCACCGGCACTGGCGCCTAAGGTCGCTGGGTGTGTTTGTGGGCTCACTATATATAGAACTAGACCAGTCGTCTAGGAAAATATAATAATTCTAGGCAACTGACAGCAGCCCACGTCTTGCACAAATAAAGACACACGCGAAGTGCGTTAAGGGATAGCCAGCAACGCCTCAGTGGTCAGCAGCGCGCTTTCTAATGGATGATTATTGCGGTGCAATTTGCTTAATAAACTGGCCCCAAGCCACAGTTGATAGAGCACAGTAGCGGTGTGCTGAGCATTACTCTGCGGCAAAGAACCATCGCGCTGCCCTTGCTCAATACAGTCGGTCAAACGCTCAATCACCTGATCTGTGCCATCTCGCAAAGTGATACGCATGGCTTCAGACAGGTCGGCCACTTCAGCACTTAATTTAACGGCTAAACAGCTTTGCTCATCACAGGGCGCACAATAATTATTCAGCCACTTCTGCCAGTAGCCCATCAACCGCTCACGAGCGTTCAGATCAGGTGCGGTAAAACGTTGCGCCATATCGGCGAGATAATTCTGAAAATACGCCTCGAGCAAGGCCTGACCATATTGCTCTTTGGATTTGAAGTAATGGTAAAACGAGCCTTTAGGCACACCAGCAGTCTGCAGAATCTCATTCAGGCCAACACCAGTGAAGCCTTTCACTACCATCATGCGATGGCCAGTGTCGAGTAGCTGTTGACGAGTATCAGCGTAATTTTGTTTCATCAGGATAAGGCACCAAAAATCAGACAGCCAGAGAGGCAAATAATTGGCGCGTATTATAGCGCCTCTTTCGCCAAGACACCCAACCCTGTTGCCTGCATTGCCCTGCGGACGGCTTAGCAAAGTCCATCTACTGGCATTTTTATTCGCCTGACCTAGCACTTAACCCTGCTTTAACCCAAACTGAAATGGTTTATTTTTTTGTAGACACAGGAAATAGTAGACTGGTCGCATATCAAAACATACAATCCTACACTCACGCACCCAGCTGCCAGTAACGAAAACAAATCTCGCACTGAGCAGCTTAGCCACAATAAAGACCACATCTCGGCGTGATCGCCCAGAAGGACCTAACCAGTATGCTAAAACTTCATCACCTCAATGCCTCACGCTCCATCCGCATCCTCTGGCTACTCGAGGAAATAGGCCAACCCTATGAACTGATCAGCTACCAGCGCGATGCAAAAACCAACTTAGCGCCCGCATCACTCAAGGCCATTCACCCTCTAGGCAAATCGCCAGTGATTGAACTGGACGGAAAAGTCATTGCCGAATCCGGCGCTATTATTGAACTGCTGATTAAAAAATTCGCGCCACACTTGGCGCCACATGAAAGTTCAGAAGCCTACAGTGACTACTTACAGTGGATTCACTTTGCTGAAAGCTCAGCTATGCTGCCCTTCTTGTTAAAAGTATTTAATCAATATGAGACCCAAGCAGGAACCTCACTAAAATTCCTCGACAGTTATGCTGAAATAGAATTTACGAAAGTTTTCACCTATTTAAACAATCATTTGGATGGAAAAACATTCTTAGTGGAAGAGCGCCTGACAGGTGCAGACTTTATGCTGGGCTTTGTCGTACAAGGTGCACTGCAGATGCTGAAATGTGGTGATAAATACCCGCATATTCAACGTTATATTGAGAATTTTGAACAGCTCAGCAGCTATCAAAAAGCCATAAAAAAAGCCTAAAAATACTTATATCGGTAGGCGTCTCACCTCAACTCAGTTATGCGATAGGGATCATCTTTTATTGCTCGATCTGAGCAGTGCTCCTTCGTAGAATGACCAGCGCAATACCGCCAAGGATGGCGCTCGAAGCCAAAGCTAAACGCAAGGTTATCGACTCACCAAGAAACACGATACCGCCGACAGCAGCCAATAGCGGAACACTGAGTTGTACGATCGCTGCATTGCTGGTCTTCAGTGCCGGCATCACCATATACCAGAGGGCATAGCCCAATCCCGACATCAGCGCACCCGAAGCAAGCGCATAGTAGATGCCCGCGCGATCTAGAGACAGCTGATTGAGCAACACAGCACTTAATATAAGCGTAAAAAACAGCGCGCGCGTAAAGTTGCCCGCGCTAATACCAATGGGATCACCAACACCTTGTCCGCGCAATGAATACACCCCCCAACCTACCCCTGCGCCAATCATCAGCAGAGCGCTGCCCAATGGTGGTGTACTGGATAAACCTGGTAAAAACAGCAATAGCAACCCAGCGAATGCAAGCAAAAGCCCTGCCACTTGCAGTCTGCTTAGGCGCTCACCAACCCACAAAGCATAACCAATCATCATGACCTGAACTGCACCAAACAACAGCAAAGCTCCGGTTGCTGTAGCTAAGCGAACATAGGCAAAGGAGAAGCCCGCCGCGTAGACAAACAACGCCGCAGCAGACCACCAGCTGCCTTGAACGCGACCAGTCTTGTTGCTCATTCGCGCAACTACCAACAACACCAGCGCACCCGATATCAAACGAATCGTTGTAAAGCTGGCAGCGTCAATATCAGTATAAGTCAGCGCCATTCGCACCAGCACCGAATTGCCGGCAAAAGCCAGCATGGAAAGGGCGGTTAGAACAATAATGCGCATAGAGGACATTCGATCCCACTCCTGATAGTTCACATGTCAAATGCACTCATGCTTAGGTTGTACTGTATGTGACATAAAAATACATCATTGTTTATACCTTGCCTGCACTCCAAACCACAGAGCAAACTTTTAACCCACCCTTGATCGCAGGAGCCGCTACTATAAAGACAATCCAGATACTGCGCGCGGTCAAACATGACAGCTACCCCTTGCACATCACCACCTTTTAAGACGGTAGGAGCTCAAGCACTTGGACGGGGCAGCGCTATCAGGTTCTAATACACCAACCTCCTCTGACTGACGCGAACCATGCTACCCATCGATTCAATCCTCCCAGAACTGAAAAAAACCCTTGAGCACAGCACCACAGCGCTGCTGCAAGCGCCGCCGGGTGCCGGTAAAACCACCCGTGTGCCACTGGCTTTATTGGATGCGCCTTGGCGGGCGGGACGTAAAATTTTAATGCTGGAACCTCGGCGTCTGGCAGCACGTTCAGCGGCGCGTTTTATGGCCCAGCAGTTAGGTGAAAAAGCCGGACAAACCATCGGTTACCGCACCAAGCTGGACAGCCAGATTTCTGCCGCAACACAGATTGAAGTGGTCACTGAAGGTATTCTGACCCGCATGATTCAAAGCGATCCCATGCTGGAAGACTACGCCGCCGTATTATTTGATGAGTTCCATGAGCGCTCGCTGCATGCAGATCTAGGGCTGGCCCTGGTGCGCGAATCCCAGCAGGCTTTAAGAGAAGACCTGCGCCTACTGGTGATGTCAGCGACCCTAGATACCGCGCCGATTGCCCGAGTACTGGGTGATGTGCCAGTCATTAGCAGCGCGGGTCGCGCCTTTGCGGTGGATGTAATTTACCGGCCTGTGCCGCTCAAAAACCGCCACCATAGCGACGCTGTGGTGGCGGTGATCCATCAAGCATTGGCCGAGCAAAGCGGTTCGCTGCTGGTATTTTTGCCCGGTGCAGGCGAGATTCGTCGCGTGGAAAACCAACTACGCGGACAGCTGGCCGATGATATTGTGCTCGCCCCTTTATACGGCAATCTAAAAGCCGACGAGCAAGATCGAGCGATTTCACCAGCGCCAGCAGGCATCCGCAAAGTAGTGCTGGCCACCGCCATTGCCGAAACCAGCCTAACCATCGAAGGCGTGCGCGTGGTGATTGATAGCGGTCAGCAGCGCCGTGCGGTCTTTGATCCCAATAGCGGCATGACACGCCTGATCACCACGCGGGTGTCCAAAGCCTCTGCCGAACAGCGCAAAGGCCGCGCTGGACGTATTGAGCCGGGTGTCTGCTACCGACTTTGGAGCGCAGAAGAACAAGCGCTGCTGCCAGAATTTACCCCGCCAGACATCCAAGAAGCTGACTTGGTCTCTCTGGTACTGGAATTGGCCCAATGGGGCGCGCGTGATCCGGCGCAGGTGGCTTGGATTGACCCACCGCCACCGGCGCACTGGAATCAAGCCACAGAATTGCTGCAACTGCTCGGCATGCTGGATAACACAGGCGCCATTAGCCAACACGGCAAGGCTGCGCGCAATCTAGGCATTCATCCGCGCTTGGCTAATATGGTCTTGCATGGTCGCCAACTCGGGCTTGGCGCGACTGCCGCAGAGCTTGCTGCATTACTGGATGAACGTGACCTACTCGGACCCAACGCCGGTGCTGATATGCATCAACGTCTGCGTGTATTGCAGGGTGAATATCGACCGCAACGCTTAGATAGCAGCCGCTTAACTCACATCCGCCAAGTGGCTAAACGTTTGATGCCTAAAGGTGCTGTCAGTACCCGTCTAGCCAGCGCCACTGAAACAGGACGTCTCTTGGCCTTGGCCTACCCTGACCGCATCGGCCAACGCCGTTCGGAGCACTCAGCCCGCTATCAACTGAGCAATGGCAAAGGTGCAACCCTGCGCGAAGATGACAGTTTGTTAGGTCATGAATGGCTGGTGGCGGCTGAGCTGGATGGCAAAACTCGCGAAGCCACCATTTATCTGGCTGCACCTGTGCATCTGGCCGATATTGAGCAGGATTTAGCCGCCTTAATCAGCGAAAGTGAAGAGGCTCTTTGGGATGAGAAACGCGGCACCGTAGTGGCCCGCCGCGTACGTAAACTGGGCCAGTTGATCCTCGCAGAAAAAGAATTAGCCAAGCCTGATGCCGCGCTGATCCAGCAAGGTCTGCTCAACGCCGTGCGCAAAGCTGGTTTAGCCAGCCTGCCTTGGCCCGATAGCACAAGCCAATGGTGCGCACGGGTGCGCTTGCTGGCCGAGGTCTTTCCAGATGAATGGCCGGATCTCAGTGAGGCGGCGCTACTGGCCAATCTAGAAGAATGGCTGCTACCCTTTTTAAGCGGCATGCAACGCTGGTCGGACTTAAAGCAACTGAATCTCACCCAAGCGCTGAGTAGCCTGCTGACGTATCCACAGCAACAACAACTCAATACCCTCGCGCCCACAGTGCTGACTATTCCCACCGGGCAAAATATACGCTTAGATTACACGGCGGAAAATGGCCCAGTCTTGGCCGCTAAGTTACAGGCTTTGTTTGGTTGGACAGACACACCGAAAGTGGCCGCCGGCAAAGTAGCAGTAGTGATTCATCTACTTTCACCTGCACAACGGCCACTGGCGGTGACCGCAGATCTGGCCAACTTCTGGCGCAATGTCTATCCAGAAGTACGCAAAGATGTGCGCGGGCGTTATCCAAAACACCCGTGGCCGAAGGATCCTTTGACAGCCCAGGCGCAGCAAGGGGTGAAAAAACGTGAGCAATAACGCGATTAGGTTATAGGGATAGAGCTAAGATGGCGCCCAGCCCCAACATAATAATCTTTAAGTCTGACAGCAGTTATCTCAGCCAATCCATTAACCTTAACGCTTAACGCTTAACGCCCAAACATAGGATGCCAAAACCAATCAACTGTCTTTACGCCAAAGCCGATATTTTCTGCGCCAAGGCAAAATCCCGCGTTGAGATGCCACCGGCATCATGGGTGGTTAAACTAATGTTGACCTTGTTGTACACATTAAACCATTCTGGGTGATGATTAGCCTTCTCAGCGAGCATGGCAACTTGGGTCATAAAGCCGAAGGCAGCAATAAAATTAGCAAATTTAAACTCTTGATACAGCTTGGCATCCCTAATCTGCCAAGCATGAGTAGCCCCCTTATTCAGTGTGTTAAGAGCAGTATTGATCTCTGCTGTACTCAAACATTCGATCATGACAACCTCCAATTTACAAAAATAAAAATCGCCAGCAAAGCTATTGGTTCAAAGTTGCAGCACCTCGTCTTACCGACAGCACAGCCAACAAAAACATCAATAAACACAGCATCGCCACAAAAGTCAGCGTGATGCCATAACGACCACTCCACGTGTTAATGAGCGCTGTACGCCGCTGTTCTGGGTCGGCTAACAACGGTATGGCGTCGCCTCTTGATAGAGAACCAATATCACCGAGAAAATCAACAATGCCAAAGCGCGTCTCAAACTGATAACTACGCCCCTGCATCTGATAAACAATACTGTAGCCTTTATATATCTTACCCTGCACAGACCCAGTCACCGGTTGCATCTCTGCGTTCCTTGATGTTTCCCAGTAAAAAGCAGCGCTACAGGTGATCAACAACAGCATAAATATGCGCAGTATGGCCGCACTCTTGGAGGTTTTCATAAAGATTCAGCCTAAGTATTTTGCTCCTGCTACAAAACTGACTCGATCGCCTGCGTGACAGACTTGCTATCAGGATTAACAGTACTGCCGAAAGACTTAACCACGTCACCCTTGTCATTAAGCAGATATTTATTGAAGTTCCAGCGCGGCGCTTTGCTCTGCTGGTTAATGTGCGCAAACACCGGTGTTGCATCAGCGCCAGTCACTGGACCAGGGGCAATCATGGTAAAGGTCACGCCAAAATTCTTGAAGCAAATCGTCGCGGCTTCTTCTTCAGTTTTTGCTTCCTGATTAAAATCATCACTGGCAAAGCCAACCACCACCAAACCTTGCTTGCCATAACGCTCGTGCAAGGCTTCAAGTCCTTTAAACTGCTTAGTAAAACCACAGAAGCTGGCAGTATTCACCACCAACATCGGCTTGCCCGCGGCAAAGTCGCACAAATTAACCGTGTCTTTGGAATGCAGTTTAGGTAAATCGTGATCAAGAAACGCTGGGCAGGCCACGGTTTCATCTGCGAACGCGGACGTAGAACCTAGCGCAAGCATGAACGCCGCACCGAGCAGTAATCTCAACATAGCCTGTCTCCTGATATTCTCATTGTTAGAATAGAGTTCGTTACGCTAGACAAATGGACAACACTTGGCCGTCGCGGTTTTGTCCATTTAAGCACAACTGCAAGGCAATCAGTCAATAACATGACTGGTACTTAACGGCGGCATCTTCTAGACAGCAAAGCGGCATGTGTACAAACAAGCCGGCACTACAAACACAGCAAAGAGACAGCTAAAAAAGGCACCAAAGAGGTGCCTTTTTGTGTTGCATAAAAACTGATCAGCCGGCG
Organism: Gammaproteobacteria bacterium DTU037; assembly: GCA_001513025.1. Taxonomy (GTDB): domain Bacteria; phylum Pseudomonadota; class Gammaproteobacteria; order Pseudomonadales; family Pseudomonadaceae; genus Denitrificimonas. The sequence goes on from LFRZ01000077.1 coordinate 10,813, forward strand.
AAGCGCGCTCGTGCGGCATGCAGTTTTTTCAAGCTATCGAGCAAACGCAGGTGTTTATCCAATCCTTCCAGTTTCATACTGGTTGGGGTTAAACCGTAGAAGCGTACGCTGCCCGTGATCGAGCCAATGACCGCATCCATGCGTTCGTTACCAAACATGCGTCGAAAGTTCGGCTCGTAATCGTCCATATCCAAATCATCATCCAAGGCAACTTCTAAGGCGGCGTTCATCGCCTGATAGAACAGCTCGCGCTCAACCGTGTTGTCGTTAAACTGCAGGAACTCTTCAACCAACTCTAAGGCTTCATCCAGCTGATTTAAGGCCAAATAAATCAGCAATTTGAGTTCCAAAATCGTCAGCTGCCCCCAGACGGTGTTCTCATCAAACTCGACACCAATCAAGGTTTTAATATCGATGTAATGATCCAGCTCGCTTTCTTCTAAACGCTCAACCAAGGCTTTTAGTTCAGCTTTTGTCAGGCGATGCAGATTGAGAATATCTTCACGGAAAAACAGCGCTTTATTGGTGTTATCCCAAATCAAATCATCGATCGGATACACCTCGGAATAATCCGGCACTAGAATTCGGCAGGCGGTCGCACCGAGATGCTCAAACACCGCCATATAGACTTCTTTACCCATGTCTTCGAGCAAGCCAAATAACAGGTCTGCTTCCTGAGCATTGCTGTTATTGCCGCCATCGGTGAAATCCCACTCGACAAAATCATAATCCGCTTTGGCACTAAAGAAACGCCACGACACCACGCCGCTGGAGTCAATAAAGTGCTCCACCGAGTTATTGGGTTCAGTCACCGCATGGCTAGAGAAGGTCGGGCGCGCCAGATCATTCAAGCCTTCAAAACTGCGGCCTTGCAGCAACTCAGTCAGGGTGCGCTCCAGCGCCACTTCAAAATTTGGATGCGCGCCAAAGGAGGCAAATACACCGCCGGTGCGCGGGTTCATCAGCGTCACGTTCATCACCGGAAACTGACCGCCCAACGAGGCGTCTTTGACCAGCACCGGAAAGCCTTGCTCCTCCAACGCCTGAATACCGGCCAGAATGCTGGGGTATTTAGCCAAGACCTCGTGCGGCACATCGGGCAGCGCTATTTCGCCTTCAATAATTTCACGCTTGACCGCGCGCTCAAAAATCTCTGACAGGCACTGCACCTGCGCTTCAACCAGGGTATTACCGGCACTCATACCGTTACTTAAGAAGAGATTTTCAATCAGATTTGAAGGGAAATACACCTCTTCGCCATCGGACTGACGTACATAAGGTATCGAGCAGATGCCACGCTCAATATTACCTGAGTTGGTGTCGTATAAATGTGAGCCGCGCAACTCGCCATCTGGGTTATAAATCCCCAAACAGTGCTCATCTAAAATCTCACTCGGCAGCTCATCCTTAGGGCCTGGCTGAAACCAGCGCTCATTGGGGTAATGCACAAAATCCGCATTGGCCAACTCTTCGCCCCAGAATTGATCGTTGTAAAAGAAGTTACAGTTCAGACGCTCAATAAACTCGCCCAACGCTGAGGCCAGCGCACTTTCTTTGGTTGCACCTTTACCGTTGGTAAAACACAGTTGCGACTGCGAATCACGCACATGCAGCGACCAAACATTGGGCACAATATTGCGCCATGAAGCGATTTCAACCTTCATGCCGAGATTGGCGAGAATGCCGGACATGGTAGCGATGGTTTTTTCTAGCGGCAGGTCTTTACCGGGTATAAAAGTCTGACTGTTTTCATCCACAGACGTGCCCAGCAACGCCTGTACATCAGCGTCGAGGTTATCGACAATATCAATTACAAACTCAGGCCCAGTCTGTACCACGCGCTTGACTGTACAGCGGTCGATGGAACGCAAAATACCTTGGCGATCTTTATCAGATATATCGCTTGGCAACTCAACCTGTATTTTAAAAATCTGCTTATAGCGATCTTCTGGATCAACAATATTGTTTTGCGACAGGCGAATATTTTCCGTTGGGATATCACGGGCTTGGCAGTAGAGCTTGACGAAATACGCTGCACACAGCGCCGATGAGGCTAAAAAGTAATCAAAGGGCCCCGGCGCAGAGCCGTCACCTTTGTAACGAATCGGCTGATCAGCCACCACAGTAAAGTCATCGAACTTGGCTTCAAGACGCAAGTTGTCGAGAAAGTTAACCTTGATTTCCACAGCGAATCACCAGAATACATAGCAAAAAGAATGGCGGCTATTATCCAGTATTCTAGGAGGATATGTTGCTAAATGTAGTCCCCAAACCCACCCTCACCTCTTTGATCGATCAACGCGCGGTGATGCACAGTAACAATGCTCAATACCCGTGTCATTTGTGCAAGGCAAAACATGTTAGCAAAGGTGTTGCCCCTCACACCTACAGGTTAACGGCCGAGCCGTGATTGCCAACTTAACCCAGTTGGCGGGTGCGTTCGCCTCGATCAATGCGGCTACCTACTACATTGCTAGTTTACTAAGTCTGTATTCCAGTTCAAACCTTGAATGGTTGTATCTAACTCTCGGTAGGCTTTGGCCAAAGCATCCACCTGCTTTTGTATCTCTTTAACACTGACGGTGCTTTCAAACTTGATTTCTGATCGGCTATAACGGTCTTGCGAGGCTGACGCTGCATCAACCAGATCAGCATAGACTTTACGGCGCACGGCCAAAATATCACGCTCAGCCAAGGCATCGGTTAAGCTGCGCTCGGCGTCAAACTGAGTGTTGATATTGGTTTTATTGATGCGCTTGATCAGGTCAAAAGTACCTTCCGCCAGCTGTTCAAACTCCTTAAGTAGGCGTTGCGGATCCTCCGCCGGTTCTTCACCCTCTTGCACTTTGGCATTACTGACAATGCGTTGGCGCAACTGTGCGGCACGCTTTTGATAATCCGCGCGCAGAATCAATGCTTCCGCTAATTTCATTATAAACCTCGTTTTTAAATCTATTTGCGAGCCGTACTGCGTGCAGCCAAAACCCATACAATCGCACAAAGAAATGTCTTATTTCAAACGTCATAGCAACAGTCATAGTGCTTATTACTGACTATTATGGACTGTAATAAACCATTTGGGCTGCATTGCCTCGAAATCTGTTCGTATATTGCTGGGCAAATAACTGGCGGAATCCAGTACCACGGGCTGTCCATCGACACGCTTAAACACCACCCAATGCCAAAAGTCTTTAGCACCTTCACGGTGATACTTGATCGACAACAGCGCCAACTCTGGCAGCGCATCCCAAGAGCGAAAGGGTATTTCGTCCGCAGAGGCTGTTACTCCTGCACTGGCTAACATACGCCGTACATACTGGGTATCTGACCACAAGGATGTATCCGTCGCGTCAATCCCCATAGCATTAGCGATGGCTTTCATTTGCGCATAGCTTTTACCGAGAATATTAGCCACCGCGGCAATACCACAGCCAGTGCTTTCTTCTTGAATGACTGGCTTCAACATTTAACCCGCCCTATTTCCAGCAAACTCTGCTCAATCATTTTACCGCTACCAGCAATATGATCGGCCAAGGCATAACCCCTTAGTTAATAGTTGTCTCAACTCTAATTTGATCACTCTGAGCAAAGCTCATGGATCAAATCGAACGTTGATTCACCCGCTGCGACAACGCTTCAGTACTTTAAAGAAGTGGCAACATTGTACAATTCCAAGTGCTTAGGCTGATTCGCTTTTATGTATGACTAATAGTCATACTTTTGATCAATTTTTCTTTTATGTAAAATATACTCTTGTTGATCAATTTCATTAAGAGATAACTTACTGTCCAATTCTGAGTTTTCTTTATTTTTATCTTTTTTGAGTTGATATTTAGTTAAATCATAGTTAATTGACTTTGCTCCATCACTGCCACTAATTGGATCCCAAAGAATAGATAGCGGCCATAAAAGTAAATTCACTACGCCTAATGCAGGTTCTCTTGCATAAAATGACCCGCCACCAGGCAGTAAGCCTAACGCAACACCTGTTGATGGATTTTTTTCTTTAACAAGAACACCATCACGTTCAAAAGCTGAGTATTCCCTTTCTTGAATAGAGTTCAGACCTGAAGCACAACCGGTAATCATAACGATTGATGCCATAGTAATTGCGATTTTAAAAATATTCATTAGCGCTCTTGTGCTGAGGGAGATAGATTTATTGGCAGATAACAACTTATTAATAAGCATTTTTTCTGCTATGCCAATCTCTTCGGATTAAAATCAGGTGCTGTTTATACTCAGCTTTTAAGTTATTTACAATCTAGTCAAAAGAGAAAAAATGCGCAGCAGCACATTGCACCTATGCCTAGGGCATCCTTAATCAAGTTTATTAAACTGAAAATCTCGTTCGGTTGCACTGTTTTTAGCGAAAAAAAATTTTAGATAGAGCGTTGATTAACCCGCTGCGATAACTCTTCCGCTGACTCTTTACGCTCAGAGTACCGATCCACTAGATAATCCTGACGATCGCGCAGTAGCAAGGTGAACTTCACCAACTCTTCCATTACATCAACAATGCGGTCGTAATAGGGTGACGGCTGCATGCGGTCGTTATCATCAAACTCTGTAAAGGCTTTCGGCAGCGAAGACTGATTAGGGATGGTAAACATGCGCATCCAACGACCTAAAGCACGCAGTTGATTGACCACATTAAACGACTGCGAACCGCCACAGACCTGCATCACCGCCAAGGTTTTACCTTGGGTCGGACGCACCGCACCCATGCTCAACGGTACCCAATCAATCTGCGCTTTAAATACCGCACTCATCGCACCATGCCGTTCCGGCGAACACCAGACTTGGCCTTCTGACCACTGCATCAACTCACGTAGCTCCACCACCTTAGGATGGGTATCTTCAACGTCGTCCGGCAAAGGTAAGCCAGACGGATTAAAGATACGGGTTTCTGCGCCAAAGGTTTCTAACAAACGCGCCGCTTCTTGCACCACTAAACGGCTAAAAGAGCGCTGACGCGTAGAACCGTATAACAATAAAATGCGCGGCTTATGCGCAGACTGCTGTGCGGGTTGTAACTGTTCTAGCGTTGGAATATTCAATGCGTCAGCGCTGATATTGGGTAAATCATCGTGCATGGGACTGCCCTCTTACGACCTTATAACGGTCTATTTTAAATAACGTTACCAACGACCAATACGGTCCAGCTCAGCACTTAATTCTGTTGCACTTAAAGTATCAAAGGGCAAAGCAAAAAACTCCTGCAGCCGCTCGGTAATTTTAGCCAGGCATTGATCAAAAGCTGTTTGAATCTCAACCTCAGAACCCGTTAACACCGATGGATCAACTAACCCCCAGTGCGCTTTCAACGCCGTACCAAAATACAAGGGGCACGCCTCACCCGCCGCGTTATCACACACAGTAATTACGATATTCGGTGGGTTCTGTACAAAAGAATCTGAAGCTTTACTGCTTAAACCTGCCGTCGCAATCCCGGCAGCTGCCAGGGTTTGCAAGGCTCGCGGATTCACTCGACCACTGGGGTGACTGCCAGAACTGACACCCACAAAACCCGCCGGTGCGAAATGATTAAACAACGCCTCAGATAAAATACTGCGACAACTGTTGTGCGTACACATAAATAAAACCTTCATACCGCGCTCCTTTAATTAAAAACTTAGGCGAATTGCTAAGGCACTGAGAGTTACCAACAATACTGGCAGAGTCAGTACCACGCCGACCTTAAAATAATAGCCCCAGCTGATTTTGATGTTTTTACGTGCCAACACATGCAGCCACAGCAAAGTGGCCAAACTACCAATTGGGGTGATTTTCGGCCCCAGATCAGCACCAATCACATTGGCATACACCATCGCTTGCTGAATCACCCCATCGACACCTGCGGCATCAATCGACAGTGCACCGACCAACACTGTCGGCATATTATTCATGACGGAGGACAACACAGCAGTGAGCAGTCCCGTGCCCAAGGTCGCCGTCCACAAGCCCTGTGCGGCAAAGACATTTAACAATTGGGCAATATAATCGGTGAGTCCGGCATTCTTTAAGCCGTAGACCACCAAATACATCCCTAACGAAAACACCACCACTTGCCACGGCGCTTCCTTGAGCACTTTAGTGGTGCTAATCACCTGACCACGGGCGGCAATCAGATACAACAACAGCGCACAGACTGCAGCAATCACACTGATCGGCACGCCCAGCGGTTCAATCACAAAGAAGCCCAACAGCAATAAAACCAACACCCACCAACCCGCCACAAAGGTGGCGCGATCACGGATCGCCTCTTTTGGCTGTTTAAGTTCACTCAGGGCATACGTCGCCGGTAAGTCTTTACGGAAGAACCAAAGTAACATCGCCAAGCTGGCAGCAATACTGACAACGTTCACCGGCACCATCACCGCCGCGTATTCATTAAAGCTAAGATTAAAATAGTCAGCGGAAACAATATTGACCAAGTTTGACACCACAAAAGGCAAGCTGGCGGTATCAGCAATAAAGCCTGCGGCCATGACAAATGCCAAAGTGGCCGCAGGCGAGAAACGCAGCGCCAACAGCATGGTGATCACAATCGGTGTAATAATTAACGCCGCACCATCATTAGCGAATAACGCCGACACCGCAGCGCCCAACAGCACAATAAAGGCAAACAATTTGCGCCCACTGCCGCCGCCCCAGCGCGCCACATGCAATGCTGCCCACTCAAAAAAGCCCGCTTCATCGAGCAGCAAACTGATAATAATAATGGCGATAAAGGTTGCCGTAGCATTCCAGACAATCTGCCAAACCAGAGCAATATCTGCCAGTTCAACTACGCCACTGAGCAAGGCCAACAGCGCACCAAAAGACGCACTCCAACCCACCCCAAGGCCACGCGGTTGCCAAATAACTAAGACAATCGTAATCAGAAAAATCAGCAACGCGATCAGCATGAGTAACACTCAGTTCGGGAAAATATTTGAAAGGGGTTAATTACATATAGGCTGGTTGAGCGGCCCGCACTCCATCGCCTGCAAACGCAGTAGATCACCCGCCAACCACTGCTGATTAGCCGCTAGGGTTTGCTGCAGAATATTCAGCACCCAAGCTGGCAATTCAGGGTGCAAACGGTAATACACCCACTGCCCTTGGCGGCGATCCAGTAATAAACCTGTACTACGCAGCAAAGATAAGTGCCGGGAAATTTTTGGCTGGCTTGCCTGCAGGCTTTCGGTCAACTCACAAACACAGAGCTCACCTGCACTGGCAATTAATAGCGCAATCCGCAGCCGCGTATCATCGGCGAAACTTTTGAACACCTCGATGGGCGTGAGCTGCATAAGGAAAGTCCTTCTAGAGTAAGGCAGATAAACCAAGGTTGAGCGGCAAGCAGAGAGGCTTATGCGTTAAACCGTATATATGGTAAATCGAATATACGGATTTGTGAACATGCTGTAAAGTTACTGCTGTGATACTATTTTTTTCAAGCATAAAAAAAGGAAGCATCACTGCTTCCTTTTTTGTTACGCGCTGTACTTACGAACGAATAATATGATCAAAGGCACTGAGTGATGCTTTTGAACCTTCGCCCATGGCAATAATAATCTGCTTGTAAGGTACCGTTGTTACGTCACCTGCCGCAAAGACACCTGGGATATTGGTTGCGCAGCGGGCGTCGATTTCGACTTCACCGTGCTTAGACAAGGCAACCGAACCTTTCAGCCATTCGCTGTTTGGCAACAAGCCGATCTGGACAAAGATGCCTTCCAGCTCAACCTTGTGCAGTTCATCTGTGGCACGATCTTTGTAGATCAAGCTGGTAACTTTGCTGCCATCACCCACGACTTCGGTGGTTTGCGCATTTTTAATTACCGTCACGTTGGGCAAGCTGTGCAGTTTTTTCTGCAGCACTTCGTCAGCACGCAGGCTATCAGCAAACTCAAGTACAGTGACGTGCTTAACCAAACCGGCCAAGTCAATCGCCGCTTCAATTCCAGAGTTACCACCACCAATCACCGCAACACGCTTACCTTTGTATAAAGGGCCATCACAGTGTGGGCAATACGCCACACCACGGGTGCGGTATTCCTGTTCGCCGGGCACGTTCATTTCGCGCCAGCGCGCACCGGTGGATAGAATCACGGTTTTCGCTTGTAAGCGTGCGCCGGATTCAAACTCGACCGTGTGCAAGCCGCCCTGCTCTGCTGCTGGAACTAAGCGACTGGCACGTTGCAAGTTCATCACGTCAACATCGTACTGACGCACGTGTTCTTCCATAGCGCGAGCCAATTTTGGACCTTCAGTTTCTTGTACAGAAATAAAGTTCTCAATTGACATGGTATCCAAGACTTGGCCACCAAAACGCTCCGCCGCAACACCGGTGCGGATACCTTTACGTGCAGCGTAAATAGCCGCGGCAGCACCCGCAGGACCACCACCAATGACTAAGACGTCAAAAACTTCTTTTTCATTGAGCTTAGCCGCTTCACGAGCAGTGCTGCCGGTATCCACTTTGGCTAAAATCTCTTCAACGCCCATGCGGCCTTGACCAAACATTTCGCCGTTGAGGAACACCATAGGTACTGACATCACTTGACGTTGTGCAACTTCGTCTTGGAACAGTGCACCGTCAATCGCCACGTGGCGAATATTCGGGTTCAGTACCGCCATCAAGTTCAGCGCTTGCACTACATCTGGGCAGTTCTGGCAGGACAGTGAGAAGTAGGTCTCAAAATTGAACTCGCCTTCTAAATTGGCAACCTGCTCAATCACATCTTGCGCCAGCTTCGATGGGTGGCCGCCGACTTGTAGCAGTGCCAACACCAAAGAAGTGAACTCATGACCCATTGGAATACCAGCAAAAGCTAGACTGATCTCACCATTAATACGGTTTAACGCAAAAGAGGGTTTACGTGCATCATCACCATCGGTGCGTAGGGTGATTTTATCACTCATGCTGGCTATTTCTTCCAGCAAGTTTTTTAATTCGGTCGATTTGGCACCATCATCAAGGGACGCAACGATCTCAAACGGCTGCGTCACCTTTTCTAGGTAAGCCTGTAATTGTGCTTTTAAATTAGCGTCCAACATGATTAATGTGCTCCAAAATCTGTTTTTTGAATATAAAACGCCCGAGCGGTGTACGCCCGGGCGTCGGGCTTACCGAGTTGGATCACAACCTAGCAAGCAGAGATAAAAAGTAAGGAGTGATCCTTAGATTTTACCGACTAAGTCTAGTGAAGGAGACAATGTTGCTTCACCTTCTTGCCACTTAGCTGGGCACACTTCACCTGGGTGAGCGGCCACGTACTGTGCTGCTTTAACTTTACGCAGTAATTCTTGTGCGTCACGACCCACACCACCGGCGTTGATTTCAACGATTTGAATTTTGCCGTCTGGATCGATAACGAATGTACCGCGATCTGCCAGGCCAGCTTCTTCAATCATCACACCGAAGTTACGGGTGATTTGACCAGTTGGGTCACCGATCATTGGGTACTCAATTTTGCCAATTTCTGGTGAAGTGTCGTGCCATGCTTTGTGGGTGAAATGGGTATCAGTTGATACTGAGTAGATTTCTACGCCCAATTTTTTAAATGTTGCGTAGTTGTCAGCGAGGTCACCCAGCTCAGTTGGGCAAACAAAGGTGAAGTCAGCTGGGTAGAAAAATACGACTGACCATTTGCCTTTCAGGTCTGCTTCGCTCACTTCGATGAAGTTACCGTTGTGGAATGCAGTGGCTTTAAACGCTTTTACTTCGCTATTAATATATGACATTAAATAATTCCTTTGAGGGTTAAAGTCTTTACGGGATTAATACTAGAGCATTCTTATGATTAGTAATAATTGATTGATGGTATAGCATCGATAGTCTTTATCAATCGACTGTCTTTCTCTCCACTAACACAGCACCACTTTAACCTGCGCAGCATCTCGCCAACGCAGTTGTCATACATGGCGGCGCTGTGCGCAAGATCCAACAGCACAACACACAAACTGCCAAGAACACCTCTATTATAGGTATCCTTAGCACTCTGTTTATTTAAGGTACGTCTCTGTATGCAGATTTTCAAGGTCGGTGGTGCAGTCCGCGATCAACTGTTAGACCGCGCGGTAGTGGATGTCGACTGGGTTGTCGTGGGCGCGACGCCAGAGCAGATGCTGGCCAAAGGTTTTCGTCAGGTTGGCGATGACTTCCCAGTATTTTTACACCCGAACAGCGGTGAAGAATATGCCTTGGCCCGTACTGAGCGCAAAAACGGTCATGGCTATAGCGGCTTTGTCTTTCATACCAGTCCAGATGTGACCTTGGAAGAAGATTTGCTGCGCCGCGATCTGACCGTTAATGCCATGGCGCTCGCCGATGACGGCAGCCTGATTGACCCCTATGGTGGTCAAGCTGACTTAGCCGCAGGCATTTTACGCCATGTCTCGCCCGCCTTTGCCGAAGACCCACTACGCGTATTGCGTGTGGCACGTTTTGCCGCACGCTATGCTTATTTAGGCTTTCGTGTGGCCAGCGAAACCTTGGCGTTGATGCGCGTGCTGACTGAGTCGGGTGAATTACAGCATTTAACTGCTGAGCGTATCTGGCAAGAATTTGCCTGTGCGCTGATGGAAGATAATCCAGAAGTGTTCCTGCAAGTGCTGCGTGACTGCGGTGCCTTAAAAGCGCTGCTGCCTGAAGTTGATCTGTTATTTGGTGTCCCACAACCGGCTGAGCACCACCCCGAAGTTGACACCGGCACACACATCTTAAGTGTATTGCAACAATGCGTACGCTTTCAGCAGCCACTCAATATACGCTGGGCCTGCTTACTGCATGATGTAGGCAAAGGGACTACCGATCCAGCACTCTGGCCGCGGCATCTGGGCCATGAAAAACAGGGTTTAGCGCTGATTAAAAAAGTCAATAAACGTTTCAAAGTGCCCAATGACTGCGCAGAGTTAGCCTTATTAGTCGGCGAATACCACACCCATGCCCACCGTGCTTTAGAGCTGCGCCCAGAGACCTTATTAAAATTATTACTGGCCTTCGATATAATGCGCCGGCCGCAGCGCTTTGCTGATTTTGTCGCCGCCAGCGAAATGGACTCGCGCGGGCGCTTAGGTCTTGAGGATCGACTCTACCCGCAAGCGGATTATTTACGCAGTGTCGCCGAGGTGGTGCGTAACGTTAGTGTTAAACCTTTGCTGGAGCAGGGCTTGCAAGGCGCAGAGCTGGGTTTGGCACTCAATGCTGCACGGCTCCAAGCCTTGCAAAACTATGTTGCACAAGCCCGCAGCGCCACAGCTGACAAATAATGCCCGTTAAGCACCGCCGCTGACACCACGCAGTGCCAGCGGATCAACTAGATTGCTGGCAATCGCCATCCCAACTAAATCAGCTAAAGTCTGCGCCTGCATATGTTTCATCACCCGGGAACGGTACAAGTCGACGGTTTTCACGCTAATGCCCAGCTGCTCAGCCATCTCACGATTGGTATAGCCTTGCACCAATGGCAGCAACACATCGCGCTCGCGTGGGGTCAGGTTATCGAGGCGCTGTAACACAGCCTGCAATGCGCTGGCGTCGGCTAACACAGCAAAGCGGCTGAGTGCCTGCTGTACGCTATCCAAAAGTAGCTGCTCATTGTAGGGTTTTTCAATAAAGTCCACCGCACCAGCACGAAAGGCGCGCACCACAATGGGGACATCGGCATGACCACTGACAAAAATAATCGGCAAATCCAGCCCTCTGCTGCGCAAGGCTTCCTGCACATTCAGGCCACCCATCCCCGGCATCCGTACATCTAAAATAACGCAAGCATGGCTGTTATTAAGCTCGGCTTCAAGAAAGGCCTGGCCACTGATAAAAGGGATAGCGCGCAAGCCGATCGACTCCAGCAACCATACCGTTGAATCCAACATACCCTGATCATCATCCACCACATATACAATGTGTTCTACTGTGCTCACGTTAAGCCCTTATAATTATTTATGCTTCAACTGATAGTCGTTCATCACTGCGCGCACGCACGGGTAAACGGCAGGTTAAACACAAGCCGCCTAATACGCCATCCTCGGCCTCAAGCGAACCCCCAAAGCCTTCGATAATACTGCGACTCATGGATAACCCGAGGCCCAGGCCATCCGCTTTACTGGTGTAAAAGGGGGTAAATAACTGCTCTAACTGCGCTGGCGTGACTCCTGCGCCTTGGTCATGCACTTTAATATACACATGCCCAGCCTGCTGTTCAGCGCTGATTAAGATGCGTGACGCACTCGCACCACCTTGATGCTGTTCACGATTGGCCTCAATCGCATTACGCAACACATTCAATAACACTTGCTCAAGCAAGACCCGATCGGCGTAGATTAAAGGCAACTCAGTGAGCAAGTGTTGCTCAATATTGACTTGCGCATTGACGGCCTCCCAAGCACATAGTTGCACCGTTTCGTGTAGCACATCAGCAATATTCAACGCCTCAACACGCCGGGGTTCTTTACGTAAAAACGCGCGTAAGCGCTTAATCACCTGTGCCGCATGATTGGCATGTTCGGTAATACGCTCTAAACCTTGCGCCACGCGCTGTAACGGCACCGTCTGAGTATCGGCAGACTGCAAATAACGCAAACTAGCACTGGCATAATTAATCACTGCGGCCAGCGGTTGATTCATCTCATGGGCAATCCCTGAGGTCAATTCGCCCAAGGTAATTAAACGTGCCGTATGCGCCAGCTCTTCTTGGTGTTTGCGCTGCTGTGCTTCACGCAATTCACGCTCGGTCATATTGCGCGCCACCAGTGAATAATAGCGCTCGCCGCCAGCCACGGTATGCGCCAGCAAGACCAACGACACCGGAAAGGAGGCGACATCACCATAGGGCTGAAAGCGCGCTTCACAGCTCCACACGCCACGCTTGTCAGCCGCGTGCCAGCCACTTCGAGTCAGTTTCTGTAAGGTGGCAGAGCTGACCACATCCGCCAACTGCATCGACTCTTGCAACTCCGCCACGTGCAAAGAACATCGTGCCGATGGGTTCATCCAACGAATTAAACCATTGGGGTCGACAAACAAAACCAGGTCAGTATTGACCTCCACCACTTCGGCTAAGCGGCGCCGATTGCCTTCGGCTTTCACCCGCTGCGTGATATCGCGCGACACACTAATAATTTCGACAATGGCACCCGTATAGGTTTCACGGATGGCGCGACTGGCGGTTTCAAACCAAAGAAAATGCCCCGCTCGGTGGCGCACGCGCAAGGTCATGGTGTGATAACCATCTTCGACCAAGGCGTTTCGGGCGCGTTGCTCCACCAACACCACACCTTTTTCATGCAATAAGGCTTGGCAGCGCATCCCCTGCAACTCTTCCGGCCAGTAACCCAGCAAACTCCAGGACGCCGGCGAGGCGCTGATAAAGCGGCCATCGGGCAAATGTCGAGAAATTAAGTCAGTGGTATTTTCCGTGATCAGACGATACAAACGTGAGGCTTGCGCCGCCGCCTGTAACTGCGCGGCCTGCTCAGTGATATCACGGCCACGCACTAACACCTGCTGCTGCTCGGGGTGCGGAATATAACTCCACAGCATGCTGCGCTGAGAAAAGTGTGCGCTAACATCGGCAATCACCCGCCGCTGAGTTAAACAGCTGTGCACTAAGTGCTGATGATTATTGGGTAAGGCCTGCTGCACTCGCTCAGCCATTGGTGCGCCAAACAACTGCAGCGCCGCTTGATTCACTTCCAGCAGTCCGGCGTTTTGATCCACCCATAACGTCGGCTCGGGATCGCTGCTTAATAGCGCTAGCGGCTGAGTCGCCTGTTGCGCACAGCCCAGCCAAGTGGTTAATAGCAATAACAACGTATCAAGGGCAAACAATGGTGCCTGTGCCTCGAGCTCAATCACCACAATGCCATATTGCTGGGCAAACAAAGGTAAACTGACCACCACGCCATGACTGATTCCAGCACGACGCATGCGCCGTGACAGCCAACAATCGAGTGCACTGGCCTGCTCAATGCTCAACTGCGGTTGCTCCTGAAATAGTTTAAATAAACTGTGATCGGTTGCTGTCAATGCATCGCTTGGCCCAAGCGGCCAGCCGCGCACATCACCTTCAGGACTATAAATATCGGCAGCCTGCTGCCAATTGAAATACCAGACTGAACGTACCTGCTGATCAGCGCGCAACAGCGCTTGCAAGGCGCGCGCGCAGTCAGCCAGCGGCTGCTTCTCCCTGAGCAGGCGCTGCAACAAGCGCAACTGTAATCGTTGATCAACCTGATTCGGCATAAACAACCCTGAACACATATAGTACAAATACTATATTACTATAGTTTATCTACCATTATAAAAAGACAAAGCCTATAACTGAAGCATAAACCAACCGTAGAACAACTCATAATTTCACGGTCAGAGCTAATAATCAGCCACAGGTACTGAATATGTCGATCTACGAACAAGGCCTTGCAAAAAACCCAGTAAACCATGTTGCACTGAGCCCATTAAGCTTTATTGAACGCACCGCTGCAATCTATCCCGACTATCCAGCTGTGGTACATGGCGCGATTCGTCGCAACTGGGGACAAACCTATACCCGTTGCCGCAAACTTGCTTCGGCGCTGGCCAACCGAGGGATTGGCAAGGATGACACGGTTGCGGTCATGCTGCCTAATATCCCAGAAATGCTCGAACTGCACTTTGCCGTACCCATGATCGGTGCCGTGATTAATACCCTTAACGTGCGCCTCGATGCCGATGCGATCAGCTTTATGCTGCAACACGGCGAAGCCAAAGTCCTAGTCGTCGACCGTGAATTTTGCGAGGTGGCACAAACCGCCTGTCGTATGCTGGAACACCCACCATTGATTATTGATATCAATGACCCTGAGTATGGCGAAGGCCGTGCGGTCAGTGATCTGGATTATGAAGCATTTTTAGCTGAAGGCGATCCAGAGTTTGCTTGGCAGTGGCCCGACGATGAATGGCAAGCCATTGCCTTAAACTACACCTCAGGCACCACAGGTAATCCCAAGGGCGTGGTCTATCATCACCGTGGCGCATTCCTCAACTCAATGGGCAATCAAATGACCTGGGCGATGGGCAATCACCCCGTTTATTTATGGACCCTGCCGATGTTTCATTGCAACGGCTGGTGCTACCCCTGGACCATTACGGCCTTGGCCGGTGTGCATGTATTTTTGCGTCGCGTTGATCCGCAGAAAATCCTCAATCTGATTCGTAGTGAAAACGTCACCCATCTGTGCAGCGCACCGATTGTCCTGCAAGCCCTAGTCAATATGCCGGCCGAAGCCAAAGCCGCCATTGAGCATCCGGTCAAAGCCATGGTCGCCGGTGCCGCGCCACCCGCACAAGTGATAGGTGCTGTGGAGGAAATGGGCATTGAAGTCACCCATGTTTATGGCCTCACTGAAGTCTACGGCCCAGTCACTTTATGCGCTTGGCATGCCAAGTGGGATGACTTGCCACTGGAACAACGCGCAGTGATTAAGTCGCGCCAAGGCGTGCGTTACCCAACCCTTGAAGGGGTGATGGTCGCTGATCCAACAACCTTAGCGCCCACCCCAAAAGATGGACAAACAATCGGTGAAATCTTTATGCGCGGTAATACCGTGATGAAGGGCTATTTAAAAAACCCTTCCGCCACGGAAGAAGCCTTTGCCGGCGGTTGGTTTCACACTGGCGACTTAGCCGTGTGGCACGCTGATGGCTATGTGGAAATTAAAGACCGCTCCAAAGATATTATTATTTCCGGTGGCGAGAACATTTCCACCATTGAAGTTGAAGGCGTGCTGTATCACCACCCCGCGGTACTGGAAGCCGCAGTAGTCGCGCGTCCCGATAGTCACTGGGGTGAAACACCCTGCGCCTTTATTGCGTTAAAAGCGGGCCAAGAACAGACCAGCGCAGAAGAGATTATGAGTTTCTGCCGCGAGCATATGGCGGCCTTTAAAGTGCCTAAAACCGTGGTATTTACCGAGCTGCCAAAAACCTCAACCGGAAAAATACAAAAATTCGTCCTGCGCGAAACCGCGCGAGCACTATAAAAAAGGGCTACGGCCCGCTATAACAACAATTCAATCTTTACCGACTGTTAACAGCGGCTAGCGCACTCTAAATAGGATAGATCATGTCTGATTTTAACGCCCCCTTACGCGACTTACGCTTTGTTCTGCACGAAGTATTTAATGCCCAAAAAGTTTGGGATCAACTGCCGCAACTGCAAGAAACCGTGGACAGCGAAACTGCTGATGCGATCCTTGAAGAAGCGGCAAAAGTAACCAGCCAATTGATTGCGCCCCTCAGCCGTAGCGGCGATGAACAAGGTGCGCACTGGGACAAGGGTGTCGTCACTACCCCTGACGGTTTTAAACAAGCCTACAGCACCTATATTGAAGGCGGCTGGGTGGGCTTAGCCGGCAATCCTGCCTATGGCGGCATGGGTATGCCGAAAATGCTCTCGGTGCAATTTGAAGAAATGCTGTATGCCGCCGACTCAAGCTTTGCCCTGTATTCGGCGCTGACCTCAGGGGCCTGCTTAGCCATTGATGCGCACGCCAGCGAAGAATTAAAAAACACCTACTTACCGCCGCTGTACGAAGGCCGTTGGGCTGGGGTCATGTGCTTAACTGAAGCACATGCCGGTACGGACTTAGGCATGATTCGCACCCGCGCCAGCGCAGAAAGTGATGGCAGCTATACAATAACCGGTAGCAAAATCTTTATTACCGGTGGCGAACAAGATCTAACTGAAAACATTATTCACTTGGTACTGGCCAAACTCCCCGATGCACCGGCCGGTGCACGTGGCATCTCGTTATTTTTAGTGCCTAAAGTTATGGTCAACGCCGATGGCTCATTAGGTCAGGCCAACACCGTCAGTTGCGGCTCGATCGAACACAAAATGGGCATCAAAGCCTCCGCCACCTGCGTGATGAACTTTGATCAGGCCTCTGGCTATTTAGTCGGCGAACTCAATCAAGGCCTTGCCGCCATGTTTACCATGATGAACTACGAGCGTTTATCCATTGGTATTCAGGGCATTGGTTGCGCAGAAACCTCATACCAACGTGCCGCCGACTATGCCCGTGAGCGGATTCAAAGCCGCGCAGCTACAGGTGCGCAATATCCTGAGCAGGCAGCCGATCCGATTATTGTCCATGCCGATGTACGGCGTATGCTGCTGAGCATGAAGAGTATGACCGAAGGCGGCCGTGCCTTTGCTTGTTATGTGGGCAAGCAATTGGATATTGCCAAATTCAGCCCAGACAGTGCATTAGCCGCTCAAGCGCAAGACTTAGTCGCACTGCTGACACCGGTCACCAAAGCCTTTTTCACTGACACCGGTTTAGAAAGCTGCATCCACGGCCAACAAGTCTTTGGTGGCCACGGTTATGTACGCGAATGGGGCCAAGAGCAATTGGTGCGTGATGTGCGCATTGCGCAAATCTATGAAGGCACCAACGGTATTCAAGCGCTCGACTTAGTCGGTCGTAAACTGGTCGCTAATCGCGGCGCATTTTTAAAGACCTTCACTCGTAGCATTCGTGAACAACTCAGCCAGCCCAACACCTTGTATGCGGCTGAAGTGTTGGCTGCGGTCGAGCGTTTAGAAAATGTCAGCCAGTGGTTGCTTGAGCAAGCGGCTGTCAACAAGAACGAAGTAGGCGCGGCTTCAGTTGAATACCTGCATCTGTTTGGTTACGTGGCTTACGCTTGGATGTGGTCACGGATGGCGACAACTGCGCAGGCCAATCACGCTCAAGATCCAGACTTTTATGCGGCCAAACTGGCCACGGCTGACTTCTACTTCGCCCGTATGCTGCCACGAACCTTAGGTTTGGAAGCCAGTATTAAAGCCGGTAGCCAGTCTTTATACGGCTTAGCCGCAGAGCTTTTTTAAGATAAGTGATTCAGTCCCGCAAGATTGCAGTGTTGCAGTGTTGCGGGGTTGAGCATTGAGCCGATGCAAATAAGGAGCACAACAACAATGAGAACCTTAACCACCCTCCAAGGCAACAGCCAAAAATTGGATGGCGGCGCCATGTTTGGCAACGCACCAAAAGCTCTATGGCAGCGCTGGATGCAGCCGGATGAACTGAATCGTATTGATCTTGGTTGTCGCGCGTTACTGGTGCAAGAAGAAGGTCGTACTATTTTAATTGAAACCGGTATTGGTGCTTTCTTTTCACCAGAAATGAAAGAGCGCTTTGGCGTGCAAGAAAGCCAGCACGTGTTACTCGACAGCCTGGCAGAACTCGGCTTAACCGACGCGGATATTGATATTGTGCTGCTCTCGCACCTGCATTTTGACCATGCCGGCGGCTTACTCTCAGCCTGGCAAGACGATCAGCCCGCGCAACTGTTATTCCCCAATGCGCAGTTTATTACCGGAAAGACCCAATGGCAGCGCGCCAATCACCCACACGCCCGTGATCGTGCCTCCTATATTCCCGAACTACTGACACTATTAAAAGAATGCGGCCGTTTGCATCTGGTAGCCGACGACAGCGTGAGTCATCCATTACTCGGCGATGGCTGGCACTTACACTGGAGCAACGGCCATACGCCTGGGCTGATGCTGCCAGAAGTGAGCATGCCCGATGGGCCGGTGTTGTTCCCCAGCGACTTAATTCCCGGCGCACCTTGGGTGCATCTGCCGATCACCATGGGTTACGACCGCTTCCCAGAAGGCTTAATTGAAGAGAAACAAACCCTGCTGGATGATTTATATGCGCGCCATGGCCGCTTAGTTTTTACCCATGATCCTGCGGTAGCGATGGGCACCATTGCCCACGATAGCAAAGGCCGTTACAACATCGATAACGCGCGACCTGCAGTCCAACAACTGGCCAGTTAAGCACAGAGCACAGTGGGCAGTCATACCTATGGCTGTCCGACTGCTAGAGTTTGCGCTAAAGCCACTAAATATCTCGCGTCGCATATTGGTAAAGGCTACGAAACTGCTAAACTGCGCGACATGATACGAATCTCAGAACTGACCCTACAACGTGGCCCCCTTCGCTTACTGGAAAATGCAGAATTAACCCTGCATCCAGGGCATAAAGTCGGCTTAATTGGCGCCAATGGCGCTGGCAAATCCAGCCTCTTCGCCTTACTGCGCGGCCAATTGCATCCCGATGCAGGCGATTGCGCATTACCGGCCAACTGGCGCATTGCGCATATGCGTCAAGAAATTGATGCACCCGATCGCAGCGCGATTGATTATGTGCTCGATGGCGATACCCATCTGCGCGCGATTCAGCAACAGTTGGCCAGCGCCGAACAGCTGCACGATGGTGCTGAGCTGGGCCGTTTGCATGCCGAACTGGACAGCGCTGATGCCTATACCGCGGATGCGCGCGCGCGCAAATTATTGGCTGGTTTAGGTTTCCTAGAAGAGCAAATGGACAACCAAGTCAACAGCTTCTCCGGCGGCTGGCGCATGCGTTTAAATCTAGCGCAAGCCTTGATGTGCCCTTCCGATTTACTGCTGCTCGATGAGCCCACCAACCACTTAGACCTTGATGCGATTCTCTGGCTGGAAGGCTGGCTGCAAAACTACACTGGCACCTTGCTGCTGATTTCCCACGACCGTGATTTTCTCGATGCGGTGGTCGGCCATATCGTGCATGTCGACCAGCAGAAACTGACTCTGTACCGCGGTGGCTACACAGCCTTTGAACGCGCACGCGCCGAACGCATGATGCAACAACAGCAAGCCTTCGAAAAACAACAAGCCCAGCGCGCGCATATGGAAGACTTCATTCGCCGCTTTAAAGCCAAAGCGAGTAAAGCACGGCAAGCACAAAGCCGGGTCAAAGCCTTGGAGCGTATGGAAGACATCGCGGCGGCGCACTTTGACTCACCCTTTGACTTTATTTTCCGTGAGTCCAATAAAGTCTCCAGTCCGCTGCTGGATCTGCATAATGCCCAGCTCGGCTATGACCCAGCGCAGCCTATTTTAAGCAATGTAAAGCTGCAGCTGGTGCCTGGGGCGCGGATTGCTTTACTCGGCCCCAACGGTGCCGGTAAGTCGACCCTGATCAAAAGCATTATGCATGATCTACCCCTGCTGGGCGGCAAGCTCACTTGCGGTGAAAACCTCGTGATCGGCTATTTTGCTCAGCATCAATTGGACTCGCTTGATCCCAAGGCCAGCCCCTTACTGCATGTACAGCGCATCGCTCCCGATGAGCGCGAGCAAGTGTTGCGCGATTTTCTCGGCGGTTTTGATTTCCGTGGCAAACGCTGTGATGAGCCGGTGCTGAATTTCTCTGGCGGTGAAAAAGCCCGTTTAGCCTTGGCCTTGATTGCGTGGGGCAAACCCAACTTACTGCTGCTCGATGAGCCGACCAACCACCTTGATTTAGAAATGCGCCAAGCGCTGAGCATGGCGCTGCAAGAGTTCTCCGGCGCACTGCTGCTGGTCTCGCACGACCGTCACTTGATTAAAAGCACGGTTGATGAGTTGTACCTTGTTGCCGAAGGTCGCGTACAAGAGTTTGAGGGTGATCTTGAGGATTACAGCAAATGGCTCAGCGATTATCGTTTGCGCCAGCAGGCCAGCGTCAGCAGCGACGAGCCCGACAACCTCGACAAAGTCGACCGCCGCGCACAACGCCAAGCCGCCGCCGCCCTGCGCACGCAACTGGCACCGCTGCGCAAGCAGGCCGATGCGCTGGAAAAAAAGCTGGATACTATTCAAAAAGAATTAAGCGCTTTAGAAACCCTCTTGGCCGATAACAGTCTGTATGAGCAGGCGCAAAAAGAACAGTTGAAACAGCATCTAAGCAAGCAAAGCGAGTTGCAGCAGCAACAAAACCAGTTGGAAGAAACCTGGCTTAATGGCTTAGAAGAACTGGAAACCTTACAGGCTGAACTTGAGGCAAATCTATGACGCAGTGGTTTGAAAAGTGGGCGGTGGACTGGTTTAGCTTGCTGATTCCCGGCGCCCAAGTGCTGTTAATCGCAGTGGCCGCTTGGTTATTGCAACGCTTATTAGCACGCGGCCTGACCAGCCTTGCAGGGCGTTATAATATGCCGCCGAGCATGCTGCTGCCGCTGCGCGGTGCGATCCGCTGGTTGGTGATGGGTAGCGCTATTATGCTGATCCTTGAGCGCTTTGGCGTCTCAGCCAGCGTATTATGGACAGCTCTGACCGGTTTTTTGGCGGTTGCTGCGCTCGCATTTTTTGCGATTTGGAGCGTGCTGTCGAATATCTTTTGTGCCGCTCTGATCTTTACCGTCGGCCCGTTTCGCCTCGGCGATCGCGTGGAAGTCATGGAAAGTGCCGACAAACCTGGGGTAAAAGGCCGCGTGATCACGATCAATGTGTTCTACACCACCCTAGAAGACCTGACTGAGGGACATGAAGGCGCACTGTTACAAATCCCTAACAGCTTATTCTTTCAAAAAGTTATTCGGCGCTGGCGTGGCCCCGAACTTCCCCAACCCAAAGAGAAATAACCCTATATGGAATGGCTGACTAACCCAGAAATCTGGATTGCTTTTTTCACCCTAACCGCACTGGAAATTGTGCTGGGTATCGATAATATTATTTTTATTTCGATTCTAGTCAGCCGCCTACCCGCCCACCAGCAAGCGAAAGGCCGCATCATTGGCTTAAGCCTCGCCATGGGCACACGTATTTTGCTGCTGCTTTCTATCACTTGGATTATGCGTCTGACCAACGACTTGTTTGCGATTATGGGGCAAGGCTTCTCAGGGCGTGATTTGATCTTATTCTTTGGTGGTTTGTTTCTTTTATTTAAGAGCACCAGAGAAATTTGGCACAGCGTTGAAGGTGAAGAAGAATCTGCACAGGGTACAGGCGTTAAAGCCAGCTTTGTCAGCGTGATTTTGCAAATTGCCGTGATTGATATTATTTTCTCACTGGATTCTGTGATTACCGCGGTGGGCTTGGTGCAGCATGTACCGGTAATGATCGCGGCGATTATGATCTCTATTCTGATTATGATGCTGTCAGCCAGCACCATCAGCGCCTTTATTGAAAAACACCCTTCACTCAAAGTGCTGGCCTTATCTTTTTTAATTGTGGTCGGTACTTTATTGATTGCCGAAGCCTTTGGCGTGCATGTGCCAAAAGGCTATATCTACTTTGCTATGGCGTTTTCCTTGGGCGTTGAAGCGCTCAATATTAAAATGCGTAACGCAGTGAAGCTCAAGCGCTCTTTAACTGCATCACACGCGCTTGATAAAGACCTGCCCAAGTCATAAAACACCATGCAATACACTGCACCTCAGCGCTCCAGCAGCGCTGAGGTCATGTTCTGGAGTAATTGTTATGCGCGTCTGGATTGATGCCGATGCCTGCCCACGCTTAGCCCGTGATCAAGTGATTAAATTCGCCTTAAAGCGCAACTTTTCAGTGATTTTAGTTGCTGGTCAAGCCCAGCC
Source organism: Gammaproteobacteria bacterium DTU037 (assembly GCA_001513025.1). Lineage (GTDB taxonomy): Bacteria > Pseudomonadota > Gammaproteobacteria > Pseudomonadales > Pseudomonadaceae > Denitrificimonas. Next base: position 33,197 of record LFRZ01000077.1, read on the forward strand.
ACGGCCCAACTTTGCCTGTGTACAATTGATTGTCGTCCCCAGCGGCCCGGATGCCGCCGATGACTATATTGTCGATAACGTCGCCGCCGATGAACTGGTGATTTGCAGTGATATTCCACTGGCTGATCGCCTGCTTAAAAAACAAGCTATCGCCTTAGATCCGCGCGGCAATGAGTTTACTGAACGTAATATGGGCGATCGTTTGGCCATGCGTAATCTATTCACTGATCTGCGCGATCAAGGCCAGATGTCGGGAGGCCAGCGCGCTTATGATGAGCGCGACAAGCAAGCCTTCGCTAATGCTTTAGATCGTATTCTCACTCGCTTGGCCAAATTACCGAGCAACACCTGAATGATTAGAGGCGCCGCTGTTAAGCGAACCTACGCTGACATACACGCGACCTGTCAGCCAACTGAATGGCTATCAGCAAAGTAATGCTTACCAATGCCCACACTCTGCGTGGCATTTGGTAAGCATCTTCGTGTCAGCAATTAAGCCATGGCTAACACTTGCTCAACCAACTTATTAATACCTTTGGCCGCTTCGCGGATTGATTGCGCCAGCATATAAGCTGGAGTGGTCACCAAACGGTTGGCCTCATCTACCACAATGCCATCCACCGCACAGTCTTGATGAACCGCACCCATTTGCGTCATCACTGCAGCAGTATCGGCATCATTACCAATAGTGCAACTGACGCCTTGGCCAAAAATTTTCGCGGATAAGGCTGGCGAGATACAGATTAAGCCGACAGGTTTCTTCGCCTCTTTAAATTGCAGAATCGCTTTTAAGGTATCCTCTTGCACGCTGCAGTCAGCGCCTTTACTAGCAAAATCTGACAGATTGCTCGCCACACCAAAACCACCAGGCAAAATTACCGCATCAAAATCCGCAGCGTTGAGCTCGCGTATATCACGCGATTTACCACGGGTAATTCGCCCTGACTCAACCAGCACATTGCGCTGCTCATCCATCTTCTCGCCCGTTTGATGATTAATCACCGCTGCTTGGGCAATATCGGGCGCGAAATATTCAACCTGCGCATCCAACTGATCCAATCGTAAAGCGGTCAGTACCGTCTCATTAATTTCTGCGCCATCAAAGACACCGCATCCCGATAAGATGATCGCTACTTTCTTGCTCATGACGCTCTCCTCGTTTATTAAATGTGTGGCTTTATTCATAGCACGGGGCAGCGCTTTACGCCAATCGTGATTTACCTGATGACCTTCAGCAGCCTGCACCACGCAAGACAAGCATTAAAATGCAGCTAGAGTTAGAAAAAAACTGCCCGCCCTCTATACTGATGCAGTGTTGTGCGCTATTGCCAGTCAAAGTGGGTAAATTAAGTGATCCTATATATAGCTGAAAAGCCCAGTGTGGGTCGAGCGGTGGCTGAGGTCTTACCTAAGCCGCAGCAAAAAGGCGATGGTTTTATTAAAGTCGCCAACGGCGATGTGGTGACTTGGTGCATCGGCCACTTACTCGAACAAGCCGAGCCTGAGGCCTATAACCCCGAATATAAAAAATGGCGTAAAGCGCACTTACCCATAGTCCCCACGGAATGGCAACATCAGATTAAGCCTGCAACCAAAAAACAGTTTAACGTGGTAAAAAAACTGATTAAGCAAGCCGATGTCTTGGTCAATATGGGCGACCCCGATAGAGTNNGTTGGTCAGATTCTGGTTGATGAAATCATTAACTATTGTGACGTGCCTAAAGCCAAGCGCATGGCGGCACAGCGCTGCTTAATCAGCGACATGAACCCCGACGCAATCAAACGCTCACTCAATGATATGCGCCGCAATAGCGATTTTATCCCCCTCGCCACCTCAGCCCTAGCACGCGCCCGTGCCGATTGGTTGTATGGGATTAATATGACGCGGCTCTGTACCTTGCAAGGCCAAGCCAGCGGCTATCAAGGCGTGCTCTCGGTTGGCCGCGTGCAAACGCCGATCTTAGGTTTGCTGGTGCACCGTGATTTTGAGATTGAGAACTTTGTCACTCAGCCTTTTTATGAGGTTTTTATTGAACTGCAAACAGACAAAGCGCAAAGCTACAGCGCCAAATGGAAACCCAGCGCCGCCTGTGCAGACTATATGGATGAAGACGGCCGCGTGCTGTTAAAAAAGCTCGCGGAAACCGTCCTGAGAAAAGTGATTAACCAACCCGGTCAGGTCGTAGCCGTCCGCCAAAGCGTGAAAAAACAAGCCGCGCCCCTGCCCTATAACCTATCGTCATTGCAAATCGATGCCTCCAATCGCTTTAATTTCAACGCACAAAAGACCTTGGACATTTGCCAAAAGCTCTACGAAACCCACAAGCTGCTGACCTACCCACGCTCTGACTGCCGCTACTTACCTAAAGGCCACTACAGCGATAAGCATTCAGTCACTCAGGCCATTGCGCAAAGCAGCCCTGCACTGGCTCAGGCCGTTAAAAACGCTGATTTATCGCTCAAATCTAAAGCCTGGGATGACGCCAAGGTCAGTGCCCACCACGCCATTATTCCCACCAGTCGCGCGGTTGATGCCAGCCGTTTAGCCGCCGATGAACAAAAAATCTATGCCTTAGTCGCTCGGCAATACTTAATGCAGTTTTACCCGCCCTTTAGCTATCAGGAAAAGCAAATTGATACCGAAGTCGGCGGCGGTCTGTTTATCAGTCGGCAAAAAGAAGTGCTGCACAACGGCTGGAAAGCCCTGCTGCCCGAGCGCAAAGCCAACCCTGAAGACACAGAGTTTTCGGCGCTACAACTCCCCAAGGTCGTCAAAGGCGAAAACGTGCTCTGTACCGATGGCCGTTTGCATGAAAAACAAACCAGCCCTCCCAAGCATTTTACTGACGCCACTTTACTCGGTGCCATGACCGGCATCGCGCGCTATGTGGCTGATCCTGAGATCAAAAAAGTGCTGCGTGAGACCGACGGTTTAGGCACCGAAGCCACTCGTGCAGGGATCATTGAGTTGCTGTTTAAGCGCGGTTTTCTGATCAAACACGGCAAAGAAATCCATGCCACTGAAGTCGGCCGACGTTTAATCTTGGCTCTGCCTGAAGTGATGGTCTTACCCGATATGACTGCGCACTGGGAATCGCAGCTTGAAGCCATTGCAGAAAAGCGCATCAGCTATAAGCAATTTATGACGCCCATGCTGGATGGACTGAATAGCTTGGTTGAGCAGGTTGCGACGATTCGTTTTACTGGGTTACAAGGTCAGGGCAAGGCACCGGTGCGTAGAAAGAAGGCGATAAAGCGGAGCGTTAGAAGTCCAGCAAAACCTGTATGACGCACCTTGATCACTTAATTTAGTAACCTTGGGTCATCAAGCGTTGCTACTCGATCACTTAAAAAACTATTGTGCTGCCATTGCCATTGCCATGACAAGCTGGCGAACCATCAATGGGTTTATTGCCCTGTACTCAGCGCACTTCGACAAAGTATAGTCACCCGTGTGCTGTCACACAGACTCGGGCGCAAGTGCACGCTCGTGCTAGATTCACACCTCTAGATTTACACGCGCGATCGCAACCTCATTTTTAGGTGAACTATGTCCACGCCCTCCCCCGATCCTAAGCGCTGGCTCGTACTTATCGCGGTGATGCTGGCATTTCTGCCGGTTGTTTTGGACATGACCATCCTCCACGTTGCTGTGCCGACTCTGACTCAGGCGTTACGGGTGAGTAATACTCAGGTGCTGTGGATTATCGATATTTATCCGCTACTCATGGCGGGCCTGCTGGTGCCGATGGGGACGCTAGCCGACCGGATTGGTAACCGACCTATGCTGCTGATCGGGCTTGCGGTCTTTGGGGTTGCATCGGGGCTGGCCGCCTTCGCGCCCAACACGGCTATGCTGATCGCCGCCCGTGTGCTGCTGGCGCTGGGCGGAGCGATGATCATGCCTTGCGTGCTGGGCATCATTCGCCGCACTTTTGAGGACGCCGCCGAGCGCGCGATGGCGCTCGGCCTATGGGGCATGGTCGGCGCGGCGGGCGCGGCGTTGGGTCCGCTGATTGGCGGCGCGCTGCTGGAACATTTCTGGTGGGGGTCAGTTTTTCTGATCAATGTGCCGCTGATGCTGGTGGTGGCGCCGGTGTGTTTTCTGCTGCTGTCGCGGGTCGAGGTGACCACGCCCAGCGCTTGGCCCATCGGACAGGCTCTTTTACTGATTGTGGGCATGATTGCGCTGGTGTACGGCATCAAGGCGGGCTTCGGCGCAACGCAAAGTCTGTCGGTCGTAATGCTTATTGTCACCCTAGGCATTGCGCTGCTGATTCTATTTGCACGCCAGCAATTACGCTCGGCCACGCCCATGCTGGATCTGACCTTATTCTCGCATCCAGCCATCATTGCGGGGATGATTATGGCGATGGTCTCAGTCGGCGCACTGGCTGGCGTTGAGCTGACGCTGGCGCAAGAACTGCAATACGTGCTGGATAAAACACCGCTGCAGGCAGGGATTTTTATGATCCCCATTATGGCAGCAGCCGCGGTTGGCGGCCCAATCGCCGGTCGTTTATCGAATCTTTTCGGCCTACGCCCGCTGGCCTGCCTGTCGCTATTTATCGCGGCCGGAGCTCTTGCTGGATTGGCCTTCAGCGATTTTCATGCTCCAGGCTTAGTGGTTCCTGTGCTGCTGGCGCTTCTGGGTCTGACGCTGAGCATCGGGTTGACCGCTTCCTCTATCGCCATTATGGGTTCGGTCGAAGCCAGCAAAGGCGGCGCCGCGGGTTCATTGGAGGCGACCAGTTACGAGCTGGGTACGGGGCTTGGTATCACCTTATTTGGTGTTTTTATGTCGAGTGCTTTTGCTCGAGCACTGCGCGCACCTGCAGATTTAGCACCCGATCTGGCCCGACGCGCGGCGCGCTCTATTGGAGATACCTATCTAGTCGCAGCTGAGCTGTCCGCCGATCAGGGCGCGACACTCATCGCCGCAGGTAAGGCGGCCTTCACAACAACGCATACGCTACTGCTCTCGACCTCAGCAGGGATGATTGGCCTATTAGGCATCGTCGTATTTTTCCTGTTGGCCAGCTATCGGGGCACCAGCGTTAGTTCGCATAAGGATGCAGCTTGATTTTTCTCAAACATTTTAAGCGAGCTATCGTAAGCTAACCAAGGCACTGCATGTGATGTCCAGATGACAGATTGCGCTACTTGTTTCGGGTCATCATCCAGAGTTGCAACTCTCAAAATCAATTGATCTTTGCCCTCAACTTTCTTGATCAGTTGGCTTCCGCAGTGACTACAAAAATATCTATATATACCGGGTGAAGACTCATAACAGGTCAATAAATCTTCGCCTTGAATCCAGCGAAACTGACTCAGTGCAACTGCAGCTCCCGTATTAAATGCCGCCGCATGGGCTTTTCTACAGGTCGTGCAGGCGCAGTGTTTGATCTCAGAGGCCAACTCGTCAACCTCGTACACGACACCAGCACACAGGCAACTTCCTCTCATAATCTATCCTTTCTAACCACGTACCAGTGAGCATCCCGACTGAGCGGACCTGCCAGCTCAATAAACAACATTGTGCCGTTATTTATACGTCGCTTGTGGCCTATTTACAATTGAGCAAAATATCCAAAACAGCAAATAACCTCAGGCACTAAAATTTTGCACTCCTAACAACAGCAGCTCTGTCGACGTTCTGCTACCGTGCTGAGCTAAAGGCCACCCCCTTTAGTCAATATTAAAGGCGCTGTCCATCAGCATGAACGGCGTCGCCAGTGAGGCAAGATTGGCAGCGCGCTGTTTGGCCATCATGGCAGTCATCTCGGGATGGGTGGATACCCAAAACTGGCCCTTGGCCAATTGCTCAAAGATGGTTTCAGCGGCGGCTTGCGCGGTCATGCCGTTGGCTTCCAATAAATCGATCATTGCCTGATGATGCTCCGCCACGACAGGATCATGCTGCTGGGCAACCGAAGCAAAGATTTTGGTTTTTACTGGGCCAGGCAAAACAGCTGAGACCTGCACCTTGTCTGATTTCATCGCCATTTCGAGGTGTAAACACTCAGTAAAAGATAGAACCGCATGCTTGCTCATCACATAAGACGCCTGAATCGGCGCAATACTAACTCCGGCAATGGATGACATATTGGCAATCACACAGCGCTTGCCGCTGTCAAGCATCGCGCCAGCAAAGGCGTTCACCCCATTGACCACCCCGTGAATATTGACCCTTAAAATTTTCTCCCATTGGGCGGTGGGTATTTCCCAGCTAAAACCCAAGGTTTCGATGCCGGCATTGTTGATCAATAAAGTTACATCACCAAAGTGGCTGCGGGTTTTTTCCGCCAGCTGGATCATGGACGCTGCATCCGCCACATCCGTTCGCAGCGCCAATACCTCACAGCCTTGTTCGCTTAGCTCTGCCGCTAAGCCTTGCAACGGCTGCTCGGCGATATCAGCCAAGACCACTTTCATGCCCAATTTGCAGGCCGCATGACGCGCCAATGCCTCACCAATACCCGAGGCCGCGCCAGTGATAACAGCAACACCATCACGCCAGACCATATTATTAGTAGACTCAGTCATCATGCACCCATAGGTTTTTATTAGATCGGGCAGAGTAACCATTCTCTTCTGCCTAACACTCAACTAATATGCTCAGACAACACGAGTAAAGTGCTCAATAACTCAGCCAAAACACTCACCTTGGAAAAAGCATTTGCATGGCACAACACAGTAATAGCGCATTTACCCCGCTAATCGAACTGCTTGAAGACGAACTGCATGCTGTCGGCCTCAGCTCGCCCAACGATCAGCAAGTAACCGATAGCAAAGGTTTTGCCCAGTGGTTTTTGGCCACCATTCAAGTGCTGGAACGCTATGTCGCCAGCAGCAATGCCAATCCACCGATGTCACGCAATGAAGTCGAGTTGCTGTGCCGCTGCGCGCTAACCGCATCAACGCTGGCGCAAGCCTTTGAGTTGATCGAGAACTTTACTGCCATGCTCTATCCGCGGGCCGGAAAAATCACAGTATCGCGCAGCGCCAGCAGCCTACGGGTATCATTGGACTCGCTGCGCACCCAGCGCACCATGGCCAGCAGCCTGGTGGATATCGCCGGTTTGTTCGCCTTTAAACAATTATTCCACTGGCTGAGCAATGGCCAAGCCAACTGCCTGCAAGTGGGAATTGGCGAGATTCCGCGCAACGACTTGATGCCCTTTTTATTATTGTTTCATGTGCCTGTGCTGGCCGAAGGCGAAAAACTCTACTTAGAATATGACCTTTGCGTAGACACAGCCAAGGTGGTTGCCACAACAGGTGAATTCAATGATTTCTTTGTCGACTTTCCTTGTAACTTATTTGCACAACGACAACAGCAGCTGGAACAACAAGTCTCAGCATTAATTACCGCAGCAGTGAAGCAGGCCTTACCCATTCCCAGCCAAGTCGATATCGCCGCCACACTGCAAATCCCTCTCTCAACCTTTCGCCGTAAACTGTCTATGCGCAATCATTCCTTTCGCAGCATTCGTGAGCGTTGTTTACAAGAAAATGCTGAGTACTTATTGCAACGTGAGGCTTTCAATATTATCGATATCGCCCAGCGTCTAGGCTTTAAAGATGGCGACACCTTTAGGAATGCCTTTAAGCGCTGGACCGGCGTTGCGCCGCAACAGTGGAGGCTTCAACACCAAGCCGCATAAACCTTTGGCATAGCAACTTAGTCACAGAGCAGTGCTTGCATACTCGCCAGTCGATAGGCTTTAGCCTTCTCGGTGATCTCACATTCAATATAGTCATAACCATGCACCGCGCCAGCAATCAGCGCATGCCTCACCTCTACCCCTGCTGCGCTTAGCGCATCCGCATAGGCCTGCGCCTCATCACGCAATGGATCGAATTCAGCACTTTCAATATACGCTGGGGGAAGGCCGCTGAAATCATCACGATGAAGAGGTGACGCGTAAGCCGGTGGCGCCAGCGGACTGAACTCGTCTGCCCGCCCCAAATAGACTTGCCACATCATTTTGTTATTGCTGGCATTCCAGATTGGCGTATCGATAAATGACTGCGCCGAATGAGTTTTACAATCGCTATCGAGCGCTGGATAGATCAACAACTGCGCTCGGATGACCTGCGGCTGGGATCGCTGTTGGTTTTCGTCAAACACCTGCTGCGCCACCGAGGCAGCGAGGCAACCACCGGCACTGTCACCCATCACCGCGATCCGCTCAGGCTTTACCTTGAGCCGCTCAGCATTCGCATAGACCCAGTCCAGCGCCGACATACAGTCATTTAAAGGGCCTGGGAAGATTTGCTCCGTCGACAAGCGGTACTGCACAAAAAAGACCCGCACCTGTAACTGCTCAGCGTAGGCCTCGACCTGCTTAAGATGCAGTCGCCCGTAGCTCATAAAAAATCCGCCGCCGTGGTAGTAGACAATGGCTGGCGCCGCAGCGCTTAGGTTTTTGGGCGCAATTGCAATAATTTTAATCCTATTATTGTCCCTGCCCTGCACCCAGTGCGTGGTCGTAACCATAGAGGCTGGGCAGCGATAAAATAGGCGCGAGGCTGAAACCAGCAGGCTCAGCGAACGCAATACCCAGCGTTTATTGGCAATTTTCATCCTCGGCATTTTGCGAAACGCTGAAGCGATACCCTCGTTTATGTTATTCATGCTGCGCCCGTCATCAGGACATACTTATTCAAGTCAGGCGTTTTCATCACCTCAACAAAACGTGAGTAGTTCCATGGCCAACTGGCGGGAATCCCCTCAGCGTCGAGATACCAACTCTGACAACCACCGGTATACCAAATGGTTTTTTTTGCCGCCTCAACTCGCATTGCATCAAAATCGTCAGTGGCCTGTTTTGAAGGGTATAAAGCCAAACGTGTATCAGCGTCTGTCCCCTCACGCACCACATCAATCAGCTGCGCGATATAGCCCCATTGCAATTCAGCAATATCGATCAAGGAGAAGTTACCTACGGGTCCATTGGGACCATTGAGCATAAAGAAATTAGGCATATACGGCATTGTCACCGACAAGTACGCTGAAGGTCTTTTCGCCCATAAACTGTTTAAATCAACACCATCGATACCAATCACCTGCATCGGCCGCATAAATTGATCCGCACGAAACCCCGTAGCAAAGGCAATCACGTCGCACCCATGCAACACACCATCGCGGGTACGGATGCCGTGCTCTTCGATACACTCAATATCACTGCGCACCAAGTGTGCATTGCTTCGCTGAATCGCCTGATAATAGTCAGGGGAGAAAATCAGCCGCTTACACATTGGCGCATGGTCTGGGGTTAACTGTTGACGAAGCTTCGCGTCTTTAACACTGTTATTGAGGTTATCGAGACAAGCTTGTCCCATGATTTTTGCCCCCTCAGAATCCGGGTCGATCAGCGCTTGGGTATAAACCTCCACACTGGCGGTATAGCCTGCGAAATCCATAGCCTCTTCCAGAACTTTGGGATCACTGCGAAATGCTTGCCGCTCTTGTTCTGAATAGTGACCATTTTGTACCGGCATAATCCATTGCGGATTGCGCACAAAATGACTCACCTCGATACCACGGGCTGACAACTCAGAGATAATTTGCACCCCGGTTGAACCCATGCCGATTACCGCTACGCGCCGACCTTCTAGAGCAACTGAATGATCCCAGCGCGCCGTATGAAAGTGTGCACCTTGGAAGCGTTCTAATCCAGCCATGGCAGGCTGACTGATCTGGTGTAAAACCCCAGTGGCAGCCACCACAATATTAGCGCTATCACGGCCCCCGTCTTTCAGTTCCAGCTGCCACAAACCATCGACAAACTCAGCTTGGGTCACTTCTGTATTAAACTGGATCAGTTTGTCGATAGCGTACTGTTTAGTGGTGCGCTTAAAATAGCCTTGGATTTCTGCCCCTGAGGGCAGATGACGGGACCAATCCGGGTTTCTGGCAAAACTGTAAGTGTAATGATGCGACGGCACATCACAGGTCAAGCCCGGATAGGTATTCTCGCGCCACGTGCCACCCACACGGTCGGCCTTTTCATAGATAGCAATATTGTCATAACCGGCCTGCTGCAACTTAATCGCGGCCAAGACGCCCGCCATACCGGCACCGATAATCACCACTCGAAAACTCTGTTCTGACATATTCGTATTCCGCAGTATCAATGTGTGTTTGACGATACTCAATTGCGGCAAGCCAACCACTACTTATTAGCCCATACATCCATATAAATTCGATCACACACAATAAAGAAAACGGAGCACCGAGCCCAAGTACTTTTTCCTACCAGTAAAAGCTCCGGTCATTGTGCCTGCGCTTATTTGTTTCTTGTATAGCGTATGATGCAGAATACGCTACACCATTTAACGCCGCTCAGCCTGTGACCCCTACGGAAGTTTTCATGCCCCCAGCCCCTGCCATATTGTCCAAGTTCAGCCTGCGGCTTGCCTCAGTGCTGTTAAGTGCCTCTGTATTGAGCGGTTGCCTCTCATTCGCGCCGCCGACCGAGACGCCTGAGCTGCCGGTTGCCGCAGTATGGCCCAGCAATCTGGTAACCAACTCAGCGGGGGCTGACGCTAACACGCTGGCCTGGTCGACCTACTTTACTGATCCGGTGCTGCAGCGTTTGCTGGAAACGGCATTGCACAATAACCGTGATTTACGTTTAGCGGCACTGCGTACCGAAGAAGCCCGCGCCGCATTTGGCATTCAGCGTTCGGAGCGCTTGCCTGATTTCAATCTCGGCGGACAAGGCGGTAGAGCGCGTGTGCCCGGTGACCTGAATGCCTCAGGCCGCAGCCAAGTGGCGAGCGAATACCGCGCAGAAGTGGGCCTCAGCAGTTGGGAGCTGGATTTATGGGGGCGGGTGCGCAACCTTGAAACGGCTGCTTTGCAAAACTGGCTGGCCACCGATGCCGCGCGTCAGGCAGTGCATTTGGCTTTAATTGTGCAAGTGGCGGATGGTTATTTAGGTTTGCGCGAGCTGGATGAGCGGGTGGCCATTGCCCAGCAAACGGTGAGCACGCGCGAGGAATCGTATCGGATTTTCAAACGCCGTTATGACCTTGGCGCGACGTCAAAGCTGGATCTAACCCAAGTGCAAACCTTGCTCAATCAAGCACAAATGCTGCTCGCGCAATTGCAGCAAGCCCGCGCCAGTCAGCTGTATAGTTTAGGCCTGTTATTGGGTGCCCATCCTGGGCCGCTGCCTGCCCACGCCGCTTTTGATGAAACGATGCTCTTGGCTGAACTACAAGCCGGATTGCCTGCCGACTTATTAAGCAATCGTCCCGATATAGTGGCGGCAGAACATCAGTTGCGCGCCAGTCATGCCAATATTGGTGCAGCACGCGCAGCCTTTTTCCCACGTATTGCTTTAACCGGTAGCTTGGGTTCAGCCAGCGCTGAACTCAGTGGTTTATTTGCATCGGGCAGCCGAGCTTGGACTTTTCTACCGACAGTCTCGTTGCCGATCTTTGATGGTGGCCGCCGCAGGGCCAGCTTAGAGCTGAGCGAAGTACGCAGCAATATGGCGGTGGCTGACTATGAAAAAACCATTCAAATTGCCTTTCGTGAAGTGGCCGATGCCTTAAGTGCCAAACGCTGGCTCACCGAGCAATTGACGATCCAGCGCGCGCATATGCAAGCACAGAGTGAACGTGCACGTCTGGCACACTTACGTTATGACAATGGTTCAGCAGCCTATTTTGAGGTTTTGGATGCAGAACGCGATTTGCTCAATGTGCAGCAGAGCTTAGTTCAAGCGCGCCGTGCCTTGCTCTCCAGTCAGGTGGCTTTATATGCCGCTTTAGGGGGGCGTCGCCTGACGGAAAAGAGTCCGGTTCAGGCTGGCGCAACATCATTCCCTGTTACCTCATCAACCCGTTAAGGCAGACTTTTTATGGCGCGTTCATCTTCTTTACAGAAAAAAATTACTTTAGCGATGGCTGCTGCAGGAGTTATCACTTTAGCCTGGTGGGGTTGGACACAACTGACAGAAAACGGCCCAGGCGACGGCTTTATCAGCGGCAACGGCCGTATCGAAGCCACTGACATTGATATTTCAAGCAAGTTCTCCGGGCGTATTGAAGCAGTATTGGTGCGCGAAGGCGATTTTGTTAGCGCCGGCCAACCCTTGGCTAAAATGCAGCTGGATACTTTAACCGCACAACGCGATGAGGCCCTCGCCGGACGTCAACAAGCAGAACATGCAGTGGCGGCTGCGCAAGCGCAAGTGGTGTTGCGTGAAGCTGAAGTGACCGCCA
>LFRZ01000136.1 GCA_001513025.1 Gammaproteobacteria bacterium DTU037
GGCGGGAACAGACACGGCTCTAGCCAACTGTTTCCTGAGCATAAATGTCAACACAATCGCCAGCAGCGCTAACCCCGCCAGTAATGGATATACCGGATAGGACTCAAGAATATTGTCAATCACCTCTTTGGAATACACCAAGTAGTCAACCGCAATAAAGTTGAAGCGCACCGAGAACTCATCCCAAAATAGCCACTCAGACACGGCAACAAAGAGCATGCCAAACAAACTTACGGCAAACAGACCCCGTAGAAATAACTGATGCCATTTCTTTGCCCACAGCCACTGCGGACACAGAGCAAGATACAAGGCTAATGGCAGGCTGACAAAGCTCAAGAAGCCTAAGTCGTAGATTACACCTTGAGCAAAGACTAAAAATAATTGCCAGAGATTAACGTCAGCGGCCGAAAAACTAGCGCTCAATAACACGACACGAGTGACAGTAAATAATGCCAACCATGCGATACTGAGCATCGCTAAATAGCGCCAGCGTGAAGAGTTAAGCAACAACATAGGACGGCTCTCGGTTAGATAGAAGAGGCCGCAGTATGTTGAAAGCCTTGTTAGCCAGTTGTTAATTCAATGTGAAAAAACTGTTAAATACGTAATTTATCAAGTGAGTGTATATGCGCATTTTAGTCATCGAAGACAATCGGGATATTCTTGCCAATATTTTGGACTACCTAGAGCTCAAAGGTTTTACCGTTGACTGTGCTCAAGATGGCCTCAGTGGTATGCATCTGGCGCTGACCCAAACGTATGATTTGATTGTGTTAGACATTATGCTGCCGGGTATGGACGGCTACCAGCTCTGTCAAAAACTGCGCCAGGATGCGAGCAACAACACACCTATTATTATGCTGACCGCCCGTGATGCGCTGGATGATCGTCTCAAAGGTCTGCATGCGGGCGCGGATGATTATCTGGTGAAGCCCTTTGCTTTATCTGAATTGGTGGCCCGTATTGAAGCGGTCTTGCGCCGCAGTTCTGGGGCGAATAAGCGCGTGCTCGAAGTGGCTGATTTGCGCTACAACCTTGAAACTCTGGAAGTCAGCCGAGCTGGCCAGCCGTTGAAACTCAATCCTATTGGCCTTAAATTACTGGCTGTTTTAATGCAGCGTAGCCCTGCTGTGGTGCGCCGTGAAACACTCGAAGCAGAGCTATGGGGGGATGATGTGCCAGACAGCGACAGCTTACGCAGCCATATTCATCAGCTGCGTCAAACGATTGACAAGCCCTTCACCACCCATCTACTGCACACCATTCACGGTGTTGGTTTTCGCTTAACGGATCTCGAACATGAACACTAAGCAACCTTTAGAACGGCGGATTATTATTGCCTTCACCTTAATGACGCTATTGGTCAGTGGTACTTTTTCGCTCGGTATTGTCGCCATTGTCCATTTTATTGAAGAGCATTTAGTGTCACAGGAGCTCGACCGTCAACTACATGTTGTCGTGCATGAAGACTTGCGCAATGGTCGCTCACCGCGTTTAGATCCAGAAACCCATTTTTATGCCAGTAATCTTGAAGAATTTGCCATTCCCAAACAGTTTGATAGCAAGGAGTTAGGCTTTGCTGAAGTTGTCGATGGTGATGAAGCATTTTATGTTTATATTCAAGACATCAACGGCGTGCGTTATGTTCTGGTGCAAGAACAACATGAGTTTGAACAGCGTGAACAAGCGTTATTTAATGTAGTGCTCGCAGGCTTTATCTTAAGCATTATCGGTGCATGGGTTTTAGGACGCTTAATGGCGCGCAAAATAATGCAACCGGTCAGCCGCCTCGCTCAACAAGTGCGCCACCGCGATCAACTCTTGCCGCTGGCACCGCCGTTAGCTCCCGAATATGCCGATGATGAAATTGGCCACTTAGCCGCTGCTTTTGATAGCACTTTAAGCAAGTTACGCAACAGTTTAGAACGGGAAAAGCTGTTTACCAGTGATGTCAGCCATGAGTTACGGACACCCTTGATGATCATCACCACTTCATGCGAACTGCTCGCTGAGACCAACCTGGCTGAGAAAGAAGCGACTCACTTGCAACGCATTAAGCGCGCCAGCGAAGAAATGCACGACCTCGTACAAACTTTTTTAATTCTGGCGCGCAGCAAACCTGAAGAAGCTACTTTAGGTGGACAGGCAACATTGCCAAGCATCGCTGACGCACAAGTCGAGCTTTGGCAACCCATGTTTAACGACAAACAGATTCACTTGCAGCTGTCCATTGCACAGTCACCCAGCGCAACACTATACAATGCCACCTTTCTACGCACCGTGCTTTCAAACCTGCTACGCAATGCGCTGCATTACACTGAGCACGGTGAGGTTAAATTAACCTTATATGCAGATCACTTCACCGTAGAAGACACGGGCATTGGCATTCCTGAAGGTTTTCAAGAGAGTATTTTTGAGCCTTTTACCCGTGGGCACAATGCGCGCGGCGAAGGTTTGGGACTGGGTTTGTCCTTGGTACGACGCATTTGCACCCATCAAGGCTGGACTATTCAGGTCAGTACACGTAGCCCACATGGCAGTTGCTTTAGCGTATTTTTAGAGCCAAGAAAACACTAACAAACGGCTGGTACATCACATATTTTTCACATTTGCTTAACATTCGCTTGATGGCGGCTTACCTAAACTATGCAGTATTCCTCACCTATACGAGACGACTGCAATGCCTAAAGCACCCATCAAGCTGGCTTTTTCTGATAAATATGACCAAGAACATGCCCAGCAGTACTTAGAAAAACATCAAACGGGTTTATCCCGTAAACTGTCGCATTACCGCGACCAACAACTGGCTCGCCGTGCTCTCGCATTAGCCGACCAACCTAATCTAGTGCTAGACCTTCCCTGCGGTGCGGGTCGCTTTTGGTCAACCTTAGCCGAGCAGCCCAACCGTATTATTTTAGCGGCGGACAACTCTGCAGATATGCTGGCAACCGCGATGGCTGCGCAAGCAAAACATATCACCGAGCATGTACGCACTCTACACACCTCAGCCTTTGATATTAATTTGCCAGACAACTCGGTCGATAACATCTTCTGTATGCGTTTATTGCACCATATTGAAAAGCCCGAGCATCGTTTAGCGCTTCTTAAAGAGTTTCATCGCACCACACGCGACAGCGTGATTATTTCCTTGTGGGTGGATGGCAACTACAAAGCCTTGCGTCGTAAAGCATTAGAGAAAAAACGTGCGCAAAGAGGTAAAGTACAAGAAAACAGCAACCGTTTTGTCATAAATCGTGCAACTGTAGAGCAAGAGTTCATGCAAGCAGGATTTAGCATTCAAACGCATCTAGATTTTCTACCGGGTTACTCAATGTGGCGAGTCTATGTTTTACGAAAAAACAACAACTAAGTCATAAGAGGTATGGCATGAGCGCAGCAGGACAAAGCAGCAACAAAGAATTTGATAGGTGGTGGGCACGTACAGGGGAGTGGGTTGAAGAACCTAACCAGCGTCGCGGTGGTGAAAGTGGCGTACAGCTGCTTACTCCAGAAACAGCAGGTCAGCCTCGACTCTACAGTAAACGCCAAATTAACCATATGTTTTTTTCTTTGCGCTACCCCTTTGGTCACCCCACTGCATTGCGGGAGAAAAACGCCATACAAGCCTTAGAGCGCTTGGGCGCTAAAGTGCCAAAATTAGTTTTTTATGGAGCAGTAAAAAAAGATAAGGATTGGTATGCACTATTAATCACTGAAGAGCTCACAGATTTTATCAGCTTAGATCAATGGTATGCGCAACAACTCGAACAACCTGTTGATCATGCAAGCGTTTCTTCGGTTTTAGAACAAATTGCTCATAACTTTTATAAAATGCATTTAGCCGGCTGGCAGCATGGCTGTTGCTACGCCAAGCATGTTTTCATCAAAACTATCCCACAACAGCCAGCAGAAGTTGCTTTTATAGATTTAGAAAAAGCGCGTCGCCGCTGGCCTGCCCACCGAGCAGCTTTACACGATATCAAGCAATTGGGTCGTCACCGCGAGGGGATGCCTGATGAGCATTGGCAGATTTTTTTACAACACTACTGCAACCTAAACCCAAAGTTACGCACTAAGCTTACATAATTTCGTTGCGCAACACGGTTGCGCAGCGCACTCTTCTTTTCCATGCCACATAGGCGCTTTTTATGGCTTCTAATACCACACGTATGTCGCGAAAAACTATCACTCTAGGCTCACATCTACTTTTTACCGCTGCCAGCACTGTGTTATGGCTGCTGTTACTAACTGCTTTACGTGGCTTACTCTTAGCCTACAACCATGAAATGATTGGCAGTAGCAGTACAGCAGACTTATTTGAAGCCTTTACCAATGGACTGCGTTTTGACCTGCGCTTAATTGTCTATGTCAGCATCCCCTTAGTCTTGAGCATGCTCATACCTTGGCTGATGAATCAACGTCGCCTACTTGTGGCCTGGATGACCTTCACTGCTGCAATCAGTATCTTGCTCGGCATTGTCGAACTCGATTTTTACCGTGAATTCCACCAGCGCCTCAACAGCTTAGTCTTCCAATATCTAAATGAAGACCCAGCCACCGTCCTCAGTATGCTGTGGCATGGTTTCCCAGTCGTTACCTTACTCAGTACCTGGCTAGCGTGTAGCTTAGTCATGTATTTCCTATTCTCTTGGGCAGAACAAAAAACCCGCATCTACCGCACCGCTCACACAGGCTATAGCGCTTTGACCCAAGGGCTAGCCTTCTCGATCTGCTTAGTGATTTGTGTGGTTGCCGCCCGTGGCACTTTACGTCAAGGAGCGCCATTACGCTGGGGCGATGCTTATACCACCCACTCGATGTTTGCCAATCACCTGGGTTTAAACCCCGTCCTAAGTTTGTATAACGCCGCGAAGACCACCTTCTCTGAGCACCGTGACAATATTTGGAAAGCCACACTGCCCGCCAGTGAGGCGCAAGACATCGCGCGTGATCTAGTGCTCACGGCACATGATCAGCTCATCGATGCCGATAGCGCAGCCATTCGTCGCATTAACTCGCCCATTGCGGAGACACAACTGAAGGTACGCAATGTTGTGGTCATTCTGATGGAGAGTTTCGCCGGGCGTTATGTTGGGGCGTTAGGCAGCAAAGATCAGATCACCCCAGAGTTTGATAAATTAAGTCAAGAGGGTTTATTGTTCACCCGCTTCTTTGCCAACGGCACCCATACCCACCAAGGTATGTTCGCCAGTATGGCCTGCTTTCCTAATCTGCCAGCCTTTGAATACTTAATGCAAAGCCCCGAAGGTGGCAATCAATTCTCCGGCCTGCCGCAGCTGTTAAGTGCACGCGATTTTCAAGATGCTTATGTGTATAACGGCGACTTTGCTTGGGATAATCAGCAAGGCTTTTTTAGTAACCAAGGCATGACCCATTTTGTTGGCCGTAATGACTACATTAACCCTGTGGTCTCTGATCCGACCTGGGGCGTATCTGATCAAGATATGTTTGATCGCAGCATTATTGAATTAAATAAGTTAAAAGACGACAAACCCTTTTATGCCTTACTGCAAACCCTATCCAATCATACCCCTTACGCCCTGCCAGACGTATTGCCCACTGAGCAGATAACAGGGCACGGCAGTTTAGACTTACACCTGACTGCGATGCGTTATTCCGATTGGGCTCTGGGCGAATTTTTCAAACAAGCCAAGCAACAACCTTGGTACAACGACACCCTGTTTGTCGTGCTAGGCGATCATGGTTTTGGTGCACCTGAACAAATGACCGAGATGGATCTGTACCGCTTTCATGTGCCTATGCTGCTGATTGCCCCAGGTATTCAAGCGCAGTTCGGCAGTGAAAACTCAATTGTTGCCAGCCAAGTGGATATGGTTCCGACGATTATGGGTCGCTTAGGTGATACTGTGCAGCATCAATGCTGGGGTCGCGATGTACTGACTTTGCCTAAGAATGATCAAGGCTTTGCGATTATCAAACCTTCTGGTAGCGATCAAACCGTAGCCTTAATTAAAGGTGATCGCATTGTCATCAAGCCTAAGGATGTCGATGCCCGTGTCTGGACCTATCAACTGGGTGCTCATCCACAAAGTGCGCCAGCCGTTGAACGACCCGAAGATGCGCAGTGGCTACAGCAACTCAATGCTTATATTCAAACCGCGACCAGCAGTCTGCTAGATAACACCGCCGGCGCACACTCCAGCCCCAGTGAGCAAAGTATCTCTGTGCGTTAATCTGGGCCAATAAAAAACGGCGCAGCCTACTGATGTAAGATGCGCCGTTTTTTGTCTAAGTAAAGTTATGCCAGATTGGCACGTTCCTCTTCTTTAATCTGCGCCATGGCTTTCTTACGGCTTTCTTCCGCACGTCGGGTAAAGAACCACAACAAAAAAGTCGCCATAGAAATAAACAATAAGATCAAGCTGGCCACCGCATTGATCTCAGGTTTAACGCCCATGCGCACCGCAGAGAAAATCTCCATCGGTAAAGTGGTCGAGCCTGGTCCGGAAACAAAGCTGGCCAACACCAAGTCATCCAAGGACAAAGCAAAGGACATCATCGCCCCAGCCGCTAAAGACGGTGCAATCATCGGCACCGTAATCAGGAAAAACACTTTCCAAGGTTTAGCGCCCAGATCCATCGCCGCCTCTTCCATAGAGCGATCAATTTCCCGCAAGCGTGACGATACCAACACCGAGACATAGGCGGTACAGAAGGTGGTATGCGCGATCCAAATCGTGATCACGCCACGCTCCATCGGCCAACCAATCAACTGTGCCATCGCCACAAACAACAGCAGCAAGGACAAACCAGTAATCACCTCTGGCATAACCAAGGGTGCCGTGACCATCCCACCAAACAAGGTACGTCCACGAAAGCGACCAATGCGTGTCAACACCAATGCCGCCAAGGTGCCCAATGCAGTAGCGGCAATCGCGGTATAGGTGGCAATCTCGAGTGAGCGTAGCACCGCATTCATCAACTGAGTGTTATCCAATAAACCGGCATACCACTTAGTTGACCACCCCCCCCACACCGTGACTAAACGTGACGCGTTAAAGGAGTAGATCACTAAGATCAACATCGGCAGATAAATAAACACTAGTCCGGCGATCAGCATCAAGCGCGAGAATCTAAAGTTCTTCATGCTTTACCCTCCAATTCACCGGCTTGATTACGATTAAACAGAATAATCGGGATCATCAATAGCAGCAGCATAATCACAGCCAAGGATGCGGCGACCGGCCAATCGCGATTATTAAAGAACTCTTGCCACAGCACTTTACCAATCATTAGGGTTTCAGGGCCGCCCAGCAGCTCTGGAATCACAAACTCACCCACCACTGGAATAAATACCAACATGCAGCCGGCAATCACACCGCTTTTTGACAGCGGCACGGTGATTTTCCAAAAAGCAGTATAGCCTTTCGCGCCTAAGTCCGAGGCAGCTTCTAATAGTGAAAGATCATGTTTAACTAAATTAGCATACAGCGGCAGCACCATAAACGGCAGGTAGGCATAGACAATGCCGATATACACGGCAATGTTGGTATTGAGGATTTGCAGCGGCTCATTGATCACACCCAGCCACAGCAAGGCATTATTCAGCAAGCCGTTATTACTCAAGATACCCATCCAAGCGTACACACGAATCAATAAAGCAGTCCACGTTGGCATCATAATCAGCAACAACCAGACTGGACGCATCTGCTTATCGGCACGGGCAATGGCATAAGCCATGGGGTAGCCCACCAGCAAACATAAGACAGTACTGACTAAGGCAATTTTTAATGAGCCTAAATACGCGGCGATATACAGCTGATCTTCGCTAAGTAAAATATAGTTGCCAAAATTGAGCACAATCGTCAACTGCTGATCCACCCACTCAGTCAAGCTGGTATAGGGTGGAATGGCAATATCCGCTTCAGCAAAACTGATTTTTAGAATGATGGCAAAGGGCAGTAGGAAAAACAACAACATCCAAAAAAACGGCACACCAATCACTGCATGGCGGCCCTTGGGCAGCATCTCGAGTAATTTATCGCGTAGAGTCATGATTGGAATACCACGCCACTGTCATCGACCCAGTGCACATAGACCTCATCATCCCAAGTGGGACGTTTGACGTTACGTTCTGAGTTGGCAATAAAGGCTTGTACTATGGTGCCTGAAGCCAATTCCACGTAGTACACCGAGTGTCCACCTAAATAGGCAATATCATGCACAATACCTTTGGCCCAGTTGTAATCTTCATGCTCAAGATCATCCGGTTTAGTACTGCACAGCAGTAACTTTTCTGGGCGCAGAGCAAAGGTCACACGCTTATCTTCGGCCAAACTGGTAATACCATGGCCAATATAAATCGGGCGTTCCAACTGCGGACAAATAATCACCGCATGGTCCGAGTCATCGGTAAATATTTCACCATCAAACAAATTCACGTTACCGATAAACTCGCAGACTAAACGGCTGGCTGGCGTTTCATAAATATCCATAGGGCTACCGACTTGGGCAATCCAGCCTTGGTGCATAATGGCAATGCGCTCAGCCATGGTCATGGCTTCTTCTTGGTCATGCGTCACCATCACACAGGTCACACCAACGCGCTCAATGATCTCAACCAACTCCAACTGCATTTGCGAACGCAATTTTTTATCCAAGGCGCCCATCGGCTCATCCAGCAACAGCAACTTAGGACGCTTGGCCAATGAACGAGCCAGGGCCACACGCTGACGCTGACCACCGGATAACTGGTGCGGCTTGCGCTTGGCATATTGGGTCATATGCACCAGCTTGAGCATTTCGCCGACACGCTCATTAATTTCTTCTTTGCTCAGGCGATCTTGCTTTAAACCAAAAGCAATATTCTGTTCAACAGTCATATGCGGAAATAGCGCATAGGACTGAAACATCATATTAATTGGGCGTTCATAGGGCGGCATATGGGTAATATCCACGCCATCTAAGATAATGCGGCCTTCAGTCGGCGTTTCAAAACCAGCTAGCATCCGTAGCAATGTTGACTTCCCTGAACCTGAGCCACCGAGCAGTGCAAAAATCTCGCCTTTATTAATTTTCAGCGAGACTTCATCCACCGCTAAGGTGTCATCAAAGTACTTGGTGACGCGCTCGATTTTCACTAACACGTCTTTGGGCTTTTGCAAGTTAGCAAGTGCTTTCTTGTACGCGCCTGAGGCTATTGCCATAGAGTTCTCCAAATGCAGAAAGCCCAGCTAAAGAGCTGAGCTTTACAACTTAACCGATGATTATTTTCCAGATTTAAAGCGTGTCCAACTGCGCGTTTTAATACGCTGCACATTACTGGGTAAAGGCTTAGAAACAAACAAGTTATCTAATACCGCCTGCTCTGGATAGACCGCAGGATTGTTACGCACATCATCATCCATCAACACATCTGCATAGCGATTAGGGTTGGCATAACCCACATAATCACTGACCTGGGCGATCACTGCCGGCTCAAGTAGATAGTTAATAAAGGCGTGTGCTTGTTCGACATTTTTCGCATCGGCAGGAATCGCCAACATGTCGAACCATAGGTTACCACCTTCCTTGGGAATACTGTATGCCACATGCACACCTTGCCCTGCTTCATCAGCACGGTCAGCGGCCTGTAAGACATCACCAGAGAAGCCTGCAGCGACACAAATATTGCCATTGGCTAAGTCGCCGACATATTTTGACGAATGAAAATAGGTCACATAGGGGCGAATTTCTGCCAGTTTCTCTTCAGCTTTTTTATAGTCTGCAGATTTATGACTGTTAGGATCTAGGCCTAAATAATTCAGCATAGCCGGCAACATTTCATCGGCAGAGTCAAGAAACGCTACGCCACAACTGCTGAGTTTTTTCATGTTCTCAGGCTCAAACAACACCGCCCATGAATCAATACGGTCCACACCTAAGACTTCTTTAACTTTATCGACGTTATAACCAATCCCATTGGTGCCCCATAAGTATGGCACCGCATATTGATTACCCGGATCATTCACCGCTACTTGCTGCATCAGCAGTGGATCTAAATTATCCCAATGGGGTAGCAAGCTTTTATCCAGCTTAGCAAAAGCACCCGCTTGAATTTGTCGTGCTAAAAAGTGATCCGAAGGCACTACAACATCATAACCACTACGGCCGGCAAGCAACTTACCTTCCAAGGCCTCATTAGAATCAAACACATCGTAAATCACCTGTATTTGTGTTTGCGCGGTGAAATCCGCCAAGACAGGCTTACTAATATAGTCGGACCAATTATACACATGCACTTTAAACTCAGCAAAAGCACCTGAGCTAACGGTTGTTATACCAACCGTTAGCGCCAATACAACACTATGTATCAATCTAGGCAATAGCCTATCCTCCTAATCTTCAAAATGGGCTGCGCAGTGCAGCCCAGCAGTGGGATTCGTCATACTCTGTGCGGCGCCTGTGCCGCCATTATCGAGGCAGCACCTCAGCGCTCAGCGCAATTATTTACCTGATTTAATTTTGGTCCAGCTGCGCGTCATTAAACGCTGAGTTTTGGCTGGTAAATCAGGAAAAGTATAGAGTTTGTTCATCACATCCGCAGGTGGATAAATACCTGGATCGGTGCGAATCTCTTCTTTGACCAGAGCTGTGGCCTGCTGATTAGCGTTCGGAAACTGCAGATAGTCAGTTAAATCGGCCATCACCTGAGGCTGCAGTAAGTAGTTAATAAACTCATGGGCCTCAGTCACATTTTTCGCATCATTAGGAATGGCCACCATATCAAAGAAAGTGCCGGCACCTTCTTTGGGGATTTGATAGGCCAAAGTTACCTTGCCGCCCGCTTCTGCAGCACGTGCTTTACTTTGATACAAATCGCCAGAGTAACCAATGGCCATACAAATATTGCCGCTGGCTAAGTCTGAGATGTACTTGGACGAGTGGAAATAGGTGATATAGGGACGAATGGTCAGCAGCAGCTCTTCAGCTTTCTTTAAATCATCTGGTTTTTCACTGTCCGCAGGCAAGCCTAAGTAATGCAAGGCGGCAGGAATGATTTCGGTCGGCGAATCGAGTAAGGCCACGCCGCACTCATGCAGTTTACTAATATTCTCAGGCTTAAAGATCAGATCCCAAGAATCAACGGGCTGATCACCCAAGACGGCTTTGACCTTATCAACGTTATACCCCATACCAATCGAACCCCACATATACGGTACTGAGTACTGGTTACCCGGGTCGCTGACTTCTAGGGTGTGCAGCAAATCTTTATTAAGATTATCCCACAACGGCAATTGTGCTTTATCCAGCTTTTGATACACGCCGGCTTTAATTTGTTTGGCTAAAAAAGGGTTGGACGGCACCACGATATCGTAGCCTGAGCCACCTGAGAGCAGTTTGGCTTCAAGCACTTCGTTGCTGTCGTAGACATCGAATACCACCTTGATGCCGCTTTGCTTTTCAAAGTTACTGATCGTATTGGGTGCAACATAATCAGACCAATGATAGACATTCAATACACGCTGCTGTTCAGCCTGTACTGATGCGACAACAGCCATGCCTACAGCGGCGGCCAATAACATTTGCTTAGTTTTTTTCACGCGCACAGCTCCTTTAATTCATTGTGTTAATCAAGTTAAATGCGCGTCATGGCCGCGCTATGTGAAGTCTCGCAAGGTCTGCTCAAGATGTAAAAACATATTTAGCTCTTTATTGTGCCACGAGCCCTGAAAACAGCCGAGCACCCTGCTCCAGTGGCGCTAACCTATCACATTCACTGCAATGCAGCTGTAGCACCCATTGCGCAACAGATCAACGCGTGCAAAAGCGCACGCCAGACTTGGGTTGCGCAAAGTAATCAGTTAGCCTAGAAGTCAGTTTATTTTTAGTTGCTTGGAGTGTACCTATGTCACGCATGGTCAGTGTTGCCATCACACAAATGGCCTGTTCTTGGGATATCAACGCCAATCTCGCCAAAGCAGAACAGCTGGTGCGTGAAGCAGCCCAGCAAGGCGCGCAAATCATTTTGCTACAAGAACTGTTTGAAACACCTTATTTCTGCAAAAAACCTAATCCTGACTATTTGCAACTGGCAACCACACTGGAAGACAACCCAGCGATTCTACATTTTCAAAAAATTGCTAAAGAGCTGAATGTGGTGCTGCCGATCAGTTTCTTTGAACGGGCCGGCCAAGCCCGCTTTAATAGCATTACTATTATTGATGCCGATGGCAGCTTGTTAGGCCTGTACCGTAAAAGTCATATCCCCGATGGCCCTGGCTATCATGAGAAGTATTACTTCAATCCCGGCGATACTGGCTTTAAAGTTTGGCACACACGCTATGCAAAAATTGGCGTGGGTATCTGCTGGGATCAATGGTTTCCTGAATGCGCCCGAGCCATGGCCTTGCAAGGCGCTGAACTTTTGTTTTACCCCACCGCGATAGGCAGTGAACCACATGATCCCAAGATTAATTCCTGTGCGCATTGGCAACGGGTGCAACAAGGTCATGCAGGGGCCAATCTGATACCGCTGATCGCCTCAAATCGAATTGGTCGTGAAGAGCAAGACGGCTATGACATCACCTTTTATGGCGCATCCTTTATCGCTGATCAGTTTGGCGAAAAAGTCGCAGAACTCAATCAAAGCGATGCAGGCGTAGCCGTGTATAGCTTTGATTTGGATAAGCTGGAGCATACGCGTACTGCATGGGGCGTATTCCGTGATCGCCGTCCCAATCTATATAGCAGTTTAAAAACCCTCGATGGCCAATTGGAATCTTAATATGCAGCCCTGCCCTACATTGAGCACACCCACGGCCGATGGCTTTCGTATGCCGGCTGAATGGGAAGCGCAACAGCAGATTTGGATGCTCTGGCCCGAACGTCCAGATAACTGGCGACTGGGTGGCAAACCTGCACAAGCTGCGTTTTGCCAAGTGGCCTTAGCCATTGCCAAGTACCAGCAGGTCAGCATTGGCGTTAGCGCGGGTCAATATGACAATGCGCAAGCACGCCTTATGCATGCCAATATCCGCGTGTTAGAAATCAGCAGTGATGATGCTTGGATGCGCGATACAGGCCCGACTTTTGTAGTCAACGATCAAGGTCAAGTCCGCGGGATTGATTGGGCGTTTAATGCCTGGGGTGGCTTACAAGGTGGACTGTACTGGCCATGGCAGCGCGATGACCAAGTGGCGCGTAAGGTGCTGGCAATCGAGCATCTACCACGCTATCGCACCGATGATTTTATCTTAGAAGGTGGCGCGATTCATGTGGATGGTGAGGGCACTCTGCTCACTACTGCGGAATGTTTGCTCAAGCACAACCGCAATCCACAACTCGACCAAGCCGAGGTTGAACAACGCCTGCGCGACTACCTCAATGTTACAAAAATCATCTGGCTGCCTGAAGGCTTATACAACGACGAAACCGACGGGCATATTGATAACTTCTGCTGCTTTGCCAAGCCTGGCGAAGTGATTCTAGCTTGGAGCGATGATGTCAGCGACCCTAACTATGCCCGCTGCCGCGCCGCGCTAAGCGTGTTAAGCACCACTACGGATGCCCAAGGACGCCATTTAATCGTGCATAAAATGCCGCTACCTAGTGCAATCTATGCCACGGAACAAGAATGTGCAGGCGTTGATATCGTCTTAGGCTCACAACCACGCAGCCCCGATATTCGCCTAGCCGGTTCATATATAAACTTTTTAATCATCAATTACGCTATTATTGCACCAAGCTTTAATGACCCGATGGATACCGTTGCAAAAAAAATACTAAGCGATATATTTCCTGATCGCGATATTGTGATGGTACCTGGACGAGAAGTTTTACTTGGCGGTGGAAATATTCACTGCATTACCCAGCAGCAACCTCGATAAACAATGGGAATACGTTGCTACAAAGGAGAAAGACCTGATGAAAAAACTGATGATTGGCAGCTTAGCTGCACTTTTTTTAACCGCTAGTTTCAACGCTAGCGCACAAGTTGACCCAGAAGATCAAATTAACTTCCGTAAAGCCGGTTACAGCTTTATGAGCTGGAATATGGGCAAAATCAAAGCCATGGCCATTGATGAAAGTGTTGCTTGGGATCCAGCACAAGTACAAGCGGCCGCAAACAGCATCGCTGCTACGGCGAACTCAGGTATGGGCGCGCTGTTTGGTCCAGGTACTGAGAAAAGCATTGGCGACACTAAAACCCGTGTAAAGCCTGAGATGTTCACTGATCGTGAAGGCGTCACTAAAGTAGGTATGGCGTTTAACAAAGCGGCTAACGAATTAGCAGTCGCAGCAGCAACCGGTGACCAAGCACTGGTTGCTAAAGCGTTTGCGGCTGCCGGTGACAGCTGTAAAGGTTGCCACGACAAATACCGTAACGATTAAGTTTTGAAACTTACTTGATATGTTATGCAAAAAAGGTCGCCAATTGGCGACCTTTTTTATGCAACTTAAATACTAAGATTTACCAAGCCGGAGCAACCGCAGGCGCTGGTGGCGGTTTACTCTGCCACTCACCTGAGGCCATATACACCGCCCCTAAAGCAATGGCTAACGCGCAAACAAATGCCAGCCAACGACCGCCTTGTGCTGGTTTTTGCTCAGGATAGTGCTGCTCAGTTTTACCTGTCAGCATCGCTTTAACTAGGTTATGTTTCTTGAGCACAGCATGGACAACAATCGCTAAGATATGCAGCGCAATTAAACCGATAATAATCCACATACCCAACTTATGCAGACGGGTTAAATCACTGCTCAAACTGCTGCTGACTAATTTATACAGCGGGCCAGTAAAGGCAATATCATCATTGGTAAATAAGCCACTAACGGCTTGCCAACTGAGCATGCCTAACATAGCAAATACAGACAACACCCCTAATGGGTTGTGTCCCAACCGTCGCCAGTCGCCGCGCAAGTATTGCGGTAGCGATAACAACGCACCGAGCAGCGTCGACAGGCGTGCATAGGTCGAGCCAAGCAGCAACCAAGCCAGACGAAAACTGAGCAAACCCACGATAAACAAACCGGCACGGGCATGCCAATCCATCCAACTGCCACCTTGCCAACCGGTCAGCAAAGCCGTCACTACGCTCACCACTAAAAGCCAATGAAAAATCCGTAACGGACCATCCCATACACGTATTTGTTGTGCCATAGCCTTTATCTCCTTATTTAATTAACATACCAATTGCTCTAAATGGTTCTTGGCCACTGCAAGGAGCAATCCAAATGACCGCGTGGCTAAATCACCCCTCTAGCGCAATCCAACTTCATACTTAAGCTTGACCCACTTAAAAATTTTCGGGGATTTTAGCTTTTTCGCGTGCACTTTCACGGCTAATCACACCTTTGCTTATCAGCGCTTTTAAGCTGCTATCTAGGGTCTGCATACCCAGTGCGCCACCGGTTTGGATGGCTGAGTACATTTGTGCCACCTTATCTTCGCGAATCAAGTTACGAATCGCCGGCGTACCCAACATGATTTCATGTGCCGCCACTCGGCCACCACCAATTTTTTTCAACAAGGTTTGTGAAATCACTGCTTGCAACGACTCCGACAACATGGAACGAACCATGGATTTTTCTTCTGCGGAAAACACATCCACGATACGGTCAATGGTTTTTGCCGCCGAGGTGGTATGCAAAGTGCCAAAGACTAAGTGACCGGTTTCTGCTGCGGTGAGCGCCAAGCGAATGGTTTCCAAGTCACGCAACTCACCAACCAAAATAATATCAGGATCTTCACGCAACGCTGAGCGTAAGGCTTGATTAAAGCCATGGGTGTCACGGTGCACTTCACGCTGATTGATCAGGCACTTTTTAGATTCATGCACAAACTCAATCGGGTCTTCAACCGTCAGAATATGCTGGTACTTGGTGCTATTTAAATAGTCCATAATCGCAGCAAGGGTGGTTGACTTACCAGATCCGGTCGGCCCCGTGACCAAGACTAAACCGCGTGGCACATCGGCAATACCACGAAACACTTGACCCAAACCCAGATCATCCATGCTTAACACTTTTGACGGAATGGTACGAAAAACGGCTGCAGCGCCTCGGTGTTGATTAAACGCGTTGACTCGGAAACGCGCAACGCCAGGTACTTCAAAGGAGAAGTCAGTTTCTAAAAACTCTTCATAATCCTTGCGCTGCTTGTCATTCATAATATCGTAAATCAACGCATGAACGTGCTTATGCTCCATGGCCGGTAAATTAATTCGGCGCACATCACCATCAATACGTATCATGGGCGGTAAACCAGACGACAAATGCAAGTCAGATGCGCCTTGTTTGGCGCTAAAGGCCAGCAGTTCGGTAATATCCATAGCGCTCCCCAGTCACAAATAAACAGTTAAAATATCGTTCTATTATTGTACGGTATGATGCAGATCTAAATGCTATCAACGATAGCAGACAATCCGGCACAGCAGCCTATAAAGTGGCTGGCCAGTGTAGCGAAAACGGCAGAATAGTATCAGCAAGGTCTTGCGTAAATCGTCAGTTGCAGGACAATCGGCAGCTGTGTTTAATAACGTGCGGCAATCATGGCACGCGACGCAGGCTGTTCAACACTATTTATAGATGCATTAGCAATAAAGGAGCCTTACTAAGTGGGCAATACACAGATTACGTTTATCGGCGCGGGTAATATGGCTGGCAGTCTAATCGGCGGCTTATGCAAACAAGGCGTTAAAGCTGAGCAGATTTGTGCCAGTGACCCCGGCCCGGCCGCACTCGAAGCTCTGCAAAACAGCTACGCCATCAACACCTTCAGCGATAATGGTGTAGCAATTCAACAGGCTGATATCATTGTCCTCGCGGTTAAACCGCAGGTGATGCGTCAAGTGTGCGAACAGTTAGTCCCTTATATTACTCAGCAGCAGTTGGTGATTTCTATTGCAGCGGGCATCACCTGCGCGAGCTTAAGTCGTTGGCTGGGTGTGGAAAGTATTGTGCGTTGTATGCCCAATACCCCAGCATTAATCCAGCAAGGGGTTAGCGGTCTCTATGCGACACAGCAAGTATCAGCCGAGCAACGTGAGCAAGCACAACAGCTGCTGTCCGCGGTCGGTTTAGCTGTCTGGTTGGATACAGAGCAACAGATTGATGCGGTAACGGCCGTTTCCGGTAGTGGTCCTGCGTATTTCTTTCTACTGATTGAAGCCATGACCGCCGCCGGTATTAAGCTTGGTTTGCCGGCAGACACCGCTGCACAACTGGCCAAGTATACCGCGCAAGGGGCCTCCACCATGGCCTGCCAAAGTAGCCTAGAGGCGGCGCAGTTACGCCAGCAAGTCACCTCACCAAATGGCACCACAGAAGCAGCCATCCGTAGCTTCCAGCAAGGCGGCTTTACTGAGTTAGTCGAGAGAGCAGTGCGCAGCGCCGCATCACGCTCAGCAGAACTTGCCCAACAATTAAGCGAATAAGAGGACTGTATGTCGGGACTTACTCAAGCGTTCATTTATATTATCCAAACGCTAGGCCAGCTGTATTTGCTGGTGGCGCTACTGCGCTTTGTGCTGCAATTAGTGCGGGCTGATTTTTATAATCCACTCTGCCAATTCACGGTAAAAGCGACCCAACCCTTACTGACACCACTACGCCGAGTAATTCCTAGCGTGGCCGGCATTGATCTGGCGGGCTTAGTCTTAGTGTTACTCCTGCAACTGTTATTAATCATCGTTATCCTCTCTCTCGCGGGGCTACCCGTGCTGGAGTTTCTGCCTAATATCCTGGCCTGGACACTGATTGCGGTGGGCGGTTTATTTTTAAAGATTTTCTTCTTCGCTTTAATTATTAGCGTTATTTTATCTTGGGTCGCTCCTGGCAGTCAGAATCCCGGCGCACAATTGACTCAACAAATTTGCGAGCCCATGCTGGCACCGATTCGCAATCTGCTACCCAACTTAGGCGGTTTAGATCTCTCACCGATCTTTGCCTTTATTAGCATTAACTTATTAGAGCGTCTGGTGATTGATAACTTAGCCGCAAGCACGGGTTTAGTCGGTCCAATTCGTGCTCTGCTCAGTCCATTTCTATGACTGGCTATGCCTGCTGGGATGCAGATGACCTGATTTTACTCTGTCATCTGCAGCCTGGGGCAAAACGTAGTGAGTTCGTTGGCCTACATGGGGATCGGATTAAACTACGCTTACATGCACCGCCCGTGGACGGTAAAGCCAATAACCAGCTTATCGCTTTTTTAAGTAAAGCCTTTGGCGTCACTAAACAGGCGGTACAGATCGAAAGTGGTGAGCTGTCGCGGCAAAAACGTGTGCGCATCATTGCGCCTAAAAAAATCCCCGATGTGTCTGAATTTGCACATTTAACAGCTTGAAATAATTAGCACACAACAGATGCATGCTAATGAGCAACCAAGTATAAGTCGCACCGTTTCAGCACCGCACCAATCCGCCAAAAGAGCCATCCAACAAGGCCTCAGCGGCAAACAGATAACGATTGATGCGCTGAATATTGCATACGACTTGCCGCAACGGACTAGGCTCTTTAGACTGCATCTCTTACTTTAGAGAGAGTTGCCGTGTCTTCCGTTTACCCTGCAGATTCTGTCGGTTTAGTCATCCCTAAGGTGGCGCATTTTGATCAGCCACTAAGTTTGGCCTGTGGCCGCAGCCTAGATCAATACGACCTGATTTATGAAACCTATGGCGAGCTCAACGCTACCGCGACTAACGCTGTACTGATTTGCCATGCCCTATCGGGTACCCATCATGCGGCCGGTTATCACTCGGCTGAAGACCGCAAACCCGGCTGGTGGGACAGCTGTATTGGTCCTGGCAAGCCGATTGATACCCATAAGTTTTTTGTAGTATCGCTGAATAACTTAGGCGGTTGTCATGGCTCAACTGGACCCTGTACTCACAACCCGAAAACCGGCAAAATCTATGGTGCCGACTTCCCCGTAGTGACCGTGGAAGATTGGGTAAAAAGCCAAGCACAACTGGCTGACCGCCTAGGTATTAAACAATGGGCTGCAGTGGTCGGCGGCAGTCTGGGCGGCATGCAAGCCTTGCAATGGAGCATCAGCTATCCCGAGCGTATTCGGCACTGCATCGCCATTGCCGCAGCACCGCGCTTATCGGCACAAAACATTGCCTTCAATGAAGTCGCCCGCCAAGCCATCCTCACCGATCCTGATTTTCATGCCGGACACTTTGTCGAAGAAGGTAAAATCCCGAAGCGGGGTTTAATGCTGGCACGCATGGTCGGGCATATTACCTATTTATCTGACGATGCCATGGGTGAGAAATTTGGTCGCGAGCTGAAAACCGATCAGCTCAATTATGATTTCCATAGCGTTGAGTTTCAGGTGGAAAGCTATTTACGCTATCAAGGCGAGCAATTCTCCAATAGCTTTGATGCCAATACTTATTTACTGATGACCAAAGCGCTCGACTATTTTGATCCAGCAGCCAAACATGCGGGTAATTTATCGGCGACCTTTGCCAATGCTCAAGCCAACTTTTGCTTGATCTCCTTCACCACAGACTGGCGTTTCTCCCCTGCTCGCTCAAAAGAAATTGTTGATGCGTTAATGGATGCCAAAAAGAACGTATCCTATTTAGATATTGATGCACCGCAAGGTCACGATGCGTTTTTGATCCCCATTCCGCGTTACCTGCAAGCATTTGGCGGTTATATGAACCGCATCAGTGTGTGAGGCACCTATGAGAGCCGATTTAGATATTATCCAAGAGTGGATTCCCGCCAACAGCCGCGTACTGGATTTAGGCTGTGGTGACGGCGAACTGCTGTCTTGGCTGCAAGAGAACAAAAACGTGACCGGTTATGGTTTAGAAATTGATGCCGATAATATTGCTGCCTGCATTGAAAAGGGCGTCAATGTTATCGAGCAAAACCTCGACCTTGGCTTAGGCAACTTTGCCAGCGACAGCTTTGATGTGGTGGTGATGACCCAAGCCCTGCAAGTGGTGCACTACCCAGATAAGATTCTGCAGGAAATGCTGCGTGTCGGCCGCACCTGCATTATCACCTTCCCTAACTTTGCACACTGGCGCTGCCGTTGGTATTTAGCCCATAAAGGCCGCATGCCGGTCTCAGACTTTTTACCTTATACGTGGTACAACACACCTAATATTCACTTCTGTACCTTTGCTGACTTTGAGGCGCTGTGTCGTGAGATGCAGATGACGGTACTCGACCGCCTGGCTGTAGATCGTCAACATCGCCATCATTTTGGCAATCGAATCTGGCCCAACTTACTCGGTGAAATTGGTATTTACCGGGTCACTGGCGCCAATGCTCGTTAACTCAAGGAGTTTACTGTTATGCGTTATTTACTGGCTCTAAGTTTAAGTTTCTTTATGGCGTTTACTGTGCACGCCGATGTTAAACGTAAACAAAGCTATGGTGCACTGGATGTGCATTACAACATCTTTAACTCAACCATGTTGCAACCTGAAACAGCACAGGCGGTGGGTTTAAACCGCAGCAAAAATCTGGCAATCCTCAATGTGTCGATGGTCAAAGCTGGCAAGGGACAAAAAGGTGCTGTGGTAGGCAGTTTTCAAAACCTACTGGGACAAAGTCAAACCTTAGCTTTTAAAGAAATTGATGAAGGCGATGCCGTGTATTATCTGGCGCAATTTGCTATTACGGGTCAAGAAATCCTGCGCTTTGATCTACAGGTCACTGACGCTGAAGGGCAAACACACAGTTTAAAATTCAACCAAGAAGTGTTTCCTGATTTATGAAAGAGCTCGTTCTCGCCAGTCATAACCCTGGCAAACTGCGCGAACTGCAAGCACTGCTGGGCGATTCTATTGTGATTCGCTCCATCAGTGAGTTCACTCAAATTGAGCCGCAAGAAACCGGCTTAACCTTTATTGAAAACGCTATTTTAAAAGCACGTTATGCCTGCCAAATCTCAGGTCTGCCGGCTTTAGCCGATGACTCAGGCTTAACGGTTGATTATTTACAAGGCGCGCCGGGGATTTACTCAGCGCGCTACAGCGCCAGCGGTGGTGATGCGGGCAATAATCGAAAACTGCTTGAGGCCCTGCAAGGGGTCACTGACGCGCAACGCGGTGCGCAGTTTATTTGCGTCTTAGCGCTGTTACAGCACGCCGATGACCCCCTGCCTATTATCTGTGAAGGCCGCTGGCAAGGGCGTATTTTACATGCCGCTCAAGGTGAGCAAGGCTTTGGTTATGACCCCTTGTTTTATGTCGCCGAGCAGCAGTGCAGCAGTGCAGAACTGCCCAGCGCACTCAAAAACCAACTCAGTCATCGCGCTCAGGCCATGCAACTACTCAAGCAACGACTGTCCTTATGAGCCTGATTACCTCGGATTTAAGCACCCAGCACGCACTGGAAAACGGCTTTGAACTGCCCCCCTTAGCCCTCTATGTGCATATTCCATGGTGCATTCGTAAATGCCCCTATTGCGATTTCAACTCCCATGCCGCCACGCCTGAGCTACCTGAGCAGGCCTATGTCGCTGCGCTGCTGGCTGATTTAGAGCTGGATTTAATTCATGCCCATGGCCGCCAGTTAGAATCGATTTTCTTTGGCGGGGGCACGCCCAGTTTATTCTCAGCGCAGGCGTTAAAGGCGTTGCTGGAGGGGATTGAACAGCGTATCCGCTTTAGTCCCAAGATTGAAATCACTTTAGAGGCCAATCCAGGCACCTTTGAGCAAGAAAAATTTGCTGCCTACCGCGCCTTGGGCATTAATCGTCTTTCCATAGGCATTCAAAGTTTTCAAGACAGCAAGCTGCAGGCTTTAGGCCGCGTACACTCAGGAGCAGAAGCCAGTGCCGCGATTGAGATGGCGCGCCAGGCGGGCTTCGATAATTTCAATCTGGATCTGATGCACGGCCTACCCGATCAATCCCCGGAGGAGGCTTTAGCTGACTTAAAAATGGCCATTGATCTGGCACCCAGCCATTTATCCTGGTATCAACTGACCATGGAGCCCAACACTGTATTTTGGAGCAAGCCGCCAGTGCTGCCCGAAGATGATGTGCTCTGGGATATTCAAGAAGCCGGCCAAGCCTTACTGGCCCAGCACGGCTATCGTCAGTATGAAGTTTCGGCCTATGCGCGCAACGAGCAGATGGCGCAGCACAATGTCAATTACTGGTCATTTGGTGATTTTATTGGCATAGGTGCCGGTGCTCACGGCAAGGTCAGTGATCCGCAAGGGCGTATTCTGCGCACCTGGAAAACCAAGCAGCCCACTGACTACCTCAACCCTGAGAAAGCCTTCTTAGCCGGCAGTGCCATACTCCCTGCAGAGGACTTACCCTTTGAGTTTTTGATGAATGCCCTGCGCTTAACTGAGGGGGTTGAGCTTAAACGCTTTAGCCAATGCACCGGCCTTGCCCTTGCCGCTCTAGAGGATGGCATACAACAGGCCCGTCAGCGCGGCCTATTAAGCGATGACCCTGCGCGTTTAGCGGCCAGCGCCCAAGGCCAATTGTTTTTAAATGATGTACTGCAAATTTTCCTAACCGCAGAGCAGTAATAAGGAACCCGTATGGACGTCGTATTTGATCTGATCTTAACCGCATCCAAGTGGAGCCGCTTGCATCTGCATGATACCAGTCTCGCCATGCTGGCCACGGCCTTGGTGCTGTTTGGTCCAAGCATCAATGCTCAGCTACGCCGCGCGATAGGCCAGTTCAACATTGCCCTGCGGGTTATACTGTTTGCCTTGGTTTGCGTACTCGGCTACGGTTTTGCGCTGATTTATCTGACGCCACTGCTGGCTGGGGCACTCGCTCACCTGAATAACTACATGCTGGCACCAGTGCTCCTAAGCATAGGCATGTTGCTGGGCATTGCCATCGAGCGACGCTAAGCCCATAGTCTGATCGATGCTGGCCCGTTCCGAATGAGCTGCAGCCTTGTGGTTATAAACTCGGCTAAACACGCTAGTAGCAAGCCCCTAGGCTCACTTTAGCGTGCGCAATATGACCCAGCAGCCAATTACTCTGCTGCAGCTGAACCATCCAGACGTTGGAATTTAAAGTCCCACACGCCATGCCCTAAACGCTCACCACGGCGTTCAAACTTAGTGACCGGACGCTCTTCTGGACGTGGCACCCAGGTTTTATCCTCAGATAAGTTCAATAAGCCTGGGGCCACGTTTAACACCTCAAGCATATACTCAGCATACTCTTCCCAGTCTGTGGCTAAATGAAAGACGCCACCGTCTTTCAACTTGCTGCGCACCAACTGAGCAAACTCGGGCTGCACAATGCGGCGCTTATGATGACGGCTTTTATGCCAAGGATCGGGAAAGAACAGCATCAGGCGATCCAAACTGGCATCTGCGATACAGTTTTTCAGCACTTCCAGCGCATCACAACTGTACACACGCACATTGCTGATATTTTCAGTTAACAAGCCATTAAGCAGCGCGCCAACACCCGGGCGATGCACTTCAATGCCGATAAAATCCTGCTCAGGTGCCGCTTTGGCCATTTCCAACAAGGACTGACCCATACCGAAGCCGATTTCTAAGGTGCGCGGTGCTTGCCGACCAAACACCTGATCAAAATTTTGTGGGCCATCGGCCAACAATAAACCAAACTTTGGCCAACCCTCATCTAAACCACGCTGCTGCCCATCCGTCATACGACCGGCACGCATCACATAGCTTTTAATTTCACGGCGGCGCACAGGCAGTGCTGCGCCTGTGATCAGATCGTCTGTCATGGGAATCCTATCTAAATGAGTGCAATGACTGCGCAGCATCGGCGCAGCCATTGAATTATATATCGTACTTAACCAATCATGCCTTCAAGCGGAGAAGAGGCACTGGCATAGAGTTTCTTTGGCATGCGCCCAGCCAAATAGGCTAAACGCCCTGCTTCAATCGCATGACGCATGGCCTGCGCCATTAAGATAGGCTGCTGCGCACAGGCAATCGCACTGTTCATCAGCACCGCAGCACAGCCCATTTCCATAGCAATGGTGGCGTCTGAAGCCGTACCAACACCGGCATCCACCAGCACTGGAATTTTTGCTTCTTCTAAAATAATGCGTAAATTATATGGATTACAAATCCCCAAACCGGTACCAATCAGACCGGCTAATGGCATCACTGCAATGCAACCAATTGCTTCCAACTCACGCGCAATAATAGGGTCATCACTGGTGTAAACCATCACCTCAAAGCCTTCATCAACCAGCACTTTAGCGGCTTTTAGCGTTTCCACCACATTGGGAAATAAGGTTTTCTGATCCGCCAAAATCTCTAGCTTGACCAGCTTGTGATCACCGAGCAACTCGCGCGCTAAGCGGCACGTACGTATCGCCGACTCGGCATCAAAACATCCGGCCGTATTGGGCAAAATGGTATAGCGATCAGGGCTGATCACATCCAATAAATTAGGCTCATCTTTATTCTGGCCAATATTGGTGCGACGTACCGCAACAGTGACAATTTCAGCACCAGAGGCTTCAATCGCCAAGCGGGTTTCTTCCATGTCTTTGTATTTACCAGTACCCACTAATAAGCGTGATGAGTAGGTTTTTCCCGCAATAGTAAAGGGGTGATCTATGCGTGCAACGTTCATCTAAAGCCTCTCTTAGTCAGTAAAAGACGGTCAGCCAAGACTAACCACCACCAATCGCATGCACGACTTCAAGCGCATCGCCATCTTTTAGAGGCGTTGTTTCGTACATACTGCGTGGCACAATTTCGAAGTTTAACTCGACGGCAACGCGGCGCCCTGCTAACTGCAGATGCTCAAGCAAACCTGCCACACTGCACTCATCGTTTAATGCGTAGGTTTCACCATTCAACTGAATATGCATAACACAACCGTGAAATTCCGAAGGATCGTTATTTTAGCGGGTTCATCACCCGATCACCAAATATTTACGCTTTACGCCAAGCCGAAACCGCCAAGCTCAGCCAACCCAAGACCAATAAGCTACCGCCCAGCGGCGTAATCAAGCCTGGTTTAAATGGGGTTAACACCAGTACATACAAACTGCCAGAAAATAAAACTATTCCCAGCGTAAAAAATATTGCTGCGAAGACTAAAGACCGCGACATATGATGCTGCGCCAGCAGTGCCACCAACAACAAAGCCAAGGCATGAATAAACTGGTACTGCACGCCAGTGTGCAATACTGCTAAGTACTCCGCACTGAGTGTATTTTTTAAGCCATGTGCAGCAAAGGCACCCAGTAAGACAGCCAGCGCGCCAAACACTGCCGCGACAAACACCCCATAACGTACCACAATCCCTCCCAAGCCTGACGCGGCTGTATATACTTGTGTATCGAGTTAATTTGGTTAAAGCCATGCTTACGAACGTGCTACGCACTGTATTGAAAACATTATTGGCCCTATTGGCACTCAGCATACTCTTGGTGCTGCTCTTGCGTTGGGTCAATCCACCCTTTAGCGCGCTGATGTTAGAACGACAATGGGCCGCCACCCTAACTGGTGAAAACTACCACAGCAAGCGCTCTTGGCTCGCATGGCCTGCCTTACCTGACAATTTAAAAATGGCGGTGATCGCAGGAGAGGATCAACAATTTGCCGATCACTACGGCTTTGATATTGCCGCGATCCGTGCTGCTCTGGCACATAATCAAGACAGTGAGAGTATACGAGGTGCCAGCACGCTTTCACAGCAAGTGGCCAAGAACACCTTTTTATGGTCCTCACGCAGTTGGTCACGTAAAGCGCTGGAAGCATGGTTTACTCTATGGATTGAGCTGTTCTGGAGCAAAGAGCGCATTTTGGAAGTGTATTTAAATAGCGCTGAATGGGGACCGGGCATTTTTGGTGCGCAAGCCGCAGCGCAGTACCATTTCCAGCGCAATGCCGCACAGCTCGACAATCAGCAGGCCTACTTATTAGCCGCCATTTTACCCAGCCCGTTACAACGCAGCGCCAGCCAGCCCAGCGCCGCAACTGCGCAGCGGGCCAACTGGATTGCGCGCCAAGTTCGCCAACTGGGTGGCAATCATTATCTTAAAGCGCTTAAAGCAAGCGATTCTGACTGACTGCTAATCCTTAATGAATAAGCCCGTGCAAATAAAAAGCCCCCATGTCGACACAACGACATGGGGGCTTGGTACAGCAGATGTTACTTGTTGGATCACTTAGGCAGCGAAGTTTTTCGCAACAAAGTCCCAGTTAACCAAGTTCCAGAATGCTTCAACGTACTTAGGACGCGCATTACGGTAGTCGATGTAATAAGCATGCTCCCAAACATCACAAGTCAACAAAGCGGTGTCGCTTGTGGTTAATGGGCAGCCGGCACCAATAGTGCTGGATAAAGCTAAAGAACCGTCAGCTTTTTTAACTAACCAAGCCCAACCTGAACCGAAGGTACCGATTGCAGTTTTGGTGAATTCTTCTTTGAATGCGTCAAATGAACCAAATTTCGCATTGATAGCATCAGCTAAAGCGCCCGTTGGTGCTCCACCTGCGTTGGCTGCCAAGCAGTTCCAGTAGAAGG
Source organism: Gammaproteobacteria bacterium DTU037 (assembly GCA_001513025.1). Taxonomy (GTDB): domain Bacteria; phylum Pseudomonadota; class Gammaproteobacteria; order Pseudomonadales; family Pseudomonadaceae; genus Denitrificimonas. The sequence continues at coordinate 26,447 of LFRZ01000136.1, forward strand.
TGTGGTTCCACACTTGTGCAGCGTTGTTAAATACGCCACCGCTTGAAGTTTTAATGATTTCTTCTAAGCTTTTACCTTCAAACTCGGTGCCAGGAACCAAGTTATTCAAGTTCACAACATAGGCGTTATGGTGCTTGCCATGGTGAAAATCTAGGGTTTCTGCAGAGATATGCGGTTCTAGGGCATTTTTTTCGTAAGGAAGTGCAGGTAATTCAAAAGCCATGATTATTCTCCAATTACATCAGACGAGGCACAATCAGCAAGCCTATTAACGGACAGCTGATTCAATTGCCAGCAGTTCCGACTTGCCTTAAGTCATTCATCATAGCATCCCAAGGGCCGCTTATCCACGCAGTATCTATAGGGCTTTAACCATTAAGGACTAATTGTGCAGCCACACTAAACATCATCATTGCAACTAAAAAATCAATCACTCGCCAAGTCAGGGGCCGCGCCAGCCAAGGCGCTAATTTTGCTGCGCCTAGCGCTAAACTAAAAAACCATAGCACTGAGCCGGTGGCTGCTCCCAGCACATAACCACCGGGGGATGTTTGCTGCGCACCCAACGAGCCAATTAATAAAACCGTGTCCAAATACACATGCGGGTTCAATAAAGTCACAGCTAAGGTGGTCACTAATACTGCTCGCAATGACTGCGCTGGGCGCACTGTCGCAGTCTCCAAGCTGTGTTTGCTTAATGCGCGGCGTAATGCCAAAACAGCATAGCAGGATAAAAACAACACCCCGCCCCAGCGCGCGACAGCCAGCAGTACTGGACTAGTGGTGAGAATATGCGCCAACCCATAGACTCCGCACGCCACCAGCAACACATCAAAAAAAACACAAACACCAGCAACCCAAAGATGATGCTCGCGGCGCAGCGCCTGTGACACTACAAATGCATTTTGCGCACCAATGGCCATAATTAAGCCTAACGCAATAACTAAACCATTCAGGTAACTGTGCAGCACTGGCGCATCTCCAAGACAGCGTTATTCTAAATCTCTGCAATTATTTTTATTCAGACATAAAAAACCCCAAAAAATTAATCCAATTTTTTGGGGTTAATTCAAACAGGCGGCTTTTTTAAGCCGTAACGACTTACAAGCCAGACATCGACTTAATCGCACTCATTAACTCATCATCAGAGCAATCACTGCAGGTGCCTTTTGGTGGCATGGCATTGATACCGCTAATCGCAGTTTTCAAGATACCCTCTAAACCACCCTTAGCATCGGCACGTACTTGCCAAGCGGCAGTTTCACCAACAATAGGTGCACCAAGCAAACCTGAGACGTGACAGGCTGAGCAATGCTTAGTGATAATATCATCCGCACTACGCCCAGCAGAGGCAGCCGGAGCAGCGACAGCAGCAACGTTAGCGCACTCATCACCCTGCACGCAGACAACGCCAACGGGCTTAATACGCTGTGCAATATCTTCATCAGTGGTGGCCTGCGCACTGACTGCCCAAAGGGCCAAAACAGTTGCTTGAGCCACTAGAATTTTTTTCATCAGGTTCACGGTACACCCTCTATTATCTTGACAATTCATTCTCGCAATATGTCTTTTTGCGAATTCGGCACAGTATAACCACTCCCCGCCTTCAGGCAAACAGAACAATGGAGGCAATACTGTTTTTAAACATCAAATCGTTGAATATTCATAGCGAACACGTTTTACATTGCATAACAGCTGATACGAAATAGTCCCCGCACGAGCCGCCACCTCATCAATCGAAACCTGATCACCCCATAACTCGACGCTACTGCCAACCCCTGCATGGCTAAGTCCAGTCAAGTCAACGGCCAACATATCCATCGAAACACGGCCCAGCAATTGAGTGAGACAGCCATCTACCGCAACCGGCGTACCAGTGGGGGCATGCCGCGGATAGCCATCGGCATAGCCTATCGCGACAATACCTACGCGTACGGGCTGACTGGCGATAAATTGCGCGCCATAACCCACAGGTTCACCGGCCGGCAATTCGCGCAAGGCAATAATTTTCGATTGCAAAGTCATCACCGGCTGAAACTTTTCCCGACTCAGCCCTTGGATGGCAACCGGTTGACTGCCGTATAAAATAATCCCAGGGCGCGACCAGTCGCTACGAATATCCGGCCATGCCAATAAAGCCGGCGAATTACAGACACTGATCGGCGCTGACATGCCCTCAGACGCCTTGCTAAAGGCTTGAAACTGTTCGTGTGTGCGCGCTGAATCAGGCTCATCAGCGCGAGAAAAATGGGTGATTAACACCACTGAAGCAACATTGGCACTGGCTTGCAAGCGCTGCCAAATACCTTGGTACTCATGCGGAAAAAATCCGACACGGTGCATACCTGAATCCATTTTTAGCCAAACGGTCAGCGGCTGGGCCAACTCGGCACGCTCCAAAGCCTCGAGCTGCCAATCAGAATGCACCACGCACCATAAATTATGCGCCACAATCTGCCTCAGCTCATCGGCCTGAAAAAAGCCCTCCAGCAAGACAATCGGCAACGTCACGCCCGCTGCTCGCAACTCCAGCGCCTCCTCTAGGCAAGAGACCGCAAAACCATCAGCTATATCATGTAAAGCCTGCGCACAGGCAACTGCACCATGCCCGTAGGCATCCGCCTTAACCACTGCTAGAGCTTTATCAGCACACATTCGCCGTGCAAGTTGATAGTTATGTCGCAAGGCTTGTAAATTAATTAACGCGCGCGCTGGTCGCATGACCTACTCACTCTCCAGATTAAAACCATCGATCGAAAACTCGTGCCTTAGCAACCTCATCGCCACCAAGGCATAAGACTTAATCCAACACACTCAGCAATAACGGAACATATCCAAGCCTTCTCGGCTGATATGCGGGGTTTTCTGGCTGATAATATCGGCTAAATAACTGGCTGAGCCACAAGACATGGTCCAGCCTAAAGTGCCGTGACCGGTATTTAAAAACAAATTACGGTAGGCGGTTTTTCCCACAATAGGTGTGCCGTCTGGGGTTGCTGGGCGCAAGCCAGTCCAAAACTCAGCCTGAGTTAAATCGCCGCCCTGTGGATAAAGCAGACCTGTGACGTACTCTAAGGTTTCGCGACGCTTAGGGTTAAGTGACAAATCAAAGCCACTGATTTGCGCCATACCACCGACCCGAATGCGCTGATCAAAACGGGTCATCGCGACCTTGTAGGTTTCATCAATAATGGTGGATTGCGGTGCCATCGCCGGATCAATAATCGGTACCGTCAGCGAATAACCCTTTAATGGGTAGACCGGTATTTTGATCCCCAACTGTTGCAGCATCGCTCGAGAATAACTGCCCAGCGCCATGACATAGTGATCCGCAATCTCCAACTGCTCATCAATACAGACACCGGTAATCCGATCGCCGCTGCTGCGAATACTTTGCACTGTGCAACCTAAACGAAACTCGACGCCAAGATCCTGCGCCATACGGGCCAAATTGCGGGTAAATAAATTGCAGTCACCGGTCTGGTCATTGGGCAAGTGCAGCGCGCCGGTCAAGGTATCCGCCACAGCGCCTAACGCAGGCTCAACCCGAGCAATTTCATGCGCACTCAGTAACTCATAGGGAACGCCCATGCGCTCTAACACAGCGATATCTTGCACAGCACTGTCTAGCTGCTGCTGAGAGCGAAATAATTGCGTAGTGCCCTGCTGGCGCCCCTCATACTCAATACCCGTCTCGGCACGCAAAGCATCCAAGCAGTCACGGCTGTATTCCGCTAAACGCACCATGCGCTCTTTATTCACCGCATAACGTGCCGCCGTGCAATTGCGCAACATCTGCAGCATCCACTGGTATTGGAATGGATCAGCGCTCAGGCGCACCGAGAAAGGTGCATGGCGTTGCATTAACCACTTGATGGCTTTTAGCGGAACACCCGGCGCGGCCCACGGCGAGCCGTGACCTGGAGAGATTTGCCCCGCATTGGCAAAACTGGTTTCATCAGCAACTGCCAACTGCCGGTCCACCACTATCACTTGATGGCCTTGTTTAGCTAAATAATATGCCGTTGTTACACCGATCACACCCGCACCCAACACCAAAACCCGCATAGCTACCACCTAGTCAAAAGAGTCTGTGACTGTTTCTACATCATGTGACTTATTCCAGCATGACACTGTTTTAAACCACGCAAGACTTCAATAGCTCACGCGGCGTCAACTGCCGCCCCTGCCAAACAAAGGCCACTGGCCATAATTTCTGATCAATTTGCGCCTGCTGCCACAACTCAAGAAAACTGCATTGCTGCACAGGATGCAGTTCAGTCGGTGCTAAAATTGCCAACGGCCACAAGACAAAGGCATTTTTTAAAATCTCAGCACGGGGCAGCGTAATATTATCGTACTCACCGGCTTGCTGACCGTACAACAGCACATCAATATCCAAGGATAAACCTTTACGCGGTAACGCATAACGACCATTGAGCACTTCAATCTGCTTAAGATGCTGATCCAATTCGTGCAACGGCATATTGGTTTTAAAGTGCACCACCATATTTAAAAAACATGCGCTGCGAATACCCACAGGTTCACTTTCAAACACCGGTGAGCAGTCCAGTTCGCCAAACAACGCCATTAAGGCATCCAGACCTGCACACAGATGTGCTTCACGCTCAATATTGCTACCTAGGCCCAAGTACACATCGGTTAACGACATCCGCGTTCAATCTCCACGCCAACTCCGCGTGCACTGGCGACCGCAGCAGGTTTAGTGATTTTTAAACGCAACCAAGGAATAGCAAACTCAGCCATTAATACTGCCGCCAAACGCTCAGCAAAGGTTTCTACCAACTCAAACGTGCTGGTTTGCGCAAAATTAGTAATACGCTGACACACAGCAGCGTAATCTAAGGCTAAATGCAGTGCATCATCTGCCGCACTGGGGCGGTTATCCCAACCCATTTGCAAGTCCACCAATAGGTTTTGGCGGATTGTGCGCTCCCAGTCATAGGCACCAATAACGGTGTCCACTTCTAGACTTTCGATAAATACCGTGTCCACTTTGCTCTTGCCTCGTTAGAATCAAGACTCGCTAGCCTTGGATCATTCAAATGTTTGAGTTACTACTGGTGTGCGCTTATCTTATTGGCTCGTTGTCATTCGCCATTATGCTGAGCCGTTATTACGGTAATAGCGACCCGCGCTCGCAGGGTTCTGGCAATCCTGGGGCGACCAATATGTTGCGTATTGCCGGTAAACGTCTGGCTATTCTGACCCTGCTCGGCGATCTGAGCAAAGGTTTACTGCCAATTTTAATCGCGCGCAGGCTCGGTCTAGATCAGCAACAGCAAGCCTGGATAGGTTTAGCGGCGGTTATCGGTCATCTGTATCCACTGTATTTTAGCTTTCGCGGCGGCAAAGGCGTTGCCACGACAGCCGGCATGCTCTTGGCTTTATACCCGCCTGCCGCCCTACTGGCCTTAGCCGTGTGGCTACTGACCTTTAACCTGACGCGCATCAGTTCACTGGCGTCATTAGCCAGCGTGCCTTTATGTTTACCCTTACTCGCTTGGCAACAACCGCATGCGTTACTACCGGTGAGCGTGCTGAGTATGTTGCTGGTCTGGCGTCATCGCAGTAACTTAAAAGACTTACTGGCCGGCAATGAGCGCAGTTTTAAAGATGAAGAATTACCTTAGCGGCGGCAGTTCTTCCATCGGCCAACGGGCACGCACTTGGATAGCATCGCCTTCTTTTTGTCCCGCCAGCAAGCGCTGACAGCCTGCATAAGCGATCATTGCGCCGTTATCGGTACAGAACTCAGGTCGCGCATAAAAGACCTGCCCTTGGCGTTTGGCTAACATCGTCTCTAACGAGCGACGCAAGGCTTGGTTGGCACTCACGCCCCCAGCAATCACTAGCGTTTTTAAATTTTCTTGCTCAAGCGCTCGCTGACATTTAATTGTCAGGGTGGCGACCACCGCCACCTGAAACGCATGAGCCAGATCGGCGCGAGTTTGCTCGCTGTCATCGCCGGCGGCGACACATTTTTGCCAAGCGGTTAGCGTCGCCGTTTTTAAACCACTGAAACTAAATTGCAAACCTGGTCGATCAGTCATAGGCTTTGGCAACGTAAAACGACCAGGCTGACCTTGCTCCGCAACACGGGCAATTTCAGGACCACCGGGATAACGCAAGCCCATCATTTTCGCCGTCTTATCAAAAGCTTCACCCGCCGCATCATCAATCGACTCACCGAGCAAACGGTATTGACCAATGCCATCAACGCGCACTAATTGGGTGTGCCCGCCAGACACCAGTAATGCCACAAAGGGAAATTGCGGCGGCGTGTCTTCCAGCATAGGTGCCAATAAATGGCCTTCCATATGGTGCACACCGATGGAGGGTATATCCCAAGCAAAGGCGAGGGCTTGCGCACAAGAGGCTCCGACCAATAAAGCGCCCACCAAGCCAGGACCTGCGGTATAGGCAATCCCTTCAATATCGCTTGCAGAGCACTGCGCTTCAGCCAGCACTTGCTCAATCAATGGCAACATACGCTTAATATGATCGCGCGAAGCCAATTCAGGAACCACCCCACCATAGGCACGATGCAAGTCAATCTGACTGAATAAAGCGTCCGCTAATAAGCCGCGTTGACTGTCGTACAGCGCGACTCCCGTTTCATCACAGGATGTTTCTAAACCCAAGACAAGCATTTAATCTGTCCGTCCAACTTTACAATAAAAGAATATGCACGCATCATAAGCGGCTTAGCGGCGATGTTCTATGCTTTTCTAGCAAGGCCTTTGCTTTTGCTAAGTAAATCAGGTAATATCCGCAACCCTTGAAAACCGATATATATTTATCCAATATATATCTACTAACCGGTCATTGATGAAGGTACGAATCGGATGCCAACTGTCAAACTTAAAGACAACGAACCATTTGACGTTGCTCTGCGTCGCTTCAAGCGCTCCTGCGAAAAAGCCGGTGTTCTTGCTGATGTACGCAGTCGCGAATTTTATGAAAAGCCTACTGCTGAACGCAAGCGTAAAGCCGCAGCTGCAGTAAAGCGTCATGCAAAAAAAGTTCAACGCGAACAACGTCGTCACGAACGCCTGTATTAAGTTCCACAGGTTTAGCGCTTAGCAAAGCCCGGATTCGTCCGGGTTTTGTCGTTTCACCCAAACAGATTTATACAACCCACTCACTCTTGTAGAATTGGCACAAGCTAGCAGCATAAGCTGAGCTTGCACTCTTGCTATAAACATATTTAACTCAAAAGCTTACATCACAGTTAACTGTCACCCGAATACGCGCGCTTTCAATCAGCCTCTCGTATTTAACAGCGCTGCAGTGAGATAAACCCAGCATTGTAGGAGCTCCATGGCCGGATTAATTGCACAAGGCTTTATTGACGACTTACTTAACCGCACCGACATTGTCGAAGTGGTAGGTTCGCGTGTGCAATTAAAAAAATCTGGAAAAAACTACACCGCTTGCTGCCCCTTTCACCAAGAGAAAACACCCTCTTTTAGCGTCAACCATGAAAAACAGTTTTATTACTGCTTTGGTTGTGGCGCGGGCGGTAACGCACTGGGTTTTATTATGGATCACGACCATCTCGACTTTCCTGAGGCGGTCGAAGAACTGGCAAAACGTGCGGGCGTCGAGATCGAACGCGAAGAGAGCAATAGCACGACTCCACACAAGCCACGTCAACCGGTTGACTCGCCACTGTATGCATTACTGACTGCCGCCAGCACCTACTACCGCAACGCACTAAAAAACCATCCACAGCGCAATGCCGCAGTTAATTATCTTAAGCAGCGCGGTGTTTCGGGAGTAATTGCCCGTGATTTCGCTCTTGGTTTTGCCCCACCTGGCTGGGACAATCTGAGCAAATATTTAGGTGGCGACAGCTTACAGGAAAAAGCGCTGATTGATGCGGGCCTACTGGCTGAAAATGCAGAGACCAAGCGTCGTTACGACCGCTTTCGTGACCGTATTATTTTTCCAATCCATGACTCGCGTGGACGAATTATCGGCTTTGGTGGACGCGTACTGGGTGACGACAAACCCAAATATCTAAACTCCCCAGAAACCGCCGTCTTCCATAAAGGCCAAGAGCTCTATGGTCTGTATGAAGCGCGCAAATATAATCGCCAACTGACTGAAATTATTGTTGTCGAAGGCTATATGGATGTTATCGCCCTCGCCCAGCAAGGCTTGCGTAACGCCGTCGCCACCCTAGGTACCGCCACCAGCGAAGAGCATATTAAGCGTCTCTTTCGCGTAGTACCCTCTATTTTATTTTGCTTTGATGGTGACAACGCCGGGCGCAAAGCTGCTTGGCGCGCGCTCGAAGCCACCTTAGGCAATTTAAAAGATGGTCAACAAGCACGCTTCTTATTTGTGCCTGACGGCGAAGACCCTGATAGCTTAATCCGCAGCGAAGGCCTTGACGCCTTTCAAGCCCGCATTGCTCAGCAATCGGTCGCCTTAACCGAATACTTTTTTACCCATCTAGCTGAAGAAGTGAATCTTGACTCCCTAGAAGGCAAAGCACATATGGCGACCCTGGCCGCACCATTGATTGAGCGTATTCCAGGGGCCAACTTGCGTGCATTGATGCGCCAAAAACTGACTCAATTGACCGGTCTGTCCGGCGCGCAAAACGACAGCGTAGAGCACAACCCGCCGCCACAAGATTGGGCGCCGTCCTCTGATTACGAGCACGACCCTGCAGATTTTTCTGCCTACACCCCTTTTCATACCGACGACTATGCAGATATGCCTACACAGGCACCCGCTCAGTCGCTGAAGAAAAACGACCGCAAAGAAAAACCGTGGTCGCAAAAAAGCGCCCCAGCACAGCAATCAAATCGTGCTAAAGCCGCTGTAGAAACCCCGCACTTGGCCGCTCTGCGTACCTTGCTGCATCATCCACACCTCGCACTAAAAGTTGATATGGCAAGTAAACTTGCCGCAGAAGATGACCTGTATGCACAACTGCTCGTCTCATTGCTTGAAGCGCTGCAGAAAAGCCCCAACCTCAGCCCATTACAATTGATAGCACGCTGGTACGGCACCGAACAGGGCCACCTTTTGCGTGTTTTGGCTGAAAAAGAATGGCTGATTGATGCCGACAACCTTGAACAACAATTTTTTGACACCATAACTAGTCTAGCGTCACGTCAACGCGAACGTCTTATTGAGCAACTGCTGAACAAGGCCCGCTCCGATGAGCTTTCTAGTGAAGAAAAACAACACTTGCGTACATTGTTTGAACAGCATAACAATGCACCAAGTACCGCCGAAACTGGCAATTAAGCTGCTATATACAGTATAATATGCATCTTTATTGCCGTTCGGCCCAGACCTTTCATGGATAGGGTGATATGTCCGCAAAAGCACAACAATCTCGTTTAAAAGAACTCATCGCCCTCGGTCGTGAGCAGGGATACCTGACTTACGCTGAGGTCAACGACCACCTTCCTGAAGATATTTCTGATCCTGAGCAGGTCGAAGATATTATTCGCATGATCAATGACATGGGAATCAATGTCTCTGAAGCGGCCCCTGATGCTGATTCCTTGTTATTGGCCGGCGCTGACACCGATGAAGCCGCCGCTGAAGAAGCTGCTGCGGCTTTGGCTGCGGTTGAAACCGACATTGGTCGCACCACTGACCCCGTCCGTATGTATATGCGTGAAATGGGCACTGTGGAACTGTTGACCCGTGAAGGCGAAATTGAAATCGCCAAACGTATCGAAGAAGGTATTCGTGAAGTCATGGGTGCTATCGCCCACTTCCCTGGTACTGTCGCAGGCATTCTCAACAGCTTTGATACTGCCATTACCGAAGGCACGCGTCTTACCGACATCTTTAACGGCTATATTGACGCTGACGATGAAATCGCAGTGCAACCGGCACCCGTTGTAGTAAAGCCTACTACTGCGGACGCCAAAAAAGCCAAAGATGACGACGAAGAAGAAGAGGAAGAAGCCGAAGAGGAAGAGGAAGAAGCCGGTGACGGCGGTCCTGATCCAGAAGTGGCTAAACAGCGTTTTGGTGCAGTAGCTGAGCAATTGGCCAAAGCTGAAAAAGTTCTACTGAAGCACAAGCGTAATAGCAAACAAGCGGTAGCGGCCCTGCAAGAACTTGCCGAACTCTTTATGCCAATTAAATTGGTACCTAAGCAGTATGATGCGCTGGTTCTACATGTACGTGATGCGCTACAACGCCTACGTCGTCAAGAACGCACCATTATGCAATTATGCGTACGTGATGCACGCATGCCGCGTGCCGACTTCTTAAAACACTTCCCAGGCAATGAAATCGACCTAGATTGGTCAGTTAAACTCAGCGAAGGCAAAGCGCGTTACGCTGCGGCATTGGCACCACTGGTTGAGGAAATTCAGCGCAATCAGCAAATTCTGATTGATCTCGAAAAAGAAACCGCGCTAAGCATCACTGATATCAAAGACATCAACCGTCGCATGTCCATTGGTGAGGCCAAAGCCGGCCGCGCCAAGAAAGAAATGGTTGAAGCCAACTTGCGTCTAGTGATCTCGATTGCAAAAAAATACACCAACCGTGGCTTACAATTCCTCGATTTAATTCAGGAAGGTAATATTGGTTTGATGAAAGCAGTCGACAAGTTTGAATACCGTCGCGGCTATAAATTCTCAACCTATGCCACCTGGTGGATTCGTCAGGCGATTACCCGCTCGATTGCTGACCAAGCACGCACCATTCGTATTCCTGTACATATGATTGAGACAATCAATAAACTCAATCGTATTTCTCGTCAAATGCTACAAGAAATGGGTCGCGAACCCACGCCTGAAGAGCTTGGCGAACGTATGGAAATGTCCGAAGACCGCGTACGTAAAGTCTTGAAGATTGCCAAAGAGCCCATTTCCATGGAAACGCCTATTGGCGACGATGAAGACTCACATCTAGGTGATTTCATTGAAGACTCGAGCATGCAGTCACCCATTGATATTGCCACGGTAGAAAGCCTCAAGGAAGCCACGCGCGACGTGCTCGGTGGTCTCACCGAACGTGAAGCTAAGGTGTTACGTATGCGTTTCGGTATTGATATGAATACTGACCATACCCTTGAAGAAGTCGGCAAACAGTTTGATGTAACCCGTGAGCGGATTCGTCAAATCGAAGCCAAGGCGCTGCGCAAACTGCGTCACCCGTCTCGTAGCGAGCATTTACGCTCCTTCCTTGATGAGTAAAATCAACAACCCCCGTTAATTCGGGGGTTTTTGTTTGCGTCTTTGCAAGACACGGGTATAATCACTCGCTGCAACTGGGGCCCATAGCTCAGTTGGTTAGAGCAGGGGACTCATAATCCCTTGGTCCACGGTTCAAGTCCGTGTGGGCCCACCA
>LFRZ01000075.1 GCA_001513025.1 Gammaproteobacteria bacterium DTU037
TCCGGTTAATAAAGAAAAGCACTTTTTAGTGACTGAGTTGGAGTTTGATGAAGAAAATAATGTGATTCATTGCTTGCTTGAGGCAGTGATATCTAATCGGGCTGTAGCCATTGACTGGCAGGAGCTAACTCATACAGCGCACTGGCGCCAGGGCTGGAAATGAGTGTGCTGCAGTGCCGGTAGATCGGCTTAACAGCGTGTGAAGTATGACGTTTTGTGAGTAACAGTAATGCGCCATCGAGTTTTCACCTATATCACCCGCGCGGATCAACTACTGATTCTCGAGTATGTTGATGGACGCTATCTACAAGCACAAATTCCTGGCGGTACAGTTAAGGCTGGTGAGTCTCCAGTGCAGGCTGCGTTGCGTGAAGCACAAGAAGAAACCGGTTTAACCGCGTTGCAACTGGTTAAATGCTTAGGCAGTTTTAAGCGTGATTTAACTGATATTGGCCGTGATGAAACCATTATGGCTTGGTTTTTTCATTTGCAAACCAATGAAGCGACAGCACCGTCTTGGCGGCATTTTGAGTGTGATTCATCTGAAGGTTTTGGCCCGATTGAGTTTGCCATATCTTGGGTGCCTTTGAGTCATATCCCTGCACTGGGTGGTATTGATGAGGTTATGCTGCCTGAACTGCAAGCTTCTATGCGTGAAAATACTCTTTAGCTCTACACCGATCATCGTTTAGTGTGAAGGGCGGCAATCTGTCCTATCTATTGGCTCTATCAGCATGACAATATATGATATTATATAACATATGAGTTGATTTGTTTTCTATAGCGACACACTAAGAATGTTGGTCGCAGGTAGTGAAGCCAAGGGGTCAGTATGAAAATTGCAGTTACCAGTCAAAACCGAAAAGCGATTACTGAGCATGCCGGTCGTTGTCGCAAGTTTTGGGTATACAGTATCCAAGACAATGCCATCGCAGATAAGCAGTTGCTGGAGTTGCCTATAGAGCAATCATTTCATGAGAGTTCAGCACATGCAGCGCACCCGCTAGACGATGTGAATGTATTGATCACTGGAGGAATGGGCAGCGGTATGGTCAGACGTCTTGCGCGCAAAGGCATTAAAGGTTTGATTACGCAAGAAAGTGATCCAGACACAGCTGTGTTGCTTTACCTAAAGGGTGAGCTTCAGGCTGAAGAGTCGAGCCTGCACGAAGGTGATTGCCACGACCATCAGCATAAGCATTAGTTTGTGTAGAAGGCCGCTTTGGGCGACGTTAAACGCCGCCCAAAGACAGGCTTATTGTGCGGTTAAACCACCGTCCACAATAAACTCTGCACCGGTTGAGTAGCTGGACTCATCCGAGGCTAAATAAATCACCAGATTGCTCACTTCTTCCGGCTGGGCAACGCGTTTTAATGGAATGCTCTTGGCAAATGCTTCGACGGCCGCTCTGGTATCGTCCTGCATCACCATCGGCGTAGCAATCACTCCAGGATGCACAGAGTTAACCCGTATGCCGTAGGGTGCGCAGGCTAAAGCCGCGGCCTTGCTCATACCGCGCACGGCAAATTTGGAGTCGGTATAGCCAATAGCACCGCCGACTAAACCATTA
>LFRZ01000160.1 GCA_001513025.1 Gammaproteobacteria bacterium DTU037
CTAGTCTTCTAATCCTTTTGCGTATCTGACTAGGGTGTTTTCGGCTTGAAATACAAAGTCGCACCGCGCTCTAAACCTTGCAGATTGATGTCATCACGCGGCACTTCAGCTTCGATCGTCTCGTCTTGGCCTGCGACTTTCATCGTCACCCGCGTAATTGCGCCCAAAGGACGAATATCACGCACGATACCGGCTTGGTGATCAGCCAGCGCCACGCTTGACAACAGCACTTCGTGTGGACGGAATTGGATATCTTGGTCGGCCACTTTTAAACGATTGGAATCACCTAAAAAGTGATAGACAAACTCACTGGCTGGGTTCTCATAGACTTCAGCCGGTGTGCCGATCTGTTCGATCACGCCTTTATTCATCACTACAATGCGATCGGCCACTTCCATGGCTTCTTCTTGGTCATGGGTAACAAACACTGAGGTCAGGTTGATATCTTCATGCAAATTGGCCAACCAACGGCGCAGCTCTTTACGCACCTTGGCATCCAAGGCACCAAAAGGCTCATCGAGCAGCAAGATTTGTGGCTCAACCGCTAAAGCACGGGCCAAGGCAATGCGCTGGCGCTGACCACCAGAAAGCTGCTCAGGATAACGGTCTGAGAGCCAATCGAGTTGCACCATGCGCAGCAACTCTTGGACTTTTTCAGCAATCACTGCTTCGCTGGGGCGCTCGCGGCGTGATTTCATCCGCAGACCGAAAGCCACGTTATCAAACACCGTCATGTGACGAAACAAGGCGTAGTGCTGAAAGACAAAACCGACATTGCGCTTACGTACATCGCGGCGTGAAACATCATCGCCGTTAAATAAAATACTGCCGGTGTCCGGTGTTTCTAGGCCGGCAATAATACGCAGCAGCGTCGTTTTACCACAGCCGGATGGGCCGAGTAAGGCCACCAGTTCGCCCGCTTTGATGTCTAAATTAATGTTGTTTAACGCAGTAAAATTGCCGAACTGCTTATGGACTTGGCGGACTTCAATACTCATGACTTATTCGTCTCCATTGTTTAGCTGACGGTTGATCCGCGATTCGCTCCACTGCTTGAGCAGCAACATAATCAACGCCAAAATTAATAGCAGGCTGGCAACACTAAAGGCCGCAACGTGGTTGTATTCGTTATAAAGAATTTCGACATGCAGGGGCAGGGTGTTGGTAAAACCACGGATATGCCCAGAGACCACCGACACCGCACCAAACTCACCCATGGCGCGGGCTGTACAGAGCACCACGCCGTACATCAAACCCCATTTGATATTAGGCACAGTCACATGCCAAAACATCTGCCAGCCGCTGGCACCAAGCAAACGCGCCGCTTCTTCTTCTTGAGTGCCTTGTTGCTGCATCAATGGAATCAGCTCGCGGGCGACAAAAGGTACGGTGACAAACAAGGTGGCTAAGACAATACCGGGTACAGCAAAGATGATTTGAATATCATG
>LFRZ01000068.1 GCA_001513025.1 Gammaproteobacteria bacterium DTU037
AATCTGCAAGAAGATGAACTCATTAGGCTACTACATATTCCAATTCTTAGCGGTAAAACACATATACCGGCACTTGCGCACGATGTTGAGTTAAAAAATATGCTCGCTGGTAGCACCCACCCAACTTCACCCAATGCAATTAAATTAGGCACTACAGTTGAAGGCATAGTTAATGGGCTACTTGATTTATTAAGCGGATTATTTCGTCGACCTAACGCTGTTAGTCCTAACGGTGATTTAACCTATGATCCAAACCAAGCAGAAGAAGATAAAAAGATACGAAAATTTGCTGTACAGTATTTAAAAGAAACCGCAGTTACTGCTGGTGGAGCTTATAATGTTAAAAATGTGACTAAATTAATATTAGAGGGCCGTAATGATGAAAATGGTCAGCAAATTCTTCCCCCGCTAGTCAATGAAGACTGGTTAATACCAAAAAGCATACCCACATCCTGCTTATTAGTTGCCTGTCCTTCACACATGTGGGCAGACGGAACCTTTAGTCAAGCTTTTAAGGCCTATAGTGAACCACACGGCCTCTTAGACTTACTTGGCATCTCGACACTAGATAATGGCTATTATGCGTGTGGCGGTCTCTTATCTGCACTTTTAGCTTGGAATACATGCATTGAAAACAATCTAGTTAAGTTCTTAAAAGCTAAACCAGGCGGCATAAATATGAGCAGTAGTATTGATGGTGATAGTATTGCGAACTCTAGTGACACTGTAGAGTGCAGCGGTATTTTGTGCATATTACTAAAGCCCGTTATCTTACTGCTCAAGCCAATCCTTAACGGTGTTGGTGGGTTACTTAATGTTATTCTTGCTGACGTATTAGGCATTGAACTTGGGCGTACCGATGTGACTGTCAGTTCAATCAACTGTAATAACCCTGTGTTAGTGAGGTAGCCCCCTTGTTCGGAAAATTAACTCAACAAGCAGCACGCTTGTCCAAAGGGAGAAGTGCAGCAACAATGAAAAAACAACGTGGTGCTATTGCTATAGAGTTTGCCGCTCTTTTTGTAGTTTTTTTTGCTATCGTATATGCAATTATTGCCTACAGCATTCCCTTACTACTGATATTAACCTTTAAGCAAGTCAGTAGTGACGCGGGGCGGGCAGCAATTAAAGTTGATCCCAGCGTAGCCGAAGAACAATACATCCAGCTTATTGGAGATGAAATCAATAACGTTGTTGATAATAAGAGCTGGCTTCCCGCTGAGTGGGTTACTGGCTGCACAGAGCCTAAAGATACCAGCAAAAAGTGGACAAATGTACCCACAACAATTTATGCGTATTATGCTATAGAAAGTCTACATACTGGCTCTAATCGATATATTTTGCAGGTTTGCTTGCAGCAAAAAAAAATAATTATCCCTTCAATTAATCTTCTGGGAATACAAATTCCAAAGTTACCTGAAGAAAAAATCAGAGTACAAACAACAATTAGACTCGAACCGAGTATATATTTCTCAGATTTAGATAAAGATAAGTAAACTATAGCCAGAAGCCTTAATCTACTCAAGATAACAATAAATTAAAGTTATCAGTTACATATCCAAGCTTGTTCCTAATGCTATAGCTAATTTAGTTCTACTTGGCATATTTGTTGCCTTTAGCACTTGAGATACATATAACTTGACTGTATTTTCAGAAATACCCAATTCACATGCAATTTGATAGTTAGTCATGCCTCTGGCGATAAGCTGTGCGACTTCAACCTGTCTTGGTGATAGTAGCGATAAACCAGGCACCTGATTTTGCTCCTCTGCCAAACTTTTATTCGTTGCAGGGGTATCACTTTTTCCAGTATTCCACTTATCAACACCAGCCTGTAGCTCCTGCAAGGTTGACGTCATTTCTGATAATCGTTCAGTTATCAATTGCGCACTTAATACTTTTCGCTGACTGATAAGACTCGACTGTAACTTCTTTACGCCTTCAAGCAATAATTCAAGATCTAATGGCTTGGAGTAATAATCAGAAATCCCAGCACGAAGTGCGGCAACGATATCCTCCTTATCTGCATCTCCAGTAAATAGAACGCTTTCCAGAATACGCTCCTTGCGTTTTGATCTATTCAGCATTTCAATTAACTGAATACCATTTATTTCTGGCATCCTATAATCACTGAGTACGATACTTATATTTTCGTCTTCATGAAAAAACCTTATTGCTTCGCTTGAGCTTGTACAGCCAATACAGGACAGCCCAGTATTCTCGAAGAATTCAACAAGCTCCTCAACAATAAGAGGTTCGTCGTCTACAATTAATATCTTATCCATATCCAAACAATACCCTTTAATAGACAATAAGCGTATTAAACCAATCAAAACAAAGAATAATTTTTATAAATAATTAAAACTATAAAATACTTATAAAACCCAATGTGATTCAATATAATGCCTGAACATTTTTTGATCGCTCTGCTACGCCAAGACTCTAATAGCTAAAAATAATGAATCGTATAGTAACTGAAAACACCTTAAAAAGTATTGATCCGATGCAACAATAGCAAATTTAAGCGGATTTTTCTTGTAAAAATCACGCTCAAGTGAATAACCTAACGAAATCACTAAGCTTAGCTCAGGACCAAAAAAACCTAGCACAATAGGGCCAGCAATTACTGGCTGATAATAGGTGCTAGCACTCGATTCTTTAAGCGATCACTAGTATACAAAATATAAGTAAAACTGTAACTGAAATCTTAAACTCTGACGCCCTATCGATTTCAAAGTGGATTGACACTGATAAACATATAAAAAATACTGAAAACACGACAACCAGCCCATAGCTTTGTATTTTCAAAAAACAATTAGTACATAGCCTCGATCACTCTAAAAATACAGCGAAGTATTAAAGTATTAAAACAACGTCTGTAGAACATTTAAAAACCTTATAAAACAAAAGGTTACTTAGACAACTGTAAACAGCCATAACCTGTTTTATAGACCTGCCGCTTAAATAAAACATATTCACACTAATTCTTTATAAGTATAATAAAACTATACATTTAACTTTAAAGAACAAACACATATTAAATTCACAAATCATTAATATATTTAATCTATCAATTAATATGCACTAAAGCCTGACACTCAACAATTCTGATACGGCTGACTTAACCCACTTAAGCAGCAAGACAAGTCAACACAGCACTCACAAGTCATTTAATGCAACTTCATCCGCGGATGAGTGCGTTTGCCAATACGATCACTCAACATAATTAACCCAGTACGAAATACACCATAGAGCACGACTTGGTGCATGCGATACAAGGAAATATAGAACATGCGAGCCATCCAGCCCTCCACGTTAACGGTACGCATAAAGCCGCCCATAATATTACCTACAGCACTGTATTGCGACAGTGAAACCAGTGAACCGTAATCGCGGTACTGATAACGTGGCAATGCTTTACCTTGTAATTTTAACGCCAGTGTTTTGCTTAAAAAACTGGCTTGTTGGTGGGCTGATTGCGCGCGTGGCGGCACATTTTTATCACTACCTTCACTGATCGGACAGGCGGCACAGTCACCTAGAGCAAAAATATCATCATCAGCAGTCGTTTGTAATGTGGTACGCACGACCAACTGATTGATGCGGTTGGTTTCTAAACCATCCAGTTCGGTTAAAAACCTAGGCCCACGTACACCGGCAGCCCAGACTTTTAAAGATGCCGGAATAAATCCACCATCCTTGGTATACATGCCTTCAGCAGTGATTTTTTCCACCGCGGCAGAGAGCTTAATGTGCACACCCAACTTAAGCAGTTGCTGATGCACTTCACCAGCAACTTTCGCCGATAATGCAGGCAAAACACGAGGTCCTGCTTCAATAATGGTAATACACATATTTTCGGGCTGAATATTATCCAAACCATAAGCAGATAATTGCTGCGATGCATGACGCAACTCAGCGGCCAACTCAACCCCAGTAGCGCCAGCCCCAACGATCGCAATATTAACCGTATTGTTATCATCACCGTTGGCATGTGCACTTAAATATTCACCCAGTAAACGTCGGTGAAAGTTTAGAGCATGCTGCGGACTATCTAGGAAAATACAGTGTTCAGCAGCACCCTTAGTGCCAAAATCATTGGTTAAACTGCCTACAGCAATGACTAAGGTGTCATAGTTAAGACTACGTGCGGGCACCAACTGATGGCCTTTCTCATCCAGAGTAGCACTTAAATCGATAGTTTTAGCCTGACGATTTATGCCAGAAAACTTACCAATCTGAAACTCAAAGTGATTCCATTTGGCTTGTGCGACATAATTTAATTCATTATCCGTACTGTTCAGCGAACCAGTCGCCACTTCATGCAGTAGCGGTTTCCAGATGTGTGTGAGATTGGCATCAACTAAGGTTATTTTAGCCTGCTGGCGTTTACCTAAAGTACGCCCTAAGCGCGTCGCTAACTCCAGCCCGCCGGCACCACCACCCACCACAACGATGCGATGTAACATGTTGTTCAGCCTATAAGTCAAAAAATATTTTCACCTACTATACGATGAAAATCGCAGACAAAGCAGGCTTCTTTATGGCCCGTACTAAAGCAGCAATCCGGCTACACAGGCCTAAAAAATAAAACTCACTCACCGGTGAGCAGTTGAGCTCAACTGTTTGCAGTATAAATGGGTATATGAGCGCGGATAGGCAAAGAGGCAGTAAGAAAAACTGCGGTACTTCAGCGACAGAGCGTTCTTAACCAAACAGAAGGGCAGATACTAATGGTGGCTGTATTGTTGGGTGTTTTTCTGGCGCAACTTTAACGGTGTAACAGACCTACCGTCATTGCAACGGCAGGCTTGTATCAAATATTAGAAATTGTAGCGAATACCAACTGATGCGAAATCAACATTGTAATCATCCGCAACATCTTGGTAACGTTCATACTCAGCAACAACATCAAACACTGGAGTCAGAGTGTAAGCACCACCCACACCCAATGAAGGCACCCACTCACGCACTTTATCACTTTCAGAACCAAATCCATCAATTTTGAGTGATCCCTTGGTTTCCATTTTATGGTAACCAACTTTTGCAAACAGCTTAAAATCGTTTAATGGCAAAGTACCTACTAAGTTCGCACCAAGACCTCTTGTCTGCGCTGAAAGCTTTGCAGGATGACCAGCAACAGAACCTTTGATATTAGGATTACCCAAATCAGTATATTGCGCTTCGAGTCCAACAAACTGGTTAGCTTGCAAACCTACCGCAACTTTGTGTCCAATTTTTTTATTGGTATCAAAACTTCTTGAGTCTGTCTGACCTAAGCTATAGGTCGCATAACCTGATACTTCATTCGCTTGTACCGCTGTTGTGGCTAAACCCAAGACCACTGCAGCCAATAGCGTTTTCTTCAACATAGTAAAAACCCCTGAATAAATGATGTTGTTTGTAAAAGCAGCTAAGTTTACGTAAAGCGTACACAATATCCAATTGTAAACTGCACCTAAGCTGTAAAAACAGAGCGATCCGATTTTAAAAAAACTTGCATCTATACCAGAGCTCAACACTGTAAAACCCAGACAGAAAAATGTGACAGGGCTCACAAAAGAAAAACTATTATAGCGAAACAAACAAAAAATAGAGCAGAATATTAATCAGAAACAACTAATCAGTAATTCAAGGTCAAACCCTAAACCAGTTAAAATCCTGCCGTCAGCATAACCGCAGGATTGTATCAATTTTAGAAAGTGTAACGTAAGCCAATTGAAGCAAAATCAATGTCATGCTTGAAGCTTAACTTCTGACTATATAAATTAACTTTTTTATCCGCCACACCTTGATAACGCTCATACTCGGCCACTAAAGAAATATCTTTAATCATGGCATAGGACACACCTATACCAAACGAAGGTGTCCACTGATTAAGGGTTTTACTACTTGATTCATAAGCAGAAAAAGAAGTGGAAGAATAATCATATTTGTATGCACTTTTGGTTTGCAGTAGATGGTAGCCAACTTTAGCAAATACACTAAAGTTATTCACTGGATAGACACCAACTAAATTAGCACCTAAACCACTACTTTTGAAGCTAAACTTTTCAGAATCAACCCAAGATCCGCCTATAAAAGAGCCTGAATCTCTGCCTTTATAGTTAGCACTACCTAAATCGATGTACTGTAATTCAACAGCAAGATAAGGATTAAGCTTAAGTCCAAAATTAATTTTATAAGCAGTATCTTTACGATCAGAAGAGGTGTTGCCACCCCAAAACTCCCAATCCTTGAGCTCATCTTTAACTATTTTTGGTACTTCAGCTTTTGCCTTTCCAAAGCTGGCTGTCACATAGCCTGACAATTCATTGGCTTGAACTGCTGTGGCTGTAACGCTGAATACTACTGCAGCTAGTAATGTTTTCTTCAACATCCTGTATCTCCCTGAATAAATACCCTTACATAGGCTAAATATTTTAATAAAAAAATATTTAATATCTAGCAATAATTATCAAAAGAGTTTAAAAAACATACTTTAAATATAGTTTTGCGACAGAGTTCATGCTTTATGAATTATTTTCCAAACATGCGCTGATAAGCCCGCTGCATATACTCAGCAACCTGCTCAGCACTGGCTGTGACTAAATGCGGCACTTCGGCTAAGCAAGGTGCAGGCATCTGCAGTTGCAAGGTTGCCAAATTTTCCGCAAGGCGAGCACACTGAGGGTCCACCACATTGGCCACCCAGCCGGCTAACTCAAGGCCATCATTGCGAATCGCTTGTGCCGTCAATAACGCATGATTAATACAACCCAGCTTCACCCCAACCACTAAGATCACTGGCAAATTGAGCGCAATAGCAAAATCGGATAAAAATTCAGTACTCGAAATCGGCACGCGCCAGCCACCGGCCCCTTCAATCAAGGTTAGATCCGCTTGCTCGCGTAAAACAAGTTGCGCAGCACTGTATAAATCAGTCACCCGCAATGCAACAGCGGCTTCCTGCGCGGCAATATGCGGCGCAATTGCCGGAGCAAAGGCATAAGGATTTACCTGGGAGTAGGGCAGTTGCACAGTGCTTTGCGCGATTAAGGCGAGCGCATCACTATTGCGTAACCCTTGGGCTGTCATCTCACAGCCTGAGGCCACGGGTTTCATTGCTAAAGTGCTGCGTTTATTTTGTTTGGCCGCACACAATAAGCCGGCGCTAATCGTGGTTTTACCGGCATCGGTATCAGTGCCAGTAATAAAATAGGCGTGCGTCATACCTCATCCTCTTTACTTAATAGGCCGTACACCACCTGCCAAGTGGCGGGCAGACCTTGTGGCTGGCGATAGCTTTCATAGGCATCCAATAAGCGCTGAAAACCTTGGCGGCTGACTAAACCTGGCGCACGTCCTGCTTGCAGATGATCCGCACCTAAATGCTTAAGCTCATGGGTCAGCTCACGCACCTTGGTGTAATGGTAAGTATGGGTATGGCAATGCAGCTGTTGCACCTGCAAACCACTGGCCTCAGCCAGATCTTGATAGCGGCTCAATGGCCGAAACTGATTCACATGGGCTAAGTTATCCACAGCCTGCCAGCTGTGGCGCAGCTCCAATAAGGAGCCATCGGCTAAGCTGCTAAATAACAAGAGCCCACCGGGCTTAAGCACCCGTTTAATCTCCTGCAGCACTTGGCCAAAGTCGCTGCACCATTGCAGTGCTAGGCTACTAAAGACTAAATCTTGGCTGTTATCTACCAATGGCAATTGCTCAGCATCGGCGCAGAGATAAACCAGCTCAGGGCAACGCCGGCGCGCAACCTTTAACATGCCTTCGGCCAAATCAAGGCCAATGCCCTGAGCTTGAGGCCAACGCTGTTGTAATTGCTCGCAGAAGTAACCCGTGCCGCAGCCCATATCCAGCCATTGCTGCAGCGCTGCCTGATGCGTCAAGCAATCCAGTTGTGGTTCAGCCAGTAAACTTAAAAGTCGCCTGCCCACTGCGCGCTGAAAATCAGCCACGCTGTCATAGGTGTCTGCCGCCCGCGAAAAAGCAGCGGCCACCTGTTGTTTACAGGGTTGTGGAGCAGGGCGCTCAAGCATCTGCGCCCCCTTGAATAAAAGCACTGAGGCGTTGCGCCAGCAATTGCGGCTCAGCCAACACACTGGCATGGCTCTGCCCCAACAACTCAACCTGAGCTTGTGGGTTTAACCCTTGCAGCAGCGCAGCCGCCTCAGGTGCTAACAAAGCATCGGCCTCAGCCAGTACATGCAATTGTCGTCCAGCAAAGTGGCGAATGGCTGCTCGATTATCCAA
>LFRZ01000098.1 GCA_001513025.1 Gammaproteobacteria bacterium DTU037
CATGAGGTCGTTGTGTCCACCTTGATTTCCCCCAAGCTCAAAGCCGGCCAAGGAATACATGCAAACAGTATGATCACGTAAATCTGCCACATCCGGGTTTCAACGCCTTTAGTTACAGCCTCAACGTCCACACCCCCTTTTTGTCGAGCCTCTAGCATTGACTGCAGAAAAAGAATAATGATGGGTACAAGCGCAACACCACTGGCAGTCAACGCATTCCAAATGCTGTTACTAATAGCCCAGCCCAGCATGGTTAGGTAATACTCAAAATAGCTGAATGTCGTCATTCCCATGACTTATCCCTCGAAATAGCCGATATAGTTTGAAATTTCGTTTGCCAGCACAATCAGGAGGCCGTAGTTTCGAATTTTTCTTAGATAGGCAACGTGCTCAGCATTACCCTGAGCGTTGTGTCGACGGACAAGATAAACGTAGAAGGCTGCCACACCTGAATACAGTACTACCCGCCAAGCTAGCCAATGATTAGCTAGCTCAGCATTTTGCTGAAGCACCGCAACAGGGTCCCCTCCATTGAGTAACAGTTGGATCGTGTACAGCAGAGCTGTAACAATAAAGGTCAAAAAGATTGCGAAAATTAGTAAATGTCTTTTGACAAACTTGATCACGGCGTTGCCCCTTGTCCCTGTTCTGCTTGCTGGATCCGATCCGGTGTTGCATCTGCTTCGAGCACTGAGCCAGACTGAGCGCGTGCCGCAGCGGCGCGATTAAGCGCAGCAGTAGCAGTGTTGTTGGCGAGGTCACGACGCATATCCATTTCCATCTTCATGGAATCAATTTCGGCCTGCAGGTTGGCAACTTTGTCTGATACGTGCTGTTTGGCTTCGGCTACTTTCTGAACATCAGGGTTTTGAGCGCCTGTCATCAGGAGCCTCGTGAGTTGAATGCCTTTCCAAATGATGTCAGCCAGTGAAATCTCAGAAAGCAGTCGTTCAGACAGCACTTGACCGTCTGGGTCATCGCGAAGGGCTTCAATTACACTACGGGATACTGGCAGCATTGGTGTCGATAATTTACGTAGATCTTCTTTGGAAATTTTTTGGTTTTTGTCCAACAGCTTGCCCATTACGTCGGCTTTTTCCTCATACACCTCATCCGCCAAATGGAGCAGCCCTGTGCCAGGTTTAACTACCGCTGGATCACAGCCATCCAGGCACGTTGTGAGCTCGGTTTCTCCTACAACCTTTTTCGCAAACTCTGCTGCTTTTTGCGGAGTGTCCCACAGGGTGCAAATTGCAGCACCATTACATTGAGCCGCAGTTACCATGGCGTTCGTGTTTGCAGTCCGACCAACTGTGGTGTTGTAAGCGCGGCGTGCTATGTCCTCAGTGAGAACAAGCGGTTTTTGGCCAGAACCACCACGCTTTTCCCCCATCCACTCGATGCCGTTTTCGGTACCGTCTGCCTCAGCTTTTTTCTCTGCGGCAACACTATCGCCATCAGTTGCTCGTACAGCTGATTTCATGGCTTCAGCTTTCGCGAGCGTAGCAAGGCTTGGGCCACCATCAAGGTATGAGCCTGCTTGATCCAAGATTCCTTGACAGGACATCTTGGATCGATCGAAATCGACTCGGGCCTGTAAAACACCGTTGCTGAGCAACTCATA
>LFRZ01000097.1:0-12887 GCA_001513025.1 Gammaproteobacteria bacterium DTU037
CAAATCCTGCTCCCGCAACCAGATTTATCATTAAAGCCTCAAGCATTTATTTGTTTGGGGCTTTTTTGTGTCTGTAGCTTTCTGCTAAAACAACTTAGGCGGCGCTATCGAGTAACGTTTGGCTCAGCGGGAAACAACAGGTAAAGCGACTGCCTTGCCCGACCACACTACTGATTTCTAAACGCCCCTGATGATGGCGCAGTATGTGTTTAACAATCGCCAAGCCCAAACCGGTACCGCCGGTTTGACTGGATCGACTGTTATCCACACGGTAAAAGCGCTGAGTCAGATGGGCCAAGTGCTTGCCATCAATCCCCTGCCCATTATCGTCAACCTCGAGATACGCACCGTTTTCATCCTGATACCAACGCAGCTCAATGGTGCTGCCCTGCGGGGTATATTTCACCGCATTAAACACCAAATTAGAAAAAGCGCTGCGTAACTCATTGGCTGAGCCGCGCAGATAGAGCTGTGGATCTGCATCGATCAGCAGCTGATATTGCTGTCCGGATAAAGCCAGCGCATCAAGACGAATCGCCGCCAATAACTCAGCCACATTAATGGGTGTCGTCTCGACTTTAAAATCATTGGCTTCTAAGCGTGACAAGGTCAGTAAATCGGCGACCAAGTGCTCCATGCGCGCGGATTGCTGGGTCATTAAGACTAAACCGCGCTGCCATTGTGCTGGCAGTTGTTCGGCGTGATCACTAAAGGTTTCCAGATAACCTGAAAGCACTGTTAAGGGGGTGCGCAGTTCGTGCGAGACATTGGCAATAAAGTCTTGGCGCATACGCTCCAGATGCTGCATTTTAGTGCAGTCACGCACCAACAGCAGGCGCTCGTTTTTGCCAAACAAGGTGATCTGATACTCAAGCAGATGCTCTTCTTCGACAGGCGAAGGCAATACCAGCGGCTCGAGGTAATCTTGACGATCATAGTAGTCGACAAACTGTGGATGGCGCAGCAAGTAGGTCAGTGGCTGACCGCGATCCGTACTGGAGGATAAACCCAGTAGCCGTTCTGCGGCATGATTCCACCACTCTAAGTCGCCCTTATGATCAATCATCACCACGCCATCGCGCAGCGCTTGGCTCGAGTCTTGAATACGACTGAGTAGCCCAGCCAGATGCTGTTGATCGGCTTTTTGCCGACGCTGATAATGATAAATACCATCAAACACCTCACCCCATAATCGGGCGGCTTCCGGTGGCACCTTATTGGGCTGCTGCAGCCAACTGACCAAGCGCTGTAATTGCCACAGATGCTGACCGAGCACGATCAACAGCGCAGCAGCGGCACCCAAGATAGGCCGATCCACAAGATAACCCAGCAGTGAGCCGAGTAGCATCCAAACCACAAGGCGCAGTATTTCTTTTCGCAATAAAGGCTTCATAAATAGCTGCAAATCCTTTGTTGCTTACACTTGAGTTGAAAACCGATAGCCGGTGCCGCGCACAGTTTGCACCAAATGCCTGTGTTTTTCGCCTAAATTAAGACGTAAGCGGCGAATATGTACATCAACCGTGCGCTCTTCAACATACACATTTCCGCCCCAGACCTGATCGAGTAACTGACTACGACTATAGGCACGTTCTGGGTGGGTCATAAAAAACTGCAGTAAGCGAAACTCGGTTGGTCCTATATCCAGAGCCATACCGGCCGAACTGACGCGCTGACTACTGGGGTCTAAACACAGTCCCTCGACCTCAATGGACTCATCAATACCTGCGCTCGCGGTACGCCGTAACACCGCTTTTAAGCGCGCGATCAGCTCCCGTGGCGAGAAGGGTTTGGTGATGTAATCATCGGCACCGGCTTCCAGCCCTTGTATTTTATTGTCCTCTTCACTGCGCGCGGTCAACATAATAATCGGAATATCCGCGCTGGCTGGCTCACGCTTTAGGCGACGTGCCAGCTCGATACCGCTAACGCCCGGCATCATCCAGTCCAGTAAAATAATATCCGGCTGATGATCCACAATTAACGCATGCGCGCTTTGCGCATCTTGCGCCTCTAAGCACTGATAGCCAGCCATTTGCAACGCCACAGTAATCATTTCCCGAATCGCAGATTCATCATCCACAATCAGCACAGTTTTATCGGTCATGGCTTAATCCTATCGTCCACACTTTAAATATGTCATGCGTATTACAGCCTTTGTAAATGACAAAATGATGACAAGGCGTCCTTGCATATGCAATCCGCAGCCACAACAGCTCTATACAGCCCCGTCGGCCCAGGTAGCAGCGATCCTTTTGGCTC
This sequence comes from Gammaproteobacteria bacterium DTU037, assembly GCA_001513025.1. GTDB lineage: Bacteria > Pseudomonadota > Gammaproteobacteria > Pseudomonadales > Pseudomonadaceae > Denitrificimonas. The sequence goes on from LFRZ01000097.1 coordinate 2,263, forward strand.
AGTCTGGCCATGTTCTTCAGCGGATCGAGACCAAGGGCCAGAAAGCGTTCAACAAAAATTGAATCTAGCTTTCAAGCTGATAGACTTAAGCCGGCTTTTACACAGCAGCGCCCAACCGCATTAGATCGTCAATCCGGCGATCGCTTAAGTGCGCGCCTAACACCCAGCTTAGCCACAGCACCTGCGCCTCTGGTAAGCGCTCACCTTCTATACTCTGAAACCCAGACTGACGCACCGCAGTATGACCTAAGACTGACGGTAATTCGTCGTCAGCAGCACGGATAATTTATGTTTAAAAATATGCAAAACGAATGGTTTTTTAATATACGTGGCGACCTGCTGGCCGGCTTGGTTGTCGCCCTAGCCTTGATTCCTGAAGCAATTGCCTTCTCCATCATTGCCGGTGTTGACCCTAAAGTAGGCCTTTACGCCTCCTTCTGTATCGCGGTGATTATTGCCTTTGTCGGCGGTCGTCCCGGAATGATCTCGGCTGCCACAGGTGCCATGGCTTTATTGATGGTGACCTTAGTGAAGCAGCACGGTCTGGAATACTTATTGGCTGCAACCTTGTTAACCGGGGTTCTGCAAATTGCCGCAGGGTATTTAAAGCTCGGCGGCTTGATGCGCTTTGTCTCCAAATCAGTGGTGACAGGCTTTGTGAATGCCTTGGCCATTCTGATCTTTATGGCGCAATTGCCCGAACTGACTAATGTCACTTGGCATGTCTATGCCATGACAGCTGCGGGCTTAGGTATTATCTACCTCTTTCCTCTGATTCCTAAAATTGGTAAAAGTCTGCCCTCACCTTTGGTGTGTATTGTCGTATTAACCGCGGTCGCCCTGTATTTAGGCATGGACATTCGCACCGTGGGCGATATGGGCGAACTGCCCGATACCCTGCCCATCTTTTTATGGCCCGAAGTACCGCTGACCTTAGAAACCTTACAGATCATTTTGCCCTACGCGGTAGCCTTAGCCATTGTTGGTTTACTTGAGTCCTTGATGACCGCCACCATTATTGATGAGCTGACCGACACCAAAAGTAATCGCAATAGAGAGTGTAAAGGCCAAGGCATCGCCAATATTGGTGCAGGTATGCTCGGCGGCATGGCCGGTTGCGCGATGATCGGCCAGTCAGTGATCAATATCAAATCAGGCGGCCGTGGTCGTTTATCGACCTTTTGCGCGGGTTTCTTCTTATTGATTATGGTGGTGTTTTTAAGCGATTGGATTAAACAAATCCCCATGGCTGCCTTGGTCGCGGTAATGATTATGGTCTCCATTGGGACCTTCTCTTGGAGCTCGGTTCGCGATCTTAAAAAACACCCACTCTCTACCAATATCGTCATGGTGACCACTGTTGCCGTGGTACTGGCCACGCATAACTTAGCCTTAGGTGTATTGGCTGGAGTGCTGTTGGCCACTTTATTCTTCGCCAATAAAATTGCCCGTTTAATGGTGATCAAGCATGCACAAGCCGACGTTCATGCCCCACTGCACTACCAAGTGATTGGTCAGGTCTTCTTTGCCTCTGCGGAGAAGTTTGCTGAGTCCTTTGATTTTTCATTGGCGGCAGATAAAGTGCTGATTGACTTAACTCGCGCCCATTTCTGGGATATCTCCGCGGTCTCAGCGCTGGATAACGTTGTGATTAAATACCAACGTTTAGGGGCTAAAGTCAGTGTGGTTGGCATGAATGAAGCCAGCAAAACGCTGATTGATAAGTTTGCGCTGCACAATGACCCTAAAGCCGTTGAAAAACTCTTAAGTGACCACTGAGGACTAAATCATGCAACATATTCTAGCCTGCCTTGATGAATCAACCTGGTCGACCAGCGTACAAGACGCGGCGATCTGGGCCGCTAGACAGCTTAATAGCCCACTGACCTTTCTGCACAGTATCGAAAAGCAAACCCAACCCGACAGTCAGGATTTATCGGGTGCCATTGGCCTGGGTGCACGCTCTAAGCTGATGACAGAAATTGCCACACTCGACCAGCTGCGCGCTAAAGCCGCCTTACAGATCGGTAAAGAAATACTCGCTATTGCCGACAGCAAAGCGCAAGAGGCTGGCTGCACTCAAGTCGAGACCCTACAGCGCCACGGTGAGTTTATAGACACCCTATTAACGCTAGAAAGCAGTGCGCGCTTAGTGATTATTGGTCACTCAGGTACGCAAACGGGTAAAAAAATCAGCGTATTAGGCACTCATGTTGAGAACCTACTGCGTCAAATCCATACGCCAGTGTTGATCACCCCGCACGATTTTAGCGTCCCCAAAAGCTTTATGTTGGCTTACGATGGCCGTGAAACCACAGAGTTGGCTCTACAACGTATTTTAAGCAATGACTTACTGCGCGGTTTAGACTGCCATTTAGTCACAATTAAAAACAAACAACCTGATTTAGAAGAACAGTTTGCACAGGCCACTGAGCGCTTAACAGCTGGCGGCTTTGCCGTGACAACTCGCTATTTGGAAGGCGATATTGCCAAGCAACTACTCGACTATCAGCAGACTCAGGCCATTGATATGTTAGTGATGGGCGCATTTTCCGGATCACGCTTACGCCAGTTCTTTATCGGCAGTAACACACTAAAAATGCTAGAAAACTGTAATATTCCTATTTTAGTCGTCAAATAATAGTTGTGTTCAGCCCACTTCACAGCTAGAGCTACACTGTTGAACTCTATGCATAGGTAGAGTTCAGCAGCTCAAATACTTCAGCCTCTTAGCCCCGCCTAGCCGAAACTCAAGCGCATTCTAATCAATAGCAAAAAGCTATAACGCCAATTAATATATAATAATTTATTATATTTAAAAGAATGTTAATTTGTATCCAAGTCAAGCACACACCTCAGGAGAGACATCATGCAAACGACTGATACTGCTGTTTACGGTTTACCACGTTTAAACGAACGCGCACCAGAGTTTAAAGCACCGACGACAGACGGTGAAAAGTGTTTAGATGACTATAAAGGCAAGTGGTTGGTGCTGTTCTCACACCCCGCTGACTTTACCCCAGTGTGTACCACTGAATTTATTGCCTTCGCTAAAAAGGCGCCTGAGTTCAACGCACGTAACTGTGAGTTATTAGGTTTATCTATTGATAGCCATCACTCGCACATTGCTTGGATGCGTAATATTAAAGAAAAATTTGGTGTGGAGATTCCATTCCCAATTATTGCTGACCTGAAAATGGATGTGGCCCGCGCCTACGGCATGATCCACCCCGGTGCCGCAGACACCTCAGCGGTGCGTGCCACCTTTATCATTGACCCTAATGGTATTTTGCGCGCCATGGTCTACTACCCAATGAGCAACGGCCGTTTAATTGATGAGTTTTTACGTTTACTGGATGCACTGCAAACCAGCGACGAACACGGCGTTGCGACGCCAGAAGGCTGGAAACCCGGTGATCGCGTGATTGTTCCACCTTCAGCGACTGCTGCCGGTGCTGACGAACGTGTTAAGTCAGGTGAGTACGAGTGCGTTGATTTCTACTACTGCACCAAGCAGTTGTAAAACGCTGGCCCTGAAGGGCAATCCAGTGTGACTTCTTAGAAGTTATGCTGCGTGGCGCTAAACTCCAGCATCGATAACGGTGCTGGAGTTTTTGCTCTACAAGGCCGTGAACTATACCCATTAGAACAGATGTTATCGACGGTGCTCCCACTTGAGATGCATCGTCTTCTATTTACTTCTCTCAGTTAAACGAACTCTGCGCCAATCCCTACGTCTGACCTTTACAGTTGTTATTAAAAGGCTATCTATTGTGCTGAGAGTTTTTCTCGCTGTTTTATTACTGCTAAGCAATTCATTGGCGCATGCGCGCAGCTATATTGATGGGCATCTGCACTATGTAGATTTCTTTCAGGAATCCGAAGGTATGCAGACCTTGTTAGCGGCTATGGATCAAGCGAGCATCAGCCATGCTGCGATTATGGGCATACCCGTTGCGAAAAAATGGCAAGAAGATGAACCGAAAAAACCACGCTATTACGCCGGTGATGATGCTGACCTATATTGGTACAGCGCCACTGACTTTTATTTACTGCAGGCGATACAGCAGCTCAAACCCGAACAGCAAAAGCGCTTCTTCCCGTTTCTTTCAGGTTTCAATGCCAATGACAAAAACGCTGCCACACATATCCGCCGCACCTTAGAACTTAATCCAGGTTTTTGGCAAGGTATTGGCGAGGTCTTTACCCGTCATGACGATGTCACCGCATTGATGCAGGGCGACACCCCTCGCGCCAATAACGAAGCGATGATGAAAGTCTATCGCATCGCTGCCAAATTTGATTTACCCGTGTTACTGCACAGCAATATCACCTCAAAACGTGAACGTAGCCCGCTGTACCTTGAAGAGTTGGAAGAAGCGCTAAATAAGAACACTGATGTGCGCTTTATTTGGGCGCATGCAGGTACCAGTATGGAATTGCACCGTCACCAAGAGAAGCTGGATTTCTTGCTGCCATTAATACAGCGCTTACTGGCTGAGCACGACAATCTCTATATTGATTTATCTTGGACTATGCTGAAACCTTATTTAGTTAACGCCAAGGGTCAGCCTAATGCTGACTGGTTAGAATTACTTCAAGCGTACCCAACACGCTTTGTGCTCGGGAGTGATGTGGTGGGCCGTTTTGATAGTTTAAGCGAAATAATGCAGAGCTTTGAGCCGATATTAAAAGCGCTGCCTGATGCAGTCGCTCAGGCGATTGCCAAAGATAACTTCCTCAATCTTTTACCAGCGCAGGCTAATAAATAAATTTGTTGTGAATGTCGAGACAGTAGCGCCAGTACACTCACATGGCACTAGATCCGCTTACGCCGTTCCGAGCGTTGCACGCGTAACTGTTCTTCATCCACTTCCGCTAAAACCTCGCAGACATACTCAATGTGCTGGTTGGATAGCTGCCGTGCTTGTTCAGCCTGTCCAGACTGAATGGCTTGATACAGGGCACGGTGCTGTTCAATTAACATATCGCGGGTTTCGCTGCGCTGCGGGTACATGCCACCGATATTGGTCGTCACATTACCGCGCAGTAAATCAAACAAACCGCGGATGGTATGCAGTAGCACCACGTTATGACTGGCTTCAGCAATGGCTAAATGAAAACGTGCATCAGCCAAGCCTTCTTCAACTCGGCAATCTTTAGTGGTGCTTTTATAGCAAGCTTCTAACTGTGCAAAGGCCAGATCAAGGCGCTCATGATCGGCTGGCGTGGCGCGCAGCGCAGCATAATAGGCACACGCGCCTTCAAGGGTGTGACGAAACTCGAGTAAATCTTTTTGCGCATCCGGTTTTTCGGCCAATAAAGCCAAGAGTGGATCGCTAAAGGTTGTGCCCACCTCTTGACTGACGTAATTGCCCCCACCTTGTCGGCTGATCAGCAAGCCTTTGGCCACCAACTTTTGAATCGCCTCACGTAGTGACGGGCGCGAAACACCAAATTGCTCGGCCAGTTTTCGTTCAGCAGGCAAACGCTCTCCGGCTTGCAAGGTGCCTTCCAAAATCATGGTTTCCAACTGCTCAACAATCTCATCCGACAAACGGCGTTGCTGTATATGTGCAAAGCTCATTGCGCTCTTCTTACCCTATTAAAACAGCTGATTAAGAGCTTCTAGGCTACCACAAAGACTGGTTTACCACAGCGCGTAACACGCGCTCACAGCCTAGCCAAAGCGTCACTTACCACTAAAGTAGCAAGCAAATTATTTGACAGATGAGCCGTGGCGTATTTAACTAAAACCAATAAACTGTAAACTGGTCTTACCAATTTATAAAAACAACAACACCAACAGGCCTAAACCATGTCAAATAGCCCAACCTTTGTCTTTTACCCTGCACGTTGCCTAGCGCAGCTATGGGAGTTGCACTATGTCGCCTAGCATACTGGCTCTATTAGCCTTTTCACCGATTCTACTGGCAGCCATCTTACTGGTCGGCCTGCGTTGGCCCGCTAAGCGGGCTATGCCGCTGGTGTTTTTATTTACCGTCTCAATCGCACTGTACTTTTGGCAGATGAGTTTTAATCGTGTCTTAGCCTCAACCCTACAGGGGCTGGTGATTACAGGCGGTGTGCTATGGATTATTTTTGGCGCTATTTTGCTGCTTAATACCCTGAAACACTCAGGTGCAATTCAATCGATTCGTGCAGGTTTTATCACCATCAGCCCTGACCGGCGCGTGCAAGCTATTATTATTGCGTGGTTATTTGGCAGTTTTATTGAAGGAGCTTCAGGCTTCGGCACCACGGCGGCAATTGTTGCGCCGTTACTGGTTGCTATTGGTTTCCCTGCGATGGCTGCATTGATGCTCGGCATGTTAGTGCAAAGTACACCGGTGTCCTTTGGTGCGGTGGGCACACCAATTATCATTGGTATTACCGGTGGTCTAGACAGTGACGCAGTCAGCGCACAGCTGTTAGCCAATGGTTCTGACTGGGCCACTTTTATCCAGTTGATCACCAGCCAAGTGGCCATTATTCACGCCATCGTCGGCACCATTATTCCCTTGATTATGGTATTAATGCTGACACGCTTTTTTGGTAAAGAGAAAAGCTGGAAAGCAGGCTTCGCTATCCTGCCATTTGCCTTATTTGCCGGCCTTGCCTTTACGATTCCTTATGCGGCCACCGGCATTTTCTTAGGTCCTGAGTTCCCATCCTTGCTCGGCGGTTTAGTCGGTTTAGCGATTGTCACCACCGCAGCACGCTTTAATTTTCTTACGCCAAAAACCACTTGGGATTTTGCGCCAGCGAAAGAATGGCCCAATGAGTGGCTTGGTTCGATTGAGATAAAAATCGACAACGTCACCAGCAAGCCCATGAGCAGCTTGCGCGCGTGGTTGCCCTACGTGTTGGTTGGTTTACTGTTGGTGATCAGTCGCGTGTTCCCTAGCGTAGGTAGCGCGCTAAAAGCAGTTATAGTTAAGTTTCCCAATATCTTAGGTGAGGTGGGTATTAATGCTGACTTTATGCCGTTGTACTTACCAGGCGGGATTTTAATCTGTGTCGCCTGCAGCGCCTATTTTATCCACAATATGCAATGGCAGTACTTCCGCGCCGCCTTAAGTGAATCCAGCCGTATTTTACTGGGTGCTGGCTTTGTCTTGCTGTTTACCATTCCAATGGTGCGCATCCTGATTAACTCAGGCGTCAATACGGCCGATATCCCCAGCATGCCGATTGCCATGGCACGCTTTATTGCTGATAGCGTGGGTGATATTTACCCGCTGCTAGCGCCCAGTATTGGTGCGCTAGGGGCTTTTATTGCTGGCTCCAATACTGTCAGTAATATGATGTTCAGCCAGTTCCAGTTTGGCGTTGCGGAAAACCTCGGTATTTCCACCGCGTTAGTCATTGCCGGCCAAGCGATTGGTGCAGCAGCCGGTAATATGATCGCCATTCATAACGTGGTGGCGGCCTCGGCTACTGTGGGTTTACTCGGTCAAGAAGGCACCATATTAAGAAAAACCATTTGGCCAACCTTGTATTACGTGTTCTTTACCGGTTTGATTGTGCTACTCGCCGTCACCGTTTTAGGCATCCGTGATCCATTAATGCCTTAAGGCTTGGATTCAACATATCAGAGCACTGCGGGCCCGTGCTATAGGCTAAGCGCCTCTAGTCTGGCCCGCTCAAGCTGCACCATTAACAGCGCCGGAGCTGACCATGAGCGATCTATTTTATAATGCTGCCCCCCAAGAGACGCGAGTTGCCCCGCCGCGCAAACCAGCGCGTGCCTACCCTGCCAACAAACCCGCACAGGTGTATTTATTTGGTACCTGTGTGGTGGATTTATTTTTCCCTGAGGCTGGGATGGATGCAATTTACTTGTTAGAACGTGAAGGCATTCGCGTCGATTTCCCGCAAGGACAAAGCTGCTGCGGGCAACCGGCTTACACGTCAGGCTATACCGATCAGGCTCGTGAAGTCGCGCGCTCACAGCTAAAACTCTTTGCCAACGATTGGCCGGTCGTGGTCACTTCAGGTTCTTGTGCCGGAATGTTTCGTGAGCACTATCCTGACTTATTTAAAGACGAACCGGAGATGCTGGCCAAGGTGCAAAATCTCGCCGCACGCACCTATGAGCTGGCTGAGTTTTTATTACATGTCTGTAAAGTCCAACTCGCTGATCATGGCGCACCCTTGCAAGTCGCACTGCACACCTCCTGCTCGGCACGACGCGAAATGAATACCCATCTGCATGCGCGTGCCTTGCTCGGCCAGCTAGCCCAAGTTGAACGCGTTGAACATGACCACGAAAGCGAATGCTGTGGTTTTGGTGGCACTTTCTCTGTGCGTATGCCTGATATTTCTGGGGCCATGGTTGCCGATAAAACCCAATTTTTACTGGCCAGTGGCGCGCAGCAAGTGGTCAGCGCTGATTGCGGTTGTTTGTTGAATATCAACGGCGCCTTTGAGAAACAAAATAGTCCTTTATTGGGCCAACATCTCGCTAGTTTTTTATGGCAGCGCACCCAAGTTGAACAGGAGCCGAGCCTATGAACAGTCAGCGCATCCACGCCGTCGATATCACCTCGCGCAACCTAAAAGCCAACGCACGTCTGTCGTTAAAAGATCAGCAATTGCGCCACAATATGCGCAGCGCCATGGACTCATTGATCAGTAAGCGCATCATCTCGATGCCTGACGAAGATGAACGAGAAAACCTACGTGAGCTGGGTAATAAAGTCCGCGCCAGCGCTTTATCGCAACTGCCGGATTTACTGGAACGGTTGGAAGCCAATTTAACCCAGCAAGGCATTCAAGTGCACTGGGCCAGCACTACCGCCGAGGCTAACGACATTGTGTTAAAGATTGCTCAAGCGCGTAATGCCAAGCAGGTGATCAAAGGCAAGTCCATGGTCAGTGAAGAAATGGCCATGAATGAGTACCTCACTGAACACGGTATTGAAGCGCTTGAGTCGGATATGGGCGAGTACATTATTCAGCTGGATAATGAAAAACCCACGCACATTATTATGCCCGCCATTCATAAAAATGCTGAGCAAGTCGGTCGGTTATTCGAGCACCGCTTAGCGATACCCTACACTGATGATGTCGATAGCTTGATTCAGTCAGCTCGCAGTATTTTGCGCGAAAAGTTCTTTCATGCTGACATTGGTATCTCTGGAGTGAACTTTGCTGTCGCCGAAACTGGCACTTTGTTGCTGGTCGAAAACGAAGGTAATGGCCGCATGTCGACCACGGTGCCGCCGGTGCATATTGCCGTGACCGGAATTGAAAAAGTCGTCGCCAACTTACAAGACACCGTGCCGCTGCTGTCGTTACTGACCCGCTCGGCGCTGGGTCAAGGCATTACCACTTATGTGAATATGATCTCGGCACCGCGCCAACCCGGTGAACTGGATGGCCCGGAAGAAGTGCATTTGGTCTTGCTCGATAATGGCCGCAGCCAAGCCTTTGCTGACAGCGAACTGCGGCAAACGCTCAATTGTATTCGTTGCGGCGCCTGCATGAATCACTGTCCGGTGTATACCCGCATTGGTGGTCAAGCCTATGGCACAGTCTATCCTGGTCCTATCGGCAAGATTATTTCGCCGCACTTATTAGGCTTGGAAAACACCCCAGATCATCCTTCTGCTTCATCACTCTGCGGTGCTTGCGGCGAAGTCTGTCCGGTGAAAATCCCGATCCCTGCCCTATTGCGTCGTTTACGCGAAGAAAACGTGAAACCACCACAGCAACAACCGCAGATCATGGACGGCCAAGGCAGTCGTTATTCGTCGAAAGAGCGGCTGCTATGGAAGGGTTGGCAGTATTTTAATAGCCTGCCTTGGCTGTATAAAACCGGCACCTTTATGGCGACACGTTTCGGTGGCTTAACACCAAAAAACCTCGGCCCATGGACGCAAAACCATAGCGCTCCCAAACCTGCTACGCGCAGCTTGCATGAATTAGCCAAACAGCATTTGGAGAAAAAATCATGAGTGCTCGAAATAAGATTTTAGCTGATTTACGCAGCAGTCTGCTCGGTACTACACCGATCGCTGATCCGTTTGACTCGTCATTGGTGGATGAGCCTTGGCGCTATAGCATCGCCGAGCGCGTCACTCGTCTAAAAGAATTGATGACTGCCGTACACAGTGAAGTGCTGCTGACCAATAACAGCGAATGGCCTGAGTTGCTCAGTGATTTATTAGCCGCACGTCAAGTGAACAAGCTGCTTATAGCGCCGGCAACTGCGCACGGGAAAGCATTCAGCGCTTACAGCCAAGCCACTCAAAAGCCTTTGCAATTGTTGGCCTATGACCGCCCAATTGAAGAGTGGAAACGCGAGCTGTTTGATGATGTTCCGGCCAGCTTTACTGGCACCTTGGCCGGTATTGCCGCAACCGGCACCTTGGTGGTGCAGCCCAGTCCAGATGAGCCGCGCTTAATGAGTTTAGTGCCGCCGTTGCATATAGCTTTACTGAACGCCAGCCAGATTTATGACAATCTCTATCAAGCTCAGCAGCATTGGCCAAAACCGATGCCGAGTAATTTACTGCTCATTTCTGGCCCATCAAAAACAGCGGATATTGAACAAGTCCTAGCTTATGGCGCACACGGTCCGAAAGATTTAATCGTCTTGATCGTGGAGGACGCATGAG
>LFRZ01000097.1:12909-17629 GCA_001513025.1 Gammaproteobacteria bacterium DTU037
AAACTGGTAATCCGCGTCGAAGCTGAAGCCGAAGTGGTGTTTATCCTGCAACAAGCCAGCATCCATCAAGTAGCTGTAACTTTTCGCGCCGCTGGCACCAGCTTATCCGGACAAGCGATCAGCGACTCAGTCTTGATCGTCTTAGGTGATCACTGGAATAACAAAGAAATCCTCGATGCTGGCCAGCGCATTCGTCTGCAACCTGGGGTGATTGGTGCGCATGCCAATCAAGCTTTAGCGCATTTACAACGTAAAATCGGCCCTGATCCGGCCTCGATTAACGCAGCTAAGATTGGTGGTATTGTCGCCAACAACTCCAGCGGCATGTGTTGCGGTACTGCGCAAAATAGCTATCAAACCTTAGCCGACATGCGTGTAGTACTGGCGGATGGCACAGTGGTCGACAGTGCTGACCTCGCCAGCGCCAGCCGTTTTCGGCACAGTCACGCTGAGTTATTAGAGCAGCTTGGCGAGTTAGCCATAGAAACGCGCGATAACACCGAGCTGGCAGCCAAGATCAAACACAAATACCGCTTAAAAAACACCACTGGCCTGTCGCTAAATGCCTTAATTGATTTCAGCGATCCGCTGGATATTCTCACCCATTTAATGGTCGGCTCCGAAGGTACGCTGGGTTTTATCAGTTCAGTCACCTACGACACCGTGCCCGACTATCCACACAAAGCCACCACCTTAGTCGTTTTCCCTGATGTAGAAACCTGCTGCCAAGCCGTCGTGATACTCAAACAACACGCTGTTTCCGCAGTTGAATTATTAGATCGACGCAGCCTACGCAGTGTGCAACATATGGCCGGTATGCCGGACTGGATTGAGCATCTGGGTAGCTCAGCCTGCGCGCTGCTGATTGAGTCGCGTGCTGCCGATAACACACTGCTCGAGCAACAACTGCAGCAGATCAACAGCGCCATCGAACACTTTTCGAAAGAGCAGCATATTGCCTTTAGCCAAGATCCTGCGGTGTATGAGCTGCTCTGGCGGATGCGCAAAGACACCTTCCCTGCGGTCGGTGCCGTGCGTGAAAATGGCACCACAGTGATTATTGAAGACGTCACCTTTCCATTGGAACATCTGGCGACAGGGGTTAATCGTCTGCTGGCGCTGCTGGATGAGCATCATTATGACGAAGCGATTCTATTCGGCCATGCCCTCGAAGGTAACTTGCACTTTGTCTTTACCCAGCGCTTTGATCAGCCGGAAGAAATCGCTCGTTATAGCGCCTTTATGCAAGCGGTCAGTCAACTGGTGGCGGTCGAGTTTGGCGGCTCACTCAAAGCCGAGCATGGCACTGGGCGCAATATGGCACCCTTTGTTGAACTGGAATGGGGCAGCGATGCCTATCAACTGATGTGGCGCATTAAGCGTTTGCTCGACCCGCAAGGCATTTTAAATCCAGATGTGGTGCTCTCCTACGATCCAGAGATTCACCTGAAAAACCTTAAACCGATGCCGGTCGCCAACCCATTGATTGATAAGTGCATTGAGTGTGGTTTTTGCGAACCGGTCTGCCCTGCCCATGGTTTAACCTTATCGCCACGTCAGCGCATCGTGGCTTGGCGGGATATTCAAGAGAAAAAGCGCAACGGCATTGATACCGCAGAGTTAGAAGCGCGTTATCAATACCACGGCATCGACACCTGTGCGGCCACCGGTTTATGTGCGCAGCGTTGTCCAGTTGGGATTAATACCGGTGATTTAGTCCGCGAACTACGCGCTAATCAAGCTCAGCATCCTGATACAGCACGGCGCCTGGCGCGCTCGTTTGCGCAAGCAGCCGGTGTCGCTCGTTGGGCGCTGACCGCTGCAGAATTGGCACGTAAAGTACTCGGTGCGCCACGTATGTATCGTTGGTCATTACAACTGCACCAGCGCTTTGCCCAAGTACCTGTGTATTTAACCGCCACGCCACAAGCAGTCAAGTTTTCCGCAGAGATCAGCAGTATCACGTCATCTAAAAAGCCGCGGGTGGTCTACTTTGCTTCATGCGTCTCGCAAGTGATGGGTCCTGCACATCTAGATGCTGAGCAAACACCGCTGCGCGAGAAAACCCAACGGCTGCTAGAAAAAGCCGGCTTTCAGGTTATTTATCCTGAAGGTATGGCGGGCAACTGCTGCGGACAACCTTTTGCTTCCAAAGGCTATCCACAACAAGCCGCCGATAAACTCAATGATTTAGCGTTAATGTTGTTGCGCGCCAGCCGTAATGGTCAAGACCCGATCTATTCGGATACCAGTCCGTGCACCTTACGTTTACTCAAAGACCTAAATGATCCACGTTTAAAGATCTATGATTCAGTGCGTTTTCTGCGCGAAGAAGTGCTGCCGCGCTTAGAACTTAAGCCTCTGAAAAGTAAGATCGCAGTGCATATCACCTGCAGCACTCAACACCTGAATCAAGCCGATAATTTTTTAGCCATCGCCAAGCAATGCGCCAAAGAGGTTGTCGTACCAGAAGGGATTCATTGCTGTGGTTTTGCCGGTGATAAAGGCTTCACCCTGCCCGCCCTGAATGAGCATGCCTTACGCGATTTAGCCACACAAGTGGGCAGCTGCAGTGCCGGTTTCTCGACCAGCCGCACCTGTGAAGTAGGTCTGAGTAGCTACAGCGATCTCAGCTATCAACATCTGGTGTATTTAGTCGATAAAGTCAGCACTGCTAAGCCGTAAGCTGAACGAACGGGGTGGCGGTTGACGCCACTCAGTTGAGCAAATACAGCAGCGTATAAAACCCAGCTAAGCTGACCAAGACTGAGAGCAGCATGCTTTTAATCACTAACGCGCAGCCAATACTGAACAGCGCCGCATAGGTATAAGGATTACTGGCTAAACCACTTAAACCCGTATCGCCGAGCAAAATCGGCCCACAAATCGCGGTCAATAAACACGGTGCAGAATACTGCAGCGCTTGGCGAACAACGTTCGGTAAACGAATCGGTAAACGCGGTTCGAGCAGCAAGTAACGGTTGAAAAACACAATACCGGCGAGAGTAAAAATCAGTAACCAAATCATAGCGCTTCACCGCGCCAACGCGCCACGCCCACGGCACAGAGCATGCCCAGTAGTCCGGCAATAACGATCGCACCGGGTACCGCTAAACTGCTGAGCACTAACGACAGCGTCAGCGCAATTACCACACCCACTAAACTGCTGAGACGTTTAATCATCGGCACGACAATAGCGATAAAAGTGGCGACAATCGAGAAGTCTAGATGGTAGTCAGCAAGGTTGGGCACTGAAGCAGCTAGCACGACACCGATCAGGGTAAAGCCAATCCACGCCAAATAAAAACATAAACCTGCGCCCATTAAATAAGCAAAGTCGTAGGATTTTTTGCCGACACTTAAGGCAAATAACTCATCGGTCAGTAAAAAGGCGACTGGCAGGCGCTTTTTTAACGGCAGACTTGAGACATGCTCGCGCAAAATCAGCGCATAGAGTAAATGCTGCGCGGTAATCACCAGAATGGTTAAGCAAATGGCGACAAAGCCACTGCCCGCCGCCACCATACTGATGGTGACCAACTGCGCAGCCCCAGCAAATAAAAACACCGACAAGCCAATACTTTGTAGCGGCGTAAACCCCTGGCTCACCGCCATGGATCCCGTCAATACGCCCCAAGGGAATACGGCTAAGCACAGCGGAATAATATGCAAAGCGCCCAGCCAAAAACGTTGGCCATTGGACGAAGATAAAGCACTCATAAAAACAACAACTGCAGGGAATTTAAGCAGACAAGTCTAACGCAAAGCCCTTAGAAAAGGGCCAAGCAGATACCACTTAGACCACAGTCATCATAGATTCTCGTACTAGCTCTTATTGGTCCAGCATTGTTGATTGCTGCGTAGCAGGTTGAAGTAACGCTTAGGTTTTTTCATCCCGCTGCTTGGACACAAAAATCCAGTTAGATGCCGGCGCAGCTTAATACGCTTGCCCGCTCAAGGCATCACTTTCCAAGCGCAGCTTCAGCTCTGCATCCAGACCAAGCTGTTCAGCCAGACGGTCGAGATAGCTGCGCTCAAGAAAACCTGCATCGCCAATCACCAAGGCGCTGACCAGGTAAACCTCACTGGCCAGCAGCGGATCATCAGCTACTTCACGGGCAATGGCTTGCGGGTCCAGCGGCGCATTCAACTGCGCCTCCATCCAGTTGCGTAACGACGCATCACCACCGTGGCGGGCAATTTCCTGATCGATCAGGGCACGCTCACGTTCGTCGATATGCCCATCCACCCGTGCTGCAGCCAGAACTGCACGCAACACTGCGCGGTTCTCAGTCTGCAGGTTTAACTGAGGTAACGCTGGAACATTCTTAGAAGCTTCGCTGCGATGTTGAGTATAGGCACGCCACGCCACCGCACCGAGAGCGGCGATACCGCCATAGGTCGCCAGCTTGCGCCCGGTTTTACTGCCCAGTAGCAAACCAACCAATCCACCCGTAGCCGCACCTTTGCCAAAGTCGCTGACGCCACCTTCTTGAGTAGTCACCCCGCTTTCTTTCAGCAATGATTTTCCGGCACCCAACAATTGATCAAGCAAGCCTCGGCTATCCATTTTCAATTCCTTACAAAAACACAATTAAGGCGGCAATTATCACCTGTAGCGCTTAACTGAAGCTGAATTCGTATAGCTACCAAGCCTTGCCGATAGAACCTAGATTGGACTGCCACTATTAGAGCGCTACACTTGGCAAACGCTTGAAAA
>LFRZ01000088.1 GCA_001513025.1 Gammaproteobacteria bacterium DTU037
GTACAAACCACTGAGCCTTTGGCCAATGGCGATGGTTTAAACGTGTTATATAAGCGCGAAGTAATCGGCTTTCGCGCCAATACCGTGCAACAAGTCTGCGAATATGAACAAGATGGGCAGATGATCCGCCAATACCGCGTGGTGCCCAATGATATGCGCGCCGAGCTCAAAGAGCTGCGCCCGCCCTATCAGCTCAATCGCAATATGGATCATAACTGGCAGCACGCGCTGCAAAAGAAATCTGCTGAGCGCCGCGTATTAGTGGACTGGCAATTGCAGCTGGATGAGCAGCAGTTAACCCTCACCGCCACCAGCGAAGAAGGCGTCAGTGTCAGCCTGCAACACAGTGGGCCTTTTACTCTTGCCGCCGATGGCAAACAGGCGATTGCACAAATCAAAGATACCCTGAGTAAACTGGGTACGACGATGTATCATGCGCAGAAGATTGCTGTACAAACAGAGCAGGCTTGGTTTGTACCTAACTCACAATTGAAAAGTTTGCGTCGGGATGCCATTGAAGCACTGACTGCCGCACGTATAGCGGCGCATCCAAAAGGTTTTCGCAAGCCGGTCAGTGATCCAGCGCCGGTCTACCCAGAATCGCATTTAACCTTTTTGGCCAACGTCTACAATGAAAAAGCCCGCGCCTTTTATCACCGTTATGGCGTGCAGTTGATTGATGCGGCCTATGAAGCGCACGAAGAAGCCGGCGATGTGCCAGTGATGATCACCAAACACTGCCTGCGTTTCTCGTTTAATCTTTGTCCGAAGCAAGCCAAAGGCGTCACCGGCGTGCGCACCAAAGTTAGTGATATGCAGCTGATTCATGGCGATGAAGTGCTCACGCTGAAGTTCGATTGCAAACCCTGTGAAATGCATATCATCGGCAAGATGAAAGGTCATATCCTTAATATGCCGCAGCTCGGCAGCGCGCAAACCAATGCCGGCGTGGTCGGCCATATCAGCCCTGAAGATTTAATCAA
>LFRZ01000155.1:0-20423 GCA_001513025.1 Gammaproteobacteria bacterium DTU037
CTGCTCGCGCATTTGCTCGATGAGTACTTTGATATTGACTGCTGCTTGAGTTGAGCGTGGATCAATCGCCTTGGAGCCTAAGGTGTTAGCCTCGCGATTGAGTTCTTGCATTAGAAAGTCTAAACGTCGGCCAATGGCACCACCGGTTTTTAGGACGCGATTGACTTCAGTGATATGGGTGGCAAGACGGTCGAGTTCTTCAGCGACGTCACTTTTCTGTGCCAAGATAACCAGTTCTTGCTCAAGACGCTGCGGGTCAATTTCAACCTGCATTTCTTGGCAACGGGTAAGGATTTTCTGGCGCTGCAGTTCGAGCATTTGCGGCACCAGTTCGCGTAGCACGCTGACTTCAGTTTGAATGGTACCCAAGCGCTCACTGATTAAGCGTGCTAAGTCAGCGCCTTCACGGCCTCGGCTTTCTTTAAGCTGGGCCAGTGCGCAGGTAAAGAGTGCAATCGCCGCGCTGTTGAGTTCTTGGCTGTCGACCGATTGGCTACTCAGCACTCCAGGCCAGGCTAAAACGTCTAATGGATTAAGAGCTGCTGGCTGCTGAATATATTGAGCAACCTGTTGTGCGGCTTGAATCAGTTGCTGAGCGCGCTCTTGGTTGACGTGTAAGCTGGACTCGCTGGATGATTCAGTAAGGCGTAGAGTGCATTCGACTTTGCCGCGTGACAGACCATTACGTAAGGCCTCGCGCACCGTGCTTTCAACGTCACGTAGCGTGTCAGGTAGGCGCAAGTGCGGTTCTAAATAGCGATGGTTGACCGAGCGTAATTCCCAGCTGAGCGTGCCGTAAACACCGTTTTGCTCGACGCGAGCGAACGCAGTCATGCTATGCACCATGAAGAATCTCCAAATGAGGGGGATGAATAATGTGCTAATTGTAGCGAATATTTTGATCTGTTGTGTTTAGAATGCTGATATCGGGATGTTCTATCCCTATAATGTTTGTTCATATTTAGTAAATAGGAATATTTAATGACTCGTCCTAGTGGCCGTGAACTCGATCAATTGCGTCAGGTGCGCATTACACGTAACTTTACTTGCCATGCTGAAGGCTCTGTATTAGTAGAGTTTGGCAACACTAAAGTGATTTGCACCGTGAGTGTAGAGAATGGCGTTCCACGTTTCTTAAAAGGCCAAGGACAAGGTTGGTTAACTGCAGAATACGGCATGCTACCGCGTGCGACCGGTGAGCGTACACGTCGTGAAGCCAGCAGTGGTAAGCAGGGTGGCCGTACTTTAGAAATCCAGCGTTTGATTGGTCGCTCTTTGCGTGCATCATTAGATATGACAAAGATGGGTGAAAACACTTTGTATGTCGACTGTGATGTGATTCAAGCCGACGGCGGTACGCGTACTGCGGCGATTACAGGTGCGATGGTGGCTTTGGTTGATGCTTTAGCTGTAATGCAAGAGCGCAAAATGTTGAAAAACGGCTCGCCGCTGAAGCAAATGATTGCTGCTGTATCGGTCGGTATTTATAAAGATTTACCGGTACTTGATCTGGACTACCCAGAAGATTCAACCGCTGAAACGGACTTAAACGTAGTGATGACCGATGCCGGTGGCTTTATTGAAGTACAGGGTACTGCTGAAGGTGCACCTTTTGGTACCGAGCAGCTCAATGCAATGTTAGCCTTGGCTGACAAAGGTGTACGTGAGTTGTTTGCCTTGCAGCAAGCGGCATTGCAGAGCGAGTAAGGATTAATCGACGCGATAGGAGCGCGCGTTTTATTGCAGAATAAAGCGCGATATCTCAGCGCTGAATAACACGAAAGGGCTTTTTGTGTTATTCAGCCTGTATTTAAACGGTTAGAACCCAGTCGTAGTCCACGCTAAAAGGCGCATGTTGGGAAAACCGCGGCTGTCTTGACAGCTTAGCGTTGCGTACTGTGCGGCGCATACCTTGGGTCAGTAATTGGTAGTCAAAACGCCAGCCCAAGTTAAGCAACTCAGCTTGTTCGCTATCGGCCCACCAACTGTACAATTCTCCTTCGCGATTGATTTCACGCAGTGCATCGACATAGCCCATGCTGCCAATTATTTCATCCATCCAAGCACGCTCAGGCGATAAGAAACCGGTTTCTTGCTGACAATCGCGCCAGTGCTTCACGTCGAGCTTATTGTGCGCAATAAACAATGATGCGCAGTAAATATAGTCACGGCGTTTGCGACGTTGCTTGTCGAGATAGCGGGCAAAGTCATCCATAAACTTAAATTTTTGGTTCAGTTCGTCTTCGCCTTTATAGCCGGAAGGCATTAAGACGCTGGCGATACTGACTTTATCAAAATCGGCTTGAATATAACGGCCATAACGATCAGCTGTTTCAAAGCCTAAACTGGTTATAATAGCTTTTGGCTGAATACGTGTGTAAATTGCCACGCCGCCTTGCTCTGGCTGTTCGGCGTCACAAGCGTAACAAAAATAACCATGTAACTGCACCTCTGGCGCTTCCATTTCGTAAGCACTGACTCGGGTGTCTTGCAGGCAAATCACATCAGCATTTTGGACTGCTAACCAATCAAGTAAGCCTTGTTCAATAGCGCTGTGAATACCGTTCACATTTATACTAATAACCCGCATGGATAGCCCCTAAAAAAATTCTTTGTGTATCATACCGAACGTACTTTAAATTGGCTAAACCCAACGTATTAAGGACCCACCTATGCAAGCATATCAACGAGAGTTTATTCAGTTCGCACTTGAGCGCGGTGTTTTGCGCTTTGGTGAGTTTACCTTGAAGTCAGGACGAGTAAGTCCTTATTTTTTTAATGCAGGATTATTTGACTCCGGTTTGGCGCTGGCCAAGCTCGGCCGTTTTTATGCACAAGCCCTAGTCGACAGTGGATTATCGTACGATGTGGTGTTTGGTCCGGCGTATAAAGGCATCCCTTTAGCGGCGACGACGGCGGTGGCATTGGCAGAACATCATCAGCGTGATGTGCCTTGGTGCTTTAATCGTAAAGAAGCTAAAAATCATGGCGAGGGCGGTACACTGGTTGGCGCACCTTTAGCTGGGAATGTAGTGATTGTTGATGATGTGATTACTGCAGGTACGGCGATTCGTGAAGTGATGCAGATTATTCAAGCGCAAGGCGCTCGCGCCGCGGGCGTGTTGATTGCACTCGATCGTCAAGAGCGTGGCACGGGTGCCTTGTCTGCGATTCAAGAAGTTGAGCGTGATTTTAATATGCCAGTCATTAGCATTGTATCCTTGCAACAAGTGTTAGAATATTTGGCGCACAGTGCCGAGTTCAAGCAGTATTTGCCTGCGGTAGAGCGTTACCGTGAAGAGTATGGCATCTAATACGATGTGCAGCAGTTGTCAGTATCTTTCAGGAGGCTCGTGATGCGATTACGCGGTCCAGTATGTTGTTTGTTCGCACTTGGGTTATTGACCTGCAGTGTCTCCTACGCGGTTGAATATTACCGTTATAGCGATGCGCGTGGCATTACGGTGATTAGCCGTCAGGGTGTACCCTCGGATTTAATTGGTCATGGCTATGACGTGCTGAATGAACAAGGCCGCGTTGTGCGGGTTGTACCTCGCGCACTGACACCTGAAGAATATAGGACGGCACAGGCCGCAAATGAACAAGCTAAAGCCGATCGACAGTTGCTGATGCTGTACACTCGCGTTGAGGATATTGATCGTGCTCTCGAGCGTAAAACCGCCAATATTGATGGGCAAATTAGCATTGCCCGCGGTAATTTATTATCGGTTAATAGATTAAAAACGGATCTGCAAGGGCAGGCGGCGAGTCAGGAGCGTGCCGGCGCTGAAGTCTCTGCGCTACTACTTGAGCAAATTGCAGAAGTGAGCCTTGATCAGCAGCGCTTACAGCAGCAAATTGCGCGATATTTGCAACGTAAAAAAGAAGTTGAGGATGCTTTTGCACGTGATAAAACACGTGTAGTGGAATTGCTTAAGCACAAGTAATACATGTTTAATAATTGAGAGGCCTTGAGAAATACCGTATTCTAGGCCTTCTTTTAGCAACACGGTTACCCCTTTTCGGATCAAATCCGACGCCTCGGGAAGCATTTCTTCCCACCCTTTATGGCGGTTATGTCACGCCTTAGCGTGCTTAATCGTAGCTTTATGCTACCTATATGTAGCTATCTTTTCCCCCTTAGGGGATCCCCAACAAGCCGACTCAGAGTTCAACCTTAAGCGTTTAGTTTGTACTGAGTCCGCATAGAGTGGAGAGTAACCATGACTCAATCTATAAAAATAATGCCTCTCAGTGATGAAGGTTTTACAGAAAATACGCGGTTTCAGGTTTATACCGACCGTCAATTTGATAAAATTGAACCGCTGCAGAGGTTGTCTGAAGAACAGCGTTTTGAAATGCGTGTAGTGGCCAGTGTGCTGCCATTCCGTGTTAACCAATATGTGATTGATGAGCTGATCGATTGGGATAATGTGCCCAATGATCCGATCTTCCAACTGACCTTCCCGCAGCGCGGTATGTTAGAGCCATCTGATTACGATTTGATGGCGCAAGCCTTACGCGATGAACGACCACGCGCGGACATCACCCAGTTGGCCCGTGAAATTCAGGCGCGTCTCAATCCGCACCCAGCCGGTCAACAAGAAATGAACGTGCCAATGCTTGATGGTCAAGCCTTGGATGGTATGCAGCATAAATACCGCGAGACAGTGCTGTTTTTCCCCAGCCAAGGTCAGGTGTGTCACACCTACTGTACATTCTGCTTCCGTTGGGCACAGTTTGTCGGCAATAAAGAGCTGCGTTTTGCCAGTAATGAGGCTGAGTCGCTGCACCGTTATTTAGCCCAAGATAAAAATATTACTGATCTGCTGATTACCGGCGGTGATCCGATGGTGATGAAGACTCGTCATCTAGAGAATTACCTTGAGCCGCTGCTACAACCTGAATTGGAGCATTTACAAACTGTACGTATTGGTACCAAAGCGCTGACTTTCTGGCCACAACGTTTTGTTACTGACGATGATGCTGCAGGTTTACTCAAGCTGTTTAGCAAACTGGTAAAAGCCGGTAAGCATATCGCGATTATGGCGCACTTTAACCACTGGCGAGAAATGGAAACCCCGATTGTGCGCGAAGCAATTCGACGCATTCGTGCCACTGGAGCAGTGATTCGTACACAAGCGCCGTTAGTGCAGCATATTAATGATGATGCGGATGTCTGGGTGCGCATGTGGCGTACGCAGGTGCGTTTAGGTTTAATCCCCTACTATATGTTTGTTGAGCGTGACACCGGTGCCAAGCGTTACTTTGAAGTGCCTTTGGTGCGAGCTTATGAGATTTACCGCGAAGCCATGCAGCAGGTCTCTGGTTTAGGCCGTACCGCGCGTGGGCCATCCATGAGTGCCGGTCCAGGTAAAGTTGAAATTCAAAGTGTGATGGAGTTCCAGGGCGAGAAAGTCTTTGTCCTACGCTTTATTCAAGGTCGTAATCCGGACTGGGTACAGAAAACATTTTTTGCTAAATACGATGAAGAGGCAACTTGGTTTGACGATTTAGTGCCTGCTTTTGGTGAGGAGAAGTTCTTCTTTACTGATGAGTACGAAGCGATGTGTAACTCTGAGGCATAAATGATAACGCCCGCTTGTTGAGAGCGGGCGTATTAATGGTAGCTTCAGTTGTATTGCTTTAAGTATTGACTAGTCACACTCGATGCGTATCTTTTCAGCTTTCTAATCAAGGTGCGACTGATAAGCTCACCATATTTTTAGTTTCTTCACGCATTAGAACTTAAACGTGTAGTTAACAAGCACGCGGTTCTCATCAATATCAGTGGTATGCGAGCCACGGTACATTACGTTACGCGCTAATAAGCTGACATCTTTCAGGGGGCCAGACTGAATGGTGTAACCGATATCAATATCACGTTCCCATTCTTTAGCGCTCTTGTTGCCTATATTGAAGTCATCACCGCTGATATAGCGAGCCATAAATTTCAGCCCAGGTAAGCCTAGGTCAGCGAAGCTGTAGTCATAACGAGCTTGCCATGAGTCTTCTTTGGCACGGATAAAAATATGGTAGGTTGCAATATTAGCAACCCACGGGTCGGTTGCGCCGCCGAGAATGGGCAGTCCTGTTTTACCGCTGCTGTTTTGGTAGGTTAAGCCCAACCAATGGTTTTGGTAACCGAGTGCGAAGTTGGCACTGGTTAAACGGTTATCCACATTGGTATTGCCTTTATCTGAGCTATTAAAGTGACGTAAATCAGCTTTAAGTTTAATTTCATCGGTTAAATCCGTTAAGTACTGCAGATTGGCGTGGTGCTGCTTGTAGTTGTCTTTAAGCTCAGCGTAGAAGTAGGTACCGGTTAAGTTTGGAATAAAGGTGTAGCTGGCGCCTGCGTAATTAAAACGGTTGCTGGTGACGCCGCCTTTTGAGCCGTCAGAATACATGCTTAAGCGTTGATCGTCAGTAGAGTCACGGGTGCGAGTTTTTTTGAACTGGCCGGCAGTTAAGGTGAGGTTTTCAATATCCTTGGATTGGATTTGACCGCCTTCAAAGGTTTGTGGCAGTAAACGTGTGTCGTTACGGAAGGCAATCGGTAACGTTGGCTCATGGGTACCAATGCTAAGTACTGTTTCAGCAAATTTAGCTTTACCTGTGAGTCCTAAAGAGCCGTGTTGATCAGCTGATTTACCACTGTGACGGCTACGAACTAAGGTGCCAGTACCACCGGTACCGCCGCCTGAGTCCAGTTTAAAAGCAGCGAGGCCAATGGCATCTATCCCTAAGCCGATTGTGCCTTCAGTATAGCCAGACTTGAGACGCAGCATAAAGGCTTGACCCCAATCTTCCGATTTAGACTGTTGTTTACCTTTATGCATCGGTGCNNCCAGGTAAACCTGTGTCTCGATAGTCACGGTTCATATAAAAATTACGTAAACTTAAACTGCCTTCGCTGTCTTCAACAAATGCTGCTTGGGTTACGCTGGGTAGTGCAATAGCTGCTGCTAAGGTGCTGATTAAAAAAATATTGTTGATTTTAATGTGCATAGTGAGTCTCTCTTTTTATTATTAACGACTTCTTATGTATAGCTCGAGTCTTTTGCTCTATTGGGTTATTTTGTGCGCTAAACCAGTCTGAGCAAATGGCAGGCTAAGGACTGTAATGTGGCATTTTTTATTGTTGGCTTTATATAGACATATAAAGCTAAGCTTTTTGGCGCGCCTATATATGCCCCGCACGAGGCGGGGTAAATATAATTTGCAGTTTGGTTTTTATAACCGCTTACTGATCGTAGTCGAGAACGACTTTGTCGCTCACGGGATAGCATTGGCACGATAAGACGTAACCAGCTTCAATTTCGTAGTCCTCTAGCGCGTAGTTGGAGTCCATATCAACTTCACCTTCGATTACTTTGGCGCGGCAAGTAGAGCAGACTCCAGCTTTACAGGAGTAGGGAAGGTCTGCACCAATCTCATTGCCCGCTTCTAAGATGCTTTTTGTGTTACGTACCAGTTCAAAGGCTAAAGCGCGGCCGTCGGCAATAACAGTAATCTGACTGACAGCTTTAGGATCAATTTTGGTTTCAGCTCGATCTTGACGCGCAACAGATGCCCCGCCAGCAGGCGTGAAAAGTTCAAAGTGGATTTTTTCTTTCTCCATACCGTGGCGTTCAAGTGAGTTGCGCACTGTTTCCGTCATGATTTGCGGACCACAAATAAACGCAGCAGTTAGACCGGCAGGTTTAACCCACTGATCAAATAATGCATCACATTTTTCGCTATTAATATGGCCATTGTAGAGGTCAATTTCTTGCTGTTCGCGGCTAAAAATAAAGACCAAGTTCAATCGCTGCATATAACGATTCTTAAGGTCTGATAGTTCTTCACGGAACAGCGTTGAAATGGTGGCGCGGTTGCCGTAAAAGAGCGTAAAGCGACTCTTGGGCTCGGTTTCTAGTGTACTTTTAATAATTGATAAAACTGGGGTAATACCACTACCGGCAGCAACAGCAAGGTAGTTACCTTCACGCTCCGGATCCAGTTCAGTATAAAAGCGACCTTCTGGCGGCATAACATCAATTACTTGGCCGGCTTTAAGTCGTTCATTAATATAGGTTGAAAAAACACCGCCGGGCACTTGTTTAACAGCGACACGCAACTCATCGTCATTAATACCACTGAAGATAGAATATGAACGGCGTACTTCTTCACCGTTAATCAGTGTTCTAAGGGTTAGGTGTTGCCCTTGTTTAAAACGGTACGCGTCTTTTAGTGCTTCTGGCAGTTCAAAAGCCAGAGAGACTGCATCACGCGTCTCAGGTTTGACCTCTTTAATGGTCAGGGAATGAAATTTACTCATAGTGATCTCGATTTTGTTATATGCACTTGAAGTAATCAAAGGGTTCTAAGCACTCTTTGCACGTATAAAGCGCCTTGCAGGGCGTGGAACCAAACTCACTGACCAGCTCGGTATGACTGCTGCCACAGTGTGGGCAGCTGATATTTTGAGCATGCCCTAAAAGTGTCATTTTGCTGGCGCTACCTTGGGGTGGCGCAATACCAAACTGGCGTAACTTTTCACGCCCCGATTCTGTAATCCAATCGGTGGTCCAGGCGGGTGTTAAGACCCGCCTGATTTGTGGGTTAGGTATACCGCCTTGGATCAGCGCTTCAGCAATTAACTCTTCGATTAAGTCGGTTGCCGGACAGCCTGAGTAGGTTGGGGTGACATCAACCACCAACTGCCCATCTTGCCAGCTGAAATTGCGCACAATACCCAGTTCTACCACGCTAACCACTGGTACTTCTGGGTCTTGTACTTCATTGAGTAATTGCCAGATTTGTGGGTCACTTAAAGGCTCGCCAGAGACATTGACTGGGATACGGTCACTGGCAATAATTGGGCCTTTGGGTGGCGCGGCAACTGGTTTTGAAGTATTACCAAGTTTTTGCATCAGGGTAAGCCCTCTGTAAAAACTGCATTTCAGCTAAGATAATGCCTAAGTGCTCGCTATGAATGCCTTTTTTACTTGCTAGATACATCCAAGCATCGTCTGGCTGCAAGGTCAGCGTTGCTTCAGTTAAGACTTCTTTAACTAGGCCTTTCCAGTCTTGAGCAAGCTGCTCTGGATCTGGTGCTAAACCTTGTTGAGCTAAGTTGATTTCAATCTCATCAGGGGTGATAAGTTCGCCGGTAAAGCGCCATAGACTTTCGACCGCGTCTTCCATGCGCTGATGGCTTTCTTCAGTGCCATCACCTAAGCGTTTCATCCAGGCAGAGGAGCGGCGCAGATGGTAGGTCACTTCTTTAAGGGCTTTGGCAGCAATACCGGCAATGCGCTCATTAGGTGAGTCCACCAGCGATTGCAAAGTGAAGTAGTGCCAAACGTCATAAAAGAATTGACGCGCCATGGTCACGGCGTAATCACCATTGGGCTGCTCAGTTAACAAGAGGCTGTGATATTCGTGAGCGTCGCGGCGGAAAGCTAGGGTATCCGCATCGCGCTTTGCTTCATCCAGTTCCCCTGCATACTCATACCAGTTGCGCGCTTGGCCAACGAGGTCGAGTGCGACGTTCATCAGCGCCAACTCTTCCTCCACTGCCGGCGCTTTACCGCACAGCTCACATAAGCGCTGGCTGATAATTAAGTTTGAATCTGCCAGTCTTAATAGGTACTTCTGTAAGGTCTGTTCTTGCGTTAATACTTGAGTCATGTGGTTCTCCTTACATCTGGCCGACTTCGTCAGGCAGTTCATAGAAAGATGCATGACGATAAATTTTGTCTTGCGATGGATCAAACAGAGGTTCTTTCTCATCAGGGGACGAGGCGGTAATGTTATTGGATGGAACAACCCAAATGCTTACGCCTTCGTTGCGGCGAGTGTATAATTCGCGCGCATTTTCGATTGCCATATCTTTATCTGCAGCGTGCACACTACCCACGTGGCGGTGGTTGAGACCGTGCTTACTACGGATAAACACTTCATAAAGTGACCATTGTTCAGACATTTTATCTCTCCTAATCATCAAGCAGCAGTGTGCTGTTTTTGTTGTTGTTTTTCTGCGTAGGCTTTTGCTGCCTGACGTACCCAAGCGCCCTCATCAATCGCCTTTTTACGTGTTGCAATGCGTTCACGATTGCAAGGACCATTGCCTTTCAACACTTCGTAAAACTCATTCCAGTCAATTTCACCAAAATCATAATGCCCCGTTTCTTCATTCCATTTGAGGTCAGGGTCAGGTGCGGTACAGCCTAAGAATTCAAGCTGGGGGATGGTTTGGTCAATAAACATCTGGCGCAGCTCATCATTACTCTTGCGTTTGATTTTCCAAGCCATGGACTGTTTAGAGTTAGGTGAGTGCTCATCAGAGGGGCCAAACATCATCAATGAAGGCCACCAAAGACGGTTAATCGCATCTTGCACCATGGCTTTTTGCTCTTTTGTGCCTTCACGCATCAGGTCTAAGAGGATTTGATAGCCTTGACGCTGGTGAAAGCTTTCTTCTTTACAGATACGTACCATTGCTCGGGCATAAGGGCCGTAAGAGGTGCGTTGTAGAACCACTTGGTTAACAATCGCAGCGCCATCAACCAACCAGCCAACCGCACCCATATCAGCCCAATTTAATGTTGGGTAGTTAAAAATGCTGGAGTACTTGGATTTGCCTTGATGAAGATTTTCAATTTCTTCATCGCGGCTGGCGCCTAAGGTTTCCATGGCGCTGTAGAGGTAAAGGCCGTGTCCAGCCTCATCCTGAATTTTTGCCATCAACTGCAATTTGCGCTTGAGCGTCGGTGCACGAGTCACCCAGTTACCTTCAGGTAGCATGCCGACGATTTCTGAGTGGGCGTGCTGAGATATTTGACGCACAAGTGTTTTGCGATAAGCCTCGGGCATCCAGTTTCTGGGTTCGATCTTAATCTCAGCATCAACTTTTTCTTGAAAGGTGCGTTCTTCTGGCGACATTTCTGCCAGGGTTTTAACGCGTTTGACTCCAGTTTCAACGAGTTGGGCGTACATCTTATGCCTCCAATCAGTTTTATTATTCTTAGGCTGCGTTACGTCATGTAATCCAGATCATCTGGTAAGCAGCTAGAGTTGCTCGTTAATGACACTTAAATAATATTAATTATTATATAGCGTGTCGTATAGTTTTTTAAATTTGCTTTTCAGGCTTTTTTATGATGATAAGGGTAATCAGACGAATAGTTTTTTTGACTTGGTTTTTATGAGAATCGTATTTATTGCCAGTAAAATCGTTGTTTAACTGACAGTCCCTTTTGATTTTATTTATTTTTATAAATTTAAAGCATTTGATTTATTTATAGTTATATTTGATACATAAAATAGAGTCAAGTATTATTTTGTGTGTCGTGTTTTTTTTAAGTGATATCCAGCCTCGCTTAAAGCGGGGCTGGATATGGGGTGTAGGGCATGTCTATTTACGCTTATCGAACACTCGCGTTGCCTTACCTTCAGATCTAGGCAGAAGGCCAGCAGGGCAGACTTTTGCGTGAGTACTAATGCCCACGCAAGACTTGATATGGTGCTGCAGCTCTCTAGCAAGTCGTTGACAGCTCTCCGCGTCGTATGTATTCGCTGCTGGCTTAAGCTCAACACGAATATCTACGCAGTCAAGGTTTCCTGTGCGGTATACAACGACCTCATAGTGAGTAGCCAATTGTGGTATTTTCAGTATTTGCTCTTCTATTTGTGTAGGAAAGACGTTAACACCACGAATGATCAGCATATCGTCGCTACGCCCGGTGATTTTATCAATACGACGCATCGGTCGTGCAGTGCCGGGTAGTAGGCGGGTTAAATCACGAGTACGGTAACGAATAATTGGTAGTGCTTCTTTGGTTAGGGAGGTGAAGACTAGTTCACCAAACTCACCATCAGGCAGTACTTCGCCAGTACTGGGATCAATAATTTCAGGGTAAAAGTGATCTTCCCAAATCGTTGGGCCATCTTTAGTTTCTGCGCACTCCATGCCCACACCTGGACCCATTACTTCAGAGAGACCATAGATATCTAATGCTTGGATGCCTAGGCGCTCTTCGAGCTCTGTACGCATACTGTCGGTCCATGGTTCGGCGCCAAAAATACCAATGCGTAGTGGTAACTTATGGGGATCGATACCTTGACGCTCCATCTCGTCAGCAATGTTCAACATGTAGGACGGCGTCACCATAATGATATCTGGGCCAAAATCATTAATCAGCTGAACTTGTTTTTCAGTTTGACCGCCAGACATCGGGATTACCGTACAGCCTAAGCGTTCTGCGCCATAATGAGCACCTAAACCGCCTGTAAATAAGCCATAACCATAGGCAATGTGAACCTTGTCACCGGCATGACCGCCGGCAGCACGAATCGAACGCGCGACTATGTCCGCCCATGTGTTGATATCGTTTTGTGTATAACCGACAACCGTAGGTTTGCCTGTGGTACCGCTGGATGCGTGAAGACGAACGATGTCACGCATAGGTGTGGCGAACATGCCGTAGGGGTAGTTATCGCGCAAATCAGCTTTAGTGGTAAAATCCACTTTAGACAGGTCTTCGAGGCACTTAATATCTAACGGGTGCATGCCTAAATCAGTAAAAGCTTTACGGTAATGAGGAACGTTCGTATAGGCATGGTTTAAGCTCCAGCGCAGGCGTTGCAGCTGGGTGTGACGTAGCTCATCTAGGCTGGCGGTTTCGAGAGGATCTAGAGTGCCAAGCTTTTGTAATGGAAGGCTCATATTTAATTCCTATATTTTTGT
The DNA here is from genome assembly GCA_001513025.1 of Gammaproteobacteria bacterium DTU037. Lineage (GTDB taxonomy): Bacteria > Pseudomonadota > Gammaproteobacteria > Pseudomonadales > Pseudomonadaceae > Denitrificimonas. The sequence goes on from LFRZ01000155.1 coordinate 12,737, forward strand.
TGTTGTTATTCAGCAGTAGCTGTCTACGCGCTGTATAAATCTTATTTTTATGCAATCAGGCTGTATTAAACTCTCTCTATAATTAGAGCGATGCCTTGCCCGACACCAATGCACATGGTGCACAGCGCATAACGGCTGGATTTTCCTTCAGCATGTAGCTTCTCGAGCTCATGCAGTGCTGTTGTGACTAAGCGTGCACCGCTCATGCCTAAAGGGTGACCCAGTGCGATGGCTCCGCCATTTGGGTTAACTTGTGCGGCATCATCAGCCAAGCCTAGGTCGCGCATCACTGCTAAAGCTTGTGCAGCAAAGGCTTCGTTGAGCTCAATTACATCCATGTCTTCAAGTTTTAAACCTGCAACCTGTAACGCCTTGCGCGTTGCTGGCGCTGGACCAAAGCCCATAATGCGTGGCTCAACGCCGGCAGTTGCCATGGCTAAAACTTTTGCGCGAGGTTTTAGACCGAATTGTTTAATGCCTTCAGAGCTGGCCATTAGTAGTGCGCAAGCACCGTCATTAACACCTGACGCATTACCTGGTGTAACACTGCCTCCTTCTCTAAAAGGCGTCGGTAGTTTGGCTAGTGCTTCTAGGGTTGTTTGACGTGGGTGCTCATCTTTATCAACAATAAGCGGTTCTTGTTTACGGCGCGGTACCCATACTGGGGTAATTTCTTCTGCTAAACGGCCATTGGCTTGCGCGATAGCGGTGCGCTGCTGGCTACGTAAAGCAAATGCATCTTGATCTGCACGGGAAATGTTAAAATCTTGCGCAACGTTCTCCGCTGTTTCTGGCATGGATTCAACGCCATACTGCTTTTTCATGACTGGATTAACAAAACGCCAGCCAATGGTGGTATCAAACATCTCTGCTTTACGACTGAAAGCGGAGTCTGCTTTACCCATGACAAAAGGTGCACGTGACATAGACTCAACACCGCCAGCGATTAGCAGGCGAGCTTCACCGGTGCGTAAAGCACGTGCAGCCGTGCCGATGGCATCCATACCTGAGCCACAAAGACGGTTAATGGTTCCGCCAGGTACTTCAATTGGTAGACCCGCCAATAGGGCCGACATACGTGCCACATCACGGTTATCTTCACCAGCTTGGTTGGCGCAGCCGTACAGCACATCGTCAACTTTGCTCCAGTCTAAGTCAGGGTGACGCTCGATCAGGGCTTTCATCGGAATAGCACCAAGATCATCAGCTCTTACCGTTGCTAGAGCACCGCCATAACGGCCAATGGGTGTTCTGATTGCATCAATAATATAAGCGTCTTGGAGAATGTTATTGGAGTTCATATTTATTCCTCTAAACGGCGAACGCTTCCGCGCACTTGGTAGGATTTGCCACGAAAGTAGGCGACGACCTGCTTATCTTGGTTGGTGATGGTGATGTCGTAGATACCGGTACGATTACCTCGACTGCGCTCCTCAGCGCTTGCTATTAACACATCACCTTGTTTAGCTGGCATGACATATTCAATGCTGCAACCTGAGGCGACAGTTGCCTTGTCGTATGTGTTACAAGAAAAAGCAAAAGCTGAATCAGCGAGAGTGAAAAGGTAACCACCATGGCAGGCTCCGTGCCCTTGAATCATGCGTTGATCAACAGTCATGCTGAGTTCTGCACGTCCAGGCGCTACAGAAACGATTTTCATGCCGAGTTGCTGGCTGGCTTGATCGCGTGCAAACATCGCTTCTGCACAAGCGTTAGCCAATTGTTGAGGAGTAAGATCAGTCATTATTTATCTCTTTTATTATTAGGTGTTACGCGATAAAAAATTGTCCAGTGAAGCTGTTACGACGTAGTAGTAGCGACGGGCGATAGCGATCTTCACCGTAGCTAGCTTGTAAATTGGTTAATACTTGCCAGATCACGCCTTGGCCTAAACTGTCAGCCCAACCTAAGGGTCCTTGCGGGTAATTCACGCCGGCACACATAGCAAGATCAACGTCAGCCGCACTGGCAACGCCTTGCAGTACTGCATCTGCTGCTTCATTGGCGAGCATGGCTAAGGTGCGCATCACGACTAGGCCGGGCGAATCATTGAGCAGGCTAACGGCTAAGCCAGCTTGTTGTAGAAGGGCCGTTGCATCTTTTATCGCTGTTGCAGAAGTTTGCTCCGCAGCGGCAATAGCAAGACGCGTTGCCTGTTGGTAATCCTCAGCTAAATCAAATATCACTAATTCCTGCAGATCATCTGCAACGGCTCTTTCGCCCGCCATACGTCCATCGGTTAATGCTAGAGTTGCTTCGCCATAGCGAATAACACCGCCGCCCATGCGTTGAATAACAGTTAAGCCGGCTTGTTGAAAACGCTCAATCAAACCACGCGCCGCACCCAGCTCACCTTCGATAATAACTGGTTGCTTAGTTGTGCTTTGCTTAGCCTCAGTTGCAGGGCTGGTACGCTCAGTACCGTCGGTATAGGAATAAAAACCTTGCCCCGTTTTACGACCTAGACGGCCTGCCTCAACCAAAGCTTTTTGAATTAATGAAGGTTGGAAGCGAAAGTCGCCGTAATACGCGGAAAAAACAGACTCAGTCACCGCGTAGTTAACGTCATGACCAATTAAATCCATTAACTCAAACGGCCCCATACGGAAACTACCCGCTTCTCGTAGTAAGGCGTCTAGCGTTGCAGGATCAGCTACCTGTTCTTGCATAAGGCGTAGGCTTTCTGCGTAAAAAGGGCGGGCCACTCGGTTAACAATAAAACCCGGTGTTGATGTAGCAAAAACAGGCTTTTTACCCCAAGCAGCTGCTGTAGCGTGAACTACTTCAGCCAGTTTTTTATCCGTCGCTAAACCCAGCACTACCTCAACCAAGGCCATAAGGGGCGCTGGATTAAAAAAGTGCATGCCTAGCAGACGCTCTGGGCGTTTGAGTTCAGCGCCTAAAGAGGTCACGGAAATAGAAGATGTGTTAGTGGCTAGAATAACATCGTCATTACAAAGGGCTTCGAGGCTCGCAAACAGCTGGCGCTTGATTCCTAAGTTTTCAATAATGGCTTCAATTACTAGACCCGCATCGGCGAGTTCCTCTAAGCTATCCACAGGTTGAATACGGCCGAGCAAAGTATCTAAGTCAGCTTGCTGCATTTTGCCGTTACTCACACGCTTTTGCAGAATCTTAGCGATGCTTGCCTTACCTTTTTCAGCTGCTCCGGCTTGTTGGTCTTGCAGGTAAACACAGTGCCCAGCTTGAGCCGCAACCTGTGCGATACCTGAGCCCATAGCGCCGGCGCCAATGACGGCAATTTTTACAGTAGTATTTAATGCCTGCATGTTATTGACCCTTGAAGCTGGGTTGGCGTTTGTCCATAAAAGCTGCCACACCTTCACGGTAATCTTCAGTGCGACCTGCTAAGCGTTGTAGATCACGCTCAAGGTCTAACTGTTGATCAAAAGTGTTATTAGCTCCGGCATGTAACGCGCGCTTAATAAATGCCAAGCCTTTAGTGGGTTGAGTCGCTAAATGATGAGCGAGTTTCATGGCTTCTTCCATAAGCTGTTCGTTATCAACACAGCGCCAAATCATGCCCCAGCTTTCTGCTTGTTCGGCAGAAATCTTGTCACCCAATAAAGCCATGCCTTTGGCACGCGCCATACCAGTCAGGCGTGGTAGCGTCCAAGTGCCGCCTGAGTCTGGAATAAGACCAATTTTGCAAAAAGCTTGAATAAAACTGGCGGAGCGGGCTGCTAAAGTAATGTCGCAAGCGAGCGCAATATTGGCACCTGCACCGGCTGCAACACCATTCACTGCGCAAATGACTGGCAGGGGCAGATCACGTAGTGCACGTAACATGGGATTATAATTTTTTTCAATCGAGTCACCTAAATCAGGCGCTTCAATACCTGGTGCTACATTGCGGTCACCTAGGTCTTGCCCAGCACAAAAGGCGCGTCCAGAGCCGGTAATTACCAAGGCACGAACGTTTTTATTTTTACGAACCTGTCCTAAAACTGCGCGCATGTGTTGGTGCATTTCCTCATTAAAACTATTGAGGTTGTCCGGACGATTAAGGGTTAGTAGTGCAACACCCTGATCAATTTCAAGAAGAATACTGGGCTGAGACATAAAAAATCCTCTGGTCGGTGGCGTTAAAAAACTAACAACCGTTAAATTTAGGCTGGCGCTTTTCTTGGAAAGCTTTTAAGCCTTCGGTTCGGTCAGTTGTACCCGCCAACAAGGTAAAGGCATGGCGTTCAAATCTAAGCCCGGTAGCGAGGTCAGTATCACTGGCTTTATGGATGGCTTCTTTGGTTAAACGCACAGCGATAGGGGCTTTACTGGCGATGGTTTCAGCAATTTGAATCGCACGTTCAACCGTTAATTCGGTTGGGCATATTTCACTGATTAAGCCCGCTTGCAAGGCGCGTTGCGCGGAAATTTGCTCGCCGGTTAAGGCCATATGCATCGCTAGAGCTGAGCCGACTGCGCGGGTTAAGCGCTGTGTTCCACCGGCTCCAGGCATAATACCAAGATTGATTTCTGGTTGAGCAAAGCGTGCGTTGTCACCGGCAATTAGAATGTCAGCATGCATGGCAAGTTCACAGCCACCGCCCAGCGCAAAACCATTAATTGCAGCAATGATAGGCTTGGTGAAACGTGTAATACGTTGCCAGTGAGCAACACGTGGATCTTCAAAAATGCCGACTAAATCGCGAGCCGCCATTTCATTAATGTCGGCACCGGCAGCAAAAGCTCTTTCGCTGCCGGTAATCACCACTGCACGTGTCTCAGGATTGGCTTCAGCAGCATCAAGTGCGGCTGATAGCTCTCCCAAGAGTGCTGTATTTAAAGCATTGAGTGCTTCGGGACGATTAAGGATAAGCAATAGCACACCCTTATTTGGACCCTGAATAAGCAGGTTATTGGACATAAGCAACCCGTTAGTTATTTGTTATTTATTTGCTTGCTCGTAGGTTGTATTGGTCGTTTTGACCTCAGTAGCAGTTGCACCGTTTTGTCTTGTTATGTTGTAAGCCATGTTGGCTTTGGTGAAGTGCTGAAATCGAGTATATCCAAAAACTGACACTGATCAAGAAGTTATTTTGTATTTTGTGTATCACTTTAGGAGGGGTGCTTATTGGCAAGGTTTAAGTGGTTAGTATTTGGTAGAAGGATGATATGTGAGGTTTTTTTAATATTTACTGGGTTTTTATAGCTAGATAAGTCTGTGAGATAGGTGGATTGCTTTGTTTTCTGAATTGAATGTGATATAAAAATACAGTCTTGTTTTAAATTGTTGTAGCTATGTTGGCTTGGTTAGAAATGTCTTTTTTTATGAAACGTTAAGCTTTCAGGAGACTTACCATGTCATCAGTAACCCCCGCAGTATTATTTGAGCGTCATAAAGCACTACTTGACCGTGCAGTAGAAGCTATTCACACCCGTGAATACTGGACCCCTTATTCTGAAAGCCTAAGAAGTTACTCGGAAGACGCTGTTAAATCAGCGCCTGAGGATTTTAAAGCGCTGTGCAATCAGCATTTTGCTTTAGCTGGACCTGCTAGCGTTAAAAAAATTACGGGCGAGCGTTCACCCTATGGTTTTGATTTGGGTACCAGCTACGATCAACCTGATATGGATCAGTTGGTCGATGAAATGCATGCGGTTATTCCGCAGTGGCGTGATGTCGGGCCTAAAGGTCGTGTTGGCGTCTGTATGGAAATCCTGCAGCGCCTCAATGATATGAGTCCTTTAATGGCGCACGCGGTGATGCACACCAGTGGTCAGGGCTTTATGATGGCCTTCCAAGCCGGTGCTCCGCATGCGCAAGACCGTGCTTTAGAAGCTGTAGTGTATGGCTGGGATGCCATGCAGGCTATTCCTGAAACCGCACGCTGGAATAAGCCGCAAGGCAAAATGGATCCCTTGGTCATGGATAAGAAATTCACCATAGTGCCGCGCGGTGTGGCTGTAGTGATTGGTTGTTCGACCTTCCCAACCTGGAATACCTACCCAGGTTTGTTTGCCAGCTTGGTGACCGGTAATCCGGTGATTGTTAAGCCGCACCCCGCAGCGATTTTGCCGGCTGCCCTCACCGTAAAAGTTGCACAAGAGGTCTTAAAAGAAGCGGGCTTAAACCCAATGATTGTCAGCCTTGCGGTGGACACTCAGGCAGAGCCAGTGGCTAAAGTGTTAGCCATGAACCCTAAAGTTAAAGTCATTGACTACACAGGCTCCAGCGTCTTTGGTAACTGGTTAGAGCAAAATGCGCTACAGGCTAAAGTCTTTACTGAGAAAGCCGGTGTGAATTCCATTATTGTGGACAGCGTCAGCGATCTTAAAGCAGTGACGCGTAACCTCGCGTTCACCCTGAGTCTTTACTCAGGTCAAATGTGCACCACGACTCAAGCGATTTATGTGCCTAAAGATGGCATCGATACGCCAGAGGGTAAGGTGAGCTTTGATGAGTTCGCGCAAGCACTGGCGACAGCAACCAGCAAATTCTTAAGTGATAATGACCGTGCTTGCATGGTGTTGGGAGCGATTCAGTCAGAAGCCACTGCAGAGCGGATTAATGAGTGCCGTAAACTGGGCGAAGTGGTATTAGAAAGCGAAAGCCGCACCCACGCCGAATTCCCCAATGCACGCATTCGTACACCGCTGATTCTAAAAGTGGACGGCAAAGATCAAGCCACCTATGCAGAAGAGCGCTTTGGTCCAATTTCTTTCCTGATTGCCACTGAAAGCACCGATGACTCGATGCGTTTGGCGAATCAAGTGATCAGTGAGCAGGGCGCTATTACGCTGGGAGTGTACTCGACGTCTGACGCTGTTTTAGATCAGGCTGAAGCCTTAGCGTTGGAGGTTAAAGTGGCCTTATCTTGCAATCTTGATGGCGGCGTCTTTGTTAATCAGTCGGCTGCTTTTAGTGATTTCCACGCCACCGGCGGTAATCCAGCGGCTAACGCCTGCTTAACTGATACGGCCTTCCTTGTGAACCGCTTTGTTGTTGTACAAAGTCGTCGACACGTTTAAGTTCGTTCTGTCTTGCTGTGCCCTAAGCGTCAGTGTCGATATTGACTGCTTAGGTGCAGTTTAAGTTAATCAGCAGATCTAAACATAGATTGACTTAAACGCTGAACGACGAGGAAAAATAAAAATGCCCTGTTATAAAATTGAAGGCGTTACGCCTGTTGTGCATCCAACGGCTTATGTACACCCTACTGCAGTGCTGATTGGTGATGTGCATATTGGTCCGCACTGCTATGTGGGGCCAACGGCCTGCTTACGTGGTGATTTTGGTCGTATTATTCTTAAAGAAGGCGCTAACGTTCAAGACACTTGCGTGATGCATGCTTTTCCCGGCTTAGATGCTGTGGTCGAAAAAAATGGTCATGTGGGTCATGGTGCTATTTTACATGGCTGCATTGTGGGTGAAGATGCTTTGATTGGTATGAACGCTGTGGTGATGGATGGTGTAAAAATTGCGCCGCGCTGCATCGTTGCCGCAACTGCTTTTGTTAAGGCGGGTTTTACCTGTGAATCAGAGTCCTTAATTATTGGCTCGCCTGCCAAAGTGCATCGTAAACTCAGTGCTGAAGAAATGGCTTGGAAGCAAGAAGGGACGGGTGAGTATCAGCGTTTAACCTTACGTTGCCTTGCAAGCCTAGAAGAGTGTGAGCCTTTAACTGAAGTGGAGCCCAATCGGCCGCAGGTTGATGCTGGCCAA
>LFRZ01000155.1:20549-33769 GCA_001513025.1 Gammaproteobacteria bacterium DTU037
CAATAAAGACTTTCCTGAACTCTTTGCCATGGATTTTCCTTATGTGCAAGGCGCTGGTTGGGGTGTGCTGGAGTCGCGACGCAAGCCGATGATTGCGGCAGTGTCTGGCATGGCGTTAGGGGGTGGCTGTGAGTTGGCCATGGCCTGTGACTTTATTTTAGCCAGTGACACAGCGCGCTTTGGCCAGCCGGAAGTGAAGTTGGCAACCATGCCAGGCGCTGGAGGTACGCAGCGCTTAACCCGTGCCGTGGGTAAAGCTAAGGCGATGGAGATGTGCTTGACCGGTCGACTGATGGATGCCCATGAGGCGGAGCGTTGCGGCTTGGTCAGTCGCATTGTGCCTGTGGCTGAGCTGTTTGCCGAGGCCTTGGCGACTGCTCAACACATAGCGGCGCAATCACGTCCTGTGACTGGGTTGATTCGAGCTGCAGTTGAGCAAGCGTTTGAAACCAGTTTATCGGCTGGTTTGCGCTTTGAGCGCCATGCATTCCAAAGTAGCTTTGCTTTTGCCGATTGCAGCGAAGGCATGCAGGCCTTTGTAGAAAAACGCGCACCTCAATTTAAAAATCGTTAAAGCGTTGGCTTGCTTTGCAGTTGCTCAAGAGGGGGTTGCGCTAAAAAGTCATCACATATGATGGCTTTTTAGCTGCAGCACTGTTATCCACTTACGGTTAGGGTTACTTCAGTCCGCCAAAGCGTTGGAAGAAACTTGCGTTGGGGGAGGCTAGCGGGCCTGAGGCATTTTCTAAATTTTGGTCTAACCAACGTTCAGCGCCTTCATAAATAAGGCGGTAAATATTGCGGCACAACTGTCGAGCACTGCGGCCTTCCCAGTCACCGGGTAGGAGCTCGTCAGGTAATTGTGGGTCGCGTAAAAGCACTTTACGGTACTCATGTATTAGCAAGGTGCGCGCAATAAAGCATTCTTCTGGAGTTAAGCTGTTGTCAGCCGCTAGCTCCTGCCATAGCGGGCGAAACTGGTTGATAAACTTAGTATATTTACTGGCCAAGTGCTCGATGTTCCAGCTTTCTTTGACTTGTAAGCGTAGCGCGCGCGAGGTAAGCAGTTCTTGGGGTTCGCTTTGCATCACTATGGTATCGTCTAACGCATCATGTTCTTGCAGCAGTGGCAGTACTTCGGCGCGTTCTAGCCACGGGTGTGCCATGACGTTTGGCGCCAAGGAGCCGAAGCCCATCCATTCTAATTCTTCTTTGACGATGCGACGCTTACCGTTATCGAGCTGCGATAAAAACACGAGACACCAGCCGCCTTTCCACTGCTCATTGTGGTCGTTATAAACTTGCTTAAAGGCTTGTTCAAAGCGTCTTAAACCGGGGCCAGTAAGGCTGTAATAACTGCAACGTCCTACTTTTTCTGCTTGCAGCCAAGATTCCTTGGTTAGGCGGAAAACAGAAGTGCGCACTAAGCGCTCACTAATACCTATGGGTTCGAGCAAGGCCATAAGGCTTCCCAGCCAAACCGTACCACCACGCGGCACAATAGCGTCACCATACAGTGTAATGATTAAGGAGCCTGCGCGTAACGGGCGTTTTTGCTGAAAGTTATGGATCAGCAGATCCAATTGGTTTTTTTCGGGCATGCACTTATGGGTTCTATTTCAAGGCTTAAGAAAAGGGTTTTTGTATTATGCCGCTCTTTAGTCTGAGGTAAACCTCTAGGCGCCAAGTTTGTCTGGTTTAGATGGCTTTTATTGACCTGTTTTAGACCTAAAATAGATTGACATGCTGCTCGCGATACAATAGTTTTCAGTATATCCTATTTGGCGTGTCACTTTGTGAGGCGTGTTGAATTATAGGTTGGATACTTAGTATTCAATGTTATAAGGATTTTAATGCTGTTTGTTCTGTAATCGCCAGGTCTATGGATAGATTTAAGTGATACACACTTAAAGTATTAAAGTAAAAATTTGTATTTTAATAAAAATAAATGAGGGCAGTCACTGCCCCAAATTTAATCTTAGAGAATAAAAATAATGAGTAAAAAAATCCTACGACGTGCGGGCTTTTTAGCCGCAACTCTAGCCGCCGGTATTTTTTCTGTAGCTCAGGCTGCTGAACCTATTAAGGTGGGCTCTTTCCTCTCTGTAACAGGTCCTGCTTCTTTTCTTGGTGATTCAGAGCTCAAAACTTTAGAACTTTATGTGGAGCGCATTAATGATGCTGGTGGTGTGATTGGCCGTCCTCTGCAATTGGTGCACTACGATGATGCCGGTGATGCTTCTGCCGCACGTAACTTTGCCAGTCGCCTGATTCGCTCTGATCGCGTGGATATCATTGTTGGTGGTAGTACCACGGGTGCGACCATGGCTGCCGTACCTTTGATTGAGCAGGCGCGTATACCTTTTATTTCTCTGGCGGGCGCACTGGTTATTACTGATCCGGTTAAACCTTGGGTGTTTAAAACACCACAATCTGACCGCGCTGCTGCTGAGCGGGTTTTGCAAGATATTAAGGGGCGCGGTTTAAGCAAAGTAGCACTGATTTCAGGAACCGATGGTTTTGGACGTTCAGGCCGTGAGCAAACCTTAGCCATTGCCGGTGATATGGGTGTTGAAATTGTAGCTGATGTGACTTACAGCCCCTCAGATACTGATATGACGGCCCAGCTTACCCGCATTCGTAATACGCCAGGTGTTGAAGCGGTGTTTAACTTTGGTTTTGGCCAGTCGCCAGCGATCGTTACCCGTAACTATGCGCAGCTCGGTATCAAATTACCTTTCTATCAGTCACATGGCGTTGCCTCGGATGGTTTCTTGGATTTGCTAGGTGATGCCGGTGAAGGTTTGCGTCTGCCAGCTTCACCCTTGTTGGTGCCGGACTCTTTGCCTGATAGCGATCCTCAGAAAGCTGTGGTGCAGTCATATAAAACTTTATATGAGCAACGCTGGAATGTGTCGGTATCTACCTTTGGCGGTTACGCACATGATGGCCTCATGCTGGCAGTCGCAGCCATTGAAAAAGCAGGCAGCACCGATCGCGAAGCAGTGCGCAAAGCGTTGGAAAGTATTCAAGGCTATGTCGGAGTCACTGGCGTATTTAATATGTCTGCACATAACCACAATGGGCTTACACCTGATTCCTTCCGTATTTTAGAAGTGCAAAACGGCCAGTGGAAGCTGATTAACTGATTCATCTCTAACTCTGCCTCTTTACAACAATCAGCGTTTAACACGCTGGTTGTCTGTACCTGTGTCGATAGGATTTAAACTATGCTTGCAGAATTTATTCAATATCTTTTTACCGGTATTACTATCGGTGCAACCTATGCCTTAGTCGCCTTGGGCTTTACCCTGATTTATAACTCGAGCCATGTGATTAACTTTGCACAGGGTGAGTTTTTGATGATTGGCGGTATGGCGACTGTGTCCCTAACAGGTATGGGAATGCCGATGCCACTTGCTATCGTGTTAGCTGTTTTGTTAGCCGGAGCCATTGGTATTGCTTTGCAGCGTTTTGCGATTGCGCCGGCAAAAAAAGCCGATGTGGTGACGCTGATTATTATCACCATTGGTGCATCCATCTTTATTCGTGGTGTGGCCCAGTTGGTGTGGGGCAAGCAGTACCATGTGATGCCAAATTTCTCGACCGATAAGCCGATCTTAGCCTTTGGCGCGGTGCTCAATAGTCAAAGCTTTTGGGTCTTAGGCATTGGCGCAGTTTTGGTGGTGTCCTTAGTCTGGTTTTTTAGCCGCACTATGACGGGGAAGGCGATTCTTGCCACTTCGATGAATAAAGATGCCGCGCGTTTGGTGGGTATTCGTACACAAATGGTGCTGATGCTGGCTTTTATGCTGTCGGCACTCTTGGGTTCTGTTGCTGGAATTATTGTAGCGCCCATTACTTTCACCTCCTATGACATTGGCATCATGCTCGGCTTAAAAGGCTTTGTGGCTGCGGCACTGGGTGGTTTAGGCAGTGGCACAGGAGCGGTCGTTGGCGGCTTATTGCTTGGCGTGGTTGAGGCCATGACAGCCGGTTATATTTCTTCTGACTATAAAGATGCGGTGGCATTCTCGATGATCCTTGTGGTGCTGTTTTTCATGCCGCGTGGACTCTTTGGTAGTCGCGTAGTGGAGCGTGTCTGATGTTAAATAAATTTCTGCAGATGCGTTTAAAGGGGCTGTTAGTGTTAGCAGTCATTATTTTACTGCTACCGCTGTTTATGAGTAACCCTTTTCATTATGACTTAGCCACCCAAGTTGCGCTTTTTGCCGCCACTGTGGTGGGTTTAAATCTACTGGTGGGTTATGCCGGACAAATCAGCTTAGGCCATGCAGGCTTTTTTGGTGCCGGGGCCTATGTGTCAGCGGTGCTGACAGGTACTTATGGTTGGACGGCGGTACCTGCGCTGTTATTCGCTGCGGTGCTAGTGGGCACCTTGGCCTGGCTGGTTGGACGTCCTATCCTGAAGTTAAAGGGCCATTACTTATCCATGGCAACCTTAGCCATTGGCTTTATTGTCGCTATTGTTATTAATAATGAGGGTTGGTTAACCGGTGGACCTGATGGTATGCCGGTACCGCCTTTTAGTGTCTTTGGTTGGGAGCTCAGCTCTTTTAATCAATACTCACTCTTTGGGATTAACTTTGGCGGTGATGTTGCATGGTACTTTTTTGCAGGCTGTGTGTTGCTGGTCGCCGTATGGATTGCGGACAACATTATTGATTCGCCGATCGGACGCGCCTTGCGCTCTGTGCACGGATCAGAAATTGCCGCACGAGTGGTGGGCGTGGATACAGCCCGCTACAAAAGCTTGGTTTTTGTAATTTCTGCAGTCTACGCCAGTGTGATGGGTAGTCTCTATGCGCATTTCTCTGGATTTATTACCCCGCATTTGGCCAGTTTTGATCAGTCGATTGTGTTGATTACTATGGTGGTGCTCGGGGGTATGGCATCGACCTTTGGGGTGATTTTAGGCGCAGTGGTATTAATGCTTTTGCCACAAGTTCTAGCAGACTTTCAAGAGCTAGAAATGATCATGTTTGGTTTGATTTTAATGCTGACTATGATTTTTATGCCTAAGGGGCTATTCCCCACCATTCAAAATAAGCTAGCCAGTAGAAAAGCTAAAAAATTGGGGGAACAGGTATGAGCACTCTGATCGAAGTCTCTGGGTTAAGTAAAGTTTTCGGCGGAGTGCATGCTGTAGAGGGCCTAAGTTTTAATGTTGGTGCAGGGCAAATCTACTCTGTTATTGGTCCCAATGGTGCAGGTAAGACCACACTTTTCAACTTGATTACCGGGGTTTATACACCGACTCAAGGTGAGATAAAGCTCAATGATGAAATGGTAGTTGGCTTAGAGCCTAATCAGCTGGCCGAGCGGGGTATGTGTCGTACCTTCCAGCAGATGCAGATCTGCATGAATATGACTGCATTAGAGAACGTTATGCTAGGTCGCCATTTGCGGCTAAAGAGTGGTCTGCTAACCACTATTCTGCGTTTACCTGCCCTGCTTAAAGGTGAAGAAGAATGCCGTAAGCGTGCTATTGAGTTAATGGAGTTTGTGGGGTGTGGCGAATACGTTGAGACCGAAGCGTCAGCGATGTCCTATGGCGCCTTGAAGCGTTTAGAGATCGCTCGGGCTTTGGCGTCTGATCCTAAAGTCGTGCTACTTGATGAGCCAGCGGCTGGTTTAAATGGTACTGAAACAGCAGCGCTGGAAGAGTTGATTAAAAAGGTTGCTGCGCAGGGGATTACCGTTGTGTTAGTTGAGCATGATATGAAACTGGTGATGGGGATATCTGATCGCATGCTGGTGCTCAATTATGGTCGTAAACTCGCAGAAGGGACGCCAGAAGAAATTCGTAATAATCCAGATGTAATTGCAGCCTATTTAGGTAGCTAAGCGTAGAGGCAAACACTATGACACAAGAACAAAATAAGCGTGCGCCTACTCAATTACAGAGCGAGCGAGTCATCAATATTATCGTACGTGAGCATCAGGGCTTATGGCGTGTAATTGATTTAATGGACATGCTTGAGCAGGATATGAATATCAATGCCAAGCAGCCTGATGAATTATTATTGACAACCATTTTTGATTATATCGAACACTTTTCTGACCGTGTACACAGTCAGCCTACTGAGATTTTTCTCTATAAATTATTAAGAGAAAAATCACCTGAAACCGGCCCTTTACTGGACAAATTGGAAAGAGGCTATGTGATCGGTCATGAGAAGCTGCAAGAGTTACGTCAGTTGCTTAAAAATTGCATGGTGCAATGGCCTGATGGACGTGAAGCCTTTGGTCATGGATTGGGGCGTTTCAGTGCTGCGTTGCGTAAACATATTAAAAAAGAAGAAGGTGTGGTGATTCCACGCGCCCGTGAGATCTTAAATGAAGACGATTGGGGCGCGATTGTGGTTGCTCGAGATCAGCAAGATGATCCTTTATTTGGTGAACGAGTTAGAGAAGAGTTTCGTGAGCTGCGCCATAAAATTATCAGCCTGACGCCCGAGCGTTTAGGTGGTTTAGGATTGGCACATAGCCCAAGAGTGACTGCTCACCGTGAAGGGCAGGAAATGCTCTCGATTAAAGGGTTGGTCAGCTCTTATGGACAAATCGAGGTATTGCATGATGTTGATATCACTATTAATGCAGGTGAAATTGTTTCTTTGGTTGGTGCTAATGGCGCGGGTAAATCAACCCTGTTAATGACCATTTCTGGCTTACAGTCAGCGGATAAAGGGCAGCTGTTGTTTGATGGTGAGGACTTATCCACAATCTCAGCCGACAAGCGTGTTACTAAAGGTATTGTTCAAGTGCCTGAAGGGCGTCAAGTATTCAAAGATATGACGGTGTACGACAATCTTTTACTGGGTGCTTATACACGCAGTGGCGATGCTGAGATTCAGAGCGATATAGAAAGAATTTATAGCAAATTCCCTATTTTAAGACAGAAACGTTACAACTTAGCCGGTGAGTTATCCGGTGGTCAGCAGCAAATGTTAGCCATGGGGCGGGCCTTAATGTCCAGACCGCGTTTGTTATTATTAGACGAGCCAAGCATGGGTTTAGCACCGCTGATTATCGAAGAGATTTTTGAGATTATCCGTGAGCTAAAAGACGAGGGTATGACTATTTTCTTAGTTGAGCAGAATGCATCGCAAGCACTGGCCTTGGCCGATCGGGGTTATGTACTCGAAACCGGTAACGTTGTGCTGACGGGTACAGGTAAAGAGCTACTCAGTAACGAAAAAGTACGCGAAGCCTACTTAGGGATGTAGCTGTTGATAAATGATAACGCCCGCTTGTTGAGAGCGGGCGTATCAGGTTTTGTTACTTGTGTGCTGCCTTAATCATTACTAATCAAGGTACCGACACCACTGTCGGTAAAGATTTCGAGCAAAACTGCATTGGGTACGCGGCCATCAATGATGTGTGCGCTGTTAACCCCACCTTGTACCGCTTCTAACGCACAGCGTATTTTAGGTAGCATGCCGCCGTAAATGGTGCCGTCAGCGATCAATTCGTCGACTTGTACGGTATTAAGGCCGGTTAAAATATTGCCTTGCTTATCCATCAGACCGGCAATATTGGTCAGCAAGATTAGCTTTTCTGCCTGTAAGGCTTCGGCCACTTTACCCGCCACTAAATCAGCGTTGATATTGTAGGATTCGCCGTTAGGACCCACACCAATCGGTGCGATCACGGGAATAAAATCGCCTTTAACCAGCATGTGCAGTAGATCGGTATTGACGCTTTCTACTTCACCCACTTGGCCAATATCAATGATTTCTGGCTGTTGCATATCGGCACCCTGGTGGGTGACTTTGAGCTTGCGTGCGCGGATTAAGCGCGCATCCTTACCGGTTAAACCAATGGCGCTGCCACCATGGCTGTTGATCAGGTTGACGATATCTTTATTGACCTGACCACCCAAAACCATTTCTACCACATCCATGGTCTGGCCATCGGTGACACGCATACCTTCAACAAAACGGCTTTCAATATTCAGACGTTTGAGCAGGTCAGCAATTTGTGGACCGCCACCATGGACAACAACGGGATTGATACCCACCGCTTTCATCAAGACGATATCGCGGGCAAAACCGGTTTTGAGCTCTTCGCTTTCCATGGCGTTACCGCCGTATTTGATCACCAGCGTTTTGCCCACAAAACGACGGATATAAGGCAAGGCTTCGGAGAGTACCTCGGCGACATGTACAGCATCAGCACGATTTAAAGTCATCTTGAATAGGTTCCTATCTATTAAAAGGGTATATCGAGGTCAGGCACAATCGCCAGTAACTGTTCACGAAAGAGGGTTTTAATCTGCTCTAAATCCTCAGTTGTTTCACCTTCAAAACGCAGCACCAGCATGGGTGTGGTATTGGATGCACGGACTAGACCCCAGCTGTTTGCGAAGTCAGCGCGCACGCCATCTAATATCATAAGGCTGGCATCACCCCATTGACCATGGTGTTGTAGGCGCTCAATGATTTTAAATTTAGTGTCTTCGGTCACTTCAATAGTGATTTCTGGTGTGGATAGATTCACCGGAAATGAGGCAAATATGGCATCAGCATCGCGTGAATCCTTACTGAGGATTTCCAACAGGCGCGCAGCACTGTAAATACCATCATCAAAACCAAACCAGCGTTCTTTAAAGAATACGTGCCCACTCATTTCACCGGCTAATAAGGCTCCAGTTTCTTTCATTTTGGCTTTCATTAACGAATGACCAGTCTTCCACATAATGGGATTACCACCATTGTCACTGATCACTGCGGCCAAGCGGCGCGAGCACTTCACATCAAAAATCACATCTGCGCCTGGATTGCGTGATAACACATCTTTAGCAAACAGCATCATTAAATGATCAGAATAGATAATACGACCGCTATTGGTCACCACGCCTAAACGATCAGCGTCACCGTCAAAGGCAATACCGATATCCGCTTGCTCCGCTTTAACACGGGCGATCAATTCTTGCAGGTTTTCTGCTTTGCCGGGATCGGGGTGGTGGTTGGGGAAGTGGCCATCAACATCACAATACAAGGGGATCACAGTGCAGTCGAGGGCTTCTAGCAACTGTGGACCGACCACGCCACCGACGCCGTTGCCGCAGTCGACCACCACGCGCAGAGGTCTGGTTAGGTGAATGCTGTCGCGTATGTGTGAGAGGTAGCGTGGCAACATCTCGACAGGGGTCACGCGGCCTGTGCCGTTGCTTAAGTCGTTATTGATAATACGCGTATGTAGGTCGCTAATACGTTGATCAGCGAGGGTTTCACCCGCGATCACAATTTTAAAGCCATTGTAGTCCGGTGGATTATGACTGCCGGTAACCATCACCCCAGAGCGTGCTTCAAGTACGTGAGTGGCGAAGTACAGCGTCGGGGTCGGTACCATACCAAGGTCTGTGACCGAGCAGCCACCATCCAATAAGCCTTGCATCAGTGCTTGTGCCATCCCAGGGCCGGATAAGCGCCCATCACGTCCAACCACAACATTCGGCTCGCCATTGGCAATGCTTTCTGAGCCAACGGCGCGACCAATCCAGTAGGCGGTATCCAAGGTCAAAGACTTGCCCACGATGCCGCGAATATCGTAAGCGCGGAAAATACCGCTTGGCACATCTTGTGCTGCGGTAACTGTTTTTGATCCTCTCGCACGGGGGTCTAAAGCAGACACATTATGCTCCTCATCTAATATATCGATATCCAAAATATCCGTCTCCGGCGTTTGATACAGTGAGTCTAACGCGCTACTGCTGAGCACAACAGTCTCGACAGCATCGAGATTACTGGCGGTATTGGTTTGCTGTTGCGCGGTGTTAAATCTTTGTGCATTTTTTGTTAGAGGTTGTATGGCGTGTTGCAAGAGGTTTAAGTTGAAGGCAAAAGGTTGAATACTTTTGCCTTGGATCCAATCTTTCAGAATTTTTTTAAGCAGCAGCGCATCGGCTTTTAGTCGATGTTGTAGGCTGTTGTGCAACATATACAAGGCGCTGATGATCGATAAAAGGGCTAGCACGAGAGCTATCAGCAGTGTAAAGCGACTGCTTGAAGCGCCCTGCATATAAGCGGGTGCGTTAATGATTAGCGTCCAGTTCGGGTGTTGCGTGCTAAACGATTGGCTGAGGGCATGGCTGGGCGGGCTACCTAAACTGTATAGCCTTTGCGCGGGCGCATTGGCAAATTGTTGCTGCAGGGTGACCTGTAGTTGCATGTTGGTAAATTGCGGTAGGCCGCTGAGTACGCGGGCTAGGTCATAAACCATGAGTAAACTGCCGGGTGAGTTGGCGCTATCCAGTTTGGCTGCGCTATATAAAAGCCAGCGCGTCCCGATCTGCAAGGCTTCTGGCAAGGGTTGAGCGCCCGTTTCTGCACGTCGTAGTAAATCTAATGCGGCAAAATTAATGGGTACATCACGCTGATGATCTTGTATCACCTCGCCAAACGGCTTGAGATAGGCCTCTACAACAGCAGGGCGGTGCAGAACATGACGCTCTGCTTGGCGCTTGCTGTGAGGTTCATTGGCTTGCAAGGCTTGCGCTAGACCTGGCTCAGCTGCTGCGCTTTTAGTGTCGCTTTGGATCAGCGCAAGACGTTGATTAATGGCGGCGGTGTAGGCTGTGCCCCAAGTTGTCAGCAGCGCCGCATACTGCTCTTGCTGTTGCGTCGACTGGGCCCGCCAGATCAGTACACTGGCAAGCAGTAAGCCAATGATTGCCAGTGCTAGGCTCGGAAGGAGGATGCTTAAGTTGTGTGAGCTGGTCTCTTGTTCATTATGGGACAGATCAGCGCCCTGCTGATTGCTTTTATTCCATTTGACCCGTGTCATCAAGCCTCCTCTCCTGCGACAGGTTACCCAGCAGATTATCTGTTGTGTTATTGCTTGCCCGTGTGACCAAAGCCACCGTCAGCACGCTCACTTTGGGTGAAATTGTCGGTAATTTCTAATTGTGCTTGAATCACTGGAACTAACACCAGTTGTGCAATGCGATCGCCAGGTTGAATAGTAAATGCGCTATTGCTACGGTTCCAGCAGGAGATTTGCAATTGGCCCTGATAGTCGGAATCGATTAAGCCGACTAAATTGCCTAAGACAATCCCGTGTTTATGGCCCAGCCCAGAGCGCGGTAAAATCATCGCGGCCACTGTGCGATCTTCAATATAAATCGCCAAACCGGTAGGGATAAGTAGGGTTTGTCCTGCTTCGAGCTGGATTGTCTGGTCAAGCATGGCGCGTAAATCGAGGCCTGCAGAACCCATTGTGGCATATTCAGGCAGCGGAAATTCTGTGCCAAGACGAGAGTCGAGGATTTGAGCTTGGATACGGCGCATAGTTAAACCTTGTTGATATGGGTGGCAATAAAATCAATCAATTGACGAGCAATTTTGCTTTTACTGGTTTGCGAAAAAGAGGTTTGCTGCTGGTTGCGATCAATCACGGTGATGGCATTCTCATCGCTGTTAAAGCCAATCGAGGTATTTGCAACGTCATTGGCGACGATTAGATCAAGATTTTTATCGCGCAGTTTGCAGGCGGCATATTCTAGGAGGTTTTGTGTTTCTGCGGCAAAACCAACGCTAAAGGGGCGGTCAGCACGCTGCGCCAGCGTTGCTAAAATATCGGGATTACGAATCAGCGTGAGGGTCATGCCGTCTGCGCTGCTAGGATCTTTTTTCAGTTTATGCTCGGCGCTGTTTTCTGGGCGGTAGTCGGCCACGGCTGCTGCAGCAATTAATACATCACAGGGCATGGCTGCTTCACAAGCGGCGAGCATATCGCGTGCGCTATTGACATTAATCCGTTCAACACGGTCTGGGGTTGGTAAATGCACTGGACCACTGACTAAAGTGACGCGTGCGCCGGCTTCGGCGGCCGCCTCAGCCAAGCTAAAACCCATCTTCCCAGAGCTGTGGTTGGTGATATAGCGTACGGGGTCAATGTCTTCGCGGGTTGGGCCCGCAGTGATCAAGATGTGCTTGCCCGTCAGGGCTTTATGCGCAAATAAGTCTGCTGCATTTTGTGCAAGTAGATCAGGCTCAAGCATACGGCCTAAGCCAATATCGCCGCAGGCTTGTATACCGGCCGTCGGGCCAAGTACTTTAAACCCGCGCTGGCTGAGCATCTCAAGGTTGGCCTGGGTGGCTGGGTCAGCCCACATGGCTTGGTTCATCGCAGGTGCTAAGGCAATCGGTGCGTCAGTGGCTAAAACCAGAGTGGTGAGCAAATCATTGGCTGCGCCTTGCACTAAGCGCGACATCAAATCAGCCGTGCAGGGCGCGATCAGCACTAAGTCAGCCCAGCGCGCCAGTTCAATATGCCCCATACCTGCTTCAGCTTGAGGATCAAGTAAGTCGGTGTGCACAGGGTTACCAGACAAGGCCTGCAAGGTCAGTGGTGTAATAAACTCGCGAGCACCACGGGTCATCACGACGTGCACATCAGCACCTAAATCGCGCAAGCGACGCACCAATTCTGCGCTTTTATAGGCAGCAATACCGCCGCCGATACCAACAATAATGCGTTTTTGAAACAGCCTTTGCATGGATTTGCCTGTTGTCTAAGTTTGGGTTTAAAAACAAGAAAGTAGCCAATCTGTAAAACTTGTCTAAGATAACATAGCCGATGTTGGAGAGGCAGTGGCTGATCCATAAGGATTAAACCAGCTTAGGTGTGTCGTGCACTCTAGGTTTGTCTTGGATGAGAAGGAGTTCATCTATGAGCATGCAAAGTTGGCCGATTAATGAACGGCCGCGTGAGCGTTTATTGGAATATGGCGCTGGCGCTTTATCGGATGCTGAATTGCTGGCTATTTTTTTACGTACCGGTGTGCGGGGGCGTAATGTGGTTGAGTTGGCGCGTGATTTATTAAGCGAGTTTGGTAGTTTGCGGCAGATTTTGGATGCTGACCAAGCCAGCTTTACCCGTCATTCTGGCTTGGGTCCGGCGAAATATACGCAGCTGCAAGCCGTGCTGGAAATGGGGCGACGGCATTTGGCTGCCAATATTCAGCGTGACTCTGCTATAGAGAGCCCGCAGGCCGTACGTGATTATCTAAAAGCCAAACTGCGGCATGAGTTGCATGAGGTGTTTGCGTGTTTATTTTTAGATACCAAGCATCGCGTTTTAGCCTTTGAAATTTTATTTCATGGCACCATCGATGGTGCCAGTGTTTATCCGCGGCAGGTGGTCAAGCGTGCTTTAGCGCACAATGCGGCGGCACTTATTTTAACGCATAA
>LFRZ01000102.1 GCA_001513025.1 Gammaproteobacteria bacterium DTU037
GGTCTGCGTTTCGCGATTCGCGAAGGTGGCCGTACCGTTGGTGCTGGTGTTGTTGCAAAAATTATTGCATAAGGCTTGAACTTATGACGCTAGGTCGGTATGATTGTCGGCCTAGCAATGTTCTAGGCCAGTAGCTCAATTGGCAGAGCGACGGTCTCCAAAACCGTAGGTTGGGGGTTCGATTCCCTCCTGGCCTGCCAGCTTTATAATTAGCTGGCATTCCAATTTAGGATTCTAAGTAATGAATGCAAAAACTGAATCCAAGGCAAGTCGTTTAGATTCTGTTAAATGGTTGGTTGTTGCAGCGCTTGTTGTATTGGGTGTTGTAGGTAATCAATACTTTGCTGCTGAATCAATTCTATATCGCGTACTCGGTCTAATTGCCCTCGCTGCTATAGCATTTTTTGTTGCTGTGCAAACAGCGAAGGGGCAGGCTTTTCTTACTTTAGCAAAAGAGTCACGTGCTGAAATTCGTAAAGTTGTATGGCCGAACAGGCAAGAAACTACTCAGACAACATTAATTGTTGTTGTTGTTGTTTTAATAATGGCGCTCTTGCTTTGGGGGCTTGATTCGCTCCTTGGGTGGCTTGTCTCATTGATTGTAGGTTAAGGGTGCTCTGTGGCTAAGCGTTGGTATGTCGTGCACGCCTATTCAGGCTATGAAAAACAAGTGATGCGCCATTTACTTGAGCGTATTAAGTTTGCTGGTATGGAAGAAGAGTTTGGCGATGTTCTCGTCCCAACTGAAGAAGTTGTGGAGATGAGAAATGGTCAAAAGCGTAAAAGCGAACGTAAATTTTTCCCAGGTTATGTGCTCGTTCAAGTCGAAATGTCCGAAGCAGCTTGGCACTTAATTAAAGACACGCCGCGTGTGCTTGGCTTTATTGGTGGTACTGCAGATAAGCCTGCACCTATTACTGAAAAAGAAGCTGATGCTATTTTGCGTCGTGTTGAAGACAGTGGTGATAAGCCACGTCCAAGAACATTGTTCGAACCCGGTGAGACCGTACGTGTTAATGATGGTCCATTTGCCGATTTCAATGGTGTTGTGGAAGAAGTTAACTATGAGAAAAGCCGTATTCAAGTGGCTGTTCTTATTTTTGGGCGCTCAACACCTGTCGAGTTAGAATTTAGTCAGGTAGAGAAAGTCTGATATTGATGATGGATGCCGCCCTGCAGCTTTTAGTTGCGGGGTTTTTTTGTCAAAGGATAGTGACATAAATTATTGGGAAGCCCTAAGGCGTTATACCCATTTTGGAGTGAATCATGGCTAAGAAGATTCAAGCTTATATTAAGCTGCAAGTTAAAGCATGTCAGGCGAATCCATCGCCACCAGTCGGCCCAGCATTGGGTCAACATGGTGTGAATATCATGGAGTTTTGTAAGGCGTTTAACGCAAAAACTCAAGGTATTGAACCAGGTTTGCCAACACCAGTAATTATTACTGTGTACAGTGACCGTAGTTTTACTTTTGAAACTAAAAGTACACCGGCTGCTGTATTGTTGAAAAAAGCTGCAGGTGTTTCTGCTGGTTCAGCGCGTCCAAATACTCAGAAAGTGGGTACAGTGACACGTGCACAGTTAGAAGAAATTGCAAAAATCAAAGAAGCTGACTTAACTGCTTCTGAACTGGATGCTGCTGTTCGTACCATCGCTGGCTCTGCGCGCAGCATGGGCTTGAACGTGGAGGGCGTATAATGTCTAAGCTTTCAAAACGTCAACAAGCTATCGCAGCTAAAGTACAGCCTGGCAAACAGTATTCTTTTGAAGATGCAGCAAGCTTGTTAACCGAGCTGTCTACTATCAAATTCAAAGAGTCAGTGGATATCGCAATTAACCTTGGTGTTGATCCGCGTAAATCTGACCAAGTTGTACGTGGTGCAACTGTAATGCCAAACGGTACAGGTAAAACTGTACGTGTTGCTGTGTTTGCACAAGGCCCAGCTGCTGAAGCAGCTTTGGCTGCCGGTGCTGACAAAGTAGGTATGGATGATTTGGCTGCAGAAATGAAAGCCGGTGACCTGAACTATGACGTAGTTATTGCTTCTCCAGATGCAATGCGTGTTGTCGGTCAGTTAGGTCAAGTATTGGGCCCACGTGGCCTGATGCCTAACCCTAAAGTGGGTACCGTGACGCCTGATGTTGCTACAGCAGTAAACAATGCTAAAGCAGGTCAAGCGCGTTTTCGTACTGATAAAAACGGTATCATCCATGCTGCAATTGGTCAGATTGATTTTGAGCCCGCTAAACTTAAGCAAAACGCTGAAGCGTTATTGGCTGAGTTACGCCGCTTGAAGCCTTCTTCATCAAAAGGCATTTATGTAAAGCGTGTGACTCTAAGCAGCACTATGGGTCCTGGTCTGATCATTGATCAGTCAAGCCTAGAAGCAGCGAAGTAACTGTTACGCTGACAATTTTGGGGTCCCTGCTTAGCGGGGGCCGTCAAAGACCGTAGGTGGCATGAGCCCTAATAAATATGTATCACTGATATTAGCCTACGTAGATGGTGCTCCCGATTCATTGTTTGAATCAGACACCAAATAAGTACTCAGTTTACTGGGTAAAATGAAATAAGCAGGAGTAAAACCCGTGGCAATTAGACTCGAAGACAAGAAGGCTATCGTCGCTGAAGTCAACGAGGCTGCCCAAGCTGCCCTTTCCGCTGTTGTGGTTGATGCCCGCGGCGTAAAAGTAAGCGCTATGACCGGACTCCGTAAAGAGGCTCGTGAAGCAGGTGTATATGTACGTGTTGTACGTAATACATTGCTGCGCCGCGCTGTTGCAGGAACTCAGTATGAGATCCTCAATGACGTGTTCACTGGCCCGACCTTAATCGCTTTTTCTAATGATCATCCGGGCGCAGCTGCTCGTATTTTCAAAGAATTTGCTAAAGGTCAGGATAAGTTTGAGATCAAAGCAGCCGCTTTTGAAGGTAACTTGATTGCAGCCAACCAAATCGACGCATTGGCAACTTTGCCAACATTCGACGAAGCGGTATCTCAGTTGATGAGTGTTATCCAAGGCGCGACCAGCAAGCTGGCACGTACTTTGGCAGCAGTTCGCGATCAGAAAGAAGCAGAAGCCGCTTAAGCTTTCGCTCTTTACACAAAATTTTGATTTTGGTGGCTTAATTAAGTCATCACCAATATAGGAAGCATAGAGTCATGGCTCTTACTAACGAAGATATTCTTAACGCCGTTTCAGAAATGTCAGTAATGCAAATTGTTGAACTGATCACTGCAATGGAAGAAAAATTTGGCGTGACTGCTGCTGCCGCTTCAGGTCCAGCTGCAGCTGTTGCTGTTGCTGCTGAAGAGCAAACTGAATTCACCGTTATGCTGTTAGCAGCTGGCGAGAAGAAAGTTAACGTGATTAAAGCAGTTCGCGAACTGACAGGCCTAGGTCTGAAAGAAGCTAAAGCAGTTGTTGACGGCGCACCAGGCGTTGTTAAAGAAGACGTTTCTAAAGATGAAGCTGAAGCAGCTAAGAAAACGCTGGAAGAAGCAGGTGCTTCAGTCGAGCTTAAATAAGCTAGATGTTGCATAACAGCCTATGCAAAGGGCTGATGGCTGGTGGCTGATGTCACCGGCCTTTTTCTGTTATAGCTCCTCATTGAGTGGATGCTTCGGCAGAACTCTAGGGCGAACTGAAAAATAAATGTTTGCACGATTTACTGGGTATTTCCGCCGGAAGTATCCAACAGGCAGGTTACCAAGCTGGGGAACGCTGATGGCTTACTCATATACTGAGAAAAAACGTATCCGCAAGGACTTTAGCAAGCTGCAGGATGTGATGGATGTGCCTTATCTACTGGCAATCCAATTAGATTCTTACCGTGAATTTCTGCAGACTGGCGTGAGCAAGGAGCAGTTCCGTGATATTGGCCTGCACGCAGCCTTTAAATCGGTATTTCCGATTATTAGTTATTCAGGTAATGCAGCGCTTGAGTACGTAGGGTATCGCCTAGGCGAACCCGCTTTTGATGTTAAAGAATGTTCTTTACGTGGTGTGACGTATGCCGTCCCACTGCGGGTAAAAGTGCGCTTAATTATTTTTGATCGTGAATCATCAAGTAAAGCGATTAAAGATATTAAAGAGCAAGAAGTCTATATGGGCGAAATTCCATTAATGACTGAAAATGGTACGTTTGTAATTAACGGTACTGAGCGCGTTATCGTTTCTCAGTTACACCGTTCACCTGGTGTGTTCTTTGACCATGACCGTGGTAAAACACACAGTTCAGGTAAACTACTCTATTCCGCACGTATTATTCCTTACCGTGGTTCTTGGCTCGACTTTGAGTTCGACCCAAAAGACTGCGTGTTCGTACGTATTGACCGCCGCCGTAAATTGCCTGCTTCAGTATTGTTGCGCGCACTGGGTTACACCACTGAAGAAATCCTTGCTACTTTCTACGCGACTAACGTGTTCCACGTGTCTGCCGAAGAAGCGAGCTTGGAATTGGTGCCTCAGCGTTTACGTGGTGAGATGGCAACCTTTGATATTAAAGACGATCAAGACAAAGTTATCGTTGAAGAAGGCCGTCGTATTACCTCACGTCACATCAATCAGTTGGAGAAAGCGGGTATTACCAAATTGGTGGTGCCAACTGAGTACATCGTTGGTGTGACCACAGCTAAGCCAATCGTTCACCCTGCGACGGGTGAGATCTTAGTTGAGTGCAATACTGAACTGACTGCTGAAATGTTGCAGACGATCGTTGATGCGCAAGTGGTACAAATTGAAGCGCTCTACACCAACGACATTGACTGCGGACCTTTTATTTCAGACACCCTGAAAGTTGATAGCACCACCAATCAACTGGAAGCGTTGGTTGAAATCTATCGCATGATGCGCCCAGGTGAGCCACCAACTAAAGATGCTGCTGAAAACCTGTTCAAAAACTTGTTCTTCAGTTCAGAGCGCTATGATCTTTCGGCTGTTGGTCGGATGAAGTTCAACCGTCGTATCGGTCGTACTGAAATTATCGGCGAAGGCGTGCTCAGTAAAGAAGATATTGTTGATGTATTAAAAACCATCGTTGCGATTCGTAACGGTCACGGGATTGTCGATGATATTGACCACCTTGGTAACCGTCGCGTGCGTTGCGTTGGTGAAATGGCAGAAAACCAATTCCGTGTTGGTTTAGTCCGTGTTGAGCGTGCTGTTAAAGAGCGCTTATCAATGGCGGAAAGCGAAGGTTTGATGCCGCAAGACTTGATTAATGCGAAGCCTGTGGCTGCAGCAGTTAAAGAGTTTTTCGGTTCCAGCCAGCTCTCGCAGTTTATGGACCAAAATAACCCGCTGTCAGAAATCACCCACAAGCGTCGCGTCTCTGCACTCGGCCCAGGTGGTTTGACCCGTGAACGTGCTGGCTTTGAAGTCCGTGACGTACACCCAACTCACTACGGTCGTGTTTGCCCAGTGGAGACACCAGAGGGTCCAAACATTGGTTTGATCAACTCTTTGGCGACTTATGCGCGAACCAATAGCTATGGCTTCTTAGAAACGCCATACCGCATCGTGAAAGAAGGCAAGGTAACTGATGAGATCGTATTCCTCTCAGCGATTGAAGAGTCTGATCACGTTGTAGCTCAGGCTTCAGCATTGATGAACGAAGACAACGTCCTGATTGAGGAGTTGGTAACTGTTCGTCACATGAATGAAACCACGGTTAAAGCACCTGAAGACGTGACCTTGATGGATGTATCGCCGAAGCAGGTTGTTTCGGTGGCTGCTTCATTGATTCCGTTCCTCGAGCACGATGATGCTAACCGTGCCTTGATGGGTTCGAACATGCAGCGTCAAGCGGTTCCAACCCTGCGTGCGGACAAGCCTCTGGTCGGTACCGGTATGGAGCGTAACGTTGCGCGCGACTCAGGCGTGTGTGAAGTGGCGCGTCGTGGTGGTGTGATTGAATCCGTTGATGCCAGCCGTATTGTGGTGCGTGTCAATGATGATGAAGTTGAAACCGGTGAAGCCGGTGTCGATATCTACAACCTGACCAAATACACCCGTTCTAACCAGAATACTTGTATCAACCAACGCCCATTAGTGCGTAAAGGTGAAAAGGTTGCGCGTGGCGATATTATGGCTGACGGTCCATCCACGGATATGGGTGAGCTTGCTTTAGGCCAGAACATGCGCGTGGCATTTATGCCATGGAACGGTTACAACTTTGAAGACTCCATCTTATTGTCTGAGCGTGTTGCTGAAGAAGATCGTTATACCACGATCCATATTCAGGAACTCACTTGCGTTTCGCGTGACACTAAGCTTGGCCCGGAAGAAATCACGTCTGATATTCCAAACGTCGGTGAAGCAGCGCTGAACAAATTGGATGAAGCCGGTATTGTTTATGTCGGTGCTGAAGTTGAAGCCGGGGATATTTTAGTCGGTAAAGTCACGCCTAAAGGCGAGACGCAGCTGACGCCAGAAGAAAAACTCTTGCGAGCGATTTTCGGTGAGAAAGCCTCTGATGTTAAAGATACCTCACTGCGCGTTCCAACCGGTACCAAAGGCACCATTATTGATGTACAGGTGTTCACTCGTGATGGCGTTGAGCGTGATGCACGTGCACTGTCGATTGAAAAATCACAGTTGGATGAAATCCGTAAAGACCTCAACGAAGAGTTCCGTATTGTTGAAGGTGCAACCTTTGAACGTCTGCGTGCCCACTTAGTCGGCAACAAAGCAGAAGGCGGTGCTGGGGTTAAGAAAGGCACTGAGCTGACGGATGAAATTCTTGACGGTATCGAACACGGTCAGTGGTTCAAATTGCGTATGGCCGAAGATGCGCTCAATGAGCAATTAGAAAAAGCTCAAGCCTACTTGTCAGATCGTCGCAAACTGCTGGACGAGAAGTTTGAAGACAAAAAACGTAAACTGCAGCAAGGTGATGATTTAGCGCCGGGCGTACAGAAGATCGTTAAAGTCTACTTGGCGATCAAGCGTCGTATTCAGCCAGGCGATAAAATGGCTGGTCGTCACGGTAACAAGGGTGTGGTATCGGTGATTATGCCTGTCGAAGACATGCCGCATGATGCTGACGGTACACCGGTTGATATCGTGCTAAACCCGCTGGGTGTTCCATCACGTATGAACGTGGGCCAGGTTCTTGAAACTCACCTTGGCCTTGCAGCTAAAGGCTTGGGCGAAAAGATCAACCGCATGCTTGAAGATCAGCGTAAAGTGATCGAGTTGCGTGGCTTCTTGCACCAGATTTATAACGAAATCGGTGGTGCGGATGAAGATCGAGTTGATCTCGATAGCTTGTCAGATGAAGAGATTCTCGAGCTAGCAGAAAACTTGCGCGGTGGTGTGCCAATGGCGACACCTGTGTTTGATGGTGCTTCAGAGCTTGAAATTAAAGCGATGTTGAAACTAGCAGACTTGCCAGAAAGCGGTCAGATGACCTTGTATGACGGTCGTACTGGTAATGCGTTTGATCGTCCTGTGACAGTTGGTTATATGTACATGCTGAAGTTGAACCACTTGGTCGACGATAAAATGCATGCGCGTTCAACTGGTTCATACAGTCTTGTCACGCAGCAGCCTCTGGGCGGTAAAGCACAGTTCGGTGGACAGCGCTTTGGTGAGATGGAGGTGTGGGCACTGGAAGCATACGGTGCTGCATATACTCTGCAAGAAATGTTGACCGTGAAATCGGATGACGTGAACGGCCGGACTAAAATGTATAAAAACATTGTAGACGGAGATCACCGTATGGAGCCTGGCATGCCAGAGTCTTTCAACGTACTGATCAAAGAAATTCGTTCGCTCGGTATCGATATCGAACTGGAAACCGTTTAACACGCGTGCGTATTAGGAGCGGCGTAGAGATACCCGCTCCCCGCTCCGTCAGGAGGAAAGGCCTTGAAAGACTTACTAAATTTATTAAAAAACCAGAGCCAAGTTGAAGAGTTCGATGCGATTAAGATTACGCTCGCCTCTCCAGAAATGATCCGCTCATGGTCCTTTGGTGAAGTTAAAAAACCAGAGACTATTAACTATCGCACATTTAAGCCTGAGCGTGACGGCCTGTTCTGTGCCAAGATTTTTGGTCCGGTAAAAGACTACGAGTGCTTGTGCGGTAAGTACAAGCGTCTCAAGCACCGCGGTGTGATCTGTGAGAAGTGCGGCGTTGAAGTTGCACTGTCTAAAGTACGTCGCGAGCGTATGGCGCACATTGAGCTGGCATCACCTTGTGCTCATATTTGGTTCTTGAAATCATTGCCAAGCCGTATTGGTTTGCTGCTAGATATGACCCTGCGTGATATTGAACGCGTGTTGTATTTTGAAAGCTATGTGGTGATTAACCCAGGTATGACCACGCTTGAAAAAGGCCAATTGCTCAACGATGAGCAGTATTTTGACGCCTTAGAAGAGTTTGGTGACGACTTTGATGCCCGTATGGGTGCTGAAGCTGTTCGTGAACTGCTGATGGAAATTGATCTTGAACACGAGATCAACTCCTTGCGTGAAGAGATTCCGCAAACCAACTCAGAAACCAAAATCAAGAAGCTGTCCAAGCGCTTAAAGTTAATGGAAGCCTTCTTTGGTTCAGGCAATAAGCCTGAGTGGATGGTACTGACGGTTCTGCCAGTCTTGCCGCCTGATTTGCGTCCGTTAGTGCCGCTCGATGGCGGTCGTTTTGCGACCTCTGATCTAAACGATCTCTACCGTCGTGTGATCAACCGTAACAACCGTCTCAAGCGTCTGTTGGACCTGTCTGCACCTGACATCATCGTACGTAACGAAAAGCGTATGCTACAAGAGTCAGTGGATGCGCTATTGGATAACGGTCGTCGTGGCCGTGCCATTACCGGTAGCAACAAGCGTCCGTTGAAATCTTTGGCTGATATGATTAAGGGTAAGCAAGGTCGTTTCCGTCAGAACTTGCTCGGTAAGCGCGTAGACTACTCAGGTCGTTCAGTGATCGTGGTGGGTCCAGCGTTGCGTTTGCACCAGTGCGGTTTACCGAAAAAAATGGCCCTTGAATTATTTAAGCCGTT
Source organism: Gammaproteobacteria bacterium DTU037 (assembly GCA_001513025.1). Taxonomy (GTDB): domain Bacteria; phylum Pseudomonadota; class Gammaproteobacteria; order Pseudomonadales; family Pseudomonadaceae; genus Denitrificimonas. The sequence goes on from LFRZ01000102.1 coordinate 9,015, forward strand.
TATTTTTGGAAAGCTTGAACAGCGTGGTTTAGCCACAACCATAAAAGCGGCAAAGAAAATGGTTGAACGTGAGTTGCCAGAAGTGTGGGACGTTTTAGCCGAAGTGATTCGCGAGCACCCCGTTCTGCTTAACCGTGCACCAACCTTGCACCGTTTGGGTATTCAGGCATTTGAGCCGGTACTGATTGAAGGTAAAGCCATTCAATTGCACCCGTTAGTCTGTGCGGCGTATAACGCCGACTTTGACGGTGACCAAATGGCGGTACACGTACCCTTGACCTTGGAAGCGCAGCTAGAATCGCGTGCTTTGATGATGTCAACCAATAACATCTTGTCACCTGCTAACGGTGAGCCCATTATCGTACCTTCCCAAGACGTTGTATTGGGTTTGTACTATATGACCCGTGAAGCGATTAACGCCAAGGGTGAAGGCCGTATCTTTGCTGACCTGCAAGAAGTTGACCGTGTCTATCGCTCGGGTGATGCATCGCTGCATGCCAAAGTTAAAGTGCGCATCAACGAAAAAGTGAACGATCGCGATGGTAACTCAACCTACAACACCAAGATTGTAGATACCACTGTTGGTCGTGCGTTATTGTTCCAGATCGTACCAGCAGGCTTGCCATATTCTATCGTCAATCAGCCGATGAAGAAAAAGGCCATCTCTAACTTAATCAACCAGTGCTATCGCGTGGTTGGTTTGAAAGAGACGGTGATTTTTGCTGACCAATTGATGTACACAGGTTTTGCCTACTCAACTATTTCTGGTGTTTCAATCGGTGTTAATGACTTTGTTATCCCTGATGAGAAAGTCACCATCATTGATCGCGCTGTTGAAGAAGTTAAAGAAATTGAAAAGCAATATGCTTCAGGCCTAGTAACACAGGGCGAGAAGTACAACAAAGTGATTGACCTTTGGTCAAAAGCCAACGATGAAGTGTCTAAAGCGATGATGGCCAATCTTTCGACTGAGCCGGTGATCAATCGCGATGGCGAAACAGTCAGTCAAGAGTCGTTCAACTCGATGTATATGATGGCTGACTCCGGTGCTCGAGGCTCGGCAGCGCAGATTCGTCAGTTGGCTGGTATGCGTGGTCTGATGGCTAAGCCAGACGGCTCGATTATCGAAACGCCGATTACCGCGAACTTCCGTGAAGGTCTAAACGTACTGCAGTACTTTATTTCGACCCACGGTGCGCGTAAAGGTCTGGCGGATACGGCACTAAAAACAGCTAACTCCGGTTACTTGACCCGTCGTTTAGTTGACGTGGCGCAAGACTTGGTCGTGACTCAGGTTGACTGTGGCACTGAAGACGGTCTGGTATTAACACCACATATTGAGGGTGGAGATATTGTTGATCCGCTCGGTGATCGCGTTCTAGGGCGTGTGATTGCTCAAGATGTACTTAAGCCAGGCAGTGACGAAGTTCTTATCCCAATGGATACATTGATTGATGAGAGCTGGGTCGAGTTTATTGAAAACAATAGTATTGATGAGGTTGTCGTTCGCTCGCCAATTACTTGTGAAACGCGTCATGGTATTTGTGCCAAGTGCTACGGTCGTGACTTGGCGCGTGGTCATGAGGTGAACCAAGGTGAGGCGGTCGGTGTTATCGCTGCTCAGTCGATTGGTGAGCCAGGTACCCAGCTCACGATGCGTACCTTCCACATTGGTGGTGCGGCAAGTCGTACCTCTGCAGCAGACAGTGTGCAGGTTAAAAACGGCGGTACCGTGCGCTTGATTAACGTGAAGCACGTTATTCGTGGTGACAATAGTTTGGTTGCAGTATCGCGTTCCGGTGAATTGGCGATTGCTGATGAGTTTGGTCGTGAGCGTGAGCGTTATAAGCTGCCCTATGGTGCTGTGATTTCAGTTAATGAAGGTGACGTGGTTGCTGCTGGTGCTATCGTGGCTAAGTGGGATCCGCACACCCACCCCATCGTTACCGAAACAACAGGTACCGTACAGTTTGTTGGTATGGAAGCGGGTATTACCATTAAGCGTCAAACCGATGAATTAACCGGTTTAAGCAATATTGAAGTAATGGACCCACAAGAGCGTCCTGCTGCGGGTAAAGATATTCGTCCAGCGATTAAATTGGTGGATGACAATGGCGACGATTTGTTCTTGCCAGGTACTGATGTTGTTGCGCAGTATTTTTTACCGCCGCATGCGTTAGTGAACTTAAACGATGGTGCGCGTATCAATATCGGTGATGTTGTTGCACGTATTCCGCAAGAGACTTCAAAAACTCGAGACATTACCGGTGGTTTGCCACGCGTAGCTGACTTGTTTGAAGCCCGTCGTCCGAAAGAAGCATCGATTCTGGCAGAAGTGAGCGGAACGATTTCCTTCGGTAAAGAGACTAAAGGTAAGCGTCGTTTGGTGATTACACCGACCGATGGTAGCGAGCCGTACGAAGAGCTGATTCACAAATGGCGTCACCTCAACGTGTTTGAGGGTGAGCAAGTCAACCGTGGGGAAGTGATTTCTGACGGCCCAAGCAACCCGCATGATATCTTGCGTTTGTTAGGTGTGAGTGCATTAGCACGTTACATCGTGACTGAAATTCAAGATGTGTATCGCTTGCAAGGTGTGAAAATCAACGATAAGCACATTGAGACCATTTTGCGTCAAATGTTGCGTAAAGTTGAAATCAGTGAGTCGGGCGATTCTAGCTTGATCAAAGGCGATCAGGCTGAATACAATCATGTCTTAGAAGAAAATGAGAAATTGGTTAGCAATGATCGTTTCCCTGCTAAGTTTGAGCGTGTTTTGCTGGGTATCACCAAAGCCTCGCTATCAACAGAATCATTTATCTCTGCCGCTTCGTTCCAAGAAACCACACGGGTTCTGACTGAAGCAGCAGTGACTGGTAAACGTGACTTCCTACGTGGACTGAAAGAAAACGTGGTTGTGGGTCGCTTAATTCCAGCAGGTACCGGATTGGCATATCACGCAGAGCGTAAGCGTAAGCGTGCTATGGAGTCACCGCAAGGTGTCAGTGCCAGTGATGTTGAGGCCGCACTGAGTGAGGCTCTCAACTTAAAAGAGTAAAATGCTAATAATTAATGCACTTGCATAGTTAATTAGCCTTGACGGGGTGCAAGACTCTAATTAGACTCTTGTACCCCTAAAATTGGTGGGATTTTTAAGATTCCGTCATTTTGTTTATGTCGGAAGACAACAGTGGAGCTTGTAGATGGCAACTATTAACCAGCTGGTGCGTAAGTCGCGCAAGCGCATGGTCGGAAAAAGCGACGTGCCTGCGTTACAAAACTGCCCGCAACGNNNNTTAACTAATGGCTTTGAAGTCGCTTCGTACATTGGCGGTGAAGGTCACAACTTGCAAGAGCACAGTGTTGTACTGATTCGTGGTGGTCGCGTAAAAGACTTACCAGGTGTTCGTTACCACACAGTGCGCGGCGCTTTAGACACCTCTGGTGTTAAAGGCCGTAAACAAGGTCGCTCTAAGTACGGTGCTAAGCGTCCTAAGTAATTTTTCTAATTTTATCGAGTCGATAAGAGTAAGGTCGGGCGCATTAAGTGATTCCCGAGCTAACCTGAAGACCGTTTGAGGGCTTATCAATGCCAAGACGTCGCGTAGTCGCAAAACGTGAGATTCTAGACGATCCTATTTATGGAAGTCAGATTCTCGCTAAATTTATGAACCACGTTATGGAAAGCGGTAAAAAAGCCGTTGCCGAGCGTATCGTTTACGGTGCACTGGAAACAGTTAAAACCCGTAAAAACGTGGAACCACTGGAAACTTTCGAGAAAGCTCTCGACGCCATCGCTCCGCTGGTCGAAGTTAAATCCCGTCGTGTAGGTGGTGCTACCTACCAGGTTCCTGTTGAGGTGCGTCCTTCGCGCCGTAACGCTCTAGCAATGCGCTGGTTGGTTGATGCTGCGCGTAAGCGTGGTGAGAAATCAATGGCTCTGCGTTTAGCTGGCGAACTGATGGACGCTGCTGATGGTAAAGGATCAGCCGTTAAGAAGCGTGAAGACGTTCACCGCATGGCAGAAGCTAACAAGGCTTTCTCGCATTACCGTTTTTAATTTAGCGAGGAACTAACTGTGGCTCGTACTACCCCTATTAATCGCTACCGTAACATTGGTATTTGTGCGCACGTTGACGCGGGTAAAACCACAACAACTGAGCGTATCCTGTTCTACACAGGTGTAAACCATAAAATGGGTGAGACCCATGATGGTGCAAGTACCACTGACTGGATGGCGCAAGAGCAAGAGCGCGGAATTACTATTACCTCTGCTGCTGTTACAGCTTTCTGGGAAGGCTCTAAGAAGCAGTATGATAAGTACCGTGTAAACGTTATTGATACACCAGGTCACGTTGACTTCACTATTGAAGTAGAGCGTTCACTGCGTGTTCTCGATGGCGCTGTGGTTGTGTTCTGTGGTTCGTCCGGTGTTGAGCCTCAGTCTGAGACTGTATGGCGTCAAGCGAACAAGTACGGCGTTCCACGTATTGTTTACGTGAACAAGTTAGACCGTCAGGGTGCAGACTTTAAGCGTGTTTTGAAGCAAATTAAAGTGCGTTTAGGTCACACTCCAGTTGCTCTGCAGCTGCAGATTGGTATGGAAGAGAACTTCATTGGTCAAGTCGATCTTATCAGCATGAAAGCCCGTTACTGGGATGATGCTGATATGGGTTTGGAATACCGCGAAGAAGACATTCCTGCTGATATGCTTGCAGAAGCTGAAGAGTACCGCGCTCTGATGATCGAGGCCGCTGCTGAGGCGAGCGAAGAGCTGATGGACAAATACCTCGAAGGTGGTGAATTAACCATCGAGGAAATCAAAGCAGGTCTGCGTGCGCGTACGATCGCTGGTGAAATCGTTCCGGCTGTTTGTGGTTCATCCTTTAAAAATAAGGGTGTGCCATTGGTTCTCGATGCTGTGATTGACTACTTGCCTGCGCCAACTGAGATTCCACCAATTAAAGGTGTGCATCCAGATAACGAAGAGCTTGTTGATGAGCGTCCAGCTGATGATTCCGCACCTTTTGCTGCGTTATCATTCAAAATCGCTACTGACCCATTCGTGGGTACTTTGACCTTTATTCGTGTGTATTCTGGTGTCCTGTCTTCAGGCGACTCAGTGATTAACTCGGTTAAAGGCAAGCGTGAGCGCGTCGGCCGTATGGTGCAGATGCACGCAAACGATCGTCAAGAAATCAAAGAAGTTCGCGCTGGCGATATCGCTGCGCTGATCGGCATGAAAGATGTAACCACAGGTGATACCTTGTGCGCGATCGACAAGCCAATCATTCTTGAGCGTATGGATTTCCCAGAGCCTGTTATCTCTGTAGCGGTTGAGCCGAAAACTAAGGCTGACCAAGAGAAAATGGGTATTGCTTTGGGTCGTCTGGCGCAAGAAGATCCATCGTTCCGCGTTAAAACTGACGAAGAAACAGGTCAGACGATCATCTCAGGTATGGGTGAGTTACACCTTGATATCTTGGTTGACCGTATGCGTCGTGAGTTTAACGTTGAAGCGAATATCGGTAAGCCGCAAGTGGCCTACCGCGAAACGATCCGCAACTCTTGTGAGATTGAAGGCAAATTTGTCCGTCAGTCCGGTGGTCGTGGTCAGTTCGGTCATTGTTGGATTCGCTTTGCTCCTGCCGATGAAGGCGTGGAAGGTTTAGTGTTTACCAATGAAGTTGTTGGTGGTGTGGTTCCTAAGGAATACATCCCGGCAATTATGAAAGGTATCGAAGAGCAGATGAAAAACGGTATTGTTGCCGGCTATCCGCTTATCGGTCTAAAAGCTGCAGTCTTTGATGGTTCTTACCATGATGTTGACTCAAACGAAATGGCGTTTAAGATCGCTGCTTCGATGGCAACTAAGCAGCTTGCTCAAAAAGGCGGCGCAGTGCTGCTTGAGCCAGTCATGAAAGTTGAGGTGGTAACACCTGAAGACTACATGGGCGATGTGATGGGTGACCTGAACCGTCGTCGTGGCTTAATCCAAGGTATGGATGATAGTCCTTCTGGTAAAGTGATTCGTGCCGAGGTTCCATTGGGGGAGATGTTTGGTTACGCTACAGACGTTCGCTCAATGTCTCAAGGTCGTGCGAGCTACTCCATGGAGTTCTCTAAGTACTCAGAAGCGCCGGCGAACATTGCCGATGCAATTGTTAAGAAACAAGGTTAATTGAGCCCATTTCGTTAAGAGGTAATTATTGTGGCTAAGGAAAAATTTCAACGTAATAAACCGCACCTGAACGTTGGTACTATTGGTCACGTT
>LFRZ01000119.1 GCA_001513025.1 Gammaproteobacteria bacterium DTU037
CAGCGTTTGCGCTTTTACTTGCAGTACTGTCAACGTGCTCGGCTCAATGCCTACGATAAAAAACAAATCGGCAAAATTGTGCGATTTTTTGAGGGGCGTGAATGAACGACTTTATTGATCCAGCTATTGCTGATCTACTTGCGCAGCATCAACTCAATAGTTTTGCGGCACTGTGGGATTTACAGCTTGATCCGGTGGATGAGCCCAACACAGAGCGGGGCGGCTGGAGTAGTGTGGCGAAGCTGACGTTAGAGGGGCAGTCCTTTTATTTAAAGCGCCAAATTAACCACCTGACACGCAGTATACAAAAGCCCTTTGGTGAGCCTACTTTTGCTCGTGAGATGCGTAATATACAGCGCTATCAACAACGGGGTATTCCGGCATTGCGTGCGGCGTACTTTGCCCAGCGCCAGATTTTAGGTGAGCAGCGTGCGATTTTAATGACGCATGCCTTAGACGGCTGGAAGGATTTAGAGTATTGGCAACAGCAGTGGCCGCAACTCTCCAGTTTGCAGCAGCAAAGCATTATTCACGCCTGCGCCCAACTTGCACGAACCTTGCACCATGCCGGACAGATGCATGGCTGTTTTTATCCTAAACATATCTTTTTACAAGAACAGGACGCCGGCTTTACTGCACAGCTGATTGATCTTGAAAAAACTCGTCGCTTGCTGTTCGCTCGACGTGATCGAATTAAAGATCTAGAACCGCTATTTCGACGCTCACGGTCTATCTGGGGTCGGGAACAGGTGCAACTGTTTTTGCACCGCTACTTGGATCAGCCCGAGCATGTTGCTGATTGGCTAGAGCACTTAGATTCGCGTCGTCGTGACAAGGAGGCGCGTTGATGAAGCTCAAGCAATTAAGCGGACGCACGCCACAGTTACCACTGAGGTTAACCTTAGATAATGCACAAACACTGGTGATTGAGCAGTGGCTGCGGGTTTTACCTGGGCAGCGTTATGTCGGCAAAGCGCATTGGCAAGGCCGTAGCGTATTAGTAAAAATCTTCGTCGGCAGTAAAGCCGCACGTCAGTTTCAGCGAGAGTTAGTTGGCGCACAAGCGCTTACTGAGCAACAGATTAACAGCGCTGCAGTTGTAGATGCTCAGCAACAAGCCGATGGCAGCGCCTATCTCTTGTTTGAATTTATCGAGAATGCACAAAGCCTCGCTGAGGCGTGGCAGGAATGCAGTGCTGATTTGCCACTCAGTGGGCGACAAACCGATGTGCTGGGCCGCGCGTTGAGCACAGTGGCACAGATGCATTTACGCGGCCTTTGGCAAAGTGATTTACACCTCGACAATCTTTTACAGCAGGGCGAGCAGCTCTATGTTGTCGATGGCGGTGGCGTGCAAAGTGAGCAAGCAGGCAAGCCACTCGCACAAGACAACGTCATTGCTAACTTGGCGGTATTTTTTGCTCAATTACCCAGTGCCTTTGATACGCACCTTGAAGAGTTGTTGATTCATTATTTGTTGGTCAATGCTGAGCATGCGTTACGTTTAGAAAGCCTACATAAGCAAATTCTAAGCATTCGGCAGTGGCGCGTTAAAGATTATTTAAATAAAGCTGGACGCGAATGCACTCTCTTTAGTGCCAAGATTAATATGTTTGGTTTACGTGTGGTTTGGCGTGACGCGCAAGCAGAGCTTGAGTCCTTGCTGGCAGAACCTGATGCAGCGATTGCTCGCGGCCATATATATAAAACTGGTGGCGCGGCAACAGTTGCTCGAGTTGAGCAGGGTCAGCGCTCATTAGTGGTGAAGCGCTACAATATTAAAAATGTGATGCATTGGCTTAAACGCTTTTGGCGACCCAGTCGTGCTTGGTACAGCTGGCGCGAGGGACATCGTTTGAGCGTCTTAGGCATCGCTACGCCACAACCTTTGGCGGTTATCGAAAACCGTTGCTGTGGTTTACGTGGCAGCGCTTGGTTAATTAGTGAATATTGCGGTGAGCAGGATATAATCGCCCGCTTGGCGAGCTATCAAGCTAGCGACGTCGTGCCAGAGACGGAAATCAACGCGTTAGTTGAGCTACTGAATGCGCTTATTCGTGAAAAAATCAGCCACGGCGATTTAAAAGGTCACAATATTTTATGGCACCAACAACGCTGCTATTTAATTGATTTAGATGCCATGCAGCAGCATCACAGTATGCGCCGTTTCACCCGAGCGTATCAGAAAGACCGCTCCCGTTTATTACGCAATTGGCCGCAACAGAGCCCATTGTACAAATTACTTGATCAGCGTTTACCGCAGTTGCCCAGCAGCTGCTCTGAAGACTAAGAGGCGAAAATTTCCATGGCACTGACTATTCTCGGCTTATCTGGCGCTCTCAGCCATGATCCATCGGCAGCCTTATATATTGATGGCAAGTTAATTGCTGCTGTTGAGGAAGAGCGCTTAGTACGCGACAAGCATGCAAAGAATCGTATGCCCTATGAGTCCGCTAAATTTTGTTTAGAGCAGGCTGGTATCACGCCCGCTGATGTAGATGTAGTAGCGATTCCTTTTGCGCCGATCAGCCTTTTAGAGAAAGCGCGCTGGCATTACGCCAAGCGTTATTGGTATGCGCCTGATCGTGCTTTAGATGCGATCTTAATGGGCAACCGTCGTTACAAGCGCTACTACAAGAAAATTCAATGGTGCTTAGAGCAACTGGGCTTTGATTTAAAGAAAATCAAAATTGAACCGGTCGAGCATCATTTAGCCCATGCCGCCAGTGCGTACTTGTGCTCAGGTATCCAAGAAAAAACCGCCATTATGGGCATTGACGGTAAAGGCGAATACGCCACCACTTTCTTTGGTTACGGTGAAAACGGTAAGATTCATAAAATTAAAGAGTTTTATGACCCTGATTCACTGGGCGGACTGTACGGTGCCATGACCGAGTTTTTAGGCTTTGAAATGCTTGATGGCGAATTCAAAGTGATGGGTATGGCCCCTTATGGTGATCCTGAGATATATGACTTATCGCGCCTCGCTAAGTTTGAGGATGGCGAGCTGGTGGTTAACACAGAATACGTCAACGTGGTCGGTTTGCGCCGTTATAAAGAGAAAGGTAAAGGCTTTTACTTCACGCCGAAGCTGATTGAGTGGCTAGGACCAAAACGTGAAGGTGATATCGCTGACGATCCGTATATTCATTACGCCGCTAGCGTGCAAGCATTGTTTGAAAAACTGTCGCTGGAGATGATGGATTACTATCTGGGTGACATCATCAAGGAAACCGGCCGCATTGCCTTTGCTGGTGGTAGTGCGCTAAACGTGAAGCTCAATCAAAAAATCATTGCACGCGATAATGTTAAAGAATTGTTTGTGCAGCCGGCATCGGGTGATGCCGGTACGGCAGTAGGTGCTGCAGCCTATATTTCACAGAAACGAGGCGTACCGGTGGAGAAGATGGAGCATGTCTATCTCGGCCCTGAGTACACGAACGAAGAAGTGATCGCCGCCTGTGCCAAACACCCTGGCCAGCCGCAGTGGCAAAAAATCGATAATGTGCCTGAGCACATCGCCAAAATTATGGTGGATGGCAATCCTGTGGC
>LFRZ01000012.1:0-764 GCA_001513025.1 Gammaproteobacteria bacterium DTU037
CGTCCACGGGTGGGTAACCCGGATGAGCTGGCCAGCAACCGTTTAACTGAAGTGTTAAAAACCTTACGCCACCGCGTCAGTGAGCCAGAAAGTGATTTAGAAGCCGTGGATGGTAAAATCATTACTGTGCTCAATGAAGAGGCGGTGGTCTCAGCCTGTTTAGCCAATCAGTCCGGCTTAAATCTGGTTGCCAGCTATGAAGCCTTCTGCGTGAAAATGCTCGGCGCGGTGCGGCAAAGTTTGATTTATTCGCGTCAGCAAAAAGAAGTGGGCCGTCCCGCGGGTTGGTTAGGCTGGCCTTTAGTGGCGACGTCACATACTTGGGAAAATGGTAAAAACCAACAGTCGCACCAAGACACCACTTTCTGTGAAGCCATGCTCGGGGAGATGAATGATGTCTCACGGGTGTTATTCCCAGCCGATCACAACAGCATGCTGGCGCTATTGCCGCAGATTTACAGTGCGCGTGGGCAAATTGCCTGCATCGTTGCCGCTAAGCGCGAGCGTCCTGCTTATTTCACCCAAGAGCAGGCTGAGCAATTGGCCCGTGATGGCGCCATTGTGCTGAAAGAGTATGAAGGTAAAGATCCATTACTGCTGATTGCCAATGGTAGCTACCAGTTGGAGCAAGTGCTGCGTGCCGCGCAGCGCTTGGAAGAGGCCGATATGGGCTACCGCGTGGTCTACTTGCAAGAGCCTGGTCGCTTCCGTGCGCCACGCGACCGTTGGGAGCTGGCCAGCCTCGCCAGTGATGAACTGATTGA
>LFRZ01000012.1:916-7560 GCA_001513025.1 Gammaproteobacteria bacterium DTU037
CACGTCGATATTGGCAAGTGCCATAAATATAAGTTTCCGCAATCACACGGTCATCACCGAGCATAATCAGGATAAATAACTGCTCAAGCAACGACTGCGCATTCGCCATACGTTTTTCGATTAACGGCGTGGCCTGCAAATCCAACACTAAAAAATCAGCTTCTTTTCCCACTGCTAAATTACCTATTTTATCGTCCAAACTCAGCGCTTTAGCACCACCTAAGGTGGCTAAATATAAAGCCTGCAAGGGATGCAATGTATAAGCTTGTAATTGCTGAACTTTATAGGCCTCGGCAAGTGTTGTCAGCATCGAAAAACTGGTGCCTGCGCCAACATCTGTGCCTAACCCCACACGGATCTGCTGTTGCTGTGCGCGTTCGAGTTGAAACAGTCCTGAACCTAAAAAAAGATTCGAGCTGGGACAAAAGGCCAGCACCGAATCCGTCTCAGCCACCCGTTGCCATTCTTGCGGCTCTAAATGAAGCGCATGGGCAAAAATAGAGCGTTTGCCGAGTAAACCAAAGTGATCATAGACATCAAGATAACCACTGCGCTCAGGAAAGAGTGATTTAACCCAGTTAACTTCTTGTTTGTTTTCGGATAGATGGGTTTGTAGATACAGCCCCTCGTGCTCTTGCAGTAAACGACCGGTCATCGCCAACTGTTCGCGACTGCTGGTTGGGGCAAAACGCGGGGTGAGTGCATACAGCTGGCGACCGCACTGATGCCAACGCTCAATCAGCGCTTTACTCTCGGTATAGCCCGTCTCGACCGTATCCAGTAAGTGCGCTGGCGCATTGCGATCCATCAGTACTTTACCGGTGATCATGCGCATATTGCGTCGTTCAGATTCGCTAAAAAAGGCATCTATCGAAGCCTTGTGTACAGTAGCAAAGACTAAGGCTGTGGTGGTGCCATTACGCAGTAACTCATCTAAGAAAAAGCTGGCCAGACAATGGGCATGGGCAGGGTCGGCAAACTTCGCCTCTTCAGGAAAGGCGTAGTGATTCAGCCAGTCCAAGAGTTGCTCTCCGTAGGAGGCAATGATCTCGGTTTGTGGGTAATGCAGATGGGTATCAATAAAACCGGCCGTGATTAATTTATCGCTGTAACAGCTGACCGCCAAGCTGTCCGGCCAGCGCGCTAGAACCTCAGGAGCAGGCCCAATATCACGGATATGACCCTGTTCCACCAGCAAAATCCCATCGGGGTAATAGGCATAGCTGTTGTCTAAACCTAGTACACTGGGATCGCCCAAACTATGCAAAATAGCGGCACGATAGGCTTTGGCTTGCGTCATGTCAGTATTGCTCCTGTTGCAAAACGATTGGTTAATGAACTGCTTGAGCCTATCGCTTGGCTAGTGCGGCAGCAGTTGATTGATGCAGATGAAGACTGACACAGTAGTTAATTTTTGCTTAATTTCCTATACACTCGGAGTCGATTTTAGCCGCGCAGCGTACCTTGTCAAACCTGTTGCTGACGAATGATTTCAGCTGTACAGGGCTAGACTAGGCAAACACCTCATCCTATAACACCACGGAGGATTAACCATGGCGGGTTTGATTTTCCCTTGGCGCGCCGCTAACCAGTTCCACTTATTGATTGATGGTCCCGCGTTCTTTGCCGACTGGCTGGCGCGCGTCGAATCGGCCAAAGAGCAGATTGATATTGAATTGTATTTGGTCAGCAGCGGCAACAGTGCTGAGCGCATCGAAGCCGCTTTGATCGCAGCAGTGCAGCGTGGCGTCCGCGTGCGCTGCTTATTTGATAGCTTTGGCAGCCGCCAATTCAAACAGACGCAGCGTCGCCATTGGCTCGAGGCCGGGATTGAACTGCGTTTTTATAATCCCTTGCGCTGGACTCGTGGCCTGCAAAACTTCTACCGTGATCACCGCAAGCTGTTAATTATCGATCAGCAGACGGCTTATGTCGGCGGCGCCGGCTTAACCGATCAGTTTTGGCAGCCGGATGCTGAGTATAGCCTCTGGCATGAAGTGATGGTGCGCGTGCAAGGCCCTGTGGTTCAGGATTGGCAGTACTTATTTGATTACCAGTGGGACAGCTGTATTGAGCGATTTTTTTGGCAGCAAAATAACAGCCCGGAGCAACTGGCTAAGCAGGATACCCCTGCTTTACCTTTTGCCAATATCGGCAAAGCCCGCGCCGCCTATGCTGCGTCAACCCAACACCGCGATATTCAAAAATCCTTATTGCGTGCACTGAAAGGCGCACACCAAATTGTGTGGTTGGCCACGCCGTACTTTCTCCCGACCTGGGCCGTGCGCCGAGCCTTACGTAAAGCTGCGGTACGTGGGGTTGATGTACGTTTGCTACTGACCGGCCGCCACACCGACTTACCCCCCGTGCGCTGGGCGGGACAGCGTTATTATCCAGCACTGTTGCGTAAGGGCGTGCGTATCTTTGAATACCAACCTCGTTTTTTACATTTAAAAATGGTCATGGTGGATGATTGGGTCAGTATCGGTTCCTGTAACTTCGATCACTGGAATTTGCGCTTTAATTTAGAAAACAATCTGGAAGCGCGCGACACGGGATTGCTTGAGCAAGTCCGCCACAGCTTACAAACTGACTTCCACGACAGCCTAGAAATCACCGAAGCAATCTGGCAACAACGGCCACTCACCGAACGTATCCGTCAACGCTTGTGGGGTTGGATGGATCGGTTGGCGATTAACTTTTTAGATAAGCGTAAATAAAGGACACCAGCGCAGCGCAGCAATTCATCCGCCAGCCATAGGGTATGCCGCGCCATTACTCATGCGCCGCCACATACTCAATGACCTCACCTTGAAACAGGCCCAGCAACTCAGTCTCTAGTTTGTCTGAACGGGTTTTGCGTTGCGAGGCCAGTTGCGCATCAAACTCAGCGATGATTTTGATCGCGGGTTGGCTGTCCTGCAGCACAATAATCGGCAGCGGCGCAGTGACTGGGCCGGCCGCCCCAGATAATTTAGTGATATTAGCCACCGGCTGTACTTTGACTGGGCGGCGAATGCGGATACAGCCTTGTGGCACGCGACTGACTCGATTAAGCAGGGCGGTGAGCACCAAGCTGTAGTCTTGACTGCTCGATTGCTCAATGGCCAGCTTGATTCGGCCTAACAGTTTGTCTTTATCGGGATACAACAAAGCCTGCTGCTGTGACCAAGTAAAACGCAGTGATTTTAAATCTTGTTGATAATAGCAGCGAATCAGCCGATATAAATGCACCGTCATCACCCCAGGGCAGGCCTGTTTGAGGATATCAAAGCGCGCTGCCGCCGTACTGAAGTGACTGACGACATACTCTTTAATCGCCAGTTTACTGCGATTAATCGCTGAGACACAGGCGGCGATATCTGCCGCGCCGGACATGTGCTGCGTATCAAAGTACAGCACCCCCGGCATTCTGCGCGCACTTTTTTGCGATAAGCCAGCAATAATATGCAGATCTTGATAAGCCTTGGCCGCCAACTCCGCCGCCTGCTGTCCGCTATAAATACTGGGGATAATCGACTCGATGGGCTCATGTTCTTGCGACTTACTCAGCGGCGCAATCTGCGCAACTACCGCGTACTGCGGCTCTAGCTCAGTGATAAGACACTGCAGCAAATTGAGCTGCTCACACATCTCGTCGTAGTGCTGCTTGAGAATGACATTGTCCATGCTGGATCCTTGCGCTAGCGCAAAATATTCTTTAAACCATCATACATAATGATAGCAAAAAATAAACCTAAAATGCTTCTGCAATCGACATAGGTTAATAGCGTGCAGGGGTAGGCCATAGCAGACAACAGAAACCCACTGTTTAAGTTGGATAAAAGTCAGCATAGGTTTAGGCTTGCTGCAGTTTTGGTATTTGTGCAGGACCCTTAATGAGCGTTATTTTGCTGCTACATGCTTTGCTTGTGCTGTCTTTCACCATTCGTATTTTACTGCGTGATGACTTATCGCCACCTGGGCGTTTGGCCTGGTTTATTGTGTTAATTGTGTTGCCTTATTTCGGCAGTGCGATTTACTTTTTATTTGGTGAAATTGATATTGGCAATCGTGCGCATAAGCGTCACGAGCAAATATTTGCCGAAATTAAAACCCAAGCCACACACTTGATGGGTGAGTCGGTCAATAGTAGTACTCTGATTGAGCGGGTGTATCGCCCCGTATTTCAATATGCAGGCTCGATCAATGGCTTCCATCCAGTGGGTGGCAATAGCGCGCAGTTGATGGCCGACAGCAACGCCACCCTGACAAGCATGGTGAGCGATATTGATGCCGCCACTGACCACGTGCACGTGTTGTATTACATCTGGCTGACTGATCACACCGGTACAGCTATCGCCGAGGCAATGATTCGTGCCGCGCAACGCGGCGTCACCTGCAGAGCGATAGCCGACGGGCTGGGCTCGCGCGCCTTGATCAAATCTGCGTTATGGCGGCGTATGCGTGCGGCTGGGATCCAGGTTGCCGTGGCTTTACCGTTTAATAATTTGCTGCGCACCATTATTACCAGCCGTTTTGATCTGCGTAATCACCGCAAGATTACCGTGATCGATGCACGCATCACGTATTGCGGCAGCCAAAACGCAGCCGACCCTGAATTTTTGATTAAGAAAAAATATGCACCCTGGATCGATATTATGTTGCGCTTTGAAGGCCCGGTGGTTGCACAAAACCAACTGCTGTTTGCCAGCGACTGGATGCAGACGACCGGGCAGTTTCTTAATGTGATTCCATTCGAAGCTAAGACCAAGAGCGAGCCGGTTATCCCAGGTTTTGCCGCACAAGTCATGGGCGTTGGTCCAACCGAGCGCCGCGGTGCCACGCCGCAACTGTTCTCCAATTTATTTGCCTGTGCCGAACAGACTCTGACACTCACCACACCTTACTTTGTCCCCGATGCCACCGTGCTAGAAGGTTTATGCGCAGCGGCCCATCGTGGTGTTGCAGTCACTCTGATCTTTCCCAGGGTTAATGATAGCTGGATTGTCGCCGCCGCCAGCCACAGTTATTACCACAAGTTACTGGATGCGGGCTGTGTGATTTATGAACACCGGGAAGGCTTGCTGCACTCCAAAACCCTAACCGTCGATGGCAAAATCAGCTTGATCGGCTCGTCAAATCTAGACTTGCGTAGTTTCGACCTCAATTATGAAAACAATATACTGCTGCAAGATGAACGCATCACCCAAGCCATCGAAAAACGCCAGCAGGAGTACATCGATCAGTCGGGTCAAGTTGAACTGCCCGCCGTGCTGGCTTGGCCCTATTACCGCAGGATTTGGAATAATGTGATCGCGACGATTGGGCCGGTGTTGTAGGCTGGAGTCGATAAGATTGATCAGTATAGGCTGTACAAAATTAGAGGTTAAAGATCATGGAAGACTTAGCAGCATCTGACCTGAAAAGTATCCTACACTCAAAACGTGCCAATATTTACTATCTGCAATACTGCCGTGTGCTGGTCAACGGCGGTCGTGTTGAATATGTCACTGATGAAGCACGCCGCTCTTTGTATTGGAATATTCCGATTGCCAATACAACAACTTTATTGCTTGGCACTGGAACTTCAATTACGCAAGCGGCGATGCGTGAACTTGCCAAAGCCGGTGTTTTAGTTGGCTTTTGTGGTGGCGGTGGTACGCCTCTATTCAGTGCCAACGAAGTCGATGTTGAAGTGGCTTGGTTAACACCGCAAAGTGAGTACCGTCCCACTGAGTATCTGCAACAGTGGGTTAAGTTTTGGTTTGATGATGACCTACGCTTAGAAGCTGCTAAGTTGTTGCAGCTTGCTCGTTTGAGTTTTGTTGAAAAACATTGGTTAACTAATCGTCGTTTAAAAGACGCAGGTTTTATTGTTGATGCGGCGCAACTGAAGCAGCTGTTAGAGCGCTCACGTGAAGCCATTGCAACATGTCCAGACACCATGGCTTTGCTGACTGAGGAAGCTCGCCTTACTAAGCATCTGTATAAAATTGCTGCTAATACATTGCAATACGGCGATTTTACTCGCGCTAAGCGAGGCTCAGGCGTCGATCCGGCTAACCGTTTTTTAGACCATGGTAATTATTTAGCCTATGGTCTCGGAGCAACGGCAACTTGGGTGATTGGCTTACCCCATGGGCTCGCAGTTTTGCATGGTAAGACGCGTCGTGGTGGGTTGGTGTTTGATGTGGCTGACCTGGTTAAAGATGCTTTGATTTTGCCACAAGCCTTTATTTCTGCGGCGAGAGGTGATGAAGAACAAGCCTTTCGCCAAGGGTGTATCGAGAACTTAACTCAAGCCGAAGCCCTCGATTATATGATCAAAACGATTCAGGATATTGCTCAGCAGTTAGGAGGAACTAGCAAGTGAATATCCTGTTGGTGTCTGAGTGCAATAAAGCGGCTTTAAAAGAATCACGTCGCATACTGGATCAGTTTGCAGAACGACGCGGAGAGCGGACTTGGCAGACTTCCATTACCCAGGACGGATTAAAAACTCTCAGGCGTTTACTACGTAAAACCGCGCGTAAAAATACCGCTGTGGCCTGCCACTGGATACGTGGCCTGGATCATAGTGAACTATTATGGGTGGTAGGTAACAGCAGTCACTTTAATACTGATGGCGCGGTACCCACTAATACCACTGAGCGCGATATTCT
>LFRZ01000012.1:7586-10698 GCA_001513025.1 Gammaproteobacteria bacterium DTU037
AAAGCCTGTGATGCCTTTCAAAATCGTTTAAAGGGGAAACCTCATCATGACGGTGCAAACCTTTATCGGCATGAGTGGGTGTCACTGCGTTTGTTCCAGGCTTTTGTTGGTGAAGATGATGATGCAACTTGGTTGCAGCGTATGCTTGATTTAGGCAACTCTGACGCAGAGAACTGGTTAAGCAACCTGCAGCGCGATGGTTTGGATACTGGCGCTGATAAGCCTTTTAAAAAACTACCACCCTTGGCTGCAGCGCTGGCATGGCTGGTGGTGTCGCATCACCGTTTACCGGATAAACCCGAAGACCCGCAAGGCGTCAAGGCCGATCAATTTGCTCATTACTTTCAGCAGATTAATGCCCAATGGAATCAAGTTTGTACCGGAGTCGATAGCAAACTGATTCAGCCTTATTGGTCTTTTAAGCAGGGACTGCCGACCAGTAATCCGGTATGGCAAAAAAGAGCCGCACGTTTAGCCACTCGGCTGCTTAAAATTCAGGATACGGCTCATACAATACACTGGCTCGATAACCTCTACGTGATGCACTTGTCGCGCTTAAGTTTAATGCTCGCCGATCACCATTATTCAAGTTTGAATGATCTCAAACAGCGTATTGCGCATAGCCCGACCACCAAGCTTTATGCCAATACAGACCGCAAAACCGGGCAATATAATCAAACACTCGAAGAACATTTAATTGGTGTGGCGATTAATGCCGGTTACATCAGTCACAGCTTGCCGGATTTAGAGCGCTCTCTGCCCACCTTAAAAAATCACAAAGGCCTACGCAAACGCAGCGCAATTGCACGCTTTCGTTGGCAAGATAAAGCCACAGATGTCGCCACATCATTACGTGAGCGCAGTGCCAAGCAAGGTGCTTTTATTGTCAATATGGCTTCAACGGGTTGCGGTAAAACCCTCGCCAATGCGCGAATTATGTATGCCTTGGCTGAACCCAGCCAAGGTGCTCGGTTTTCAGTTGCTTTGGGGCTGCGAACGCTAACGCTACAAACTGGCAAAGCTTATCGCGATCAAAAAATGTACCTCGATGAAGATCAGCTGGCGGTCCGGGTGGGTGGTTCAGCCAGTCGTGACCTGTTTGAATATTACCAACAGCAAGCGGCGCAGCATGGTTCTGAATCGGTCCAGGATTTAATCGATGAAGACGGTGGCGTGCTCTATGAGGGGGATTACGATGCGCACCCTTTATTAGCGCGCACTTTGCATAAGCAAGATATCAAGTCCTTAGTTGCCGCACCTGTTTTAGTCTGTACGGTGGATCACTTAACCCCTGCCACTGAGAGCAAACGAGGCGGGCGACAAATAGCACCGATGCTACGTCTCATGACCAGTGATCTGGTACTCGATGAAATTGATGACTACGGCTTGGAAGACTTGCCAGCGCTGGCGCGCTTAGTGCATTGGGCAGGTTTGTTGGGTTCGCGAGTGATGTTGTCCTCAGCTACCTTGCCGCCTGCTTTAGTGCAAGGTTTGTATGATGCATACCGTGCGGGTCGTGAGCAGTATCAAGCCAATCGCGGCGAGCCAAACACCCCGATTGATATTTGTTGTGCTTGGATTGACGAGAATAGTGCGACTGCACAGGACTGCGCGACTGGTGCGCTGTTTAAAACTGCACACGATGAGTTTGCTCACAAGCGTGCAGAAAAATTAGCTGCAGAGGTTAAGCAGAAAAAGGTGAGGCGAGTCGCTGAGCTGACCCCAATTGAATGCACCAGTCATAAAAAAGAAGAGGTACACCAAGCTTTTGCTGCACGCATGTTAAAAAGTGCCTTAGAACTGCATAAAGCCAATCACACAGTCGATGAGAAAACAAAAAAGAAGGTGAGTTTTGGCTTAATCCGGATGGCCAATATTGCACCACTGATTGAAATTGCGCTGGCGTTGTTTAACAGTAAAGTGCCGGCGAATACACAAGTGCATCTTGCGGTGTATCACTCGCAGTTTCCTTTGCTGATGCGCTCGGCCATAGAAAATGAGCTCGATACCACCCTCAAACGTGATCAGCCACAGGCCGTTTTTGCTTTACCGCGTGTGCAACACTTGCTTAAACAGTCTGCTGAAACAAACCATATCTTTATTGTGCTGGGATCGCCGGTGACAGAAGTGGGGCGCGACCATGATTATGACTGGGCCGTAGTAGAGCCATCCTCTATGCGCTCACTGATTCAGTTGGTGGGGCGTGTGAGGCGGCACCGCCCTGATCCTTACTTGAAAACCAATATTCATTTGTTGCAACGCAATGTGAAGTCATTTATCAATCCACAAAAGCCGGTCTTTACTCGACCTGGTTTTGAAACCGATGACGTAAAGCTCGACAGCAAAGATTTGGCTGAAATTCTTGAGCAGCATGAGTGGCAATTTATTGATTCACGCCCGCGTATTTTAGAGCGCGAAGCGTTACAACCTCACCAGAGTCTTGTGGATATTGAGCATCATCAATTACGGTTGAAAATGCTGCCGCAAGTTGAAGAGAAGCCTAAAAAACTACCTGCTTGGATGCAGCCAGAGCAAGCAACGGTAGCTCCAAAGTTAGGTGCGCACAGTTGGTGGACGGCGCCTAATGCGACCTTGCTAGCCATGTTGCAACACGAACAGCCTTTTCGAAAAAATGATGGGCAACAAGATGATCTTGTTTTGCTCCCGACTGATGAAGAAGACGACTTTGTACTGCATCGGATTGAGAAGGAGAAAAATTTTAAAGGGAATAATTACATCGCCATTGAAGAGTCGATGCTGGAGCGTTTATCGGATAGCTGCGTACAAGGTGTGCGAATCAACCCTTGGTTTATCGAGTCGTACCCCGCTTTATTGATTAACCAAGCTGAGAGCGAAGAAATGGAACTTGATCGTTGCGCGAAAAAATATGGGGTTTTGAGCCTACGCAGTAATAAAGACAGTAATCGAAAATGGTGTTTTCACGCGGCTTTAGGTTTTTTTAGTAGCAAATAATGTATTTAATACTTTAAATGAGTAACGCCCAAGGGAAAGGAGTTGGTTTATGGAGCGAAAACTGAGCAATAGAGCACAAGCGATACGCCAAGTGATGTATGACTTTATTGAAAATCGCTTGCAGGTGAAAATCGAAAAA
>LFRZ01000012.1:10835-11086 GCA_001513025.1 Gammaproteobacteria bacterium DTU037
GCCACTCAAGTGCTCGGCGAACACTTCACGGATGACGTGACAGGCAATGCTGCTGCCTTAGATATTTATGGGCTGCTGCAGCTTGAGGTCGAAGGCAAAACACTCTTAGAGCTCTGCCTCTCTGTAGATCAAGATATGCAGGCGGCACTGCATGATGATCCGCAAACAGGCAAAGCCTGGTGCGCTGCATTGGCGGATGTGACACAGCCAAAAATGCAGGGTATGGCTTCGCATAACTTTGCTAAGCAACT
>LFRZ01000012.1:11150-12086 GCA_001513025.1 Gammaproteobacteria bacterium DTU037
AGGGCGTTGCTCGTAGTTATCCAGAGCTGGCGGTGCAAGTGATTGGTGGTTCCAACCCGCAAGGTATTTCTTCTTTATCCAGTAAGCGCCGTGGCGTGAATTACTTGCTTGCGTCTTTGCCGCCCAATTGGCAATCAAAAAAGAATCGACCGCCATTAAAAGTGCAGTCAGTCTTTTCGGTTTTTGAAAAGCGTCGCGACACCCAAAGTTGGGTCAGTGAACTCAAAGACTTTTTAGCAAGCGAGCCTGCGGCTAATGTGCAGACGCGTAACAAAGTTGATGCACTGGTGAATGGCTTGCTGGATGAGTTGTATATCTTTGCTGCAATTTATCAAGCGCTAACGCCGAGCTGGAGTGCTGATGAATTATGTGATTTACCCTTAGTTCAGCGTTATTGGTTAGACCCAGCACGGGCTTTACAGGATCAGGATTTTGCTGAGGCTTGGCTCAATACTGAGTGGGATGCGGTGGTTGAGCAAGATTTTGCCCGCTGGCTAAACAATCAGCTGGGTCAGAAGGTTAAGCTGCTGGGTGATGTTGAGTTTCGCCGCTGGGCGCGTGAGATGCGTAAAGACAGCCATTGGCAGCGCTTTATCAGCGATGGCTTAAAGGCGATGCAGAAAAAATCAGCAGGGAGTGAAGTCTAATGGAGCTAGAACATAACGCATATATCGTCTTGCCTCGTTTGCAGATACAAAACCTCAATACCATTTCCAGTCCTATGACGTGGGGTGCGCCTTCTATTACTGCCGCTATGGGTTTTATGCAGGCATTGCAAAGAAAGCTGCCTCAAGAATGGACAACATTGCTAACCGGTGTCGGCATGGTGATTCATGACTTCGAGCCACAAGTCAACGGCAGTTATGTCAGAAAGTTTAACCTCACTCGTAACCCTTTAGGTAAGGATGGGAAGACTCCAGGCATTACTGAAGAGGG
>LFRZ01000145.1:0-2388 GCA_001513025.1 Gammaproteobacteria bacterium DTU037
GCGATAAAACTTGGCAATCAGTGGGGTTTTATCTTCAATTCCCACTTGATAGACACGGTTCTCATAGCTATTAAGTGCCAGCACACGCGCATCACTTAAAAAGCCTAGACTTTCGACCGCGTCTAAGACTAAATCGGGGGTCAACGCAGCAAACGGATGAGCAGACATGGCGAGCTCCTTAACTTGAATCACGCAGTGTAACAGGCTACCCATAAAACGCGGCACTGCTTAACGGCTCACCCAGAAAACATCTGTGCTGACGCGCAGCTTGATTGGCCAGCCATCAAGCACAAGGCCATCTAGGGCGGCATCACCCATCAGAATCAGTTGCGTCTAGGCGCGTCATCTCGACACAAGCGCAGGCGCTCAAGTTCGCTCTATAATGGACAGCATTCTGCTGATCATAGGCGGATTCACATAGTATTAAGGACGTTTTATGTCATATCTAAACAAAGGCCGAATCCTGATTTTAAGCCTCATAGGCATTGTCTTTGCCGTGCTGATCGGCTTACTGGCCGGCAACTACCTCAATACTGATAATGACGCTGCGCAAGCGATACGCGAAGCGGGCATTATTGTTTTGCCAACCAGCCGTGAACTGCCAGCCCTGCAATTGACCCGCACTGACGGCGCCCTACAGGATACTCAAAAACTAACAGGACAATGGAGTTTGGTGTTTTTTGGCTATACCTTTTGCCCAGATATTTGCCCAACCACTTTGGCCGAGTTGCGCCAGTTGAAAAAACTACTGCCGCAAGAGGCAAAAGATAATCTGCAAATTTTAATGGTCAGCGTTGATCCCTTCCGTGACAGCACAGAACAGCTCAAATTGTATTTGCAGTATTTTGACCCTGAATTTCTTGGCTTAACTGGTGAGCTGACTGATGTGCAAATCCTCAGCAACGCCCTGAGTATTCCCTTTATTCCTGGCGATACCAGCAAACCGCGCTACACCGTTGATCACAGTGGTAACTTAGCCATTATCAGTCCTGATGGACGTCAGCACGGTTTTCTACGCGCACCGCTGGATATAGCGAAAATCGCTGAACAACTGCCCAAGGTTATGGCGCCATAAAATAGGGAATCAGAAGGGTTGCGGCAATGATTAAGCTCATTGCCAGCGGCCAGCCATACATAATCACCCGCCAGCGTGTCTGGGTATGACGCAACTCCATAAAGCCATCAATAATTAAGCCTGACTTGATAATGGCCACGGCCAATACAGCCGTAACTTGGCTGGCCAATGTTATCGCACTGGCACCCAAATACACGGTAACTGCAGTCGCCACGACTAAGGCCAGCCAGCAAAGAATCAACACCTTGGTATTTGACATTGTGCTGCCCTACCCCAGTAAATACACAAGTGGAAAGATCATTACCCAAGCCAAATCGATCATATGCCAATACATCACGCCGGACTCCATACCGCTATGTTTCTGTGCATCAAAACCAAGCCGAAAACAGCGCCAAGCTAAAAATGCTAACACCAATAAGCCCAGCCACACATGCAAAAAGTGAAACAGGGTCAACAACCAGTACAAGGTGAAAAACGTATTGTGCTCAAGATCAAATCCAGCCTTGGCTAGATGCGTATATTCACTGAGCTTGAGCACCACATAAAGCATGGCTGAGGCAATCGCGGCAACCAGCAATAACCCCGCTTGCCGCGCTTGATTAACCCGCACCCGCTCCACCGCCAACGCGGCTAAAAAGCCGGACGACAACAAGCCCACCGTCATCGCAAAACCGGTCGACGGATCCAGCTCTGCACGCCCCGCCGCAAACAGCTCGGGGTAGAGCATTTGTGTCACACTAAAGGCGATAATAAATAACGTAAACGCCCCCAACTCAGCCAGAATAAAAATCCACATGGCCAAGTCACCCGGCAGCGCCTGGGTAGCTTGTGGCTTACTCAAAGTGGACATCAACCACATCCATTAAGGCTGCCACTGTTTGTGGATCATCGCTCAGAGGCTCGGCCAAACAGGCTAAACAAGCTTCACGCACTGGCATTCCCGCCTTGATCATTCGCGCGGTAAAAATCAATAAGCGCGTAGAGGCAACTTCTTCCAGATCATGATTTTCTAAACGGCGCAGGGCTTGGCCTAAGCGAACCACTTGCGCAGCCAGTTTGGCATCAACCCCTGCTTCGATTTCAACAATCTTCTGTTCTTCTGCAGCGCTTGGGTAATCAAAACGTAACGCGACAAAACGCTGACGGGTACTGGGCTTCATGCCTTTGAGTAAATTTTGATAACCGGGGTTATAGGAGACCACTAACATAAAGCTAGGCCCCGCTTTAATCGCTTCACCGGTGCGCTCTAAAAATAATTCACGGCGATCATCAGCTAATGGGTGCAAAACCACTGCGGTATCTTGACGCGCCTC
>LFRZ01000145.1:2480-12712 GCA_001513025.1 Gammaproteobacteria bacterium DTU037
ATTTAAACGGTGTGCCATATGCTGGACAAAGCGTGTTTTGCCACAGCCCGTTGGGCCTTTAATTAACACGGGCATACCATGTTGCCACGCTTGACGAAAGACCACTTCCTCGTTGCCAAGGGTTTGATAAAACGGTTCTTCAGTATTTAAGAACGCTGCTTGGTTAAGACTTGTATTCACGTTTTATATCCTACTGGCGGACTTGGTTATAACTAGATTAACTGCCTTACCTCTGCATTCTCAACTGATCAAGTCCTGAATCTTGATTGCCGTCAAGCACAAAATTAGTCACTCTCTTTAGGATGTGAATGCACACACGAATTGCCCGGGATATGCCAAATAGCCTCTCATCATTATTAGAAAGTGAATGGCTTAACGACTTACCAAGCAGAAGTCATTCAAAGGAGATTAACTTATGTCTAACACAGGCAAACCACTTCTGGCGGGTATCGTGGCCGCTATGTCCATGTCGCTATTGAGTTTTTCAATAGCGCACGCTGCTGCCAATCCAGAAGAAGCTGAAGCCGCTTACAAAGGCGCCGCCTCAGCGGTTGACCCAGCCAGCGTAAAAACCATACGTACGGCAGGTGCGCCCGACCTTTCCGACACTGAATTTGAAATGGCTAAAGAAATTTACTTCCAGCGTTGCGCCGGTTGTCACGGTGTATTACGCAAAGGTGCAACCGGTAAACCACTCACGCCAGATATCACCCAAACACGCGGCCAAGCCTACCTTGAAGCCTTGATTACCTACGGTTCACCTGCAGGTATGCCAAACTGGGGCACATCAGAAGAGCTCACTAAAGAGCAAATCACTTTGATGGCCAACTACATTCAGCACACACCACCGACGCCACCAGAGTGGGGTATGCCTGAAACGAAAAACTCTTGGAAGGTACTGGTTAAGCCAGAAGACCGTCCAAAGAAACAAATGAACGACCTCAATCTGCCCAACCTCTTCTCGGTCACCTTACGTGATGACGGTAAGATTGCCTTGATTGACGGCGATAGTAAAAAAATCATCAAAACCATTGAAACCGGTTATGCCGTGCATATTTCACGGATCTCAGCCTCAGGCCGTTACTTGTTCGTAATTGGCCGTGATGCGCGCATTGATATGATTGACTTGTGGATGAAAGAGCCCGCTCGCGTTGCCGAAGTCAAAGTCGGTATCGAGGCGCGTTCGGTTGAAACCTCTAAGTTCGAAGGTTACGAAGACAAGTACGCGATTGCCGGTTCTTACTGGCCGCCGCAATACACCATCATGGATGGTGAAACACTTGAGCCGCTGAAAATTGTGTCCACCCGCGGCATGACAGTTGATACTCAAGAATATCACCCAGAGCCCCGTGTCGCCGCGATCATTGCCTCACACGAGCACCCTGAGTTTATTATCAACGTTAAAGAAACTGGGCGTATTTTGCTGGTCAATTACCAAGATATTGATAACCTGACTACGACCAGTATTGGTGCATCACTGTTCTTACACGATGGGGGCTGGGACAGCACACACCGTTACTTTATGACCGCGGCCAACAACTCGAACCAAGTTGCAGTAATCGACTCAAAAGAACGTAAGCTCGCAGCACTGGTCGATGTGGGTAAAATTCCGCACCCAGGTCGTGGCGCGAACTTTGTTCACCCTGAGTTTGGTCCTGTTTGGGCAACCAGTCACTTAGGTGATGAAACCATCTCATTGATCGGTACTGATCCTAAAAAACACCCTGATCAAGCGTGGAAAGTTGTGGCAACACTGAAAGGCCAAGGTGGTGGTTCACTGTTTATCAAAACTCACCCTAAATCCACTCATCTCTATCTCGACACGACCTTTAACCCAAATGAAAAAATCAGCCAATCAGCGGCTGTATTTGATATCAAAAACTTGGCTGCAGGTTACACAGTATTACCGATTGCCGACTGGGCTGAGATCGACGGTGGGGTAAAACGGGTATTACAACCTGAGTACAACCAAGCCGGTGATGAGGTGTGGTTCTCTGTATGGAGTCAGCAAGATGAGGTTTCTGCCATCGTAGTGGTGGATGATAAGACACTAAAACTGAAAAAAGTGATTAAGGACAAGCGCTTGATCACTCCGACCGGTAAATTCAACGTCAACAATACTCAACACGACGTGTACTGAGTACACTATAAGGGTGAGTTGCTTGCGGCTCACCTTGTATTAGCCTTGAGGAACACTTATGAAAAAGCTTCTAATTCCACTGTTTGCCCTAGGTGCCGCTTTTGCTGTACAGCCTGCTCTGGCGACTGATGGGGAAACCCTGTTCAAAAGCAAACCATGCGTTGCTTGTCATACCGTTGACAACAAAATGGTTGGCCCTGCTCTGAAAGAAGTTGCAGCTAAAAATGCTGGCGTTGAAGGCGCTGCGGAGAAATTAGCGTTGAGTATCAAGCAAGGCAGCTCTGGCACTTGGGGTCCAATCCCTATGCCACAAAACCCAGTAACAGAAGAAGAAGCGAAAATACTCGCTGAATGGGTTTTAAGCCTGAAGTAATACCCTAGGAGGAACGCCATGACGGTCACCAAACACGCCATACGCTATTTGGGAATTTTCATGGCGTCACTCTTTACTCTTTCTTTGAGTGTGGCAACGCCATTATCTGATCAGCGCCAAGCAACACTTGAACACCTTCTAATTCAGGACTGTGGCTCCTGCCATGGTCTGCGTATGACCGGCGGCCTCGGCCCGGCTCTTACTCCGCACGTTTTAGCTGATAAATCCCGTGAAAGTCTAGTTGCCACTGTAATGTTTGGCCGCCCAGGCACAGCCATGCCGCCATGGGATGCCCTACTCAATGAGCAAGAGGCGACGTGGATGATTGATCGCTTGTTACAAGGAGTCACCCCATGATGCGTCGTCTTAGTACTGTATTTTTAGCAAGTTTGCTGGCTGCTTGCGTCTCACCGCCCAGCAATTCACTGCGCGGCACGGGTGACCTAGGTGTAGTCATTGAGCGTGCGGCGGGCAGCGTACAAATTATTGAGCACAGCCATAACACCAGTTTAGCGCGTGTTGAAGGCTTAGGTGATTTATCCCATGCGTCGGTGGTTTTTTCCCGTGACCAACGTTTTGCTTATGTATTTGGCCGTGATGGCGGTTTAAGCAAAATTGATATGCTCAGCGCCAAAATTGATAAGCGCATTATCCAAGGCGGCAATAGCATTGGCGGCGCCATCAGCCAAGACGGCCGTTTAATTGCCGTAGGCAACTATGAGCCAGGCGGGGTTAAAGTCTTTGACGCTGACACCTTAGAACTGGTGGCGGATATTCCAGCCACCACTGTCGCTGATGGCAGCCGTGGCTCACGCGTAGTGGGCATGGTGGATGCGCCTGGGCAAAAGTTCTTAGTCAGCTTATTTGATACCGGTGAAATCTGGATTGCCGACTTCAGTAAAAGCAAAACACCAGAGATCACCCGCTTTACCAACATTGGCGATCAGCCCTACGACTCGATGCTGACCCCCGATGGTCGCTACTATATTGCCGGCCTGTTTGGCGAAGACGGTATGGCTCTGCTAGATTTATGGCATCCAGAAAAAGGCGTTAAGCGTATTTTGGATGGTTATGGCCGCGGCAGCGAAAAACTCCCAGTGTATAAAATGCCCCACCTTGAAGGCTGGACCGTCGCCGGTGATCACGCCTTTGTACCCGCCATTGGTCGCCATAAAGTCTTGGTCATGGACACCAATACTTGGCAGCAATCCGGCAGTATTGACACCGTAGGCCAGCCTGTTTTTGTCATGGCACGCCCTGATGCACGGCAAATCTGGGTCAACTTTGCTTTCCCTGACAATCAATATGTGCAAGTGATTGACAGCGAAACCCATAAGATTCTCGCCACCTTAGAGCCGGGTCCCGGCGTGTTGCATATGGAATTCACTCCGCGCGGCGAACATATTTGGATTTCTGTGCGCGATAAGGGCGAAGTACAAGTGTGGGATACCGCAACTTTAAAAAAACTACACAGCCTGCCAGCCGACAATCCCAGCGGTATCTTCTTTAGTGACCGAGCGCATCGCATCGGTCTATAGGAGCGACACCATGGACGAGCTTTGCTTACGCATGCTGGATCGTTTCCAGCATGATCTGCCGATTTGTGCAGAGCCCTACCAAGCCATGGCCGATGAGCTGGGCTGCACTGAAGATGATATTTTACAGCACTTAGCACAACTCAATCAGTGCCAAGCCCTTTCCCGCGTGGGACCTGTGTTTGAACACAGCTTAGCCGGCGCCAGCACCCTAGTGGCGTTAGCCGTACCCCACGCGCGAATTGAAGAAGTGGCGGCGCACATCAATGCCTTAGATGAAGTGAATCACAACTACTTACGTGAGCATACTTGGAACCTGTGGTTTGTACTGACCGGGCCTAGCCGTGAGCATTTAGACCAAACCCTAGCGCATATTCAACAGCTGACCGGACTAACCCCCTTAGACCTACCGATGCTTACGGCATACCAAATCAATCTAGGCTTTGCCCTGGGCAAAGATTCGCAGGTGCCAGCATGAATGGTACATTATCGCTTGAGCAGCAACAGCAGTTACGCTGTCTGCTTGAAAATGGCTTGCCGCTGACCTCACGTCCTTACCAAGTCTTTGCCGAACAGATTAATAGTACTGAACAGGCGGTTATCGCGCATGTGCAAGGCTTAGCAGAACAAGGCTTATTTCGCCGTTTTGGCATTGTGGTCAAGCATCGCGCCTTAGGCATTAATGTCAATGTGATGCTGGTGATGGATATTGAAGATGAGCGTGTACATCAACTCGGAGAGGCACTCGGCAAAGCGCCAGGAGTTAATCTCTGCTATCGCCGTCCACGCCGTCCAGGTTGGCCGTATAACCTGTTTTGTATGGTGCATGGCCGTGATCGTCAAGCCGTAGAGGCGCATGTTGCCGAACTCTTAGAACAGCATGATTTACTAAAGCGTCCCCATCATTTGCTGTTTAGCACCCACGCCTTTAAACAACGCGGCGCACGTTACAGTCAGCCGGAGCAGTCTAATGGATGCATTTGACCGTACACTTCTCAACCGTTTGCAGCATGGCTTACCGTTAGTGCGTGACCCATGGGGGGCGCTGGCCGATGAACTGCAATGCAGTGCTGAGCGTATCCGCGAACGTCTACAAGAACTGCTGGATGACGGCACCTTAACCCGTTTTGGCCCCATGTTTGATATTGAACAACTGGGCGGTGCTTTTACCTTAGCAGCGATGACTGTGCCCGAAGAGCGCTTTGATCAAGTCACGGCACAGCTCAATAATATTCCTGCGGTGGCGCACAATTACCGCCGCGAGCACGCTTTTAATATGTGGTTTGTTTTAGCCTGCCCCACCCCTGCCGGCATTCAACACAGCATTGCTGAAATCGAAGCCCTAACTGGATTGTCGGTGCTGAATTTACCTAAGGAGAAAACCTACCATGTCGGCCTCCATTTCCCGCTCTGATCAACAACTCGCCCAACAATTGATTACCCTAACTGAAGCCGGTATGCCACTGGTTGCTGACCCTTGGGCATGGATTGCTGAGCGTATGCAGCTCAGTGTCGATGATACCTTAGCCTTGTTACAGCGCTTGCAAGACAGCGGCGCGATTCGCCGGATTGCCGCAGTACCCAACCACTACCGGCTCGGCTATACCTTTAATGGCATGACGGTGTGGGACGTGGATGATGCGCATATCGACCGCTTAGGCGAAATTATTGGTAACCTGCACTTTGTCAGCCATTGCTACCGCCGTCCGCGCCTACCAGGCTGGCGTTACAATTTATTTGCCATGGTGCATGGCCTGAATGCTGAGCAAATAGAATACGAACGAAATCTTATTCGTGATCAACTCGGTGATGCCTGCCGCGCTGATACGATGCTGGTCAGTAGTCGCATTCTAAAGAAAACGGGGTTGCGCCTAGCCGCTCAGCGTCAGGAGAAGTAAGCATGCTAAGAATCAGCACTTATCTACGTGCCATTGCCGGCCAAAGTCCAGCACCTCGTGCAGCGAAACTCGGCAGTACCCGTGCGCCTGTCGTGATTTGGAACGTTTTACGACGCTGCAACTTAACCTGCAAACACTGCTACTCCACCTCAGCGGATATCGACTTTAAAGGTGAGCTGGACACTACCGAAGCGCTGGATGTGATTGATCAACTGCATGCTGCAGGGGTCAAGGTGTTAATCCTCAGTGGCGGTGAGCCGCTGATGCGTCCGGATATTTTCCAATTGGCTGAACATGCCCGCCAATACGGTTTTTATGTGGCGCTGTCGACCAATGGCACTTTAATCAACGAAAGCAATATTGCACAAATTGTCGCGGCTGAATTTGATTATGTCGGCATCAGTATTGATGGTTTGCCAGAAATCCATGATGAATTCAGACAAATGAAAGGCGGCTTTGCGGCCTCGATGCATGCTGTGGAGCTGTGCCGTCAACATAATATTCGTGTCGGTCTGCGTACCACTTTGACCATGCACAACCATATGCAACTGCCCGACCTACTGCAGCTGATGCGTGACTATGATGTGCAAAAATACTATTTATCGCACCTTAATTACAGTGGTCGCGGTAAACGCAGCAGTAAAATTGACGCACACTGGCAAATGACCCGTGATGCGATGAATCAAATGTTTGATCACGCGTGGGATGATGTGCAAAACGGTATCGAAACTGATTTTGTCAGCGGTAATAATGACGCCGATGCGATCTTATTACTGCAATGGACTGAGCGTAACCTGCCGCAGCATCGCCAACAAATGGAAGATATGCTGCGCGCTTGGGGTGGTAATGCATCAGGCGCTGGGGTGGCCAATATTGATAATCTGGGTGATGTGCACCCTGATACCTATTGGCAGCAACACACCTTAGGTAATGTGCGCAGCCAAAGCTTTTCTGATATTTGGCTGAATAACCCTGATCCGTTATTGTTACAACTGCGCCAGCACCCACGCCAAATTAAAGGCCGTTGCGGTGAATGTCAGTGGCTCAGTATTTGTAATGGTAATACCCGTACCCGCGCTTGGGCAGGTGGTGATTTATGGGCGGAAGACCCCGGTTGTTACTTAACTGATAAAGAAATTGGTGTCACTGCTTTACCCGAAATTAATTGTGTAGCGCTGTAGGTTTGTCACACCTTGGTGATGATTTTATTACTGTGACCTGAAGTCACTTTGGAGCTGACATGGATCAGACAACCGCTTTCCCCGCTACCCTGCACGCTGCTTTTGCTCCAGGTGAAGTGGCCCTAATTGGTGCAGGTCCAGGCGACCCAAGCCTACTAACCGTACGCGCTTGGAGTCTGCTGCAACAGGCCGATGTGGTGGTCTATGATCGCCTCGTTAGCTCTGCATTAATGGCATTATTGCCAGAACGCTGCGCACGCCGTTTTGTGGGCAAGTCCAGCGGACATCACAGCTTGCCACAAGAGCAGATTAACCAACTACTGGCTGATTTAGCCGCACAAGGTTTACGCGTGGCACGCCTTAAAGGTGGCGATCCGTTTATTTTTGGCCGTGGCTCAGAAGAGCTCGATTTTCTATTAAAACGTCAAATTAGCTGCCAAGTGGTGCCCGGCATTACTGCCGCATCAGGCTGCACCGCCTATGCTGGCATTCCGCTCACACACCGTGGTGTGGCGCATTCCTGCGAGTTTATTACCGGCCATTTACAAGAAGATGGCCAACTGCATCTGCCATGGAACAGCTTAGCCGAGCCAAAGAAAACTTTAGTTTTTTATATGGGCTTAAGTAGCCTCGAAGAAATTTCTCGCGAGCTGGTGCAAGCCGGTCTAGCAGCGGATACGCCGGCCGCGTTAATTGCTAGCGGTACCTATGCCAATCAACACGTAGTACGCGGCACACTTGCCCAGCTACAAAGCATGGCGGACAACGCTGAACTGACCCCACCCACCTTAACCGTGATTGGCCAAGTGGTTGGTTTATTCGGCGATTGCCATGTGAGTCACCCAGCCCTTATTAGCCATGCAGCAATCGAGGTTGAGGAGGCACTATGCGTATAACACTTGCTATACAACCGCTTGCGGCAATGGCTTTACTGGGTTTTGCGAGCAGTGCCATGGCCAGTAGTCACACTGATTTTAGCGCCACTGAGCAGCTCTACGAGCAGCATTGTACGCTGTGTCATGGTGCACAACGCATTGGTGGCGCAGGCCCTGCTTTATTGCCGGAAAGTTTAGGCCGAATTAAAAAACCTGAAGCCAATAAAGCCATTAGCGAAGGACGTGCAGCCAGCCAAATGGCCGCTTACAAAGATATTCTAAGCCCCGCTGAAATCGAAAGCATGGTTGAGTATCTCTATACCCCTATCGACAATCCGCCGACGTGGAATGATACCGATACGCGCGCCAGCCATCGTCTGTTAGCCGATCAAAGTGCATTGCCTGATACGCCGCAACATAACGCTGACCCGCTGAATTTATTTGTCGTAGTGGAAGCCGGTACTCACCATGTGACCATTTTAGATGGCGATAAATTTGAGCCACTGACCCGCTTTCAATCACACTTTGCCCTGCATGGCGGCCCCAAATTCTCACCGGATGGACACTTTGTCTATTTTGCTTCACGCGATGGTTGGGTGACTAAGTACGACTTATATAATTTCACGATGATTGCCGAAACCCGCGTGGGTTTAAACACCCGTAATCTAGCGGTAAGTAATGATGGACGCTGGGTATTGGCCGGTAACTACTTGCCTGGCAACCTGGTCCTACTCAATGCCGATGACCTAACCTTAGTAAAAAGCATTGATACTGTGAGTGAAGATGGCACCCCGTCTCGGGTGAGCGCTGTATACACCGCCCCACCGCGCGACAGTTTTATTGTGGCGCTCAAAGACGCCAAAGAAGCCTGGGAGTTATCCTACGCAGGCACACCTGATTTCACCCCACGACGGATTATTGCCCAAGATTTCTTAGATGACTTCTCTTTTACCCCAGATTACCGTTACTTATTAGCCACCTCACGCAAAGCGCACGGCGGTCAAGTGATTGATCTGGATACAGGTCAATCCATTACTGATATTCCACTACCGGGTATGCCCCACTTAGGCTCAGGTATTTACTGGAAACGTAATGGTGAATGGGTATTTGCCACACCCAATATCAGTAAAGGCTTAATTTCTGTACTGGATCTAAAAACCTGGAAGTTGATTAAAGAAATCCCCACAGAAGGCCCTGGCTTCTTTATGCGCAGCCATATCAACTCTAAGTACGCATGGACTGACGTATTCTTTGGCCCCAACCAAGAAGCGGTGCACTTAATTGATAAACAAACTTTGGAGATCGCCCACACCCTGCGACCCATGCCCGGTAAAAACGCAGCCCATGTGGAATTTACCAATGATGGCAGCCACCTGATCCTGAGCGTTTGGGATACTGACGGTGCGCTGATTGTGTACGATGCCAAAACCCTCAAAGAAGTGAAGCGCATCCCAATGAACAAGCCATCCGGCAAATACAATGTCGGCAATAAAATTGAGTTTGCTGAGGGGACATCGCACTAAGTTATCAAGGTCGCGTAAGACCTCGTACTTTGAGTGCGAGGATGAATAGCGAGAGCGGCGCAAGCTGCCCCTGAATAGGCTGTTAAAGTCTTTGCAGTAGGAAATAGTGCTGGTATTATATACAGCCTGATGAAGCACACGAAAACATTAAAAGTCCGGGTTCGAGATAAGTATGCGCCACTGCTTAACAGCATGGCTCGAAGTGTCAATTTCGTCTGGAACTTTGTCAATGAACTCAGCCAGCGCTCGATTAAAGAGCGTGGTGTGTTTTTGTCAGCCTACGATATGCACCCCTACACCAAAGGTGCAGGTAAAGAGCTGGATTTGCACAGCCAAACCTTGCAGTGTATTGCGGGTGAGTACGTGACCCGCCGTAAGCAGTTCAAAAAAGCTCGACTGAATTGGCGCAAATCAGGCGGTGTACGCCGCTCGCTGGGTTGGATACCTGTCAACACAGGCGCGGCACAGTGGAAAAATGGACAGGTTTACCACAACGGCCATTACTTTAAGGTGTGGGACAGCTATGGCTTGAGCCAATATAGGTTTCGCTCTGGCAGCTTCAGCGAAGATGCCCGTCGCCGCTGGTACTTTAATGTGGTGGTTGATGGGAAGACCGAGATATCAGCAGGCCAAGACCGTATCGGTATTGATCTAGGCTTAACGGATACGGCCACCTGCTCAGATGGCACCAAGCTGGAAGCCGGTCG